>NZ_JBQFNI010000001.1:0-848123 GCF_056532525.1 Ruegeria sp. I3 | reverse complement strand
CATCAAACGGCCCTGCATGTCAACCAGACAAACCAATACCGTATCAATCTCGCCAGACGAAACCTCAGCCTTCAAATGCTCAAATGTCAGCATGCAATACCTCTGTGATATGCGAGAATTTTCGACGAAAATTCTTTGTCCCTGTAACGACCGGCCCGCGAAAGAACGGGCCGGTCAAGTATTTTATCCGTAACGATAGGGCCGCCCGGCCTTGAGCATTTCGGCGTTGTAGCGCTTGAAGATATCCACGACCTTTGCCTTGGTCTCGGATTCCGCAGCAATTTCGTCCCAGAACTTAACAGCAGCTTCTTCAACCGTCGCCCACTCTTCATCCGGGATGGTCGTCAATTGCATCTTGGTACCGTTAACCCGCAGGTTGGCTTCGCCGCCCCAATACCACCACTGGCGGTAGTAGTGCGACTGGTCACAGCAGACCTTGAACAGAGTTTGCAGATCTTCCGGTAGCTCGTTCCAGCGATCCATATTGGCAAAGAAGTGGCCGGCCCAGGCCCCCGAAATGTTGTTGGTTAGGAAGTAGTTAGTCACATCCGCCCAACCCACGGTGTAGTCTTCGGTGATGCCCGACCAGGCAATACCGTCCAACTCGCCGGTTTGAACTGCAACTTCGATGTCTTCCCACGGCAGTGTGACGGGTACCACGCCAAACTGGCTGAGGAACCGGCCTGCTGTCGGGAAGGTGAAGATGCGTTTGCCCTTCATATCCTCCAGCGAATTGATCGGATCCTTGGTCGCAAAGTGACACGGATCCCACGCGCCGGCGCTGATGTGTTTAACGCCAACCTTCGAATACTCTTCGTCCCAGATTTCGTTCAAGCCCCACTGGTTGAATAGCACCGGCACGTCCAGCGAATAGCGCGAAGCGAACGGGAAGTAGCCGCCGAAAACAGTGACTTCGGTGGGCGAGGCCATCGAGTCATCATCCGATTGAACCGCGTCGATGGTTCCCTTCTGCATAGCGCGGAACAGCTCTCCGGTCGGGACCAGTTGATCGGCGTAGAACAGCTCGATCTGCATACGGTCACCGGCGATCTGGTTGAACATCTTGATAGCCGGGTCGATCACATGCTCGGCCAGTGCAGGACCGGCATATGTCTGCATCCGCCATGTGATCGTGCTTTGCGCCAGTGCAGGCGTTGCCAAAGGTGCCGCCGCAACCCCTACCCCCGCAGTTTTCAGAAACTTACGTCTTGTCGTCATGTCAATTTCCTCTCCGTTTAAGTTTGGGTGCCCGTGTGTCGGGCCTTCTGGTTAATTTCCGTAAACATACCCGGGCAGCCACAAGGCGATCTCGGGGAATATCATGATTATTGCGAGCGCCAGGATCATCACCCCGACAAAGGGCACGATTGAGCGGTAAATGTCCCGCAGGCTGATTTCTGGTGGAGCCATTGCGCGCATCAGGAACAGGTTGTAGCCGAAAGGCGGCGTCATATACGCGATCTGGGTGGTGATGGTGTAAAGTACACCGTACCAGATCAGATCAAAGCCGAGCGCACCTACCAATGGCACATAAAGCGGGGCAACAATGACCAGCATCGCGGTGTCGTCCAAAAACGTACCCATCACGATAAAGCTGAGCTGCATCAGGATCAGGATCAGCCAGGGCGACAGACCAAGTTGCTCGGTGAACAGGTTTTCTATTGCCTTCACTGCGCCTAGCCCATCAAACACCGCACCAAAGCCCAGCGCTGCAAGAATGATCCACATGAACATGCAGGAAATTGCCAGCGTCTGTTTGGTGCAGTCCTCAAAAATCTTCCATGTCATTCGACGCTTGAGGATCGACGCCACCAGCGCTGCCAGCGCACCGATGGCCGAGCTTTCCACCAGAGAGGTCCAGCCGTTCACGAAGGGCAGCATCATTGCGGCAAATATGATCAACGGCAAAGCCCCTGCCCCAAGAAGGCGCAGCTTTTCTGCCCGAGGCACTTCGTGCGCATCTTTCATCGCGGGGCCCAGATGTGGCTGAATGCGGCATCGGATCCAGATATAGAGGATGAACATCGACGCCATTAGCAGCCCCGGCACAATGCCAGCCAACCACAGCTGTCCCACAGGCTGCCGTGCGATCATCGCGTACAAGACCAGAACTACCGAGGGCGGCACAAGGATGCCCAAGCTCGACCCGGCCTGAATGACCCCCGTCACCATGGTCTTGTCGTATCCGCGCCGCAGCAGTTCAGGCAGTGCAATCGTCGCCCCGATGGCCATACCTGCCACGCTGAGCCCGTTCATCGCCGAGACCAGCACCATCAGGCCGATGGTGCCGATGGCAAGCCCACCGTTCACCGGCCCCATCCAGACGTGGAACATGCGATAGAGGTCATCGGCCAGACGACTTTCGCTCAGGACATAGCCCATGAAGATGAACATCGGCAGGGTCAGCAGTGGGTACCATTTCATCAGCTTCATCGCCGCCGAAAACGGAATGTCCTGCCCGCCTGTCCCCCAGAGCGCCAGTGCCGCAATGGCTGCGACGGCACCAATGGCACCAAAGACGCGCTGCCCTGTGAACAGCATCAGCATCATCGAAGCGAACATGAAGATTGCGATAAATTCCTGGCTCATGCCCGCGCTGCCCCGATCTCTTGCCCGTTGATCCGCGCAATGTCTTTGAAAAATTCTGATATCGCCTGCAGCAGCATCAGGAAGAAGCCGAAGACCATGATCGCCTTGACCGGCCAGATGTATGGCCGCCACGCCGTGGAGGATCGTTCTAGCCGTCCGACCTCTTCGCTGCCGGTCAGAAGGCCTGTGAAATAGGCGACAGGCTCATCACCCCAATAGCCCAGGCTGTACGCCGTGGATCCAAGCCCACCGTAGAACAGTACACCCAGATAAAGGATCAGCAGCAGTACCGTGAAGGCATCGAACCAGGCTTTCCGGCGATGGCTCCAATTATGATAAAACAGATCCATTCGCACGTTCGAACCCAGTTGGATCGAATACGGCCCCCCCATGATGTAATAGGTCACCATCGCAAACTGCGCCATTTCTAGCGTCCAGAGCGAAGGCAGAAAGAAGGTCTTCGAGATCGAGGACCACAGCAGGATGCCCATCATCACGAACAGGCCCCACATCATGACCCGCCCGATCCGGTAGTTCACCGCATCGACTACACGCACATATGCTGACATTGCCTTGATCATTCGCCCACCCCGCTACAGAACGGAGCAATGGTACGATTGATCCACGGGGCCAGACAATCGGCCATGACCCGCTGCTGCTCGGCTGTCTGAATCAGATCATTCCGGATCTCGATCATGACGTTTAACAATCCGTTGGGCGCTGCGTGAAGATCCAAAGTGTGCGCCACCCCGTCTGCCGCCGAATAGGGTTCGTTCAATCGAGTAACCAGGGGCAGCTCGTGCGCGGCGCTGGCCAACATCGCCTTGGCAAAGCGGGCGTCCTGGCCATGCAGCAAACCAAGCTCAACATCGCGCGGTGTTCCGCGGTATATCGGCGTGAAACTATGAACCGTCACCATGAGTTTTAGCGTGCGGTGATGACGGATCAGAACATCCTCTAGCCCTTGGCAAAACGGCACGTATACGCCTTCAATCCGCTGCTGACGCGCATTGGCGCTCAGTTCAAGGTTCGCCGGGATCGGTGTGTCTTCACTGCATTCCGGCATAGCATCGGGGGCTTCGGGAGGGCGGTTGCAGTCATAAACCAGCCTCGACACCCCGCCATGCACCAGCACGCCGTTCAACTGCTGGGCCAGTGCCTGTGCAACCGGCAGCGCGCCCGGGTCCCACGCGATATGGCTGCGCAGTGCCTCGGCACTTAGCCCCATGTCCCCCAGTCCGTCCGGGATACGATGCGAGGCGTGTTCGCACACCACCACAACCGAAGGCTCTTCCGGCGCGTCGTCGATGTGAACGACGGGACCGAAATCAGGCTGAGCAGAGGTGAGAGTGGCGCTACGTGATTCCATTTGGAAAAAATTCCACAGAGGTTCTTAACCTGTCAATAAATTTCCTGTATAAAATTCCCCAAGTCAGATTGCATTGTCAAATTTTCCACATAAACATGGGTAGAAAGGGAAAGGAGTATTCCGTGCGAGTGACAGAAAGGCTCCTTGCGCATCGCGAAATGATGACACCGACCGAGCGGCAGTTGGTCAACGTGCTGCTGGATGATTACCCCATGGCAGGGCTTGGCAGCATTACCGAGCTGGCCAGTATCGCCTCGGTTTCCACCGCCACGGTTGCGCGGATGCTTCAGAAAACCGGCTTTGATGGCTATCCGCAGTTTCAGTCCGCGATACGCAGCGAAGTGAAAGAGATGATCTCGGGGCCCGTCGCCAAACGGGATGTCTGGCAGAATGACTTACCTGAAGAACACATTCTCAACCGCTACTCCCGC
Source organism: Ruegeria sp. I3 (assembly GCF_056532525.1). Taxonomy (NCBI): domain Bacteria; kingdom Pseudomonadati; phylum Pseudomonadota; class Alphaproteobacteria; order Rhodobacterales; family Roseobacteraceae; genus Ruegeria; species Ruegeria sp. I3. Next base: position 843,734 of record NZ_JBQFNI010000001.1, on the reverse strand, counting down.
CAAGCGCTTGAGAACCAGCGGCGTTCGATTGATGAGGTCGACCCGGATGAGTTTGACAGTTTCTGCCGTATGCTTTGCGATCCCAAACGGCGTGTTTTCATCACCGGCGGACGCATAACCGGGACCCTGGCGCAATATCTCTACCTCCACCTGCAGATGATCCGTCCTGATGTGAAGCTGCTGTCAGATGCAGCGTCGTGGACTCACGATCTGCTCGAAGTGCGCGAAGGCGACGTGCTGGTGGCCTTGGATGTGCGGCGTTATGAGAACACTACTTTGTTGATCGGGCAGCTTTGCCATGAACGCGGGGCCGAGGTTGTCCTGCTGACGGATCAATGGCGATCCCCCATCCACCGGCTGGCGAAACACACCTTTGCGGTAAGGATCGCAGTGCCTTCGGCCTGGGATTCCATGACTTCGCTAATGGTGCTATTGGAATGCGCCATTGCCGAAATGCAGGAACGTCTCTGGGACAGTGTCAAGCAGCGCACGGACGAGTTAGAGCAGGCCTTTGACCGGACGAAGCTGTTTCGCAAGTTCGGCCAAAGCTCGGGGTCCTGACGTCAGGTAGCGACGTTTCATAAGGTACAACTGCGCGTGAGCCCTGTTGTCAGACGCTGCGCAGACCGTACACTCCAGCGTATGACATTCATCGCTGAAAACCAATTACCTCTGCTGATACTGGCCTTTATGATCGGCCTGTTTGGCACAGGATTTCTGTTCCGCAAACCTGCAGGGCATCGGGCGTGGAAACTGGCGGATCTGGTCTGGGTCGTATTGGGTGGGATCGGTGCGCTGGTAGCCGTGTTGGCCGGGCTTTACACCTCGGACAGTTCGCGGCTGGACCGGCAGATCGACGTTGCTTATGCCGCCACGCTTGCATTCGACCGTGATGCCGCGCGGTTTCGGCTGAGGTTCTGTGACCCCGCTTACGACCCGGATACAGCTGTTTTGTGCGAAAAGGTAGAGTTTCTGTCCGCCTCAACCGCAAGCAATGCCGATTTACCGTTGTTCATCGCGGTCACGAACGAAGTAGCCCCGCTTCAAGGCCTGCATTTTCTATTCGGCCGCACGTCGAGTGATGACATGGATGAGGCCCGCGAGATGGCCGCGAAAGCGGATGCCTTCAGCATCGATCAATTTCTCGTCTTCACATCTCTGGACGATGATACACAAACCGCAATTGACAACATGCGGCGCAAGGTGCCTGCGATTGCCGGTGATTATCTGATCCTGGCCCAAAGCTATGACGATCTGATCGAACAGGTCGGCAAGCTCAAGGATGAATGGGAATATCTGCAGGCGAATGCGCACATTTTGGTACTGCAGATCATTGCCCTATGTCTGGTAAGCTTTGCTGCACCCTTCCGTTTGGGCAAATCCATCGTTGAACTGCGCACCGCCTTCAACGCCGATACGACTGCGCCAGCAGATGCGGATCAGCCCCCAGAAAGTACCGCGCCAGAGTCCAAAGGTTCCGTGCGCCCCGCCGAAACCAACCCTGACGGATATAGCGTTCCGCACTCGTAACCGCGTCTGCTTTCAACAGCACCGGGCGCGGCAAAGCGCGGATCAAGGCGACATCCTCCATCAGTGGCTGATCTGGGAATCCTCCGACAGAGTCATAATCCCTGCGGCGTACCAACAGCCCCTGATCGCCGTAGGGCAAACCAAACACTCTGCTACGCAGGTTGGCCCAACCAGCAACCCAGCGGGCACCAATCCCGCTGACGCGAAACCGCAATCGGAAGGCTGCTGGCCTGTGCGAACGCAGATGCTCTGCCACGATGGCGCTCCAGCCTGACTGCAGCTCGGTGTCGGCATGCAGGATCAGCAGCCAATCGCCAGATGCTTTGGCACACCCCCTTTGCAACTGCCCTCCCCTTGACGCCGGGCCTGTTACGATCTTGGCTCCGGCTTCATCCGCCATCTCAAGTGTTGGATCCTCTGAGCCGCCATCGGTCACGATTAACTCTCGGATCAGGCCTGAATGAAGCCCTTCCATCAAAGCCTGTAGCGTTCCCGGCAGGGAATGCCCCGCGTTAAGGGTTGGAATCACAATGCTGATCGGGGCGGACACGTCTGAAACCCTCTGGTCATGGCGGCGCGATTTCCTATATCACGAAGCCAGACGAATTGACGAGGATCAACCCATGTCCAATCGCCGCATTCTGCGCCTGACCGGCAACGATACTGATAGCTTTCTGCAGGGGCTGATCACAAATGACGTGCAGCGGCTGGACGACGGGCTGGTCTACGCCGCCCTTCTGACCCCGCAGGGCAAGTACCTGGCTGACTTCTTTCTCAAACGAGACGGTGAGTCGGTGCTGCTGGATGTGGCCGATGTGCTCGCCGACGGGCTTGCCAAACGACTGACGATGTACAAGCTGCGTGCAGATGTGACCATCGACCAGACCGACCTGAACGTACAACGCGGCACCGGCCCCGCGCCCGAGGGCGCCCTACCCGACCCGCGGCATCCTGATCTGGGATGGCGCGCTTATTCTACCGCTCTGGAAAGTGATGACGGTACGGACTGGGATGCGATCCGCGTCCGTCACTGTATCCCCGAAACCAACATCGAACTGACGCCAGACAGCTATATTCTTGAGTCCGGGTTCGAGGCGCTGAATGGCTTGGACTTCAAGAAGGGCTGCTATGTCGGACAAGAGGTCACCGCGCGCATGAAGCACAAGACTGAGTTGCGCAAAGGTTTGCGCGTTGTCGAGATCGCGGGCACCGCTCCGGTCGGGACCGAGATTCACTCCAGTGGTAAACCCGCCGGGGTGTTGTTTACACAGTCTGGCGGAAAGGCGATCGCATACCTTCGGCTGGATCGCGCGGGGGACGACATGCAGGCGGGTGGCGCGACGCTAAAACTGCCAGGTTGATTTTGTTGCTGAACCGGCACGCCCATTCTTTTGAAACTGTTTGCGTATTTGACGCGGCCGGGCCGCGCGGTATCACTGACTGCAATTGGCCTAACGGGATACGTGCATGTTTCGCCTCTATACCGCGATATGGCGTGTCAGCGCCGGACGGCAAATCATCCTTATTCTGCTGTCATTGGCGGTGGCTGCGCTGGCGGCCGCTCCGCTTGAGTTCCAGCGCGACATCGTCAATCACCTGACATCTGATAGCATCGAAGTGGATCGCCTGCTGTTGCTGGGCGCCGGGATGATGGGCGTCATCCTGTTGAGCCTTACGTTGAAATGGGTGCTCGGGTATCGCTCTGGAACGCTGGGCGAGGACATCATCCGACTGATCCGGGGACGGTTGCTTGCCCGATCAATCGATCTCAGCGAAGAGGGGCAAGACCTTCGTTCGGGCACGATGACAACGGCCGTATCTGCTGAGGCGGAAGAGCTGGGCAAGTTCGCAGGCGGTGCGTTTTCCGATCCTGTGGTGCAAATCGGCACATTGATCAGCGTGATCGGCTACATCTCCTCAACCCAACCGGGGCTGGGCTTGATCGCACTTTCCATGATCGTTCCGCAGATCATTATCGTTCTGGCCTCTCAGCGAAAAGTGAACATCTTCGTGGCCGAGCGTGTTCGAATTCTGCGCAGCGCGACCGACCGCTTGACGCACGAGGATATCGAGGCGGCATCGCGAGCGATTGAGAAACAGTTCGACGAGATATTCGAGACCCGCCGCAAGATGTTCATCTGGAAACTCTCAGCCAAGTTCCTGCTGAGTGTCATCAATGGCGCAGGGACTGTTGGGATTCTGATGCTGGGCGGCTGGCTGGTGTTGCAGGGTAAAACCGATGTCGGCACCGTCGTGGCCGCGATAAGCGGTCTCGGACGCATTCAAGGCCCGACCGCTTTCTTGATCGCGTTCTACCGACAGGTCAGCGCCAATCGCATCAAGTACGAACTGATGCTGGAGCTGTTTGGAGATCATCCCGAGCGCTATCGCATTCGGACCTAAAAAAGGGCCGCAGAGCGACCCTTTTGCACCGAACCATCGTCCGCTTACGCGCGTTCGGAATATTCCATGGTCTCGGTATTCACTACGATCATCTCATCCTGCCCGATAAAAGGCGGCACCATGACCTTGACGCCATTGTCCAGAACCGCTGGCTTAAACGAGTTCGCCGCAGTTTGACCCTTCACAACCGGCTCGGTCTCGACGATCTTACAGGTCACTTTTTGGGGCAGCGTGGCGTTCAGCGCCTCGCTTTCATAAAACTCCACTACGATGGTCATGCCGTCCTGCAGAAACGGGCGGCGCTCACCCAGCAGTTCCGAAGGCAGTTCGATCTGCTCGTAGGTCTCGGAATCCATGAACACCAGCATGCCATCGGATTCGTACAGGAACTGCTGATCCTTCTGCTCAAGGCGCACGCGTTCGACCTTGTCGGCCGAACGGAAGCGTTCGTTCAGCTTTGAGCCATTGCGCAGGTTGCGCAGCTCGACCTGGGCAAAAGCGCCGCCTTTGCCGGGCTTTACGTGATCCACTTTGACCGCCGCCCACAGTCCGTCATTATGCTCAAGCACATTGCCGGGGCGAATTTCGTTCCCATTTATCTTGGGCATGACTTAAATCCTTCACAAACGGTTGATGCGTCAGTTCTCGTCCCTATATCTGGCGTGACCACACCTGACAAGACAACGAAACCTAGTGCTGCACCTGCAGCGAGCCATGCAAATGACGCAACGCAACTATGCATTTTAGGTGTATCCGAATCGCATGTAATAGGTCATAAGGACCGTCACGCCGAAAATTGCAAGAGCAAGAAAAACAGGAAAGACGAGATGAGAGATTTCGTTGACGGCACTGCCTTTAACAACGAACAAGGCAATCGTGCACGCAAACTTTTCGCAGCCGTTGTACTGGCTGCTCTGGATGATGCCATCGCCGACGACAAGAAGTATGGCAACGGACCGGAACAAATTGCCCGTTGGGCACGTTCGCGCGATGGGCGCGAAGTACTATCGTGCGCCGGCATCGACCCCAATGAGCGGGTTGTAGGCGGGCTGATGGAATTTGTTGGTCGCGGCGTACGGACGTCTGTCGCCCTGTCCCGCGAAGAAAGCGAACGCCGGAATGCGGCTCAGCAGGCCGAAGCTGCCTGATTGTTCCCCGCATCCGATTGAAAAAACGCGCCCTGACATCGGGGCGCGTTTTTCTTTGGGCTGATTGGTCAGATCAAAAATACATGATCCATTGCCACGCCACCCAAAGCTCGGCCGCCAGTAACAGCGCAAAGAACAGTTTTGCCGAAACCGACAGGCCGCGCTGCCAAAGCACCACATAGGCGGCAATGCAAATCGTCACTGAGATCGGCGCGATCCAAGCCGCATGATGTGTGCTGTCCCAATAGCTGATCGGACTGTGAAAGACCCATGAACTGATCGGCCAGAACTGTGGTCGGCCATCGCCTGCGTGCAATAAGAAATCCATCACCAAATGAAGTATCCCTGCGGATGCGCCAATGGTCAGCAGGTGCCAGCCGCGCCACAGCCCGAGTGCAAGTGCCACTCCCCACAAAATAAACGAGTTATCGATGGCGAATACGGTTTGCCACGCGGGTGAAAAGTAAAGCTGATCAAACACCACCTGTGCCGGGATGTTCAGGATGTGCAGCGAAACGCCGGCCATCAGGTATAGCGACAAATCCGGCAACAAGGACCCAAACAGAGCTGCCCATAGCGTCGCGCCCCGGGCCGGGCGGGCAAAAACAGCAGCACCAATCAAAAGATGCGCAGGCGTATTCATATGGGGCTTTTCCTTTGGCCTTAAATCAGATCATCTGCGCCCGAGCATAGGAGACAGGCCATGGCGCGGTCCATCATGATTCAAGGCACCGGCAGCAATGTTGGCAAATCGGTTTTAGTGGCCGGGTTGGCCCGCGCCTATACGCGACGCGGGTTGCGCGTGGCTCCGTTCAAGCCGCAGAACATGTCGAACAACGCCGCTGTTACGGAAAACGGCGGCGAAATCGGGCGCGCGCAAGCCCTGCAGGCGCGGGCGGCCAAACGACCGACGCATACGGATATGAACCCAATCCTGCTCAAACCCGAAACTGATACCGGCGCGCAGATCATTCTTCAGGGCCAGCGCGCAGGTACAATGAAGGCGGGCGATTATCGCAAGGACAAGTCTAAGCTACTGGGGGCGGCTCTGGAAAGCTTTGAAAGGCTTTGCTGCGACGCTGATCTGGTGTTGATTGAAGGCGCGGGTAGTCCGGCAGAAACTAATCTGCGCAAGGGTGACATCGCCAATATGGGATTTGCCTGTGCCGCACAGGTTCCGGTGGTTCTGGTGGGCGACATTCATCGGGGTGGCGTGATCGCTCAGATCGTGGGGACGCAAGCCGTCTTGGAGGCCGAGGACCTTGCGATGATCCGGGGTTTTGCCATCAACCGCTTCAAAGGCGATGTCTCCCTGTTCGATGAAGGGCGCGACGATATCGCATCCCGGACCGGCTGGCCCTGTATGGGCGTGGTGCCCTGGTTCCATGATGCATGGAAGCTGCCGGCAGAAGACATGATGGACATCCGCTCTCATACCGGAGGGGCATGCAAGATCGCTGTGCCTCAGCTTGAGCGGATGGCCAATTTCGACGATCTCGACCCGCTTTCCGCCGAACCGGGCGTTACGGTCGAGATCATCCCAGCAGGCCGTCCCCTGCCCGGAGATGCCGATCTGGTGCTGTTGCCGGGCAGCAAGTCTACAATCGGCGATCTGGCCTATTTCCGGGCGCAGGGCTGGGATATCGACCTTTATGCCCATGTCCGCCGCGGGGGTCATGTTCTGGGCCTGTGCGGGGGTTATCAGATGCTGGGCAAAACCATCTCGGACCCCGATGGCGTCGATGGACGCCCCGGTCAGGTCGAAGGGTTGGGATTGCTGGATGTCAGCACGACAATGGCCGGAGAAAAGCAGGTTATCCTGCGCTCAGCAACCGCCCTGCCCGGTCATGAACCCGTCAGCGGATATGAGATCCACATGGGCCGTACTGATGGCCCGGATTGCGCTCGGGCCTGGCTGCAGATCGAAGGTCGCCCGGAAGGTGCCGCCAGCGCCAATGGGCGCATACGCGGCAGCTATCTGCATGGGATTTTCACCTCGGACACGTTTCGCGCCAGCTATCTGGCAGAGCTGGGCGTGACATCGGAAACAGCTTACGAAGACGGCGTCGAACAAGTGCTGGACGACCTTGCCGACCATCTGGAACAGCATATGGATCTGGATCTGCTTCTCGCGATGGCGCAGACGCCACGCACCATTTAGACCTCAGTCAACATCCGCTGCGGCGATCGCCCGCGTGATCTCACGCCGAACCATCTTGCGCAGGTTTTTCGTGATCCGTTCGCCCAGCGCGCCCTGCAGCTCTTCCCGGACGATCTGGGCGACGAGTTCGCGCAATTCCTCTTCTCCGATTGTAACATCGGTCGGCTTCTGTGCCATATCTTCCACCACCTCCGGGTCGCGAATAAATGTGGCTTCGGATTTTGGTTCAGCCGCCTGAGACTGCGCAAAAGCTCTGTCTGCCGGCCATTCAACAGCCTGCGTCTTGGTGCCAGAGTAGTCGTCATCGCTCTCGCCATCAGGCTCCCACTGATCCTCGGTGCGCGCGATAGCAGCTTCCAAAGCTTCAATCTTGGCGCTGAGGCTTCCCGCTAGGTCGCGCTTTGGTGCGTCTGCCTTGGCGTCGACATCACCAGCGCGTACAATATCGCTGGGTTGCAGCCGCATCGGTTCGGCAGGGTTGCTTGGCGCATTTGCGGCCCGCTTTGGGGTACTGTCACCCGCGCTATGCTGGGGCATCAGTTTCAAGGGCGCGGCCTTCTTGGCGATCAGCGGTTCATTGCTGACGCGCAGCGCATCCGTTAAAACCAACCGGCCCGGCTTGGCAGCCGGGGCCGTCGGAACAAAGATGAATTCTGATTCGTCATGCGCGTCCTCGTCGACCATTCGCTTAACCGACGAAAGAACGTCCTGAATATTGGCGCTTACAACACGATCTGACATTATTTTCTACCGCTCTAACCTAGGCCCGATTGTAGCCAATCCGAGCCAGCGCCACAACAGGTAGCGATGCCCTTTAGTCGCGGCGCAATGCCTTGAGCACTCGATCCAGATCGCGGCTTTGCTTACTGACCTGCGACGGCGCCTTTTTCACGAGGTTGTAATACAGGGTCGGATCATAGATCTGCACTGCAAGACCCAAACGCTCTGCCGTCAACAGCCCCTGGGCCTGCAGCAGTTCATATGCCGCCCGCGACCGCTCGGTCCGGGATGCTACCTCGGCCAATTGCGCGTCCAGCAAATCCTGCTGGGCATTCAGGACGTCCAAGGTCGTCCGTGCACCCAACGTTGCTTCTTCACGAATACCGTCAAACGCCACCTGCGAAGCACGAACCCGTTCTGTTGACGCCCGCAGGCTTGCAGTTGCCGCCTGAAACGCAGCATAGCGATCGGCAACACCTTGTGTGATGTCTTTCTGAACGTTCAGAAGGTTGGCACGCGACGCATCACGAGTTGCCATCGCACGACGCACCGCTGCCGCCAGACCGCCACCAGAATAGATCGGCTGATTGAAGTTCAGTGAGATCGTCGCATCGTTGATGTAATCGTCATTGTCGTAGCTCTCGGTAATGCCCGCATCCGCATTCAGGCTGACATTCGGACCCAGATTTGCACGCTGCTGCTGCACGATCAGGTCCAGCGCACGCACCTGATGCTGCGCGGAAAGAATCGCAGGGTGGTTCCGCTGAGCCAAATTCACCGCATCCGCCTCTGAACGCGGCAGGTTGGGCAGCCTTGGCTGGCCAGCCGTCCGCCCAGGTGTCTTGCCAACGGCGTTTACGTATTCAGCCTGAGCAATGCTCAGGTTACCACGTGCGACCGCCAAATCAGCCTGAGAGCTGGCCAATTGTGCCTCGGACAGGGCAACGTCTGTACGTGTAACCTCACCTACTTCAAAGCGATCCTGCGATGCGCGCAGTTCTTCCGCCGACACTTCCACGTTGTTCTGGCGGATCGCAACCGTCTCTTCCTGCAGCAGAACACCCAGATAGGCGTTCGCGGCTCTGATCAGGATTTGTTGTTCAATATCAATAAGAGACTGACGGGTGGATAGCACAGTTTCCTGCGCCGATTGCTTGCCAAGGATGGAAGCGCCACCGTCATAGATCAACTGGCTCAGCGTGAGACCGGAAAAAAAGCTCGAAGGCTCGCGCGTCGTGATCAAGCTGCTCGTGTTGGTGCGCGTGTAATCCCGGCTCACCCGCACGGTCCAGTTGATGATCGGACGCAGCGCCGAGAGCGCAATGGCGACATCTTCATCCGCTGCGCGTAACAAGGCACGGTTCTGCTCAAGCAGGCCGCTGGTGTTATACGCGCCGATGAATGCATCGGTCAGATTATCTGCCCAAACCGACCTTCCGGGCATCACACTTAATGCAACACCAGCAGCCAAAGTCAGGCCTTTGACCAGCTTTCCTGTCGTCGTCCCGCGCATAACTAAGTCCTCTCAAATCGAAATTACGCAACCACCAGCGCAGTTTGCGCCGGTGTTTTCAAGTAATCAAGGCATCAAAATACTTCTATTGCCAACTATAGCGAAAATGCACACTCAGCGCAAAATGCGGGCAAAATCGGTGCGCTAGCATTGAATGCAAATCGCCACGAGACACGGCCTGAGGACTTGAGACCCATACGAACCGTGCCAAGATCACCCTCCATGAACAGGCAAATGATCCGGCCCCCATCCTTGAGTTGATCCAGCAAAGTGTCTGAAAGCTGCTCGACCCCACCCTGAATCATGATCACATCGTAGGGTCCATGCTCAACCGCGCCTTGTTCAAGCGGTCCTTCATGAACAATGGCGTTGTCTACATCAGCTTCCATCAGAAGCGTCTGAGCTTCAGCCGCCAATGCCGGGTCGGATTCCACGGCCACAACCAACTCTGCCATTCGCGCGGCAATTGCGGTTGAGTAACCCAGCCCCGGCGCGATATCCAGCACCACTTCATCATTGGAAATGTTGACTGCGTCCAACATCTTAGCCAGCGTCCTGGGCTCAAGCAGACAACGTCCATCACCCAACTCGACCAGATCACCAACATAGGCTGCCTCACGTTGCGCATCCGGCACGAAATTTTCGCGCGCAACGCTCAGCATCGCATCAATGATAGGGAACTTGGTCACATCCGAGGGCCTGACCTGAGTATCAACCATCGTAAGGCGCCGGGCTGCGAAATCTGTCATGTGATCGCTCATTCCTTATCAGACTGTTATCTGGCTTTTGCCACATCCGCCTGCCTGCAGCAACGGGCCAGATTGCATTTCCGGGCGCGGCAAAAACGTACCATTGGGGTATTGTCAAATTTCCAAACAAGACAGAAATAATCGCCCTCAAGGCTATGGACGTTCATCCTGAAAGCTGATAGAACGCCCCTCACACCACGGCAAGTTATTGATATTGCTTAAAAAGGCGAGTTGGCGGAGTGGTGACGCAGCGGATTGCAAATCCGTGTACACCGGTTCGATTCCGGTACTCGCCTCCAATTCACTCCAGATCCTTGACTTAGGGCGATTACGTTTTCCGCCTTGTGCGCATTTTCCTGGAAAACGACAACACGCTACGCCAGTCCCACCTGCGCCAGCTGTTTCGTCATTTCTCCCAAATTATCCAGCTCCTGTACTACGCAGTTCTAGACGGTGTTGGCTGAAAAGCGAAGGCGCTGGCGACAAACTATGTCGCTGTGTTTCAGAATCTGGATAAAAGGCATCCGAAGCCATGAGGAACGACAGGCGGCATAACTCAACTTCCATTGCGTAGATATGTCCAGCGATAGTGGGGCGGCGTAGGACCTTTGTTACGTCCGCCTTGCTGGGTCTGCTCCCAGGCATGGGCCAGAATACCGACCGACCGCGAAAGGCAAAACAAACCCCGTGCCAATGGAGGGGCAAAGCCTAGCTCTGCATAGATCACTGCCGTGACACCATCGATATTCATCGGCACCGGCTTGCCTTTCCGGCGCATCAGGTCGGTTTCCACGGCTTGCCCGACTTTCATGAACCGACCCTCGCAGGCGTCCTGTTCGACTGCATCAGCAACCAGGGCCATCAGCCGGGGTGCGCGCGGGTCCGTCGGTGTATGGAACCGATGCCCGAAACCCGGCAGTATCTTCCCGCGCTCGGCGATCCAGTCGTCCAATGCCTGTTCTGGGCCTTCGGCATGGGCGTCTACAAAGTGATAAAGCTCCATCGCCTGCTCGCCGGCACCACCATGGATGTCACCCAGCATGTTAACAGCACTCGCCATCGCGTTGTTAAGAGACAGCCCGCAGGTCACCGCCATTCGCGCAGCCGCGATCGAGGGGGCTTGCGGGCCGTGATCCACGGCGGCGACCAAAGCGGCCTCGAACAATCGAGCCTGCGCAGGTGTCGGTCTGTCACCCCGCACCATCAACCAAATCATTTCAGCGAAACCCAGATTGCCGATCAGGTCTTGAATCGGCTGGCCACGCAGTTCAATGCGCCCGGGCTCCATATCGATGATGGCGGTGCGCCACCAATCGGCAACATCGCTCATATCACCCTCTCATGTCGCAACGTTTCGATCTCTGCGTCCGACAGTCCAAGCTCGGCCCAAATCGAGAGGTTGTCGGCCCCAAGATCCGGTGGTGCGGATCGTGGCATGCAGCGTGCGCCATCAATGACCACTGGGCTGCCCGCAAGGCGTAAACTCTCTCCGTGCGCCGACAGAGTTCCAATCAGCCCGCGACCTGAGAGTTGGTCGTCGGACAAAGCCTGCGGCACCGTCATCACCGGCCCGGCCGGTACACCCAACGCATTCAACTCTTGGACCCAATCACTGGCTGGACGGGTAGAAAGAGTGCGTTCCAGTTCTTGGCGCAATTCATGCCGGTTGGTCTTGCGATCCTCGCGGGTTAGATAGTCCGGATGCGTCAAAAGGTCGGCGCGGCCCAGATGTTGGGCGAGCGCATGCCATTGTTCGTCGCGATTGGCGGCGATATTAATAGGGTTGTCGGATGTGGCAAAAGTTCCGGACGGGGCCGAGGTTGTGTTTTCGTTCCCATGCGGCGCAGGAGTCACACCACCGACCAGATAGTTGGACACCACCCACCCCATGGTCGAAACCACCGCCTCGTTCATTGCGACATCAAGGAATGCCCCGCGCGGGTTGGCATTCAAGGCCGCGCTTATGGCAAAGGCCGCCGTCATCCCGCCGACGGTATCTGCCAGAGGATAGCCGACCCGGTAAGGCGCGGTATCCGACGCACCTGTGATTGACATGACACCGCTGATCCCCTGCACGATCTGGTCATAGGCCGGGTCATCCCGGCGTAGTCCATCCTGACCAAACCCGCTGATGGCACAATAAATCAGTCTGGGGTTCTCGGCGCGCAGAACCTGATACCCCAGCCCAAGCCGGTCCATCACGCCGGGCCGGAAGTTCTCGACCAGCACATCGGCAGTCTTGACCAGACGCTTGAGCAGAGCCTTTCCCCGATCAGCCTTCATATCCAAAGTCACGGATTTCTTGTCTGCATTCTGCGCCAGAAAGCTGATGCCCATGCCAGCCTTGTTCCGATCAGGATCCGCCCCCAGCACACGGGCCAGATCTCCGCTGCCGGGCCGTTCGACTTTGATCACTTCGGCCCCCATCAGGGCCAGTTGGTAGCAACAATACGGCCCGGCCAGGACATTAGTCAGGTCAAGAACCCGAATGCCTGAAAGTGGCTCAGTCGCCATCGGCCACGCCTGCCGCTCGCGCCTTGGCGCGACGTGCGCGGTAACTGGGCAACAGCACCAGAAGGAGGGCAATCACCAACAGACCCAGCGTCATCGGACGTTCCCAGATAAAGGCGATGCCGTCATACAGCTGCATGGAACGGGCGAAGTTATCCTCCATCATGCCACCAAGGATGAAACCGATCAGCAGCGGTGCCAGAGGGTAATCGGCAAATTTCAGTGCTGTGGCGCAGACGCCGAAGCCAACCAATATCAGCAGTTCCGTGGCATTGTTCTGCCCGATATAGGCCCCCATGAGGGTGAAGAACAAAATGAACGGGATCAGATAGTTGCGCGGTACTGCAAGTACCTTGGCGATATAGGGGATCAACGGTAGGTTCAGGATCAGCAGCACCAGATTGCCAATGAACATCGACATGATGACAGCCCAGAATACCTGTGGCTCGTCGATCATCAGGCGCGGACCCGGTGTCACATTCAGCGCGATCAGAGCGCCCAACAAAATGGCCGTAGTTCCGGAACCTGGAATGCCGAGCGTCAGCAACGGAACAAAGGAACCGGTACAGGCAGCATTGTTAGCTGTCTCGGGTGCTGCCAGACCTTTGATCGAGCCTTTGCCGAACTCCTCCTGCTCTTCTTTCGGGGCAATATTGCGTTCAACCGCATAGCCAAGGAAACTGGCAATCGTTGCCCCTGCCCCTGGAAGCACACCGATAAAGAAACCCTGGACAGATTGGCGACCAACCACCGGAGCGATGGCCTTCGCCTCGGATCCTGTGATGCGCAGGTCCTTGATTTCGCCTTCATCGCCTTGCAGGTCCTTGGGTTTGAGAACCAGAAACAGCGCTTCGGGCAGGGCAAACATCGCCATTGCAAGCGTGATGAAACCAAAGCCGGACTGCAGATCCATGATCCCCATCGTGAAACGCGGCAAGTTGAACAGCGCGCCCTCGCCGACGGTAGCCATGATCAGCCCGAGAATGGTCATGACAATTGCCTTGGCCACCTGCCCGGTTCCCGCAAAAGCGGCGATGGCGGACAGACCCACTACCATCAAGGCAAAGTACTCAGCCGAGTGGAACAGCAGTGCGACCGAGGATAATGCAGGCGCAAAGACCATCAGCAGCAGCGCGCCTATCGTACCCCCGGCGAAACTGGCGATAGCGGCAACTGTGAGCGCCTTCCCGGCTTTGCCCTGACGAGCCATCGGATAGCCGTCGAAGCTTGAGGCCACGGTTCCCGCGACCCCCGGCGCGTTCAGAAGAATGGAAGATGTCGAGCCACCAAAGATCGCGCCGTAGTAGACACCGGCAAGCAGGATCAGTGCGGCGGACGGATCGCCCATCGAAATGGCGACCGGAATCATGATGGCGATGATCGACATCGGCCCAAGACCGGGCAGCATGCCGATGAATGTACCAATCAGACAGCCCGCTATGACCATCAACAGGTTTTGGATGGAGAATGCCGTTTGTAGGCCGATCAACAATCCTTCAAGCATGTCAGCCTCCGAAAACGCCCGGCAAGGGTCGCATGTAGATGCCAAGAACCTCTTGCACGAGGTACCAGACTGAACCTGTAGCGATTACGGCAACCGGCAGCATGACGTGCCATTTGCGTTCGCCCAGAATGAAAGAACCGAGGATCAGGAACCCGGATGTCGAGATCAGAAATCCAACCGGACGCAGGCACAGCGCATAGGCAACCATCAAAGCCAGTAACAGCAGCGCCTGGCCTAGGTGATATTCGCCCAGCCTCCGATAATCGATATCAGCCTCTTTGGGCTCAGCCTTTTCAAAGCCCAACAGAATAATCGTTGTGGCAATTATCCCCAAAATCGACAGCACCTTGGGAAAGGTGCTCGGCCAAATGGGGTTGCGCTGCATGAAGGGGGGCAGACTGCCATCCATCGTGAACCAAGCAGTGTAGCCATATGTCAGGCATATGCCCAGCAAAACGAGCGCGATCCAGCGATCCAGCGCCATGTTTCCCCCTCCTTTGATTTATTGTTGGTTGAGGCAGAGCGGTTGCCCGCTCTGCCCGAGGTATCCTTACAGGAAACCCAACTTTTTCATCAGATCGCCGATCTGCTTTTCCTGCTGTTCCAGGAACGATTGGAAATCAGCACCCGAGTTGTGGATGTTCACCCAACCGTTACGGGCGCGGACCTCTTCCCATTCAGGTGTGTCATACATCTTGGCGATGGCTTCTTGATAAGCGACCAGCTTGTCCTCTGGCAGACCGGGAGCAGCAAAGAACCCACGCCAGTTCACGAAAGTTGTGTCGATGCCCTGCTCTTTCATGGTCTGCGCATCAGGGGCTGCATCCACGCGCTCTTCCGCGGTGACGCCAATGATCTTCACCTCACCCGCATTCGCCAGATCGACAGCCTCCGAGAAACCGGTCGACAGCGCGGCAATCTCACCGGACAGAAGCGCGGCCATCGCTTTGCCACCTGCATCATAGGGGATGTACTTCACGCCCAAAGCGTCCTTGCCTGCCGCTTCCATAACCATCGCCGCGACCAGATGGTCCATCCCACCCGGCACAGAACCACCGCCGATGGCCGTTGTACTTGGATCGGCGTCATACGCGGCTAGCAGGTCCGCCATTGAATTGATGGGGCTGTCTTTGCCCACAACAATCGCCGCGTAATCACCGATCGTGCCCGAGACCAGTGTCAGGTCGCGGAAATTGTGCGGGAACACTCCGGTCAGAGAGCGGATCACGATCGGGGTCGAGTTGACCATGAGCGTGCCGTGGTTGCTGTCGGCGTTTTCGATCAGATATCCGATGGCTTTACCACCGCCGCCGCCCGACATGTTTTCGTAGGATGCAGTTCCCACGAGACCCGCATTCGTCAGCGCCTCACCTGTGCCACGGGCAGTGCCGTCCCAGCCGCCCCCTGCGCCACCGGGGATCAGAAAGTGGATGCTATCTACGACCTCTTCAGCGAAAGTCGGTCCAGCCAGACCAATAGCGGTCACAGCCGCGATCAGGGCGCGACGGCCCAGTTTGATTGTCGTCATGAATTCCTCCCGTTTGACAACCGGCCGCAGTGCGGCTCAGATTATTCGAAACCTAAACACATCAACCTGACATCAACCTGTCATGGGTGAAATTACTATTGGACCCCGATGAAATTCCTCTTGGTCGAAGACAATCTGGACCTCGCCAATGCCATAAGTTCGCGCATGCGACTGGACGGGCATGTGGTTGATCACGCAGAGAAAATAGAAGATGCTGTGGCCTTTGTTGAAATCGATGAGTATGACCTGATCCTGCTGGACATCATGCTTCCCGACGGGGACGGGCGCGATTTCCTCAAACGGCATCGCGCCAGCCATCTGGACACACCTGTCATCGTTCTGACCGCCCGCAGTCAAGTGTCGGATCGAATCGGCTCACTCGATCTTGGGGCGGACGATTATGTCACCAAGCCCTTCGACCATGCCGAACTTGAGGCGCGCTGCCGCGCAGTGCTGAGACGCAAATCCGGCAAGACCAAAACGACGATTGAAATTGGCGGCGTCGTCTTTGATCCGGTTGCAGGTCATTTGACGGTGGGCGACGATATCGTCTCGCTTCGCAACCGCGAACTGCGCTTGTTGGAACTGCTGATCAACGCCCCGGGTCAGGTGTTTTCTAAGCAGAAGCTGGCGGACCGGTTGTTCTCCTACGACGACAGTGTTTCGGACAATGCCATCGAGGTCTATGTCGGCCGGCTGCGCAAGCATCTGGAAAAATCGGAGCTCAGGATCACAACGTTGCGCGGTTTGGGATACAGGCTGGATCATGGCAACTAATCCAAACGTTTCCGGATCACTCCGAAACCGTCTTGCGCTAACGCTAATCGGCGGTGCCGCGATTCTGGCCCTCGTGCTGTTCTTTGCTGTCCGCGACTATGCAGTTCAGGTTGCCCAGCAAGGTCAGGACAACATTCTGGGTGCCTCAGTCACCTCGATCCTCGATGCCGCGGCGCTGCGTGGAGGCGAGCTTGAAGTCGATATCCCCTATGCCGCCTTTTCAATGCTGAGCACGCCGTCGGACGACCGAGTGTTTTATGCGATCTTTCAGGATGGCGAGTTCCTGTCCGGCTACGAAGACCTGACCCCAACTCAAGGACCCGCTGATGGAAAATGGACCTTTCGCTTCGGTGAGGTGCGTGGTGAAAACGTTCGTCAGGTCAGTGCCAGCCGCACACTGGTCGGGCTGGGAAATCAGACAGAAATCGAAGTGGCCTTGGGACAGACCCAAGATGCGCTGTCGGAGACGCTGGATCAAATCTCACGCAATGCCGGCCTTTTGGGATTGGGGTTCTTTGTACTTGCGGCTCTATTGTCTTTCTGGGTGAGTTCGGCCACCATTGGTCAGCTCGACAGATTAACGACATCCGTCACCCGTCGGGGACCGCAAGATCTCAGCCCATTCAAAAAACCAGTACCGCGTGAAATGGCGCCTTTGGTGTCATCGCTGAATTCGCTGATGGGACGCCTGGACCAGTCACTCAGCCAATCCGAGGACTTTATCGCCGAGGCCGCCCATAGGGTCCGCACCCCGCTGGCAACGGTCAGGTCTTATGCCGAGGCGACGCTGCAACGGGTCGAGAGAGAAGACAACCGCGAGGCGTTACGATCAATGATGCGCGCCATCGACGAAAGCTCTCGGGCTGCGGGGCAACTACTGGATCACGCCATGATCACATTCCGCGCCGACCATCTGGAGCGCGAGGATATCGATCTGGTGACTCTGATCCGAGAGCTTGTCCAGCGCTTGACGCCCATCGCTGAAATGAAGGACCTTTCGCTTGCTTTGACCGGCGATCCGCAGGTCATGTATTCGGGCGACCCCATCCTCATCCAAAATGCGGTGCGGAACATGGTAGACAATGCGCTTAAATATGCGCCAGCGGACAGTACCGTAGTCATCGATGTCGCAGGATCACCCACAGCCCGGATCACGGTCAGCGACCAGGGGCCAGGCTTTCCGCCCGATGAAATCGAAACGCTCACAAGACGTTTCGAACGTGGTCAGAACGCGGCAGGAACCATCGGATCGGGCCTCGGGCTAACCATTGCCCAGGACGTCGCGGTCGCCCATGGTGGCACGCTGGTACTGTCAAACAAAGCGGAGGGCGGCGCATGCGTTATCTTGTCACTCTGATCCTATGCCTGTTCGCCAGCGGCGCAGGGGCTCAGGATTGGGAAGACCGACAAATATTCAACGAAAGTGCCGACGGCCCCCGACTGCGGGTCATTTCCAGCACCGATACCGCCCTGTTTGCGCCGCTGATCGAGGATTTCGTCGCCCAGAATCCAGCGATATCGGTCGAATATCTGGTGACCGGCACGGCCGATATCGACCGACGCGTCCGAGCCACGCCAGAAGCGTTCGACGTTGTCGTTTCCAGCGCGATGGACCTGCAACTGAAGCTCGCGAATGACGGATATGCGCTGGCGCTTAACGATCTTCCGCACCCCCCTTGGGCGCAATGGCATCAAAGCCTGTTCGCCTTCACTTCGGAACCCGCAACCATCGTTGTCAACCGCACCGCGTTCGAAGGACAACCAATGCCGCAAACGCGGCAGGAACTGATTGAAGCGCTGCGCGCCCGCCCAGATGATTTTCGGGGCAAAGTCGGCACTTATGACGTGCGCCAGTCGGGATTGGGCTATTTGTTCGCCACGCAGGACGCCCGCGCCTCGGAAACCTATTGGCGCTTGATGGAGGTTTTGGGCGGCCTGGACGTGCGGCTGTATTGTTGTTCGGGCGACATGATTAACGACCTGGCGGATGGTACGATCGCGGTGGCCTACAACGTGCTTGGCAGTTATGCGGCGGTACGAACAGAAGGAAAGGATGCCCTTCAGATCATTCTGCCTTCGGATTTTCAGACGACGATGATGCGAACCGCCATGGTAACTGGCAAAAGCCGCTTGCCGGAGGAAGCGGAAACCTTTGTCCGGCACCTGACCACGCTGAATCCGGAATCAATGGCAGCACTGCCACTTCTGGACACGCAGGACTCCACGACCGAAAGCGCAGCGATAGCGCTGGACCCTGCGTTGTTGACGTTCCTCGATACGCTGAAGCGCAGAAAGTTCCTGTCTGCCTGGGAAAGTGCCGCTATTCAAAGATGATCGGACTTAGACAACAACCCTATCCGTCATCGCTGAACTTGTTGCTTAACACTGTTGACGCTGGAAGACACTAGCCAGCCTGGGTTACGTCGCACGAATCTATAATCAGAAAAATGATCTCGGCTCAAAGTTTCTCGACGGCCACTTGCGCCCCCATGATGGCCTTGAGCCGCAGCCCCGCAGAATGTGCCCCGAGGAATTCGTGGAACGCACGCATCACGTCATCTTTCCACCACCCTCGCCTGTGATAATCGTCAAGCATGATTACGCCGCCTTCGATCATCTTGGGCAGCAAAGCATCCAGATCCGTTTTTACGCCCTCGTAGGAATGGTCGCCGTCCAAATAGGCAAACCCGATGCTTTGATCTTCAAACAGACTCAGCGCCGGTTGCGAATAGTCGCGAATGATCGAAATTTGCCCCTTGGCAATCTCGGTGCTGTATTTGCCCGTCACTGCCTCGTAAATTCGATCCATATCCTTTTGCGAGCGCGCTCCGGCAAGCGAAGCACCGCCATCCGGGTCTTGCTGTACTTGCCAGGGATCGATGAGGCACAATTTCGAGGGCTGCAGCTCTTCCAGCAGAATCCGCGAAAATTCGCCCTTCCAAACGCCAATTTCAACGCTCAGCCGTCCATGCGGCATGGTCTTGAGCATTTCGCGCCGCAGGGAATCCTTCCGCTCGCGCTGCTCAGCTTGCTTCTTGCGGCGATCCTCAGCAGATACAGCTTCACCCATAGACGTCTTCTCCGGTTGAGGAATTTTGCAACGCTTCAACCAGATCAACCCAATCCGGTCTGGCTCTCAATTCTTCGGCTTTCGACCTGTGCCACTCACATGCTTTATGATGAAGGTCTGCCAATTGCGGATCTGCCATCATCTCAGCTTTGATGTCGTGCATAGCCGGCATGTGTTCCAGAATTGAGCGATCCTCAACATCATTGTGGTTCATCATGAGCCAGTATTTGAGCCCTTGATCCTGCCCCACATGATTGGTGCGCCCACGGTCGCGCTTGACTAAAAAGCTATCAGTGCTGCGCACAGCATAATGATGAATGCGCGCGAATTCATGGCTGAAACCACGCCATGCTTTCCATTTCACTTGGTCTGCTGGGTAGAGGTTCCCGCCCGAATCCCGCCACAACACGCCTTCGTATGGCGCGTCAGGGTTCGGTGCATCTTCTGGATTGATCCTGGGACGATGGGCGCGAAAACGGCTGAATTTTCCGTTGTTGCGGAACAGCGTTTTGAACCCTTTGGTCCGGTGATGCGGATAGCCGTCTTCCGTGGCGGCCAGAAAGAAAGTCTCAGGTACAGGTCGATCAACGAAATCGTTCTGACCCGCGTTTCCGAACATGCGCCAGCAGATCGAGATCGCGTCCGCCACGCCGCTGGCCTCAACGAGGCTTCTTATATCACTATTGGGCAAACGGATATTGATATACTCGTCCACATCCAAACTGAGAATCCAATCCGAAGACAGATAGCTTGGGTGGTTCCGCGCAAGCGAAAATGCACGAACCTGCGGCGCGGCGCGCGGACCCAGTCTGTTTCGTTGGTGGTGAGCCCAGCCAAGCACTTGCAACCGTTCGCCCATGGCATCGGTACCATCAGCGCAATCATTGGTATAAATCAGAATGTCATCAAAACCGATTGCGTGGTTGTAGGCCACCCAATCGATCATGAAAGGCCCTTCGTTTTTCATCGTTGTTACGATGAGAAAGGTCTCATTCGTCATAAGTTGTTCTCTTGCCTGTGCCGGTGTCGGACTCCTGTCGACCTATTTAGAATAGCACCAGAATTTTGTCCAACCAGGTCGCCAGACAGCCGCAATGCTTGCCGATTAATCGATCTACCGATTCTGCGGGATCACCTCATAACCCGGTTCTTCTGGCTCGTCGTCCAGCATCTCGGTTGGGAACCCTGGCGCTTGGATCTCCAGTCCGGTCGCGTCCTCTAGCCGCCTGATGATGTTCGGGGACAGTTCACGCTCACCATATCGCGCGATGCCATCTTCGAAAATCTTGATCATCAATGGGTTTATCTCCAGAGGAACTCCGGCACGGTCGGCGACCTCCTGAAACAGACCGATATCTTTTTTCACCAGATCCATGGTGAAGGAAATATCGCGCGAGCCGTTCAGGATGACCTGACTTTCGGTCTCGTGCACGAAGGATGTGCCTGACGATATCTTGATCGCTTCATAGGTGGTTCCAAGGTCCATACCGGCGGCCTTGGCTGTCACCAATGCCTCGGCGCAGGTGATCAGGTTGGCGGTAGCCAGATAATTGGTCAACACCTTCAGAACAGAGGCCGAGCCCAGATCGCCCGTGTGCAAAATGCGCCGCCCCATGGTGGTCAGGAATGGCAGGATACGTTCAAAAGTCTCACGATCACAGCCTGCGAAGATCGAGATATTACCCGTCGCTGCCCGGTGACATCCGCCGGAAACCGGGCAATCCACCGCTGCGCCGCCTCGTTCGATGACCATTGCGCCAAGGCGTTTGACTTCGGCTTCGTCAGTGGTCGACATTTCCATCCAGATTTTGCCAGGGCCGACCTCTGGCAACATTTCCTGCATCACCGCATCCGAGGCCGCAGGAGAAGGCAAACAGGTTATAACAGCATCGCAATCGCGCATCAGTTGCGCCGGGCTTTTGGCGGCTTTGGCACCCTTGGCGACGAATTCGGTCACCAGATCCGGGTTCAGGTCATGAACCGTCAGATCGATACCGTTTCGTAGCAGCGATCCAGATAGCTTGCCCCCTACATTCCCCAGCCCGATAAACCCTACTTTCATGCGCGGTATCCTCCTGTTCGCATCTTGCTGCCATGCCAGCACGTCGTTGCAGAAGTATCATGCCGCCCAGCGACCCCGACAGGTCGCTTTTTATCCGCTTTTTCACGGATCGGCGCGACTCGCTTGACAAGCAACCCTGCCCTGCCGCATGTCCCTTTCGTTGGTGTCTGCGAGAGCAGATGAAAAGGGAATGCGTCAGCGGTTTTTGCCGTCAAACGCAGCCGCCCCCGCGACCGTGACCGGAGAGGGTGCCCAAAGCCACTGGCAGTATGGCCGGGAAGGCGGGACATCCGACAGAGGCCTCCTCTGACATCCGCAAGCCGGGAGACCTGCCAACGCCCGAAGATGAAACCGGACGGGGTGTTCCGGTGTGGGGCTGTGATCGGCCCGCATGAAACCCCGTCCCCCACGAAGAGGATTTGGGGGGATGAGAGACATGACCGAGACCGCACCGGTCGAACTGCTGGTTTGCACTACCTGCCGTCGCGGGCTGCCTGTCGAGGATGACGCCCAGCGCCCTGGCACGTTGCTGCACAAGGCGCTTGAAAAGGCGGGCCTGCCCGAAGGCATTACCTTGAAAGCTGTGGAATGCCTGTCGAATTGCGATGAAGGCTGCTCGATCGTGCTACGCGGAGGACCGGATCGCTGGACTTTCGTGTATGAGCATCTGAACGAGATCGACCATGTCGAAACCATCGTCGAAGGCGCAGCCAAATACCTCGCCACCGAGGACGGTTTGGTCAAATGGCGTGAACGTCCTGAACACTTCCGCAAAAACTGTGCGGCCCGCATTCCCCCGATTGGAGCCCTGAAATGAGCAATCTCGAGAAACTCCCCGTCACTGTGATCACCGGCTTTTTGGGCTCGGGCAAAACCACTTTGGTGCGACACCTGATGCAGAACCCGCAGGGCAAGCGTCTGGCGGTGGTCGTCAACGAATTCGGCGATGTCGGCGTCGATGGCGATATCCTGAAATCCTGCGCCATTCCTGATTGCCCGGCGGAAAACATCATGGAACTGGCCAATGGTTGCATCTGCTGCACCGTGGCCGATGATTTCATCCCGACCATTGAAGCCCTGATGGCATTAGAGCCGCGCCCCGATCACATCCTGATCGAAACCTCCGGTCTTGCCCTGCCAAAACCGCTGCTAAAGGCGTTCGACTGGCCCGATATCCGCTCGAAAATCACCGTCGATGGCGTGATTGCTCTGGCCGATGCCGAGGCCGTGGCCGCTGGTCGGTTCGCTCCGAATGTCGAGGCGGTGGATGCGCAACGCATGGCAGATGACTCGATTGATCATGAAACTCCCTTGTCCGAGGTGTTCGAGGATCAGATTTCCTGCGCCGACATCATTCTGCTGACCAAGCCCGATCTGGCTGGCCCGGAAGGCGTTGCGAAAGCGAAAGAGATCATCGCCGCCGAAGCGCCCCGCCCCATGCCCGTGGTCGAAGTGGCCGAGGGTGCCGTGGACGTCCGCGTCGTGCTGGGTCTAGAAGCCGCGGCCGAGGATGACATGGACGCGCGTCCCAGCCATCACGACGGCCATCACGATCACGAGCATGACGATTTCGAAAGCATCATCGTTGAACTGCCCGAGCAAACCGATCCGATTGATCTGGTCGCCAAGATTGAACGATTGGCCAACGAGTTGAATATCCTGCGCGTCAAAGGCTATGCCGCCGTTCAAGGCAAGCCCATGCGCCTACTGGTTCAGGCCGTCGGTGCGCGCGTGCGTCACCAATATGACCGCCCGTGGGAGCCCGGCGAAGACCGTCGCTCGCGCCTTGTGGTCATTGCCGAGCATGACGATATCAAAGAGGCCGAGATCCGCGATATCCTCGTGGGTGTAACCGAGGCTGCCGAGTAAGACTTATGCACGTCGTCTTCCGCGAAAGCCATGGGCTCGAAGAAACCGAGACCCCGACCGATCTGGGTCAGAGCCCGGCGGACCTGGTGGTGCTGTCCTTTTCCGACAGTGACCTTGGCGCTTTCGCGGCGGGATGGCATCGTGGAGGTGGGCCTGAAGGACGCATGCCAACGATGCGGCTGGCCAATCTGACGGCGCTGAAGCATCCCCTCTCAGTCGACACATATGTCGAGCAGACACTGGAGGGCGCAAAGGGCATCCTGATCCGTCTGATCGGTGGAGTGCCCTATTGGGCGTACGGCTTGCAGCAGGTTCTGGCGCTGGCGCAGGCCAAAGGGATTGCACTGGCCGTACTGCCCGCAGACGGTCGCGAGGATACGCGGCTGGATGATTACTCTACCCTGCCTGTCTCGACCCTGCGGCGGCTGGCGCATCTGTGCGACACCGGCGGTGAGGTCGCGGCGCAGGCCGCTCTGGCGCAGATGGCACTGGCTGCGGGGTTGTATGCAGGTCCGGTCATGGGCGCCAAGACCATCCCCGAATGCGGTGCCTGGTGCCCAGATCACGGCGTGATCCCTGCAGAAAACGCTCTGCCCGGTGATGCGAAACGTATCATCGTAACCTTTTATCGCGCATACCTGACCTCGGCAGATACCGCCCCAATTGCGGCGTTGATCCGCAGCTTGCGGGCGCGGGGTTTTGAGGCCGTCGGCCTGTTTGCCCCGTCGCTCAAAGCACCAAATGCCGCCGATTGGCTGCGCGAGACTATTGTGGCGCTGAAGCCTTCGGCGATCGTCAACGCCACCTCATTCTCAGGCAAGGGCGGATCAGGCACCTCACCTCTCGATGTGGCAGAGGTGCCGGTCTTTCAGGTCGCGCTGGCCACGTCACGCCGCAAAGCGTGGGCCGAAGCGGAACGCGGCCTTTCACCAGCTGATCTTGCCATGCATGTGGTCCTTCCGGAAGTGGACGGGCGGATCAACGCGGGCATCGTATCCTTCAAAGAGCCGGGCAAACGCGACCCGCATCTCGAGTATTCTCGCTTCGCTCATCGGGCTGAACCCGAACGGATCGAAGCCATCATCAACCGCATCTCCGGCTGGCTGAACCTTCACGACAAACCCAAGGCGGAGCAGGTTCCGGCGCTGGTACTATCGACCTATCCCGGCAAAGACTGGCAGATGGCACATGCAGTGGGTCTGGATGCGCTGGCCTCGGCTGAGGCAATGTTGCTCGATCTGCAAGGCGAAGGGTATGACACCGCGCCTGCCGAGCCAATTGCTGAAACTCTTCTTGATGCCCGGATTTCATGGCCGCTAGAGGATTATCAGGCGGCGCTGGCGGCGCTGCCGGAAACACTCCGCGCCGATCTCAATAAGGTTTGGGGCACTCCCGAAGACGACCCTGCTTTCACAAATGGCGCGTTCCACTTCACTGCGCTGCGTCGCGGAAAGGCTCTGATCGCGCTGCAGCCCGAGCGCGGCGCACCCGAACTGCGCGATGACGACTATCACGATCTGTCGCGCACACCGCGCCACGCCTACGTCGCCTTTTACTTGTGGCTGCGCAAAGGATTGGTCGCGGATGCGCTGATCCATATCGGCGCGCATGGCACGCTGGAATGGTTGCCGGGAAAATCAGTCGCCTTGTGCAACGAATGTTGGCCCGAGGCGTTAATCGGCGATCTGCCGGTGATCTACCCCTTCATAGTCAACGACCCCGGCGAGGCCGCGCAGGCCAAGCGTCGGATCGGGGCGGTTACGTTGGGCCATATCCCACCCCCGATGAAGGAAAGCGGCACACCAGATCGCATGGTGCGGCTGGAATCGCTGTTGGACGAGTTCTCGAACGCGGACGGGCTAGACCCCAAACGCCGCGATCGCCTGCAGGAAGATATCCGGGACGAGGCGCAGGCGATCGGGCTGGAAAGCGATCTTGGCCTCGATCAGGCCACCTGTACCGCCGAGGCGATCACGCGCATTGACCGATTTGTCTGTGACATCAAGGAAAGCCAGTTCGGTGATGGGCTGCATATCTTTGGGCGCGTCCCCGATGTGACGGGCAATTTCGACACTGCCCCCTCAGCCCAAGCTGAACGCTCTGCGCTGATTGACGCTTTAGCGGGCAAACGGATCGAGGCCGGGCCGTCCGGATCCCCCTATCGCGGGCGTACGGATGTTTTGCCGACCGGGCGGAATCTATATACGACCGACCCACGCTCGGTTCCCACGCGCGCGGCCTACACACAAGGCGTCAAGCTCGCCGAAGAGCTGGTTCGGCGGCATCTGCAGGAAGAAGGCGACTACCCCAAGGGCTTGATCGTCGATCTATGGGGTTCGGCCACTATGCGCACAGCGGGCGAGGAATTCGCCATGGCGCTGCATCTGCTGGGGGTGAAGCCGGTTTGGGATAAAGGGTCTGAGCGGGTCTCGGGCATCGAAGTGTTGCCGATCACCGATCTCAGCCGCCCGCGTCTGGACGTAACATTGCGCGTCTCAGGTCTTTTCCGGGACGTGTTCCCGACGCTTTCGGCGCTGTACGGTCAGGCTGTCCGCGCATTGACCAAACGAGATGAAGCACCCGACTGGAATCCTTACGCCGGTCAGGAGCCTGCGGCGCGGGTCTATGGGCCAGCCCCCGGCAGCTATGGTCTGAACATGACTCATCTGTCCGAAACCTATACGGATGAGGCACGCGTGCAAGCGGGTGAGGCTTGGCTTGATGCTAGTTCCTTCGCTTTGGAAGGTGAACACATCGCGCAGGATAAGGACGGTATCTCGCAACGCGTCGCCAACGCCGACAGCTTTGTGCACCTACAGGACCTGACCGAGACGGACTTGTTGCTGGCCAATGATTATGCCACGCACGAGGCCGGATTTGCTGCCGCCAAGAAAATCACCGGCGGTACTGCACAGCTTTATCATCTGGACAATACCAACCCGGACAACCCGCGCGCCCGCACCCTGCCCGAGGAAATCAGCCGCGTCGTTCATGCCCGCGCCGCCAACCCGGGCTGGATTGCCGGAATGCAGCGGCACGGGTTTCGGGGTGCCGCTGAAATCGCGGCGACGCTGGATCATATGGCATCTTTCGCGCATCTGTCCGGCACAGTCGCACCGCATCTGTTCGATCTGTACCACGACGCCACGCTGGGCAATGAAGAGGTCGACGCCTTCCTGCAACAGGCAAACCCGCAAGCACATCAGGCCATGCAGGATCGGTTCCGTGCACTGCTGGAGGCAGGGCTATGGCATACCCGCCGGAACTCGATCCGCGCCGACCTGGAGGGGTTGGGATGAGTGCGCCCATCGTGCAAGGCTGGTGCCCCGGTGCCCATCGCCCGATGATGTCCGGTGATGGGCTGGTCGTGCGTGTGCGCCCTCGGCTGGCGCGCCTGGATGCGCAACAGGCGCTGGGACTGTGCGAATTGGCGGAACGGTTCGGCAATGGTACCATCGACCTCACCAACCGCGCCAATCTTCAGCTGCGTGGAGTGAAGGAAACCGACCACCAATCCCTGTTGGCAGCGCTTTCCGCGCTGAATCTGCTGGACGCCGAACCCGGAATCGAAATTCGCCGCAACATTCTGGTCTCGCCACTCTATGAAGCCGGTGATCTGACCGCTCGGCTGACACAGGAATTGATCCAGCGTCTGGCCGAGCTCCCGGATTTACCTGCCAAGTTCGGCTTTGCCATCGACACAGGTCCCGAGCGTTTATTGGCCGATGACTCGGCGGATATCCGGCTTGAACTCGGTTCAGGCAGCCTGATCCTGCGCGCGGACGGGGCCGAAACCGGGCGAGTGGTGTCGGAAGCTCAAGCCATCGACCAAGTGATTGCGTTGGCGAAGTGGTTTGCGCAAACCCACACAACCGAGACCCGCCGCATGGCGCGGACCGTTGCCACATATGGTTTACCCAGCGAGTGGCAAGGCAGCGCGCCCGGCCCCATTGGTGTGCCTCTTCAACCGGGAGCCTGCGCGCAGGGGACACTCTATGGCGCTGCCTTTGGGCAACTACCGGCGCGGCAACTCCATTCACTGATTGAAAACAGCAACCCCACTGCCCTGCGGGTCACACCATGGCGGCTGTTCCTGTTGGAAGGCGGGGCGGCGATACCCGCCCTTGACTTTGTCACAGATGGCACCGACCCGCTGAGAACAACCGACGCCTGCCCCGGCGCGCCATACTGCCCGCAGGCGCAGGTCGAAACCCGCGGAGTGGCGCGCGCCCTGGCCGCGCGCGTTGCAGGCAGCCTACATGTGTCGGGCTGCGCCAAAGGATGCGCCCGAATGGGTCCGGCCGATGTCACTTTGGTTGGCAATTCCGGACGATTTGACCTTGTCAAACAAGGCCGCGCGGGGGATGAGCCCTGCCAACGCGGCCTGACCGAAGAAACACTCATGACCATGGACTTCACCTGATGCCCTATGAATACGAAACCGACGGCGCGGCGATCTACAAGCAGAGCTTTGCCACCATCCGATCCGAGGCCGATCTGGCCCGGTTCGATGCCGATGAAGAACAGGTCGCCGTTCGGATGATCCACGCCGCAGGGATGGTCGGGCTGGAAGAGTTCGTCCATTTCTCGGACGGTTTTGTCTCGGCAGCGCGTTCCGCGCTGGAAAATGGCGCGCCGATCCTGTGTGATGCCCGCATGGTCAGCGAAGGCGTCACCCGCTTTCGCCTGCCCGCCGATAACGAAGTGATCTGCACCCTGCATGACGAGCGTGTTCGCCCTCTGGCTGCCGAAATGAGCAACACGCGCTCTGCCGCCGCGCTAGAGCTGTGGCGTCCGCATCTGGAAGGAGCACTGGTCGCGATCGGTAACGCCCCTACCGCGCTTTTCCACCTGCTGAACATGTTGGAAGATCCCGACTGCCCACGCCCCGCTGCCATTATCGGCTGCCCGGTGGGCTTCGTCGGAGCGGTCGAGTCCAAGGATGCCTTGTGGGAAGCGCAGCCCGTACCCTCCTGCATCGTCAAAGGCCGTTTGGGAGGCAGTGCGATCACAGTTGCTGCCATCAATGCTATCGCGAGCCGCACGGAATGAGCGGGGGTAAAATATACGGCGTGGGCCTCGGCCCCGGCGATCCGGACCTGATGAGTGTCCGTGCGGACCGCCTGCTGCGCAATGCCCGCCATGTGGCGTTTTTTCGCAAACCTGGCCGCACAGGTCAGGCCCGCAAGATCGTCAATGGAATGATCCCCGGCGATGCCATCGAGTTTCCAATGGAGTACCCGGTAACCACCGAAATCCCGGTGACGGATCCAAGGTATAATGAACTCCTTTCGGTGTTTTACGAAGACTGTGCCGCACATCTGAAGTCGCTTACCGAAAATGGTGAGGATGTAGTGGTTCTGTGCGAAGGCGATCCGTTCTTCTATGGATCATTTATGCACCTTTACAATCGACTACGAGACATATCTGAAGTCGAAGTCGTACCTGCCATAACCGGGATGTCCGGCGCTTGGACCGCGACCGGTGACCCGATAACTTGGGGCGACGATGTCCTCACGGTTCTTGTTGGAACCTTGCCCGAGGATACGCTGACTGAACGCATGACCCAGACCGACGCGCTGGTTGTCATGAAGATCGGGCGGAACTTCGACAAGGTAAAGCGCGCGCTGAGACAGGCCGGGCTTTATGATCGCGCGTGGATCGTCGAATACGCTCAGATGCCGAACCAACGGGTCTGCAAACTGTCTGACAATTGCGAAGGGATCACGCCCTATTTCTCAATCATTCTGGTTCATGGACAGGGACGCCGACCATGAGCGGTTGGGTCAAGATCGCTGGCCTTGGGCCTGGAAACGAAGCACTGGTCACTCCCGAAGTCACTGCCGCGCTTGCAGAAGCGACAGACGTGGTTGGCTACATCCCTTATGTTGCTCGGGTGGCCGAGCGTGAGGGGTTGACCCTGCACGCCAGCGATAACCGGGTCGAGATCGACCGCTCTCAGCACGCTTTGCAAATGGCGGCCGACGGTAAACGCGTCGTTGTGGTTTCATCTGGCGATCCCGGCGTGTTTGCGATGGCCGCAGCGGTGTTTGAAGCGCTTGAAAACGGGCCGAATGACTGGCGCGACATACAGATCGAAGTGTTGCCAGGGATCACTGCGATGCTGGCGGCTTCGGCCCGTGCCGGGGCACCGTTAGGGCATGATTTCTGCGCCATCAACCTGAGCGACAACCTGAAGCCATGGCCACTGATCGAAAAGCGCCTGCGACTTGCCGCGCAGGGCGATTTCGCCATGGCGTTCTATAACCCTCGCTCGAAGTCTCGACCGGAAGGGTTTGAAAAAACGCTGGAAATCCTGCGGGAAGAATGTGAGCCGGAACGCCTGATCCTGTTTGCACGCGCTGTATCCCGCGAGAATGAGGCTTTGCGGATTTCAACTCTGGAAGAAGCCACGGCAGATATGGCGGACATGCAGACCGTCGTCATCGTCGGCTCGTCCCTGACCCGCATAGTCGAGCGCAACAGCGCCCCGATCGTCTACACCCCGAGATTCACGCTGGCCAAGGATTAAGTATGCGCCAGCCAGTCCAAGACCTGCGTGACATTTGCCAACTCGGTCCGCTTCGGCAGGGTCGGACGGTCTATCATCAGAACCGGCAAGCCCAGCGCCCTTGCGGCATCCAGTTTGGCCCGCGCGCCGGTGCCACCCGCATTCTTGGACACAATCAATTGCGTATGGTGACGTTCCATCAAGGCCCGGTCCTCTTCAACAGAAAACGGGCCCCGCGAAACGATCACATCGCTTTTCGGAAGCGGCAATGCGTCCGGATCGTCTACAAGCCGCAAAAGATAGTGATGCTGAGGTTGGGCTGCGAAGTCATGAAGATGCATGCGGCCAACTGCCAGGAAGACGCGGCGGGCTGGACCGGCCAGAGCTTCAACCGCACCTTCAATATCCGGTACGTGCTGCCAGTTGTCCCCGTCTTGCGCGACCCAAGCAGGTCGCGTCAAAGCGGCCAAGGGCGTTGCGCCCCCCGCACAGGCATCCACAGCATTCCGGCTCATCTGCGCTGCAAAGGGGTGAGTCGCATCGACAACATGGCTGACGCCGTGCTCGTGAATGTACCGCGCCAGTCCCGCTGCACCGCCAAACCCGCCCACGCGCATCGGCACGGGTTGCGAGCGCGGGTTATCGACACGTCCAGCGTAGGAATATGTAGCGGGAATGCCTTGATCGGCAACCGATTTTGCCAGAGCATTCGCCTCGGTCGTGCCACCAAGAATCAGGAGGTTGGGCATGTCTGAAACTCCGTGGCTGACTGTATTGGGTTTGGGCGAAGATGGACTGGATGGCCTGTCCCCTGCAAGCCGTCAAGTGCTGGACCGCGCTGAGATTGTCATGGGTCCGACACGCCACCTGTCGTTGATCCCAGACAGCGCGGCGGAACGGATTGAATGGCCGGTCCCATTTGCCGATGGCCTGCCAATTCTGACCGGGTTGCGTGGTCAGCAAACCGTTGTGCTGGCCTCGGGTGATCCGTTTTGGTTCGGGGCCGGGTCCGTTATCGCGCGTAATTTCGATGCGAACGAATGGATTGCCCTACCCGGCCAGTCGACCTTTTCGCTTGCTGCTGCGCGGCTTGGTTGGCCGCTTGAAAACACGTTGACCTTCGGGCTACATGCCGCGCCTCTGACGCGCCTTCGCCCTCACTTGGCACCCGGCCTGCGCGCGATTCTCTTGCTGCGCGACGGCAAAGCCGTAGCCGAGCTTGCGACCTATCTGGGCAAAACCGATTTTGCGGATTGTACTCTGCACGTCATGGAAGCGCTCGGTGGCCCCCGTGAACGCGCGCGCAGCGTGTCGCTGACCGAGGCGTTGCTTGGTACATTCGAACATCCGGTTTGTGTCGGTCTTGATGTCGCGGGTACTGGGCGTGCCTTTCCCAAAGCCTCGGGAAAGCCCGATGACATCTTTGAAACCGACGGCCAGATCACCAAGCGCCCCATTCGCGCGCTAACCCTGTCGGCGCTTGCTCCTCAGCGGGGTGAGCATCTGTGGGATATCGGTGGTGGCACCGGTTCGATCAGCATCGAATGGCTGATGTGCGATCCGACGCTAACTGCAACGACTATCGAGCCGCGTGCTGATCGGGCCGAACGCATTCGCCGCAATGCCAATACGTTAGGGCAGGATCGGTTGTGCGTTGTGCACGGTTCTGCACCAGAGTCGTTGGCTGATCTTGACCGACCCGATGTGGTGTTCATCGGTGGCGGTCTGAGTGCGGATCTGCTGAACTGGCTACAGGCTAATCTTCAGGCCGGCACGCGGCTGATCGCCAACGCGGTGACATTGGAAAGCGAAGCGTTACTAGCTGAATGGCACGACAAGCTCGGCGGAGACCTGCTGCGCATCGAACTGGCGCAGGCAGCTGCGCTTGGTCCACGGCGAGGCTGGAAATCTGCCTACCCAGTGGTGCAGTGGAGCCTCACGTTATGATCGTCGCGGGGTTAGGTTTCTCATCCTCTGCTACGCTGGCCAGTCTTCGTGCCGCTTTCGAGCTTGCCTCGACAGGAAAAACTGTCGATGCCCTTGCGACCGTTGCGGACAAGGACGGACACGCCGCACTTGCCGCGCTTGCAGAAGCAACTGAGCTGCCGATACATTTCATTCCGGCAAATGATCTTGCCGAACAACGCACACTTACTTGCTCAACCCGCAGTCGCGCCACATATGGCACCGGCAGCGTGGCCGAAGCATCCGCTCTTGCCGCCGCCGGACATGGCGCGCGGCTGATTTCACCCAGACAAATCTCGGACGACCGGCTTGCAACCTGCGCCGTCGCCATCGGAGGACAGACATGACCGTTCATTTCATCGGCGCCGGACCGGGCGCCGCCGACCTGCTGACCCTGCGCGGGCGCGATATCATCGCCTCCTGCCCGGTGTGCCTTTATGCGGGTTCATTGGTACCCGAGGAGATTCTAGGCCACTGCCCCGAAGGCGCGAAGATCGTAAACACCGCACCCATGGATCTGGATCAGATCATGGCCGAAATCGAAGCAGCGCATAAAGCTGGACAGGACGTGGCGCGGCTGCATTCCGGGGACCTCTCGGTCTGGTCGGCGATGGGTGAGCAAATCAGACGTCTGAAAGAGATGGGTGTCCCGGTCAGCGTCACGCCCGGTGTACCCTCGTTTGCGGCTGCGGCTGCAGCGCTCGGGACCGAGCTGACACTGCCCGGTCTGGCGCAATCAGTGGTCTTGACCCGCACGCCCGGGCGTGCGTCTTCGATGCCGGAAGGCGAGACACTGAAAAACTTCGCTAAAACAGGTGCGACTTTGGCTATCCACCTTTCGATCGGAAATCTGGACAACGTCATCGCCGACCTGACACCTGCCTATGGGGCAGACTGCCCGGTCGCCGTGGTCTACCGCGCTAGTTGGCCAGATGAGAAGATCATCCGCGCAACGCTTGCCACGTTGAAGGAGGCGCTGGACAACAGCATCTCGCGCACCGCACTGATCATGGTTGGTCCAGCGCTTGCAGGTGAAGGGTTTGACGAAAGCTGTCTGTATTCCAAGACATATGACCGCCGCTATCGCCCTCAAAGCGCCGACAGTCCGTGGTCGAGCTGGAGCCATGGTGATGACTAACCCACCGGGAATACTGATTTCCGCTCCGTCGTCGGGTACAGGCAAGACCACTGTCATGCTGGGATTGCTCCGGGCTTTGGCCCAGGACGGCTTGACCGTGCAACCGTTCAAAAGCGGACCGGACTATATCGACCCGGCTTTTCACCGGGCTGCGGCAGGCCGTGCCTCGTTCAATCTGGATAGCTGGGCGATGGGAGAGCCACTGCTAACCGCGATCTCAGAGCAGGCAACCGGAGCAGATATCGTGGTGGCCGAGGGCTCGATGGGTCTGTTTGATGGTGTCGCCAAACCCGGAGAGCTGGGGCATGGGTCGAGCGCTGAAACGGCGCTGCGCATGGGATGGCCGGTCGTTCTGGTCCTGGATGTCGGAGGACAGGCGCAATCGGCGGCGGCGACCGCGCTTGGCTTTCGGATGTATAACCCCGATCTACCTTTTGCCGGGGTGATCCTGAACCGCTGTGCCAGCCCAAGACATGAGCGGCTGACGCGGCTGGGCATGGAACGGGCTGGATTGCCGGTTCTGGGCGTTCTTCCGCGCCGAGGTGATCTGACTCTGCCCGAAAGGCATCTAGGCCTGATCCAGGCGGTTGAGCATCCGGATCTGGAAACGGCAATCGCCGGATATGCCGCATTCCTGCGTGAACATGTCGATCTGGATGCGATCAAACGGGCGGCCTCCTCAGGCCCTGCTGGGCCATCGTCAGCCGCGCTGCCGCGCCCCCCCGCGCAGCGGATCGCACTGGCCCGTGATGCAGCGTTTTCATTTACCTACCCGCATCTGCTGGAAGGGTGGCGCAGCGCCGGTGCAGAAATACTACCCTTTTCGCCACTGGCAAACGAAGCGCCAGCTGCAGACGCTGAACTGGTCTGGCTACCGGGGGGCTATCCCGAGCTGCACGCAGGAACATTGGCGGCAGCAGATACTTTCTTGACGGGGCTACGCAAACACGCGGAAACGCGGCCCGTGCATGGTGAATGCGGGGGCTATATGGCATTGGGGGAAGTTCTGGTCGACAAGGAAGGCGCGCCACATCAGATGGCGGGGTTGTTGGGTCTGCAAACCTCATACCAAAAGCGCAAATTCAACCTTGGCTATCGTAGGGCTGAACTTTTGGCGTCGATGCCTGGCTTTGCCAAGGGTACCGCCTTGCGCGGACATGAGTTCCACTATTCCTCGATCATCGAACAACCCGACGCTCCACTCGCGCGGGTCTTCGATGCGGAGGGGGCCGAAGGCCCTCAGACAGGATCGCGACGCGGCAATGTCACCGGCACATTTTTCCATCTTATTGCAGAGGCCTCGGCATGACCGGTTTTGTCTCTTTCATTGGCTCCGGTCCGGGTGATCCGGAGCTACTAACGCTCAAGGCCGTAGACCGGATGCAGAAGGCCGATGCGGTGCTGTTTGATGATCTCAGCAGCGGCCCGATCCTGACCCATGCGCGTGACGATGCTGATCTGGTTGGTGTTGGCAAACGCGCCGGTCGCCCTTCGCCAAAGCAGGATCACGTCAGCCGATTGTTGGTGGAGTATGCGCAGACCGGTCAGCAGGTGGTACGCCTGAAATCCGGTGATGGAGGATTGTTCGGTCGACTGGAGGAAGAACTGGTCGCGTTGCAGGCAGCCGGCATCAAATATGAGATCATTCCCGGCATCCCCTCTGCTGTCGCGGCGGCAGCTGCAGCTGGTATTCCTCTGACCCGACGCCTGACTGCACGTCGTGTTCAATTCGTCACCGGGCATGACGTAAGTGGCAAATTGCCGACCGATCTGAACCTTCCCGCCCTGGCTGACGCTACCGCGACAACGGTCGTATTTATGGGCAAGCGCACTTTTCCCTTGCTGGTCGAAGCCCTGAGCGCGCATGGCTTGCCTTTGGACACGCCTGCATTGATGGCCGAATCTGTTTCAACTCCCGAGCAATCCTTGGAGCGCTCCACAATCGGAGACCTGTCCGACAAGCTGCGATCCGAGGTTGGAACCGCCCCGGCCCTGATCCTGTATGGCCCGCTGGCAGAGTTCGAAGATGTTTGAACTGATCCTGATCGGAATCGGCACGGGTAATCCCGACCACCTGACCTTTCAGGGGGCGAAGGCGATCAGATCAGCGGACCTGATCCTGATTCCGCGAAAAGGAGAGAACAAAGCTGATCTGGCCGGTGTGCGCGAAGACATCATCACGCAGGTCACCGACAAACCTGCACGGATCGCCTATTTCGACGTTCCCAAACGCCGGGCAGATGACGGTTATCTCCGAGGCGTCGACGAATGGCACGACGCAATTGCCCTGCGCTGGCACGAGGCGATTTCAGCCTACCCGGACGCGCAGAAGGTGGCGTTGCTGATCTGGGGTGATCCGTCGCTGTATGACAGTTCGCTAAGAATTGCAGCGCGGCTGGACCCGCAACCGCAAGTCCAGGTTATGCCGGGAATCACAGCGTTACAGGCGTTGACTGCAGCCCATGCGATCCCGATCAATGATCTGGGCGCGCCCTATGTCGTGACCACAGGCCGTCGCATCCGCGATGATGGGTGGCCTGAAACGGCGTCGAAAGTGGCCGTAATGCTGGATGGCGAATGCTCGTTCCAGAGCCTGAAGATGACCGATTATGACATCTGGTGGGGGGCATATGTGGGCATGAAAGAAGAGATTCTTATCAAAGGCCCATTGGCGGATGTGGCGCAAGACATTCTGGATACCCGCGCGCAGGCCCGTTCTGATCACGGCTGGATCATGGATATCTATCTGCTGAAGAAACGTGCGGCCTGACGCGCGCACAGGATTGTGAGCCCCGTTTCAGCGCTTTTCTGTCATCAATTCCCCAGTCAACAGGAAGGGAAAGAACATGAGGGCGCTTTGGGCTGCGATCTGCCTGCTGGCGATGCCTGCTTGGGCCGACGGCATCGAACCTCTTACTGGATGGGCT
Organism: Ruegeria sp. I3; assembly: GCF_056532525.1. Taxonomy (NCBI): domain Bacteria; kingdom Pseudomonadati; phylum Pseudomonadota; class Alphaproteobacteria; order Rhodobacterales; family Roseobacteraceae; genus Ruegeria; species Ruegeria sp. I3. The sequence goes on along the minus strand of NZ_JBQFNI010000001.1, from coordinate 807,648 downwards.
GTTTACTCCAGCGGAAAAAGCTATGAGACCCTCGTGGATGACACAAAGGCCGCGGTAAAGGAAAACGGCCTGATCGTTGTGACACAGGCCGGGCCGACCAAAGCGGCGGCCTCGCGCGGTATCACCATTCCGGGCAACCGGGTGATTGGCGCATTCAACAACGATTACGCAGTTCGGGTTCTTGAAACCTCGACCAACGCGATGATCGAAGCGCCCATCCGTTTCTACGTGACCGAGAACGAGGACGGCACTGCAACCCTTTCTTACAAGACACCAAGCTTCGTCTTTGCCCCTTACGCAGACGAGGGCGGAGACGCTCTGCGCGAGATTGCCACAGAATTGGACGCAAAGTTTCAGGCCATAGCGGAAAACGCCGTCAAATAGTCACACTGACGTGAACCTGCTTGCGTCCGGACGCGTCCTCCGCAATCTGCTGACAGATAACTTTGTCGGAGCTTGATTAATGCAGGACCTGTCTCCCCGCGCTGCGGATTTGTTGGCACAACGCCTTTTCGAGGCCGGATGCCGCCATGCGTTCGGAATGCCCGGCGGCGAGGTTCTGACATTGGTGGATGCGCTGGAACGCGCGGGCATCACCTTTCATCTGACCAAGCATGAAAACGCCGCCGGTTTCATGGCCGAAGCCGTTCATCACCGCGATGGCGCGCCCGCGATTCTGGTGGCGACGCTTGGCCCCGGTGCCATGAATGGCATCAATGTGGTCGCGAACGCCTTGCAGGATCGGGTGCCGATGATCGTGCTGACCGGATGCGTTGATGCGGATGAGGCGCTGACTTACACCCATCAGGTGATGGATCACGCGCAAGTCTATCGCTCAATCACCAAGGGTACTTTCATGCTGACGGCTGACGGAGCTGATATCATCGCAGACAAGGCGGTATCGCTCGCTAACCAGCCGCGCCCTGGCCCGGTGCACATTGATGTGCCGATCTCGGTGGCCGATACGCGCGTATCAGAGGTTAAACGTCGCCGACTGGCGAAAATCGCCCCTGTCGCCCCCGGCGCGGAATGTCTGGAAAAGGCCCGTCGCTGGGTGGCTGAGGCCGAGCGTCCCTTGGCGATCATCGGTCTTGATGTTCTTTACGACGACTCGCGCTGTGTGGTGCGAGCATTTCTAGAGCATTTCAACATTCCCTTTCTCACCACCTACAAGGCCAAGGGGGTGGTGCCCGAGGATCATCCGCTGTGCCTGGGCGGGGCCGGTTTGTCTCCGCTGGCCGATAAACATCTTATCCCGCTGGTAGAACAGGCTGATCTGGTGCTGTGCCTAGGCTATGATCCTATCGAGATGCGCCCCGGTTGGCGCGAGATATGGGACCCAGAAACCAAGCGCGTGATCGACATATCAGCCGTGGTGAACGATCATTACATGCATCAGGCTGGGCTAAATCTGGTCGCCGACACCGGCGCAACGCTTGAGGCCATTGCCAAGGGCAACCCTGCCGGCAAGACTTGGCCGAATGGTGAGCCTGAACAGGTCAAGGCTGCGCTGGCGAATGCTTTTCCGACAGATGAAGACTGGGGACCGGCGGCAATCATCGCAGAAACTCGTGCCGTTCTGCCACCCGAGACCCTCGCCACGGCCGACAGCGGCGCGCATCGCATTCTGCTCAGTCAGATGTGGGAGTGTTCGGAGGCACGCGGGTTGATCCAGTCCTCGGCGCTCTGCACCATGGGGTGTGCCGTTCCGATGGCGATCGGTCTGAAATTGGCCGAACCGGATCGCCCCGTGATCAGCTTTTCTGGCGATGCCGGCTTTCTGATGGTTGCCGGAGAGCTGTCGACTGCCGCCGAATTGGGTGGCAACCCAATCTTTCTGGTCTTTGTCGATGCCAGCCTTGCGCTGATCGAACTGAAACAACGCCAGCGCCAGATGGGCAATCGCGGAGTGGACTTTGACCGCCATGACTTTGCCGCTTTAGGCCGCGCATTCGGCGGTTATGGTCACACAGTTCGTAGCCGCAACGATTTGCGGGCTGCATTGGATCAGGCGTTGAAAGCAGACAAGTTCACTGTCATTGCTGCGGAAATTGACCGTGGAGGATATGATGGCCGCATCTGAAGGACCGCTGAAAGGCGTCAAGGTACTGGACCTGTCTCGCATTCTGGCAGGACCCACTTGTACGCAGTTGTTGGGCGACCTTGGCGCTACCGTCATCAAAATCGAAAACCCAGCGACCGGTGGTGATGATACGCGGCAATGGGGCCCTCCTTACGCCGAGGATGCGGATGGTAACCGCTCGGACCTGAGCGCATATTTCATGTCCTCCAACCGCAACAAGAAATCGGTCGCATTGGATATCGCAACACCCGAAGGACAGGCAGAAGTCCGACGCCTAGCCTCGCACGCTGATATTCTGATCGAGAATTTCAAGCCCGGTGGACTGGCAAAATACGGGCTCGACTACGCAACCTTGTCCAATGAGTTTCCCGACCTCGTCTATTGTTCAATCTCAGGCTACGGGCAGACAGGCCCAAACTCATCGAAGCCCGGATATGATCTAATGGCGCAAGGATATGGCGGGATCATGTCTCTGACCGGAGACGCCGACGGCGCGCCGATGAAAGTAGGCGTCGGAATTGCTGACGTGATGTGTGGTATGTATGCCTGCGTTGGTATTCTGGCTGCGCTGCGTCATCGCGACATGACTGGCGAAGGTCAGCAGATCGATCTGGCGCTGGTGGATGCACAGATTGCTTGGCTGATCAATGAAGGCGTGAATTATCTGACCTCGGGCGAAGTGCCTCAGCGGCGCGGCAACGGGCATCCCAATATTGTGCCTTACGAGGTCTATCAGACGGCGGATGGGCACGTGATTCTGGCCGTTGGAAATGACAGTCAGTTTAAAAGATTTTGCAGCTTCATCGAAAAGCCAGAGCTTGCCGACGATCCCCGATTTGCCACCAACCCGGCCCGTCTTGAAAACCGGGACGCGTTGAATGCAATCCTGCGCCCTGCTGTTCAGGCGCTGAATACAGGCAGCGTCATCGCGGGGCTTGAAGACCTGAAAGTCCCTGTTGGCCCGGTGCGGACGCTCGATCAGGTTTTTGCCTCGGATCAGGTCGCTGCCCGCCAGATGCAGATCTCGATGCAAGCTGAGCCTGGCGAGGTGCAACTGATCGGGAATCCCCTGATCCTGTCACGCACGCCTGTAACATATCGCAGCGCACCACCGGTCTGTGGGGCTGACACACAGGCTGTTCTGAACGCGGAAAACCCCTTCGAAGATTGAAACACTCTGCCCGTTTAGGCGGCAAGTTGCTGAAACATGCCCTTGAATCGGCGGTTTTTTTCGCGTTTCTCACACACGGGATTTCACCAATTCGAGAGCAGGGTCGATACTGTTACGACCCGGCTGCACACTCTGTTACATCGAACAGTGTAGAACGTCGCAATCAGATTGGACCCGAGTATGAAACAAGACGTCTTTGGACAGATGAACACCCTGAACCAGCCCGCAAGCGTCGAGGCATGGGATGGTGTTCTCCTTGGGTTCATGGCGCATGCCGCTGTCACACCGCAACATCTGGGGAAGGTTCTGGAGCTTGAGCCGGACTTTGCGCTGGGCCATGCGGTCAAGGGGCTGTTCATGGTTCTGCTGGGCCGGCGCGAGATGATCGCGGTCGCTGCCGAAGCGCTGAGTGCCGCGAATGAAGCGATGGGGCGTCAGCCAGTTTCAGCCCGGGAAAGGCTATATGTCGAGGCGCTTGGTTTGTATATGGCCGACCTTCCATCACAGGCCGTTCAGAAATTTGAAGAGATTCTGCGGGCGCACCCAACGGATACTCTGGCCATGAAGCTCAGCCATGCGACGCGCTTCGTTCTGGGCGATGCGGCGGGGATGCGTCGGTCGATCGAACGGGTGATGCCTGCGTATGAACCCGACCACGCCGGACGTGGATACTTGCTGGGATGCCACTCGTTCGCGCTGGAGGAAACCGGCGCCTACGAGAAAGCCGAGATCGCCGGCCGTCAGGCCTTGTGGATGGTTTCGGACGACGCCTGGGGATTGCACGCTGTAGCGCACGTGCACGAGATGACGGGCAACGCGCAGCTGGGACTGGACTGGCTCGCGGGACGCGAGGACGCTTGGGCGCATTGCAACAATTTCCGCTATCACGTCTGGTGGCACAAGGCGCTGATGCATCTGGATTTGGGGCAAGTCGATCAAGTTATGGCGCTTTACGATCATCACATCCGCCAGGACAAAACCGACGACTATCGCGATATCTCGAATGCAACCTCGCTGCTGTCCCGGCTAGAGCTTGAGGGCGTTGATGTTGGCAACCGCTGGGAAGAACTGGCCGATCTCAGCGCAGCACGAACCGAAGACGGATGCTTGATCTTCGCCGATCTTCACTACTTGCTGGCATTGACCGGGGACAATCGTTCGGAGGCTACAGCAAATATGCTGCAGCGTATTCAAAATGACGCCCAGCGCAATCAGGGTGACACGCCGATCCGCATGTCCGACCCGGGCATTGCCGCCGCCAAGGGGCTTGAGGCCTTTGGAGAAGGCCTTTACGGCCAAGCCTTTGATTTTCTTTCAAATGCCCGGGGTGGGATGCAACTGGCGGGTGGCAGCCACGCCCAACGTGATGTATTCGAGCGCATCACCATTGATTCCGGCCTGCGCGCTGGCCGCCTGGATGCTGTCGAGCGCATCCTGGACGACCGCCGCGCCAAACGTGCCGGGGGAGAGGACAATTACGCCCTCGCCCGCCGAGAATTGATCGAGGCCGCACGCGACAGCGGCGACGCACAAAGCGTCCCCGCCGAATAACAACAATAAAAGACCAAGAAGGACAGAAACCGTATGGCGACCGCATCGCCCGCTTCTGATTTTGCTCCGGTGGCGTCTCAGGTCGCCGCCCCCGCCGCTATGCGCGATCCGCGGTTGGATTTCTATCGCGGCATCGCGATGTTCATCATCCTGATTGCCCATATTCCGAACGATCCGTGGGCCAAATGGATACCTGCCCGCTTTGGCTTTTCGGACGCAACCGAGATCTTCGTATTCTGTTCAGGCATGGCTTCGGCAATTGCTTTTGGGGGGGCGTTCATGCGCAAAGGCTGGTGGATGGGCACCGCACGCGTGAGCTTTCGCATCTGGCAGGTCTACTGGGCGCATATCTGCCTGTTCTTCTTTGTCGCGATGACAATGGCGGCCCTGAACCAGAGTGGGCTGTTCGAGAAAAACTATATCTCCTCTCTCAATCTACAGCATTTCTTCAACGATCCGGCGTCACAGATCGTCGGACTTTTTACCCTGACCTATGTGCCGAACTACTTCGATATTCTACCGATGTATCTGGTGGTACTGGCGATGATGCCCCTGTTTATGGGGCTATATCGTATCGGATTCTGGGCGGTCGCCATGGCCTCGGTCACGATCTGGCTCGTTGCACAATTCGACTACCTTGACCTGCCGGCCGAGCCCTGGTCAGAGCGCCAGTGGTTCTTCAACCCATTCGGGTGGCAATTACTGTTCTTCACCGGCTTTGCGTTCATGCGAGGCTGGATTCCAGCGCCGCCGGTGTCGAAAACTCTGATCTGGGCGGCAGCATTGTTTTTGATCTTCTCGATGCCGTTCGGCTCGTGGAAGGTATTCACTTGGATCAATGCAGCAGCCCCTGATCTGGCTGATGAGATTCGCAAGGTCTGGCCAGTGACCAAAGAATTTCGCGACAAGACCGACTTTGGTCTATTCCGATATCTGCATTTTCTGTCGCTTGCCTATCTGGGTTGGGTTATCGCCGGTGAGCATGGCCGTCGCCTGATAGCGACCGGTCATGGGGCAGCCGCAAAGGTCTGGCAGTTCCTGCTGACCATCATCACCAAAGTGGGTCAGCAATCGCTCGCGGTGTTCGTATTTTCTATGGCAGCAGCACGACTTATCGGCGTCGGACTGGACCTGAGTGGGCGGGATGTTGCCAGTGTGTTCATCGCCAACATGATTGGCTTTGCCATGATCATCGGCGTGGCTTATCTGGCCGCCTGGTTCAAGTCACAACCTTGGAAATCAAAGAAATGAACTTTACACGTCGCGCTTTTCTCGCCTCATCAACCGCTCTGGCCTTCGCCCCAGCGGCATATGCCACAGGTGGAGAGACCCCGTTCAGCCGAGACGACGTCATCGCAATGGCCCGCGACCTGGCCAGCCGCGATTATGCAGAGCGTGAGATGGTTCCGCAGGAGTGGCAGGACCTGACGTATCAGCAATACCGTTCAATCCGGTTCCGGCTGGATCGCGCGCTGTGGTACGAGACCGAGACGCCCTTCAACGTCGATTTTTTCACGCCGGGCCTGTATTTTCCACGCACAGTGAAAGTATCGACCGTCGAGGACGGTATGACCAAGCCGGTCGCCTTTGATCTGGCCATGTTCGATAAGTCTGAAGACGTACCTGAGCTGCCCATTGACGACACGCTGGGCTTTTCAGGTCTACGCCTGCGTACTGAGATGCACCGTCCTGGCGAGACAGACGAGTTCTGCGTTTGGCAAGGGGCCAGCTATTTCCGCGCCATCGGTTTGCACGAAGTCTATGGCCTTTCGGCCAGAGGGCTCGCCTTGAAGACCGGCGATCCAGATGGCGAGGAATTCCCCGAGTTCATTCGTTTCTGGTTGGAGCGTCCAGAACCGGATCAACGTAACATGGTCGTTCATGCGCTCATGGACAGCCCAAGCGTTACAGGGGCCTATCGCTTCCACGTTACCGCCGGTTCAGATTGCGTGATGGATATTGAAGCCACCCTGTTCCCACGTACCGAACTGCCCCATGTCGGCATCGCGCCCGGCACATCTATGTTCCTGTTCGATCAGACTAATCACAGCCGTTTCGATGATTTTCGCCCCGCAGTGCACGACAGTGACGGGTTGATGATCCGCAACGGCGCAGGAGAGGTTCTGTGGCGCCCGCTTGCGAACCCGACTCGCCTGCAGATCTCGTCTTTTGTCGACACAAACCCCCGCGGCTTTGGCCTGATGCAACGCAAGCGCAAGTTCTCGGACTATGCGGATCTTGAAGCCAATTATCACAAACGCCCAAGCTTGTGGGTCGAACCCAGCGAAGACTGGGGTAAAGGCACTGTCACGCTTGTCGAAATCCCAGCGGATCAGGAGATTTATGACAACATCGTCTCCTATTGGCGCCCGATGGAACCCTACGCAGCAGGCAGCCAGATTGATCTGTCCTATCGCCTGATCTGGGGCGAGGAACCGCAGCACACCCCTATGGCCCGCGTGATCAACACCGCGATGGGCGACAACACGTTCGGCGAGGGCCGTTTGGCTGTGATTGATTTCGAAGCCAGTGAGCTGCTTGACGATCCCGAGGCCATCACGGTGTTTGTCGACTCGCCCCATGCCGAAACTTCAGAAGGCGTTCTGCAGCGTAACCCAGACACGGGCGGGTTGCGGCTGGCGTTCTCATTCGAACCAGGCGAACGCAACCACGTGGAACTGCGCGCGCAGTTGCTGAAAGACAAACAACCAGCCTCTGAAGTCTGGCTTTACCGTTGGACCATATGAACCGCGATCTTCATATCATGCCGCCCGAGGCCCCTCTGGCGATGCCAGCGCAGAACTTTGCGCAGGGATTCCGCGATGCGCAGGTACCTGCCGGGGGTCGAAATCCCTCTGTCGGGTTCTGGCGCGCGTTGGTCTTCTCACCTGCCATGGCGGCGGCTTTGGGTCTGCTCTGGGTCATGTCCGACTGGTTCAGCGCCGAAGGGATCAATCTGGTCGAAGGTATCCTGCTGACGCTAATCTCGTTCAATTTCTTCTGGATTTCCTTCACGGTCTGCACCGTACTGCTGGGCATGGTCTCGCTGTCCCGGCAAGAGCAGCCAAAGCGTGAAGGACGCTCGCAACCATTGCGCGTGGCGCTGTTGACGCCTGTCTATAACGAGGTGCCGTGGAACGTGCTGGGGAACGCCCGTACGATGCTGGAAGACCTGCAGAAACGCGGTGGTCAGCACCACTATGCCATGTTCATTTTATCCGACACGCGCGACCCCGAGATCGCCGCGCAGGAACAGGCCAGCGTTGAGGCGTTGCGGACCACGCTGGCACCGGGGCTTGAACTCTATTACCGCCGCCGCCCCCAGAATACGGATCGCAAGGTCGGTAATATTGCCGATTGGGTCAGCCGCTGGGGCGCGGACTGGGATGCGATGTTGGTGCTGGATGCCGACAGCCTGATGACGGGTCGCGCGATCTCGCGCCTGACAGATGCGCTGGCGCGCGATCCCGGCGCAGGCCTGATCCAAAGCTATCCGCAGCTGATTGGCGCGCAATCGGTCTTTGCCCGGATGCAGCAGTTTGCCAACGGCGTCTATGGTATCGCCTTTGCCGAAGGCCTCGCGCGCTGGTGCGGGCAAGAAGGCAATTATTGGGGCCACAACGCCATCATTCGCACCTGTGCATTTGCTTCTAGCGCAGGTCTGCCCAAGTTGCGGTCGCTTAACGGACAAGACAAGCTGATCATGAGCCACGATTTCGTCGAGGCCGGATTGCTGCGCCGCGCAGGATGGGCCGTGCGCTTTCTGCCGCGCATACGCGGATCATATGAAGAAACGCCCCCCACCCTCATTGACCACGCAATGCGCGATCGCCGCTGGTGTCAGGGCAACCTGCAGCACCTGAAACTGCTGGGTTCGACCGGCTTCCGCGCAGTCTCGCGGTTCCATATGTTCCACGGAGCGGTCGGATATCTGATGTCGCCGCTATGGTTCGCACTTTTGGTGATGTGGGCCTTGATCGGTCAGGGCAAGGACGCCTCGGTCCTGCATTACTTCAGCCCGGACAATCCGCTGTTCCCGCAATGGCCAGAAATGTCCGAAACACGGCATGTGCTGATCATTCTGGTGATGTATGCGATGCTATTGGCGCCCAAGGTTTTGGGCGTCGCTGCCCTGCCCCTCAGCGGTGTGCGCTATTCCGATTTCGGCGGAGCGCGAAAATTCTTCACTTCATTTCTGTCCGAAGTCATCCTGTCGATCCTCTATGCCCCTATACTTATGGTGCAGCAGATGATTGCAGTGTTCCGCACCGCGTTGGGCATTCAAAAGGGCTGGTCCCCGCAAGCGCGCGATGGTGGCAGCTACGGGCTGCGCACGCTGATCCTGTGCCACAGCCTTGAGACTATCATTGGCGGTGCGCTTAGCGTTGGCATCCTCGCCGGTCTGGTCTCGGTCTGGCTGGCACCGATTGCGATCAGCCTGGCACTGGCGATCCCATTGTCTGCGCTCAGCGGCGTATCGGCAGGCACCGCGCGCCGTATGGTTGGTATGCGCGAAGATGTCAGTGAGCCTGCAATTACGCGCTCGGCCCGGCGCTATCGCGATGAGTTGAAGCGATTGATCGAAGGCAAGGGCGTGGTCACACCGGCGGAATGATCACCCGCCGGGCAGGCCCTCGTACCAGTCTACCATCATATCGGCCCAGCCGTTTGGCACCGTATGGCCGCCCGGGAACAGAGCAAATTCCAAAGCGCTACCTTCGGCACATCCCATCCAGTTGCGACGCATAAACTGGCCCGTGGTAGAAAACCCGCTGGGCTTGGTATCGGCACACTCATTGGCGACCCGCCAGATTTCCAATCCGGCAAAGATATCGCCCTGGTGGAAACGGCCTCCGCCCAAAAGGCGGCCCTCCAGCGGCACCACATTGTCCGTCCAACCATGGGTGTGGAACATGCGTACCGGACCATCACAGCTTTCGGGATGTGGCCGCCAGAACCCGCCTGAAACCGGGACATAAGCAGAAAATGAATCCGGCGCAGCGCAGGCGAGGTAATAAACCATGAACGCGCCAGCCGAGAAGCCGCCCAGCACCACGCGATCCGGGTCGATATCAAACCGGTCGGCAGCGTCCTGCACTACTTCACGAAGAAACGCGGGTTCATCCCGACCTTCCCAACCGGGAAAGAAGTTCCAGCTTTTTCGGCCGTTTCTCTCGGACCCTTCCGGTGCCATCACCGCGTAGCCGCGCGCCAGCAGTGGCTCGACCATGGATCGGCTCTTGAGCGTACCGGTGGCGCTGCCGCCATAGCCGTGCAGGAACACAACCAGCGGAGGGTTCTCCGCTTTCGGCAGTTCGATGTGATATCCGCCTGATGCGGTTTCGCACATCCCCTCGGTATCGCCACAAGCCGCAAGGCCGGGTTGCCCGGCAAAAACAAAGCACGCGGCCAACCAGTGTCTGACACTCATCCCGTTTCCTCCTCATAAGCGTTGACAGGCAACCCAGCCCGCACCCAACCGGGCCCAGCCGCCGAACCCAGCATGCCCTCGGGCACGTCGATGATATTGGTAAATCCAGCCTCGGTCAGTTGATTGCTTAATCGGGCCGAGCGCACCCCGCGTGCACAGATCAGTGCGACAGGTGCAGATCGGTCCCCCCCGAGCAGATGGTCCAAGGCCTGCACGAAATCCTCACGGCGCATGTCGAGCGGGTGGGCCGCTTCGGCGACCCCGGTCGCCCGCCATTCGCGTGGGGTTCGGATATCGATAAGATGGATCGCGCCGTCGAGAGCCTGTTGATGGGCTGTGGCCGCCGCAATCTGACCACCAGCATAGGCCTGCGGGATCAACCGGTATTCGCGGATTGCGAAACCCGCTGCAATGGCGGCCCCTCCGCCCAATAGGACCCATCTGCGGGTTCGGCGTTTCCCTTCTGCCATGCGGCACTCTCCTGCATTGTCAGATCGGTATTATCATATGGCAATTCGCGACGCTTTCAGGAAATCCAACCCTAAGATCAAGTTCGCGTCATAGTTACACAGGTAGATCACGTCCAATATGTGCGCTTTAGGACCTTTCGGAACCTTGCAATTTCCGGACAGTCAATAAATTATCCCTAGTAATTCAGTCATATTGACCGCACAGACCGGAGTATCGCACTTGTCCCTATTCCTTATCGCGGCCCTTCCCTTCCTCGGAGCTGTCTTTCCGGCCCTCCTGATCCGGGCAGGACGAAACGCAGCAGCATCAGCGGCTGGGTTGACCACCTTCCTCGCGTTGATGGGATTGCTGATCCACATTCCCAGCGTCATGCGCGGTGATGTTGTGACCGCGCGGTTCGACTGGATACCCGGGCTTGGACTAAACGCGAACTTCATGCTGGACGGCCTGGGTTTTTTGTTCGCCCTGCTGATCCTGGGCATCGGTCTTCTGATCATCCTCTACGCACGATTCTACTTGTCGCGCGAGGATCCGATGGGGCAGTTCTATACCTACCTGCTGCTGTTTCAGGGCGCGATGGTGGGAATTGTTCTGTCTGACAATATCCTGCTTCTGCTAATATTCTGGGAACTTACGTCGCTCAGTTCATTCTTGCTGATTGGTTATTGGAAGCACCTGCCCGAGGGTCGTCAAGGCGCGCGTATGGCTTTGGCCGTGACCGGTTCGGGCGGGCTGGCGATGATCGCAGGGATGCTTATCCTCGGCAATATCGTGGGATCTTATGACCTGAGTGTCATTCTGCAGAACAAAGAGCTGATCCAGTCCTCGCCGTACTACCTTCCTGCGCTGATCCTGATCTTGCTTGGCTGTTTCACCAAATCGGCGCAATTCCCGTTCCATTTCTGGCTGCCGCACGCGATGGCGGCTCCGACGCCAGTGTCGGCCTATCTGCACTCGGCCACAATGGTGAAGGCAGGCCTGTTCCTGATGGCCCGGATGTGGCCGGTTCTGGCGGGTACGGATGCGTGGTTCTACATCGTCGCCACTACCGGTTTGATCACCATGCTGCTGGGTGCCGTGATTGCGCTGTTCAAGGATGACCTAAAGGCGCTGTTGGCGTTTTCGACGGTGTCCCATCTGGGTCTCGTGACGATGCTACTGGGCTTTGGCACGACGATCGCCGCTGTTGCAGCCGTCTTCCACATCATCAACCACGCGACGTTCAAGGCGGCCTTGTTCATGACCGCCGGGATCGTGGACCACGAGACCGGCACACGCGATGTCAAACGGCTGGGTGGTTTGCGGCATCTGATGCCGATCACGTTTACTATCGGCACCATCGCTGCCCTGTCGATGGCCGGTCTGCCACCGCTGAATGGTTTCCTCTCGAAAGAGATGATGCTGGAAGAGACAGTCCACACGACTTGGCTTAACTCGCCTTACTTGGTACCCGGCTTGGCGCTTCTGGCTGCGCTATTTTCAGCGGCCTACTCCTTTCGCTTTGTCAGCCATGTCTTCCTTGGGCCCGAGCGGGACGATTACCCCGCGCATCCGCATGACCCGCCTGTCGGTCTTTGGTTGGCGCCGGCGTTCCTTGTGGTGCTGGTTGTCCTGATCGGTCTTTATTCCGCAGCCATTGTTGGCCCGCTTGTCGCGGTTGTCTCCAGCGCGGTGATCGGGGGCGAGAAGCTGCCTTATTACTCGCTGAAACTGTGGCACGGCTTTACACCTGCGCTTTACATGTCGGTGGTCGCGACGCTGGGAGGCCTGTTCCTGCTGTCGTTGCACAAACGCGGCGACCAGATATGGAACGCCCTGCCCCGGCCTGAGGCAAAGGTGATCTTCGAGGCAATCATCGACGCGCTGACCCGTCTCAGCCGCTGGATTACGGACGAGCTGCATAATGGTGTGCTCAGCCGATATGCGATCATCTTCGTGGCTTTTGTCGTTGGGCTTGGCTACTACGCCTACACCACCGGCACCATTGGCGTTGAAACACGCGTACCGCTTGAGGCTCAGGTCATCCCGATCATCGGCTGGATCTGTCTGGTGGGTGCGACGCTGGCGATCATGTGGTTCCACCGCAACCGCCTGCTGTCGCTGGTGTTGATCGGGGTGGTTGGCCTGATCGTTTCGATGGCATTCAACTACCTATCTGCCCCTGATCTGGCGCTGACACAGATTTCGGTCGAAGTGGTGACGATGATCCTGCTGTTGTTGTCGCTGAACTTTCTGCCGACCGATACACCCTGGGACAGCAGCGCGGCACGGCGTTGGCGTGATGCGGCAATTTCGGTGGTTGCCGGGATCGGCTCAGGCGCTTTGATCTATGCGCTGATGATGCGGGATTTTGCTTTCCCAACGATCTCGGAATTCCATCTGGCCAATTCGTACAAAGGTGGCGGTGGCACCAACGTCGTGAACGTGATCCTCGTCGACTTCCGGGGTTTTGATACCTTTGGCGAGATCATCGTGCTGGGCATCGCAGCCCTGATCATCTACGCCCTGACCGAAGCAGTGCTGAGCACCAATGTGCGCAGTTACCTGCTGAACCGTAAACCACATTGGCCGCAGTCGGGTGACTCTCACCCATTGATGATGGTGGTCGTCACCCGCGTGATGATGCCCATCGCATTGATGGTCGGGGCCTATATCTTCTTCCGAGGCCACAACCAGCCCGGCGGCGGCTTCATCGCAGGCCTCATCGTCGCGATCGCCTTCCTGATGCAATATATGGCCAGCGGCTATACCTGGGCGATTGAACGGCAGCGGTTCTACTATCACGGCACCATCGGTTGGGGCGTTTTGATCGCCGCTGCCACTGGTCTGGGTGCATGGTTCAATGAACGCCCGTTCCTGACCAGCGATTTCGGTTATATCCACTGGCCCCCGCTGGAAGAATTCGAATGGGCCACCGCGATTCTGTTCGATACCGGCGTCTTCCTTGCGGTACTGGGCGCTGTGATGCTGGCGCTCGACAGCCTGTCGCGCTTCGCGTGGCAGCCGGGAATGGCACAAGAATTCCCGATGGATATCAACCCGCTGCGGGATAGCCCTCAGGATGAAGATAACGAGAAGGAGCAGGCCTGATGGAAGCGCTCGTAGCCTCTGCAGTCGGCGTCATGACCGCCGCCGGGATATTTCTGATCCTGCGCCGTCGTACATTCCCAGTCATTCTGGGCCTGTCCCTGATCACCTATGCGGTGAACGTGTTCCTATTCGCCACCGGGCGGCTGGCGCTGAACGCACCTGCCGTTCTGAACAAATATGAAGATGTCCCCTATACCGACCCGCTACCGCAGGCGCTGGTGTTGACGGCCATCGTGATCTCATTCGGGATGACGGCGGTGATCGTGATGATTTCGCTGTCCGCCTATCTGTCCTCGAAGGATGACCATATCGATATGAGCGCAAGCGATAGCGTGGACGCACCGGGAGAAGACGCATGAACCATTGGATCGTCGCGCCGATCGTCCTGCCCGCGATCCTGGCCCCGTTTATCATTATGGTGTTGCGATATCATTTGGACCTTCAACGCATCTTCTCGGTCGCCGGCGTCGTGGGATTGCTGGGTATCGCCTTGACCATTACCGCCCAGGCATCGGGTGGCGAGGTTCAGGTCTATGAGCTCGGCAACTGGCCCGCACCGTTCGGCATCGTGATGGTGTTGGACAAACTTTCGGCCATGATGGTGTTGTTGACGGCCCTGCTGGCCCTGCCGGTTGTCCTTTATGCCATCGGCTCTGGCTGGGATGAGAGAGGCAAACACTTCCATGCTCTACTCCATTTTCAGCTAATGGGTGTCTGCGGTGCTTTTCTCACCGGCGACGCCTTCAACCTCTTTGTGTTTTTCGAGGTCCTGCTGATTGCCTCTTACGGCCTCATGACGCATGCAGGTGGCGCAGTGCGGTTGAAGGCCGGGGTTCAGTACGTCGCCTATAACCTGCTCGGCTCGACCTTGTTCCTGTTTGCATTGGGCACGATTTATGCTGTGACCGGCACGCTCAACATGGCTGATCTGGCCGTTCGCGTGGCCGATATCCCACCCGAAGACACCGCCTTGCTGCGGGTTGGAGCAGTCTTGCTATTACTGGTTTTCTGTATCAAGGCTGCAGTGTTGCCACTGCATTTCTGGCTTCCTGCAAGCTACGCAAATGCGCCGCTGCCCGTTGCGGCGCTGTTCGCGATCATGACCAAAGTCGGTGCTTATTCGATCCTGCGGGTCTATACGCTGGTCTTTGGGCCCGATGTAGCCGCAACCGAAGGGCTAGTCGGTAGTTGGCTACAACCTGCAGCACTGCTGACATTGGCCGTTGGCGCTATTGGCATTCTGGGCTCGCAACATATCGCGCGAATGGTGGCCTTTTGCGCCATCGCGTCGATGGGCACATTGCTGATTGCGATCTCGTTGTTTAGCGAGGCCGCGACGGCGGCAGCGCTCTACTATATCTTCCATTCGACGCTGGCGACGGCCCTGCTGTTCCTTGTCGCGGACATGGTAATGGAGCGCCGTGGCGGAGCCATAGCCCCTTCGACGCCGATGCCGCAATCCGGTCTGATCTCAGCCCTGTTCTTTGTCGGCGCCATCGCGATGGCTGGCATGCCGCCACTATCGGGCTTTGTGGGCAAGCTGCTGGTACTGGACGCCTCACGTGGCGCGCCCGATGCAAATGCGGTCTGGGCCGTGATCTTGATCGGGTCGTTCGTCACAATCGTGGGTCTGGCCCGCGCGGGAACGCTGATCTTCTGGAAAAGTCACGACGCCCAACATAATGTGACGCCTGAGCCAACCGAAGAAGCCGGCCTACCAACCGCGCCCGAGCCCTATCCGGGCCTCGCCTTTACTTCGGTGTTCGGGGCGGTTCTGGGACTTGTGCTGCTGACGCTATTTGCAGGTCCGGCGCTGCAATATGCCAGCAACACGGCCGTGCAACTGTTCGCGCCGGATGACTACATTTCGGCTGTGCTGGGAGGGGAAGAATGATGAAGCTTCTGCACCGTATATTTCCGCATCCCCATCTGACCGCGCTACTTACACTGGTGTGGGTGTTTCTGGCAAACACCGGGTCTTTGAACTCGGTGGTCTTTGGCCTGCTATTGGGAATCATCATTCCGTTTATCACTCAGCCCTATTGGCCGGATCGCCCGAAACTGCGCAATTGGCCGATGGTGGCGGAATACATGTTGGTAGTCTTATGGGATATCGTGATGGCCAATATCGCGGTGGCCCGGATCATCCTGTTCAAGCGCGATGCAGACCGCCAGCCAAGCTTTGTCAGCGTCCCGCTGGAACTGCGCACGCCCGAGGCCATCACAGTTCTGGCCGGAACCATCACCATGACCCCTGGCACCGTCAGTTGCGATTTGTCCGCACAAGGGCACTACCTGCTGGTTCATTGTCTGGATGCACCGAACCCCGAAGAGGTGCGCGACCAGATCAAACAACGCTATGAGCGCCGCCTGAAGGAGATTTTCGAATGATCACCTATGCGATCTACTTTGCTTTTGCCTGCTTCGGCGCTGCGATCATGATGTGCTTGTGGCGTATCATTACAGCCGACGGTGTCAGTACCCGTGTTCTGGCCCTAGATACAATGGTGATCAACACCATCGCTCTGCTTATCCTTTACGGCTTGAGTATCGAGACCGAAATCTTCTTTGAATCCGCCATGATCATCGCCATGCTCGGCTTTGTCTCAACCGTGGCTTATGCGCGCTTTATGCTGCGTGGCAATATCATCGAATGAGCGTGGCATGACCTTTATCTTCGAACTGCTCATCGCATTCTTCCTGATCGTATCGGGCATTTTCGGCTTTGTCGGATCATTCGGCATGATCAAGCTGAAAGACCCCATGTCCCGCCTGCACGCACCCACCAAGGCAACTACGCTGGGCGTGGGCGGCGTCCTGCTGGCCTCGATCGCGCATTCGGTTTTGCTTGAGGGCAAACTGTCGATGCACGAGTTGTTGATCACGCTCTTTCTGTTCCTGACGGCCCCGATCACGGCCCTTTTCATTGCCAAATGGCACATTCATCGCCATGAAAAGCCCAGCGATCTGCCAGACGCAGGCGAGGATGAGCTTTGGGCCACCCACGCGGTCGAACAGGTCGAGGACGTCCCGGACCACAGTACGAACTGAGACCCATGCACACACCTCTGCTGCCCCTAACCCGCGATCTGGTTCTGATAGGCGGAGGACACACGCACGCGCTGCTGCTGCGCAAATGGGGCATGAAACCGCTGTCCGGCGCGCGGGTTACGTTGATAAACCCCGGTCCCACCGCACCCTATTCGGGCATGTTGCCAGGATTTGTCGCTGGTCACTATCAGCGGTGGGAGCTTGATATTGATTTGGTGCGTCTGGCCCGCTTTGCGGGTGCGCGGGTGATACTGGGCGCAGTTGAAGGTATTGACCCGGACACACGCCAAATCCATGTGCCCGGACGCCCGCCGGTGGCGTTTGACGTGGCCTCGGTCAATGTCGGGATCACCTCGGATATGCCAGCATTGCCGGGATTCGCCGAGCATGCCGTTCCGGCCAAGCCGCTCGGCCTCTTCGCCGCGCAATGGCAAAGCTATCTTTCAGGGACGGGCCGCGCCTCGGTCGCGGTGATCGGTGGTGGCGTTGCGGGAGTAGAGCTAGTCATGGCGATGGCCCATGCACTGCGTTCCAAAGGACGTGAAGCGCAGGTTACGTTGATCGACAGTGCAACAGCCCTTACAGCGACTGTCCCGAAGGCATCCGCCACCATCCGGCAGGCGATGGCGCACCTGGGGATCGAAGTTCTGGAAAACACATCAATCCAGAAGATTTCTGCGGGCGAAATCGAGCTAACGGACGGTCGCCAGATACCAGCCGATTTCATCACCGGTGCTGCAGGCGCGCGGCCCTATGAGTGGATATCCAATACCGGCCTCGCGCTGCATGACGGTTTCATCAAAGTGAACGCGTCCCTGCAATCCAGCGATCCGGCGATTTTCGCCGCGGGAGATTGCGCCCATCTGTCCGAGAACCCGCGCCCCAAGGCAGGGGTCTACGCAGTGCGCGAGGCACCAATATTGTATGACAATTTGCGCGCCGCGCTAGGGTCTGGGAAAATGCGGCGCTATATGCCGCAGAAGGATTACCTGAAACTCATCTCTCTGGGTGGAAAATCCGCACTGGCCGAGCGATTGGGGACATCATTCAGCGGGCCGCTCATGTGGCAATGGAAAAACCATATCGATCAGAAGTTCATGAACCGGTTCCGTGAACTTCACCAAATGCCCACCACCGCATTGCCCCGTCATCACGCAGCAGGGCTGCAAGAGGCGTTGGGAGAAAAACCAATGTGCGGCGGGTGTGGTGCAAAGGTGGGTCGAGGCGCTTTGCGGGCCGCATTGCAGGAGTTGCCGCAGCTCGACAGGCCCGACATTACACCCCTGCCCGGTGAGGATGCGGCGGTGCTGCTAACCGGTGGCACGCGACAGGTTATGACATCGGATCACTTACGCAGCTTCACCAACGATCCCGCCTTGATGACGCGTATCGCCGCTGTCCACGCGCTTGGTGATATCTGGGCAATGGGCGCTCGTCCGCAGGCTGCCACAGCAACGATCATCCTGCCGCGCATGTCAGCTGAGTTGCCGCAGCGCACAATGGCTGAGATCATGCATATTGCCAGCGACGTCATGCACCAAGCCGGGGCTGAGATCGTCGGCGGCCATAGCTCAATGGGTGACGAAATGACCATCGGGTTCACTCTGACCGGGCTCTGTGATGCTGAACCGATCACGCTGGGTGGCGCAAAACCTAATGACGCTTTGATCCTGACAAAGCCGTTGGGCAGCGGTGTTTTGATGGCGGCCGAAATGGCGGGCAAGGCGGAAGGCGCCTGGGTCGCGGCAGCTTTCGCGCAAATGATACAGCCGCAGGGTGAGGCGTCCCGCATCCTGAAAAATGCCCATGCGATGACGGATGTCACCGGTTTTGGTCTGGCGGGTCACCTGCAAGGGGTATGCGAAGCATCTGGCTGCGGGGCAACCCTGTCTTTGGACGCGATTCCAGCTCTGGAAGGTGCGGCAGAGCTCAGTGATCAGGGCATTCGATCTACAATCTACACCGACAACCGTGCCATCGCCCTAGGCCTTCCGACCGGCGGCAAGGCGGATTTATTATTCGATCCTCAGACTGCGGGAGGTCTCTTGGCGGCCGTCGATGCCAACGAAGCCGAGCAAGTATGCTCGGAACTACGTGCCGCCGGTTACCCTGCCGCCCTGATTGGTCACATCGACGCGACAACGGGCCTGCGTGTTCACAGCTGATCCAGAACATTCTTGATCCGAGCCGCCGTGGCCGACAGCCCGGCATCATCAAGTGACGGTGCCTCAATCTGCGCGATCACTTCGGCACGCTGCGCCTTACGCGATTTGGCATAGGCCGGGTCGTAATGCTGTTCCATCAATGCCTGTGTCAGTCCACGCTTGTCGCCGGCATTGATCAATTCCAGCCAACCATCCACAACCTCATGACCGCGATGAATGCGCAGTGGAGACAATCGATCACGTAGCCGTTCGCTATCCGATAGGATGTCATCGTAGGCAGACACCAGATACGCGGTGCGCGCAGCAATCGGTGCTGTGATCTGGATGCGAGGTGCAGAACACAAGGCCGACCACAGGCTGGGCGGGAGGATCAGGTTTCCGATCTTGGATGATTCTGCTTCAACAACCACCGGACGCGCTGCATCCAGCTCGCCCAAGGAAGCGGCGAGCGCGGATTCGAAGGCTTTCTGACTGGGTTGCCCGCCCGGCATTTCGCCCAGCAATGAACCTCGGTGATTGGCCAGCCCTTCAAGGTCCAGGACTTGCGCGCCTTGCGCCTTTAGATGACCCAATAAGTCCGTCTTAGCCGTCCCGGTATAGCCATCCAGCGCGACCAATCGATATGACAACACTTCATCATAGAGGAACTGCTTTACCAGTCGGCGATAGCTGCGATAGCCGCCTTCAACCACCTCGGCGCGCCAGCCGATTTGTTGCAACATCCAGGTAAATGATCCTGATCGCTGCCCGCCACGCCAGCAATAGACCAGCGGTTTCCAGTCGCCCTCATGATGGCTCAGGTGATCCTCGATATGGCCTGCCGCGTTGCGAAACACCAGCGCAGCACCCAGCTTGCGGGCCAGAAACGGGCTTTGCTGGACGTAGATAGTACCGACCCGTGCCCGTTCTTCATTGTTCAGAACCGGCAGATTGATAGCGCCCGGCATATGGTCTTCGGCGAACTCAGCCGGGCTACGCACGTCGATAATCGTATCAAACGTGTGGTTGTAGAATTGCTGCAGGCTGGAGACTTTCAAAACCATATCAACGGTCTATCCCGCATGGTGCCGGAAGAAAACCCAAGCCGCCGTTGAAGGTACCAGACCATAATACTGAACAGCCATTGCAAACCATCTTCGCTTGGGTAATGAACTATCGATACTGGTTTCTTTATGGCATGGGACGTGCGCACAAATGGCACAGCAGACCGCAAATTCCCTCAAGAGCAAAGCATTGGCCGATCTGGAGACCGGGAAGTTGCCGCAGGCCTTGAAAAAAGCGCAGCTTGGCATCAAGAAACACCCCAAGGATGCCGATTACCAAGCAATCGCAGGCTTTGTCCTGACCGAGATGAAGCGGTACAAGCAATCCATTCCACACTTTGCTGAAGCATCGCGAATGAAACCGGACGATGCTCAATTTGTCGAAAACCTCGCCAACGCGTTGATGCAGACAGGTCAAATTCCGCGTGCGCTGTCTTATGCCGAGCAGAAGCTTGAACGCTTCCCGAATAACAAAGAACTGGTCCGCGTCATTGATGAAATTCAACTCAAGGGACAGAATTGGCGCCTGATCATCGACCATACGACGAACAAACTGGAAAAAGACCCTGACAATGCAGATTTGCTTTGGTTGCGGGCCCGCGCCTACGGAGAGGTCGGGTTCTCCGATCACAGCTCTCAGGACATTGCCCGCGCTTATGGGATCGCACCTGAAAATGAAAAAATCGCATTGTCGAAAGCCGTAGACTTGTATCAAACGGGCGACAAAGAGGGCTCAAAAACCATTTTGCGCGCTGTACTTGAGAGAAACAAGTTTTGCGCGGCGGCACTCTACCAAATGTCTCTAATGGTGGACAATGACCATGCCGAGAGCCTTGCGCGTGCTGTCGACACCGCAATTTCAGAAAGTGATCACGCCAACTCGGTGCTTGAATTCGCAAAGGCGCACTTGATCTCCAAACGTGATGGGCTGTTTTCGGCGCTCCCCCACTTTGCGCGGGCCAATGCCATTCAACACAACGTGAATCCCTATGACAGTACGCAAGAAGAGAAACGGTTCAAAGAAATCAGCGCGTTTTTTCCCCTGAATGTACCCCCTGCGACTGCAGGCGTAAGCGATGGGCCCAAGCCGATATTCGTGGTCGGACAGCCACGATCAGGCACAACACTGATGGAAATGATGCTTAGTTCGGCACCGGATATCGCCGGCTGTGGAGAGCTGACGATTGCAGGTGAATTATCCCAGAAGGTCAGAGAGAGCGGCAAACCATTTGACGCAGACGCAGCTGCTGAATGTGCAGCAGAGTTTCGCAGGCTGATGCCACCCTTACCCGAAAGCTCGACCGCATTCGTTGACAAGATGCCACACAACTATCAAAGGCTCGGCTTCATAATGTCAGCGTTCCCGAATGCCCGCGTGATCAACATGTTGCGCGATCCAAGGGATGTGGGGCTATCAAAATGGATCAGGCGTTTTCACTCACCGGGTATGCGCTATGCATCCAATCTTGAATCGATTGCCCACTCAGCCAACCTGTACCGGTGCTATCTTTCTCATTGGGAAAAGCTGTTCGGTGATCGTATTCTGACGGTTCGATATGAGGACCTGGTAGTCGACCCCAAAACCTGTATCCAGCAAGTCGCCGCCTTCTGCGGTATCGACTGGGATGAGCGGATGATGACCCCTGAGAAAAATACCATGAAAGTCCGCACCGCCAGCACCGATCAGGTGCGCAAGAAAATCTCAACCGGGTCAATTGGTGGCTGGCAAGAGGTTGCGGATCAAATTCAGCCGATGTTGGATGGGCTGGATCAGGCGTTGTGGCCCGAATACAGGTTCGATTGACCAAAAAAAAGGCCGCCCCGAGAGACGGCCTTTTTTTTGCTTCTCCGGTCACATCACTTCTGTTTGATGCGCCCGTCCAGATAAGGCTGATACGGGGCGTTCTCGGCTAGATACTCCGCCGTAACATCCGCCAGATCAGGCCCGAAATCATAGGCGTTCTTGTCATCACCCGAGAACACAGAATAACCATCGCCGCCATTGCGGACATAGTTGTTTGTCACCACCAGATATGTCGCTGCGGGATCAATAGCTTCGAAACCGCCATCCTTGGCGACCATGACCTCAACAATCCGGCCCTCATTCGGGGCAACCGATGGATCCCAGGTAAATGTCATTCCTGCCACCTGAGGGAAGCGGCCTTTGACCTCTTCAACTTGGCTCACCCCGTTTTCAAGAGCATCAATCACGCCCTGACCGCTGATCTCGAAGGTCGAGAGCGTGTTCTGGAACGGCAGAACTGTCAGCACCTCACCCATGGTCACCTCACCCGGATCGATCGAGGCGCGCAGCCCACCCGAGTTCGCAATCGCAATCTGGGCACCCTGATCGGCAACCCGCGCCAGCATGGCATCCGCAACAAGATTGCCCATCTCACACTCCTGCACGCGACAAACGGACCGGTCGCCTTCAATCGAAGCTGACGCTTCCGCGACAACCTTGTTGCGAATTTCATCCAGCGGAACGGCCAGCTCGGCGATGCGGTCTAGCGCGGCCTGATCCTCTGTCACCGCATTGTCCATGATCAGCGGCTCACCCTCTGCGGATACAACATTTCCGTCATCATCGAATGTCACATTCAATTCACCCAGAAACTTGCCATAGGCATAGGCCTGAACGATCTGCACCCCGTTTACGACGGTAGGGTACGGTCCGGCTGCCTTGTCGGATGTGTTCGAAAGATATGTGTTCGAATGCCCACCCACGATCACGTCAACGCCCGTGGTCTCCTGCGCCACGCGCTGATCGACGCCATAGCCTGAGTGGCTGAGAACGATGATCTTGTTCACACCTTCGCCGGTCAGCTTGTCGACCTCAGCCTGAACGGCAGGAACTGGATCAGAGAAGGTGATGTTTGGACCGGGTGACGCGATATCGTGCGTGTCTTCCGGCGTCAGTCCGATCAGACCGATCTTTTCGCCACCCACTTCGATCACAGCCGATTTCTTGATCTTGTCGGTCAGCAGTTCCTCATCCGCATAATCGGCGTTGGACATCAGCACCGGGAAATCGACCGAGTCGATGAAGCCGCGCAGCACCTCAGGGCCATCGTCGAATTCATGGTTGCCCACAGTCATGGCGTCATAGCCCAGCTTGTTCATGAACTCAGCCGCAACCTTACCCTTGTAGTAGGTATAGAACAGCGAGCCCTGGAACTGGTCGCCCCCATCAACGAGG
The DNA here is from genome assembly GCF_056532525.1 of Ruegeria sp. I3. Lineage (NCBI taxonomy): Bacteria > Pseudomonadati > Pseudomonadota > Alphaproteobacteria > Rhodobacterales > Roseobacteraceae > Ruegeria > Ruegeria sp. I3. The sequence goes on along the minus strand of NZ_JBQFNI010000001.1, from coordinate 784,393 downwards.
ATCGAGTTATCGGCCCGTCCGCGGGCCTCTTCGACTGCCGTCACAAGGCGCGCCGATCCACCAAAGCACTTGCCTTCGGCATTGTCTTCGTCGCCACAGGCGCTGTCGTACTTGTTGATCGGTTCAAAGCGCGAGTGGAAATCGTTTGTATGCAGAATCGTAAGCTTGTATTCGGCAGCCGCCATACCGGCGCTGAGTGCCAATACCGCAGCCGAAGCCAGAAAACGGGTGAACATCGTGAAACTCCCTATGATTGTTTTGCGCGATGGTGCGCGTTGCGTGGCGAAGAGTCAAAGGGGGAAATCCGGCTTGATTCTACCCGTCGTGCGGGGCATCAGGACTTCATGCTGATTTACAAGATCTTCCGCGCCGATGAATGGGCAAACCTGCAAGCACAAGGGGCTTCGGATGGTGCACCGATTGATGTTTCGGATGGATATGTTCATTTCTCAACCGCAGAACAGGCCGCTGAAACCGCTGCCAAGCATTTTGCCGGGGTCGAGGGCCTAACCCTCTTGGCCTGTGATAGCCAAGCAATGGGCGATGATCTGAAATGGGAGGTTTCCCGTGGTGGCGCATTGTTCCCCCATCTCTACCGCCAGATTAAAATGTCGGATGTGGTCTGGTCACGCGATCTGCCCTTTGACGGTCGGGCGCACCAGTTCCCGCAGGAGATGGAATGACACGCTTCATCGATCCCGAACGCGAACAGTTCGAGGCGTTTAAGGCCCTCGATCGAGACCATCCTATCGAGATGCTCAATCTGGTGAAGTTTCGCGAAACAGCTCAGTATCCGTCCGATCACACACTGGCCGGCGCACATCTGACCGGCGCACAGGCCTATGGCAAATACGGGTCTGAAACCGCGCCTATCGTCGCCCGCATAGGAGCGTCGATCCTTTGGCGCGGCGCATTTCAGACTATGCTGATCGGCCCACAAAATGAGGCTTGGGATGCTGTGTTCATCGCCCGCTACCCCACCGCCCACGCATTTCTTGAGATGGTGACCGACCCTGCCTATCGCGCCGCGGTGATACACCGGCAGGCCGCCGTTGAAACCTCGCGCCTGATACGTTGCGCACCGACAGAGGGTGGAGATTCCTTCGGATGAAACTGACCGAAAAACTTGGGCTCGCTGCGCTGCACCGTCTTGACCCGGAAACCGCGCATGGGCTTTCGATCAAGGCCCTGACCTCGGGGCTTGCACCGACGCCTGGGCCGGTCACATCGGACCGGCTGAAGACCCGATTCGCGGGTCTGGATTTGCCCAACCCCGTCGGACTGGCCGCAGGGTTTGACAAAAATGGTGAAGCACTGTTGCCGCTTTCGCGTGCCGGGTTCGGGTTTATCGAAGTCGGGGCGGTGACACCCCGTCCGCAGCCCGGCAATCCTAAACCGCGCTTGTTCCGCCTGACCGAAGATCGCGCCGCCATCAACCGCTTTGGCTTCAACAACGAGGGAATGGAGGTCATGGCCGCGCGTCTGGCGCAGCGTCCAAAGGACGCGGTGATCGGTTTGAACCTTGGTGCCAACAAAGACAGTGATGATCGGCCCGGAGACTTCGCAAAAGTGCTTGCCCATTGCGCTGCGCATTTGGACTTTGCCACCGTCAACGTGTCCTCGCCCAATACCGAAAAGCTGCGAGATTTGCAGGGCAAAGCGGCGCTAACTGCGTTGCTGAGCGGTGTGATCGAAACCCGAAACGCCCTGCCCCGCCCGATCCCGATCTTCCTGAAGATCGCCCCGGATCTAACTGAGCACGAATTGCAGGATATCGCCGCTGTCGCCCGTGAAACCGGCGTGGACGCGGTGATCGCCACCAACACCACACTGTCGCGCGATGGCCTGCGCAGTGCGCACAAGGATCAGGCCGGAGGCCTGTCCGGCGCGCCGTTATTCGAGAAATCGACGCGGGTGCTGGCGCAGCTCAGCCAGTTGACGGGCGCAGATATCCCGTTGATCGGAGTCGGCGGCATCAGCACGGCAGAACAGGCCTATGCCAAGATCTGCGCCGGAGCGTCCGCAGTGCAGTTCTACACGGCGATGGTCTATGGCGGGATTTCCCTGGCCGCTGACATCACACAGGGGTTGGACACGCTGCTGGAGCGCGACGGCTTCGATTCGGTCGCGCAAGCGGTGGGCAGTAGACGAGAGGACTGGCTATGATCGAATATTGGCACAATCCGCGCTGTTCCAAATCCCGCGCGGGGTTGGCGTTGCTGCAGGAAAACGGCGCAGATCCTGAGGTGCGCAAATACCTCGAAGACGCGCCCTCGGCCGATGAAATCCGGACGGTTCTGGCCAAGCTGAATATCCCGGCGATCAGCATGATGCGCACCGGAGAGAAAACATTCAAAGAGCTTGGTCTGGCCAAGACCTCGCCCGATGAGGAGCTTGTTCTGGCCATGGCCGACCACCCGATCCTGATCGAGCGTCCGCTGGCCATCGCGGGCGACAAAGCCGCTATCGGACGCCCGCCCGAGAACCTGCTGGACTTGCTTTAGGCGATCTGTGCCTCAAGTCGCGGATAGCGCCAACCAAGCGTAAGACCACGCGCGATGTTCAAGACCATCAGCGCGGCCCAGAGACCATGATTACCCATCGTCGGCACCAGCACGAACAACGCCACCACATACAACGCGACCGACTGGATCATCGCGTTGCGCATATCGCGGGTCCAGGTGGCGCCGATATAGATACCGTCGAACATCCAGCTTGCCACTCCGATGATCGGTGCCAGAGCGGCCCAGATCAGATATTCGCGTGCCGTCGCCCGAACCTCGGGCGATGTTGACATCAGATCGATCAGCGCGGGCCCTGCCAGATAAAACACCAGCCCAAGCCCGATGGCCCCGCCAACGCCCCACTGCGAAGCCATGACCGACGCGCGCCGGACCTTGCGGCGGTCGCGAGCACCGACGGCTCCTCCGACAAGAGCTTCAGCCGAGAAAGCAAATCCGTCCAAAGCGAACGCGGTGATTTCGAGAAACTGCAATAACACCTGATTGGCCGCCAAATTCACGTCGCCCAGATCGGAACCGACAAACAAAAACGTGGTGAATGCTCCGGTCAACAGAACCGAGCGCACCATGATATCGCCATTCACCTGCATCATCCGGCGCAGCCGTGCGGCATCAAAAATACGCGGCCAATCCCGCCATTGCTTGCCGCCAAACGCATCACCACAAAGCCACAAACCCAGGGCAAGACCCGTCCACTCGGCAATCAGTGTCGCGATGGCAACGCCCTCGACACCCCAGCCCAGGCCAAGCACAAACCATAGATCCAGCGCTATATTCAGCCCATTCATCCATATCTGCAGGATGAATACACCTCGCGTGCGTTCGACTGCGATCAGCCAGCCAGTCACCGCATAAAGGGCAATCGTGGCCGGAGCGCCCCAGATGCGAATCTCCAGATAGGCGCGCGTCAGAGACTCGACTTCGGCGCTGGCGGGCGACAGTGCAAAAGCTCCAAGGAATACCCAAACCTGCGCGGCAATGAAAACCAATCCTGCTGTTCCGCCCAGCAGCAAGCCTCGCATGAGCAACGCTCCGGTTTCTGCAGTGTCACCTGCACCGCGCGCCTGTGCCGCCAGCCCGGTAGTGCCCATCCGCAGAAAGCCGAATATCCAGTAGATCGCAGACAGAATGACCGCACCCATACCCACAGCCCCGATAGGGGCGGCCTGCCCCATCTGACCGACAACGCCGGTATCCACTGCCCCGAGGATCGGTACGGTCGCGTTCGACAGCACGATCGGCAACGCGATTTTCAAAACGCGCCGATGGGTAATGGGCGCTGAGGCGTCCTCCATCCTTAGTCTTTCGATGTCGGAGATTGCGGCATCAGGAAGTGCCCCGTACCTTGCGCAAAGAGTTTGGCGTGATTGTCTTGCCAGGCTTCGACCCGGACAGAGGCATAACGTCGACCCGAGCGATTGATGAAAGCGCGCGCATAGGCGTCTCGCGGCAGGCCAGACCGCAGGTAGTCGACCGTGAAGTCGATGGTTTTGGGAAAGCGGATATTCACGTCAGTCAGGATGTCCTCCGCACCGATCTCACCGCTTTCAATCCTGGGAAACATATGTTCCCAACTCAGCGTGATTACGGCAGTGACTTCCAGAAACGCTGCTGTCACCCCACCGTGGATGGCGGGTAGAAAAGGATTACCGATCAACTTCTCATCGAAATTCAGAACGCCTGTCAGTTCGTCCCCCCGCCGGTCGAATGTTATATTAAGGAACCGAATATACGGCACACCTTCGACCAGCGCGGTCAATGCGGCATCACGGCGTTGCTTGACCACCTGCATGGGTTCGGGGCGAGGTCTTGCCATCTCAGCGACCCTCCACGGTGAAGGCACCTGATGCGGTGGCAACGGGACGTTCGCTGTCATCATCCGTCGCGGTTGCCCTGACAAACGCCACGTTGCGCGTGATGTGATAGCAGGTCGCGCGGGTTCGTATGCTCTGCCCCGGTGTTGCGGCCCGCATGTAGTCAATACGAAGATCGATAGTGGCGGTTCCTCCGGGGGCCGATGGGTGGCTCATCACCGCAGCACCACAGCAAGTATCAAGCATGGCAGAAACCGCGCCACCATGGATCACGCCAGTTCTGGGGTCGCCGATTAGTTGCTCATTGTAGGGCATCAAGATTTCAGCCTCGCCCTCTCCGATATAGGTCAGATCAAGCCCCAGAGCCTTGGCGTGTGGAATCGCCTCGATGAATTGACGCGCTAAAACTGTCTTATCGACCATAGGGTTGGGTCCTGTCCTTGTACCTGCCCCTTTATGGGCCTGCGTTTACACCAAGGGCAAGCCCACCTGTTGCGCTTGCCGCAACGACGCCCTAGGTTGCTGCCAAGGAGACCCGGAATGTCCGACACCCGTTTGTCATTCAAAGAAATGTGCGCCGAGTTCGACGTGACCCCACGCACCCTGCGCTACTATGAGTACATCGAATTGCTGCAGCCTGACCGTGAAGGCAGGTCGCGATTTTATGGGCCTCGTGAATGCGCCCGGATGAAACTGATCATGCGTGGTCGAAAGTTCGGATTTCCTTTGGAAGAGATTCGCCAGTGGCTGCTGATCTACGAAGATCAGGGCAATCAGGCGCAGATGGCGACCTTTATCGAGATGGCCGATCGTCAAATGGAAGAGCTGCGCCAGCAGCGCGCGCAGTTGGATGAAGCAATGGATGCGCTTCAGCAATTGCGCGATCAGACCGTCGGCCTGCTGAAATAGCTCCTTCCCCTACGGCAAGAAAATTGCCGAAACCCCTGCTTACGCGACTGGATGTTACGTCAACTATTTTGTGACGCAGCGTCCGCATTACGTAAACGTCACTTGTGTGTTGTAAAACGCTCATCGACTGCGCAACTCAGATTGCATGACGCCAGTGATGAGAGTTTGAACCATGACCGAAGATCTGCTGACCATCCGTGAAATGTGCGAGACATATGATGTCACGCCCCGCACATTGCGGTTCTACGAGGCCAAAGAGCTTTTGTTTCCGATCCGCGAGGGCCAAAAGCGATTGTTCACCAAACGGGATCGTGCACGCCTGAAACTGATCCTGCGCGGCAAGCGCTTTGGCTTCAGCCTCGAAGAGATCCGCCAGCTTCTGGACCTGTACCACGTGGGTGACCAGCAGCTGACCCAGATGTCCCGCACTTATGAAATCGCGTGCGAGCGCCTTGCTGACATGGAATCGCGCCGCGAAGAGCTGACGCAGGCCATTGACGAACTGAAAGAGCAGTTGCGCTGGGGCGAAAAGGTTATCGCCTCGATGAAACAGGAAAAGAAGGCCGCCGAATAAGCCCGGCCTTTCGGACATATGAATTAAGGGAGCTTCACATGCCCGTCTATAACGCGCCAACCAAAGATACGCAGTTCATCCTGCACGATGTTCTGAAAGTCTCGCAGTCGGATATCCCCGGCTATGATGAACTGGAGGCCGAGTTTACCGGCGCGGTTCTGGAAGAAGCGGGCAAAGTTGCCACCAATGTGTTGCACCCGCTGAACGTGGTTGGGGACATCGAAGGGTGCCGGTTGGAAAACGGGATTGTGTACACCCCAACAGGTTTCAAAGATGCCTTCGAGCAGATGAAAGAAGGCGGCTGGACTGGCCTCGACATGCCGGAAGAGTATGGCGGCCAGAACATGCCTTATGTGATGGGTACTGCGGTAGGCGAAATGTTCTCGGGCGCGAACCAGGCGTTTGTGATGTATCAGGGCCTGACCCACGGCGCAGCCTCGGCAATCCTCGCGCATGGTTCGGATGAGCAAAAGAACACGTACCTGCCCAACATGGTCAGCTGCGAATGGACCGGCACCATGAACCTGACCGAACCGCATTGCGGTACCGATCTGGGCCTGATGCGCACCAAGGCGGAACCTCAGGGCGACGGTAGCTACAAGATTTCCGGTCAGAAAATCTTTATCTCGGCGGGCGATCACGACATGGCCGACAACATCATTCACCTGGTGCTGGCCAAAATTCCAGGCGGACCCGAGGGCATCAAAGGTGTGTCGCTGTTTATTGTCCCGAAGTTTATCGTGAACGAAGACGGTATTCCTGGCGAGCGTAATGGTGTTTCGGTCGGCAAGATCGAGGAAAAGATGGGCATCCACGGCAATTCGACCTGCGTCATGAACTATGACGAGGCCACCGGCTGGCTGCTGGGCGACGAACACAAAGGCATGCGCGCCATGTTCACGATGATGAACGAAGCGCGTCTGGGTGTGGGCATGCAAGGCCTGTCCCAGGCCGAGGCAGCGTATCAAAACGCCGTCGAATACGCCAAAGACCGCCTGCAGGGCCGCGACGTAACAGGTGTGAAGAACCCGGATGGCCCGGCCGATCCGCTGATCGTGCACCCTGACATCCGTCGCAACCTGATGGATCAGAAAAGCTTCACCGAGGGCGCACGTGCGTTCATCCTGTGGGGCGCAACCATGATCGACAAGGCGCACCGCTCGGGTGACAAGGATGCGGACGGGCTGATCTCGCTGCTGACACCAGTTATCAAGGGCTTCCTGACGGATGAAGGCTACGACATGACCGTTCAGGCGCAGCAGGTCTATGGCGGCCATGGCTACATCGAAGAATGGGGCATGTCGCAATACACCCGCGACGCCCGCATCGCGATGATCTACGAAGGCGCAAACGGCGTTCAGGCGTTGGATCTTGTTGGCCGGAAGCTGGCGCAGGATGGCGGCAAGCATGTCATGGCGTTCTTTGAGATGGTTAAAACCTTCTGCAAGGAAAATGCCGGCAAGGATGAAGCTTATGACAAAGCGTTCATCGAACCGCTGAAGGCCGCGTCCAAGGACCTGCAGGCCGCTGGCATGTATTTCATGCAGGAAGGCATGAAGAACCCTAACAACGCGCTGTCCGGTTCGTATGACTTCATGCACATGTTTGGTCATGTTTGCCTGGGCCTGATGTGGGCTCAGATGGCGAAAGCCGCTCGCGAAGCGCTGGATGGTGGCGCCTCGGACAAAGAGTTCTACGAGACCAAGATCAATACCGGTCGCTTCTACATGGCCCGTCGCCTGCCCGCGACAGCCATGCATTTGGCGCGCATCCAAACCGGAGCGGACACGGTAATGGCGCTGGACGCAGCGAACTTCTGATCTCAGTGTGGGCTCGGGCGTCGTAGCCCGAACCCACCCTTGGAGGAGACAAGATGCCAAAACGCTTTCGCCTGACCCGCCGCTTTCCCGTCGCCATGACCGAGGATGGCTATCGCAAACTCCGCGGATTCGCGCGAGAGGCGGGATTGGATGAAGGTGAGGCTTTGTCGTTCCTGTTCGAGAATTTCAATAGCGTGATTGATCACGAGAACCTGACGCACAGATTGCGCATCTTCAACTCCGAGCTGGACGCAAGAAAGCGCTGAACGCGCAATACGCCTTGGGAGGGGCGCCCAAATGACCATCAAACTGCATTGCTTCGGTGAAAGCGGAAACAGCTACAAAGCCGCTCTGGCGCTTGAGATGTCGGGTCTGGAGTGGGAGGCGGTCTTTGTCGACTTTTTCAACGGCGCAACGCGCACCCCTGAATTCCGGGCCGAAGTGAACGAAATGGGCGAAGCACCCGTACTGGTCGATGGCGATTTTCGAACCAGTCAGTCTGGCGCAATTCAGGCCTATGTCACCGAGAAGTCCGGCAAATTCGGCGGCAAGGATCGGGATGAGAACTATGAGATTTTCAGATGGGTTCTGTGGGACAATCACAAGCTTAGCTCAATGGCTGGGCTGACCCGTTTCCTGATTAACTTCCTGCCCGAAAAGCACCGCAACCCGGATGTGATCGCGTTCAATCAGGGTCGCCTCAAGGCTGCTTATCAGACACTGAACGCCCATCTTGAAGGCCGCGACTGGATCGTTGGTGACGGCGTGACCAATGCTGATATCAGCTGCTGCGGCTACCTCTATTATCCCGAACCATTTGGCTTTGATCGCGCCGACTGGCCCAACATCGATGCCTGGCTGACGCGCCTTAGCGAACAGCCCGGTTGGAAACACCCCTACGACCTGATGCCCGGCAACCCGTCGGATCGAGCTTAAGGAGAAGACCCCATGACCGAAGCCTATATCTATGACGCCCTGCGCACTCCGCGCGGCAAGGGCCGCAAGGATGGCAGCCTGCACGAGGTAACCTCGGTGCGCCTGTCCGCCCTGACCCTGAACGCAATGAAAGAGCGCAATAATCTGGAAGGCCACGCCGTTGAGGACGTGATCTGGGGCAACGTCACGCAGGTGATGGAGCAAGGTGGCTGTCTGGCGCGCTCGGCAGTTCTGGCTTCGGATCTAGATGAATCGATCCCCGGTCTGGCGATCAACCGTTTCTGCGCCTCGGGCATGGAAGCTGTGAACTTGGCGGCAAACCAGGTCAAAGGTGGCGCGGGTGAAGCCTATATCGCAGGTGGTGTCGAGATGATGGGCCGGGTGGCCATGGGCAGCGACGGTGCGGCGATTGCCGTTGACCCGTCTTTGGCGATGGAAACCTATTTTGTGCCGCAGGGTATCTCGGCAGATATTATCGCGACCGAATATGGTTTCAGCCGCGATGACGCGGATGCGCTGGCCGTTGAATCTCAGAAACGCGCTGCAGCGGCGTGGGAGGACAACCGGTTCGAGAAATCGGTCATCACAATCAAAGATCAAAACGGCCTGACCATTCTGGACCGCGACGAATATATGCGCCCCGGAACAGATATGCAGAGCCTCGGCGCGCTGAACCCGTCCTTTGCCATGATGGGTGAACAAATGCCGGGCTTCGACAAGGTTGCGATGATCAAATACCCGCATCTTGAGCGGATCAACCACATCCACCACGCGGGCAACAGCTCGGGCATCGTCGACGGTGCGGCCGCTGTGCTGATCGGTAATAAGGAGTTCGGCGAGAAATACGGCCTGAAGCCGCGCGCGCGCATCAAGGCAACTGCCAAGATCGGCACTGATCCGACCATAATGCTGACCGGTCCGGTTCCGGTGACTGAGAAAATTCTGGCCGACAACGGAATGAAAATCGGTGATCTGGACCTTTTCGAAGTGAACGAAGCCTTCGCCTCGGTCGTGCTGCGCTTCCAGCAGGCGTTCGACGTCGATCCGGCGCTGGTTAACGTCAACGGCGGCTCGATCGCGATGGGTCACCCGCTGGGTGCAACCGGCGCGATGATTATCGGTACGCTGCTGGACGAGCTGGAGCGTCAGGACAAGGAAACCGGTCTGGCCACACTCTGCATCGCATCCGGTATGGGCGCGGCAACAATTATCGAGCGCGTCTGATGCCCAAACTGGATCTTTCTCAGATACCGTTCAAAGGCGGTTCATCTTATCCCGGCAAGTTAGCCGAGGCCACCGCGGGTCGTTTTGTCCAGCGCGTCGGAGATGCAGGCGGGCTGACCCAATACGGGGTCAACATCGTACGTTTGGAGCCCTCGGGGCTATCCTCGCTGCGCCATTACCACATGGAGCAGGACGAGTTTGCCATCATGCTCAGCGGCAAATGCATGCTGATCGATGATGATGGCGAGCATGAGATGCTGCCCGGTGACTGCGCCGCTTGGCCTGCAGGTGAGGCCAATGGCCATCACCTTGTGAACAAAACCGACACGCCCGCAACCTTTCTGGTGGTGGGCACCCGGACCCCGACCGAGACCGGCTATTACAGCGATATAGACATGATGGTGAAAGATGATGAGAACGGATTCTCTTTCACTCGCAAGGATGGCAGCCCGCTGACGGCTGACCAGATTGGAGATGACAATGACTGATTTCACCCTCAGCAAAGACGCCGATGGCGTCGCCTTCATCACCTGGGACGTTCCCGGCAAATCCATGAACGTCCTGTCGCGCGAGGCCTTCACTCTGGTCGGTGATCTGATCGATCAGGCGCTGGCGGATGATGAGATCAAGGGCATCGTTATCACCAGTGGCAAAGAAGGGTCGTTTGCAGGCGGCATGGACTTGAGCACGCTCGCCACGATCCGACAGGAGGCCGGCGACGAACCCGCGCAGGCACTGTTCGATTTCGTCATGAGTGGCCACAACATCCTGCGTCGGCTGGAACTGGCAGGCATGGACCCCAAGTCCAAAAAAGGCGGCAAGCCGGTCGCCTGTGCCATCAACGGTACCTGTGCCGGGATTGGTACCGAGATCGCACTGGCCTGTCATCACCGCGTGATGACCTCGAACGCCAAGGCCAAGATCGGCCTGCCCGAGATTCTTCTGGGGATCTTCCCCGGCGGCGGCGGCACCATGCGTTACAGCCGTATGGTCGGCGCGATGGCTGCAGCTCCGGTGCTGCTTGAAGGCAAGATGATGGACCCGAAGAAGGCCAAAGGCGCGCAATTGATCGACGCGGTGGCGGATGATCCGGTTGCGGCAGCCAAGGAATGGGTACTGAACGCCAAGGAAGCCGATCTGGTAAAGCCGTGGGATGCCAAGGGCTACAAGATGCCCGGCGGCGCTCCCTACCACCCCGCCGGTTTCATGACCTTCGTGGGCGCAAGCGCCATGGTGAACGGCAAGACCCAAGGTGCCTTCCCGGCGGCCAAGGCTCTGCTGAGTTCGATCTATGAAGGCGCATTGGTTGACTTTGACACCGCCTTGAAGATTGAGGCGCGCTGGTTCACCAACGTGCTCATGAACCCGTCTTCGTCAGCGATGATCCGGTCGCTGTTTCTGAACAAGGAGGCGCTGGAGAAAGGCGCAGTGCGACCCAAGGATGTACCCGATCAGCGGGTCAAGAAGATCGGCGTTCTGGGTGCCGGCATGATGGGGGCTGGTATCGCGCTAGTCTCGGCACAGGCCGGGATGGAGGTCGTTCTGATCGACCGCGATCAGGCGGCTGCCGACAAGGGCAAAGCCTATAGCGAAAGCTACATGGATAAAGGGATCAAGCGCGGCAAAGCGACGGCTGAGAAGAAAGAAGCCCTGTTGGCCCGTATCACCGCCACGCCCGATCTGGAGCACCTGAAAGGCTGCGACCTGATCATCGAAGCCGTGTTCGAAGACCCCGGCGTCAAGGCTGAAATGACCAAGAAAGTCGAGGCGATCATCCCCGAGGATTGCATCTTTGCGTCGAACACCTCGACCCTACCGATCACAGATCTGGCCAGGGCCAGCATACGGCCCGAGCAATTCATTGGCATCCACTTCTTCTCACCGGTCGAGAAGATGTTCCTGGTCGAAATCATCAAAGGCAAGGAAACCGGTGATCGTGCTGTCGCCAAGGCGCTGGACTATGTGCGCCAAATCCGCAAGACACCGATCGTGGTCAATGACGCGCGCTTCTTCTACGCCAACCGCTGCATTATTCCGTACATCAACGAAGGTCTGCGGATGATCACCGAAGGCGTCAGCCCTGTTCTGATCGACAATGCGGCGCGTCAGTTGGGCTTCCCCGTAGGACCCATTCAGCTGAACGACGAAACCTCGATTGACCTGGGGGCCAAGATCGCCCGCGCTACTAAGGCAGCTATGGGCAACGCTTACCCGGAAAATCCGGGCGATGATCTGATCTTTTGGATGGAAGAACAAGGTCGTCTGGGTCGCAAGGCCAATGCAGGATTCTTCGACTATGACGACAAGGGCAAACGCGTCGAGTATTGGAAGGGCCTGCAGGACAAATACCCACATGCCGCAAACCAGCCCGACCTGATCGAAGTGCAGGAACGTCTGATGTTCGCGCAGGTTCTGGAAGCCGTCCGTGCGCTGGAAGAAGGTGTTCTGGAAGATATCCGCGAGGGCGACGTGGGTGCGATACTTGGCTGGGGCTTTGCGCCGTGGTCCGGTGGCCCGCTCAGCTGGTTGGACATCATTGGTACGCCCTACGCCGCCGAACGCTGCGATCAACTTACCGAAGCCTATGGTGAGCGCTTTACCTGCCCGCCGCTGCTGCGCGAGATGGCGGAAAAAGGTCAGAGCTTCTATGGCCGCTTCAACCCCGAAGCACAGGCCGCCTGAACAAAGACAGCAGGCGCATGAGCCCATGCGCCTGCTTCATACTCAAACACCTACTATTGCAGCTGCCATTCAGGCCGCAGGAACAGCGCAGGCATATTGGGCCGCCCCGGTCGCCCGGGTCGACGTACGCCCAATGCCGGTCGGATCGGGAAAATTGGCTCTTGCGGAATGGGTGCAGGTAACGCAGCCAACGGGTTGGTTAAAGCCGAAAGGTTCCCTTTGCCGGTCACGGCCTCGATCAGAAGATCGGCGTGTTCAGCATCCGCGACTTCATAGGCCTCAGGGTTTCGACTTGACCCGGTATTCATGCGACCGGACGGGCAATAAGCCTGAAATCCGCCCTCGATAAAAACCAGCTCATCCTCGTCAAAGAATAATGACGTGACATCGAATGACTGCGCAGGCGTGCTGGACTCAATACGCCCCACCCCGCTGAGCGTTCGAGCTGGAATGATCGAAATCCCCTCGATTCCAACGCCAAGCTTGCCTTGATCCAATGCCATACCCTGTTCCGGCATCAGCCAGACTGGGCGCCCATTATAAGCTGCTCGGGATGGCACAAGGATCGGCAGATGCTCGGGCCGACGCTCGTCTCCAGCCACAACAATGCGGTCGACGCAAACGCGCCTCAGTTCTTTGAACCCATGGTCCCGTGTCCGCACCAGATCGCCTGCAACCAGTCTTTCAACCCGTTTCCAGCCCCCTGTTGTGGACACTTTGGTTCCGTGCAGCAATCCCCCACGACGCGCTGATGCGGCCTGTCCCACAAAGGCCTGTCGGCCTTTCACTTCACGTTTCGAATACCCCGAAACACTCACTAACTCTAACACGTGCCGTCCCCCTGTTGGCACCTTCACACAACTCAGAAGGTCTTAGAGTTGTGCCTCAATTGGACTTAGTTTTGCCACATTTGAGGCCAAATTAGGTCAGTTTCGCCGCAATTTACTGGTTTTGAATAAACAAATCAGTATTCCGAGCGAGCTTTGATATGCATTTCGAAACGATGCTAAGAGGGATACAAGCCGATTCTATTCCGTTCTTACTGCGCCGCATGCTGTAGCGAGGATAACCGCCGCTCCCGCCACCCAAGCAGCACTCCGGCAGAGGCGATCATGCCAATGCCGATGATTTGCATCTGCCCGACGGACTGCCCAAACGCCACCCAGGCAAAGAGCGGGCCAAATATCATGACCGAGTATTCAAAGACTGCGACATATGATGGCTCACCCAGTTGATAGGCTTTGATCAGCATAAAAACGGCAATTGTTGAGCCCACGGCCTGAACCACAACCCAAGGCAACGCGTCTTGCATCGGCCAAACCCAACCGCGCATCGCGAAGCCATCCGGCCCGACTGGCACGTCAACCGGAAACAGGGCAAGCCAGATCAGTCCGATCGCCCCCGCAAGCCCCAGTGTGACAACCATCGCCGCCAGCAGCGCAACAGTGCTTTCATCGGAACAGTGGGTGCGCGTTACAACAGCGCTGAGTGCGTAAAAGAAGCCACCAGCGACTGGCAGCAGCGTCTTTACATCAAACGATGTCGGGTCCGGTTGCAATACGCACAGAATTCCCGAAAACCCCAATAAAACAGCCACGATCCGCCAGGGACCTATGCGCTGTTTCAACAAAAGGGCCGAAATCAACAGCACGAATATCGGCGATGTGAATAACCCGGCAAGCGCCTGAGCGATGGGCATCAATGCCAGCGCGCTGAAATAGAAGAGCATCGCCAGCGTGATCAACACGCTGCGCACCGCGACGACACCAATCCGCCGGGGCCTCAAGGTGCCCAAACCCAATATCGACAACACCGCGATCAGCGGCAGCATCAGTAAGGCGCGACTTAGGTGAAACTGCCAAAGCCCCACGCTCTCGGCCACGCGGATCACGAAATTGTCGATCACGCCGATAATGGACATGGCCGCAACCATCAGCAACGACGCCATGATTGAATGGGTTTGTTGTTGTGACTGCATCCGCGCCTCTGCCCTTAATCAGCCCGTTCTGGCCGAAACTTACCCGGCACACTCAGCACATTTCACAAACACTGCGCAACAGGTTTGCGCCGCTGGTTTTCGCCATGCTAAGCTTGGCGCAAAATAATATTCGAGCAGCATTACCCGATGACCGCACTCAAACAGTACCAGCGGATCGAAGCCACCGGTCTGTGGCGTCCCTCGCCCGATGAGCAACGGCGCGAAGTAGTCGTATCGATTGGTGAAGCCACTCTGACGATTTCTGACTTCAATGACAGCGCGCTGACCCATTGGTCGCTGGCGGCGCTAGAGCGACAAAACCCCGGAACCTATCCCGCGATATTCAATCCCGACGGCGATCCCGGCGAAACACTGGAGCTTGCAGAATCTGAAACCACAATGATCGAAGCAATTGACCGGCTGCAGCGCGCCATCGACCGTGCCAGACCACATCCCGGACGGCTGCGTTGGCTCAGCGTTGCAGGGGTTGTGCTGGCGGTTTTGGCGGTGCTTTTGTTCTGGCTACCCAGTGCATTGCAGCGCCATGTTGTTTCGGTAGTGCCAGAGGTCAAGCAACAAGAAATCGGCGATGCAATCCTGCAGCGGATCGAAAGGGTATCAGGCAAGGCTTGCTCTTCGCCTGATGCGCAAGCGTCGCTGGATCAGCTGGCGCGCCGCACCGGTGTCCGCCAAGTCGTGATCCTACCAGCAGGTCTGCCTGACAGCCTGAGCCTGCCGGGTGGAACCGTACTGCTAAACCGGGCACTGGTCGAAGATCACGAAGACCCAGCCGTTGCCGCCGGATACATCATAGCCGCGCGCGCGCGGGCAACTCAGCAGGAACCGCTGGACGATCTGTTGGACCGTACCGGCCCGAGTGCCGCATTTCGGTTGCTGACTACCGGCGAATTGACGCCCGAGATCGTGGACACCTACACCGAGCAGGTTCTATCCGGTCCACAGCCGCAGCTAAGCGATGACGTGCTGCTCGCGGTTTTTGCACAGACCGCCCTGCCCTCGACCCCATACGCTTATGCGCTTGATATCACAGGCGAGTCCGTTCTTGGATTGATAGAAGCCGATCCGATGGCGGGTCGTACTTTGGAACAGGTACTGCCCGACCGCGATTGGGTCCGGCTACAGAATATCTGCGGGCAATAGCACCTATTTGGTCCCGAACATCCGATCCCCGGCGTCACCTAGTCCAGGCATAATGTAACCCTTTGAGTTCAGCTCACGATCCAGCGCGGCCGTGACGATTTTGACATCTGGGTGCGCCTCTTTCATGCGCGCGACGCCCTCGGGGGCAGCCAGCAGGCATAGAAAGCGGATATCTTTCGCCCCCTGCTCTTTCAGCAAATCAATGGCCGCAGCCGAGCTGTTGCCGGTTGCCAGCATCGGATCAACAGCAATGACCAAACGGTCCGTTAAACCCTCGGGAGCTTTGAAATAGTATTGGACCGGCTTCAGCGTCTCTTCATCCCGATAAAGCCCCACGAACCCCACTCGGGCAGAGGGGATCAGCTCCAGCACGCCGTCCAACATCCCGTTTCCAGCCCGCAGGATCGATACCAGCGCCAATTTTTTGCCCGCCAGAATGGGTGCGTCCATTTCTTCCATCGGGGTTTCGATATGGCGGGTGGTCAGCGGCATCTCGCGGGTGACCTCATAAGCCAGCAAAAGCGTGATCTCGCGCAGCAACTGCCGGAACACAGCGGTTGAGGTGCCTTTGTCCCGCATGAGCGTCAATTTGTGCTGCACCAATGGGTGGTCGACGACGGTCAGGTGATCGCTCATGATGTCTCCAGTCTTTTCTTGACCCGCGCGCGCGTCTCTTCATCGCAAAAGGCCGCGTTCAGGGCTGTTTCATTCAGGGCAGCAAAATCTTCGGCTTGCCAGCCGAACGCTGCATTCAGCATCTCATATTCGCGCCGCATCGTGGTATGAAAAAACGGCGGATCGTCAGTGGATACCGTGACGTTGACGCCTGCATCACGCAATTTCGCGATGGGATGGGCGGCAAAATCAGGAAACAGTCCCAGGACCACGTTTGAACCAGGGCAGACCTCAAGCGTAGTGCCCCGATCAACTAACTCGTACACAAGATCCGGGTCTTCGATGGCGCGGACGCCATGGCCTACGCGCTCGACCCCCAGATCACGGACGGCATCCCGAACACTCTCTGGACCGCCAAATTCACCGGCATGGGTCGTCAATCGCAACCCAGCCTCGCGCGCGCAGTCAAAGGCCCATTTGAAATCGCCCTGCGTTCCGACGGATTCGTTGCCGCCCATTCCAAATCCGGTAATCCAGTCACCTGCGGTTTCAGCCGCACAATGAGCGCTGGCCTTGGCTTGCTCGGGTCCAAAATGGCGCACGCAAGTGATGACACCACGCAGGGTGATCCCGAATTTGCGCTCGGCCTCGTCTGCGGCGTCCTGAATCGCAGTCAGGTAATCCTTCCATGCATGCAAATCGCCACCGCCGCAGAAATCCGGGCTAAGGAATGTTTCGGAATACACCACACCATTCGCGGCGCTCTCTTCCAGAATGGCCAGCGTCAGGCGGCGGAAATCTTCGGGCGTTTTCAGCACCTCGCACGCAGCCTCATAAACGCTAAGGAAATGGGCAAAGTCGCGGAAATCATAAGAGCCGTCGGGTTTGAATATCCCGCTCAGGTCCACTCGTTTCTCATGGGCCAGTTGGCGTATGAAGCTAGGCGGAGCGGCGCCTTCATGGTGCAAATGTAATTCGATCTTAGGCAGGTCAGCGACTGTCATATAAAAGTCCTTCCCGGCCCTTGCACCGGTATGTTCAGGTGGTGCGCGATACTGGCGGCGATATCGGCAAAGTTCACGGGACCGATCTCGCCCATGCCCTGCCCTGCGATCAGCACGGGCACTTGTTCACGGGTGTGGTCAGTGCCGCTCCAACTGGGGTCGTTGCCGTGGTCTGCGGTCAATAGCATCAGATCACCGGGGCGCAGTTTTTGTAGGATCGCGCCAATTTCACGATCGAACCATTCCAGCGCACGGGCATAGCCGCTGATATCGCGCCGATGGCCATACAGACTGTCGAACTCGACAAAGTTTGCAAATGTCAGACTGCCCTCTTCCGCCTCATCAACGAGGTCCGAAAGGTGGTGCATCAACTCTGCGTCCGAACCCTTTCGCAGCGTGTCGATCCCCTGCATTGAAAATATATCGCCAATCTTGCCCACCGCATGCACACGGCGACCGGCATCCTGTGCCCAATTCGTAAGAACGGGTTCAGGTGGAACGATGGCAAAATCCTTGCGGTTGGTTGTACGGGTGAACCCCTTTTCGGGCGTTCCGACAAACGGCCGGGCGATAACGCGGCCCACTTTCATCTCGTGCAATCGCGGCGCAAGGGTGCGGCACATATCCAGCAGGCGGTCGAGCCCAAAGCTGTCTTCATGGGCGGCAATCTGGAATACGCTATCGGCAGACGTGTAGCAGATCGGCCAGCCGGTACGTATATGCTCGGCCCCCAGTTCTGAGATGATCGTCGTCCCCGAAGCATGGCAGTCGCCTAATATTCCGTCGGTCCCCGCTGCCTCGGCGGCAGCCTTGCTTAGCGTTTCGGGAAACGCTGGCTGACGATCCGGGAAATAACGCCAGTCCCATGGCACAGGTAAACCCGCCAGTTCCCAATGCCCTGAGGGCGTATCCTTTCCCGGAGAATATTCACGTGCGCAACCCCACAAGCCCGTCGGCGCGGCCTCAAGGCCCGGCGTCGGTGCGCCCGAGGCCAGACGGGTCGCCGCCCCAAGCCCCATGGCATCCAGGTTGGGCAGTAGCAACGGTCCTCTCCGCCCTTCTTCCGCACGCCCCTCGGCACAAGCTTGTGCTATGTGGGCCAATGTATTCGCGCCTGTATCGGGTTTGGTGCCGTTGTAAAACTGATCGGCATCCGGCGCGCCGCCGATACCCACCGAGTCCATCACCACAAGGAAAGCGCGGCTCATGCGCAGATCCTTTCATGGATTTGCGGCGGTTGCGCGACCAGTTCGTCACTCAGCGAAATAGCATCCAGTACCACCGCCGCAGCCCTTTGCGCCGCATCTTCCCGCCCCGCATGAACAACCGCCAACGGAGCGCCTTTGGTCACCTTATCTCCGACCCTCAGAATGCCCGACAAGCCAACCGCCGGATCAATCTCATCGCTCTCGATCTGGCGCCCACCGCCTAGGGCCACGACTGCGAGGCCCAGCGCCTCGCCATCAATAGACGAGACAAATCCGCCATGCGGAGCATGAACTTCCCGGATCACATTGGCCTCCGGCAAAAACCGATCCCATGTGTCAACGAAATGCACCGGTCCACCCACGGCAGCCATCATGCGTCCGAACCGTTCGGCTGCACGACCATCGCGGATCACTTGGGCTATACTGGCGTTTCCTTCCTCTGCCGTAGCGCACATACCGGCATCCGCCATGAGAACGCCCCCCAACTCGGCCGAGATTTCCGCCAAAGGCGATCCCTGCCCGCTGGTTAGCGCCTTCATCACCTCAGCCACCTCCAGCGCGTTGCCCAGCGCGGACGCAAGGGGCTGACTCATGTCGGTGATCACGGCGGAAGTCCGGCAACCAGCGGCATTAGCCGTTTCGGTCAAGGCCTGTGCCAAATTGCGTGCCTCATCCAGCGTCTTCATGAACGCGCCGCTGCCCACCTTAACGTCCAGAACCAACGCATCCGGGCTAGCCGCCAGCTTCTTGGACAGGATTGATGCCGTAATCAGGTCAAGGCTCTCCACCGTCGCCGTCACATCGCGCACCGCATACAGCCGCTTGTCCGCAGGGGCGATCTGGCCCGTTGCCCCCACGATGGCTGCCCCGGTGTCTTTCAGCACTTGCGTCAGTCGCGCCTGCCCGATCTGAGTGGTCACTCCCGGTATGGCCTCGAGCTTGTCCAGAGTGCCCCCGGTATGGCCCAGACCACGCCCCGAGATCATCGGCACATACGCCCCGCATTCCGCCAAAGCCGGGGCAAGCAGCAGGCTGACGCAATCGCCGACCCCACCGGTCGAATGCTTATCGACCACCGGCCCGTCCAAATCCCACGTCAGCACCTCGCCGCTGTCGCGCATGGCAACAGTCAGATCAGCCCGCCCATTGGCCCCCAGACCGCCCATACAGACAGCCATCGCAAACGCCCCGGCCTGCGCGTCACTGACGCCACCATCGGCCAGGCCTTGCGCGAACCACATTAGTTCGTCACGAGTTGGCACCTCCTGACGGCGAAGTTTGGCGATGATCGAGCGCGCATCCATGAAGTCAGACATCCTCCATATGCGACGCGTCGAACGCACCGGGCAATAGATCGGCAATCGTGGTTTTGGTTTCCAGACCATCAACCGTCGCCATCGTAACGACCACATCCCCGTTTCCGAATTCGGCCAGTTTCTGACGGCATCCACCACATGGGGGCACCGGCTGCGGGCTGCTGGCGACCACGTAGACCTCGGTCAGTTCTTTTTCACCAGCGGCGACCATTGCCGCGATTGCCCCGGCCTCGGCGCACGTACCTTCGGGGTAAGCAATATTTTCGACATTGCAGCCAAAATAGATCACACCTGAACTGGACCGGATCGCCGCCCCGACCTTGAAATTCGAATAAGGCGCGTGGGCATTTTCCCGAACGGCCAAAGCTGCATCTTTCAAAGACATGGCGAATCCCAATTTTTGATCATCTGGTCAGAATATCATACCCTACTGGAAAGCGACGTGGGAATTGAAGCCCCCTTGACGCCATTATCCACTTCTTCTTGGCCCTAACCCAACGTCGTGTTGAAGGTCCCCGGCAAAGTCACCTCAAGCAGTTCCACATCCTGCGAGGGGTCTGACAGCCGTGTTCGCATTCCCGGCGGGATGACGAAGGCATCGCCTTGTTCCAACCGATAGGGCTCGCGCCCTTCACCCTCAAGAGTCACCTCGCCGGTCATCACGAAGGTAAAGTGTATGTCGGTGTCGTGGCTGGCCCATTGAGGGTTACCCTCGCCCCGGCGCACGACCTGAACGCCCGCCACGCCTTTGGTATTCTCGGCAATCGTCGTGTCACGGCAGATGTAACCGGGCAAGCGGAATGGCACCCAGTCGGCATCATTGGCTTGATTGTAAACGAACCGCTGCCCATCCCATTCCCGATCCGGACGGAAATGCGGGGTGGGCAGTTCCATCTCATGATCAATCTCCGTGACATGCTCGGCTGGGACACCAATCTCGATCACCTGAACGTTGTCTGACGCTTCCAGCACGCGGTGGCGGATTTCAGGCGGCTGAATAAAGCAATCGCCTGCCGTCAGGCGCATCTTGTCGCCCTGATCTTCGTAGACCACATCGACCCAGCCGTGGATGCAGAAGATCAGCTGAAATCCGACTTTGTGGAAATGCACCATATCGGGCACAGGACCACCATCTGGGATACGTATATGGCTGGCGATAATCGATCCGCCAAGCCGGTCCGGCACGAGATCGCGATAATGCATCCCTGCCCGTCCAATGATCCACGGCGCCTGATCCTTGAGCCTACGGACTACAAAAGAGTGGACCGTATCCGGCATGACCAGCGGCGGGTTCAACTCGTCAATCTCAATCCGGGTGCCGTTTGGGGCTACAAGACTTCGTTGACCTTCTGCAAAACCATCTGGATCGGATGTCAGAATGCGCAACGTTCCCGCCGCTTCAGCTGCATCTTTCTCGATCCGCAAGCGCAGACCGTGACCAGAGAACACGGCAACCCGAGGGTCATCTGCCGGATAGATCATATCCATCCGCATCCCCAGTACCTTGGTATAAAACGGGATATCGTTGCGCAGTTCCTGCGTCGGCAGTCGGATTTCAGCGCGCGTGAGGGATTCGCCGGTATTGCTGGTCATTCTGTTTCTCTTCGGATTTTGGTTTTGGCCATCCGATCAGAACAGCAGCCAAAATGCCAATCGAAAAGTACATCTCCAGCGTTTCTTCCATCACGAACAAACGTGTAACCATCGCAACCGAAAGGTATTCGTCGAACAATCCGCTGATTTCCTCAAGAAGCTGAGCCAGCACCGCAACACTTCCGGCCAGGAAAAAAATCATCAGAAAAGGCGCGCGGATTTTAAGTGCCTTAATTCCGTTCGGTATCCCATGCCAGAGCAAACCACCAATGACGATCGCAGCCAAAACGATCCTTACTGCAGTCACATCAAGCAATAAATCAACCCAGTTTAGCACCACGAAAGGCGCGCTGCCTTCTGTGTACGCCTCCGGCTCCAATTCGCGCTCGGCCAACAGCAGGCAGACCACCGCGATGTAAAGCCGCGAGACGCCTCGGAAGCGTACCAACGCGACCAAACCGGCAGCCAGTAACGCAGAGGCCGATATCGTCTCAATCAACCCGCCTTCTTGGATGAAGGTTGCTGCCGGTTGGTGCCAAATCACAACTACGCAAAGAAATGAAACCGCCGAAACAAGCACAACAAAGAAGACATTCCGATTGGCACCAATCCTGATTGAAGGGTTGGCAAATTGCGCACTAGCACAAGCTTTGTCTTCATGACGCATGATAAGTTCCGCCGCTTCTGGTGTCCGTCGGGTTCCCCGGAATTGGCTGTACATAAAAACGATGCAGCAACTCTCAACCAACGTTTCGTTAACGTATCCGTGAGGCCGGTCTTTGACTGCGGTCCGAGGCGACATAGCCAAGCGCTGAGAAATAGTTTAACCATCAAACGAATATTGGAACGGAGTTGTATTACCGATGTCTGACACACCGAACCTGAGACAGGCCGCGCTTGACTATCATGCGCATCCAAAGCCCGGAAAGCTTGAGATCAAGGCAACCAAACCAATGGCAAATGGTCGGGACCTTGCGCGGGCATATTCGCCAGGCGTCGCCGAAGCCAGTCTTGAGATAAAGGACAACGCCGCCAACGCTGAGAAATACACGGCCCGCGGCAATCTTGTTGCAGTTGTGTCAAACGGCACCGCAGTTCTGGGCCTTGGGAATATAGGCGCATTGGCCTCGAAACCGGTGATGGAAGGCAAGGCCGTCCTGTTCAAAAAGTTCGCAGGCATCGATTGCTTTGATATCGAGGTGGATCAGCCTGACCCAGAAAAGCTGGCAGATATCGTCTGTGCTCTGGAGCCCACATTTGGCGCGATCAACCTTGAAGATATCAAGGCACCGGATTGTTTTATTGTCGAAAAACTGTGCCGGGAACGGATGAACATCCCGGTGTTTCATGACGATCAGCACGGCACGGCAATCGTTGTTGGTGCCGCAGCGAAGAACGCCCTGTATGTGGCAGGAAAGAGCTTCGAGGATATCAAAGTAGTTTCGACCGGCGGCGGTGCTGCCGGGATCGCCTGCCTCAGCATGTTGGTGAAGCTCGGCGTCAAACGCGAGAATATCTGGCTGTGCGACATTCACGGGTTGGTCTATGAAGGTCGCGCCGAGGATATGAACCCGCACAAGGATCAGTTCGCGCAGAAAACCGATCTGCGCACTCTGGATGATGTGATCGGAGGTGCCGATCTGTTTCTGGGGCTGAGCGGACCAAATGTGCTCAAGCCTGAGATGGTCGAGAAGATGGCCAAGACCCCGATCATCTTTGCGCTGGCCAACCCAACTCCGGAAATCCTGCCACAGGCGGCGCGCGAAGTTGCCCCTGACGCGATCATTGCGACCGGTCGCAGCGACTTTCCGAACCAAGTGAACAACGTGTTGTGCTTCCCGTTTATCTTCCGAGGTGCCCTGGATGTGGGCGCGACTGAAATCAACGACGAGATGCAGATCGCCTGCGTCGACGGCATCGCCGACATGGCGCGCGCGACAACCAGCGCCGAAGCCGCGGCGGCCTATAAGGGTGAGCAGCTGACTTTTGGTCCAGATTACCTGATCCCAAAACCCTTTGACCCGCGCCTAGTGGGGGTCGTTTCGTCATCGGTTGCACAGGCTGCTATGAAGAGCGGGGTCGCAAAACGACCCATTGATGACCTCGAAGCCTATAAAGAACGCCTGAACCAGACCGTGTTCAAATCTGCACTGTTGATGCGGCCAGTGTTCGAAGCCGCTGCCGTCGCATCGCGTAGAATTGTCTTCGCAGAAGGCGAAGACGAACGTGTTTTAAGGGCTGCGCAAGCGATATTGGAAGAAACCACAGAAACCCCGATCCTGATCGGGCGACCGGACGTGATCAGCGCACGGTGCGAGAGGCTGGGCCTGACAGTACGACCGGGGCAGGATTTTCAAATCGTGAACCCTCAGGACGATCCCCGTTACTACGATTATTGGAATTCGTACCATCAAATAATGCAGCGTCGGGGGGTCACTCCGGATCTGGCCAAAGCCATCATGCGGACCAACAATACCGCCATTGCAGCAATCATGGTGCATCGCGGTGAGGCGGACAGCATGATCTGTGGCACTTTTGGTGAGTATCGCTGGCATCTTAACTATGTCGAACAGGTTCTGGATGATGGCGATTTGCGCCCGCATGGCGCGCTTTCGCTGATGATCCTGGAAGATGGCCCTCTGTTCATTGCAGACACGCATGTAAGACAATTGCCGACACCAGAAGAACTTGCCGAATCCACCATTGGAGCTGCTCGTCACGTGCGGCGGTTCGGGTTGGAACCCAAGATCGCATTTTGTTCGCAATCGCAATTCGGCAATCAGGCCGAGGGATCAGGCAAGCGGCTGCGGGCTGCGCTTGAGATTCTCGATTCCGAGCCACGCGACTTCAGCTATGAAGGCGAGATGAACCTTGATCTGGCTTTGGATCCTGAATTGCGTGCACGTATCTTCCCGAACTCGCGTTTGGAAGGCTCTGCAAATGTCCTGATCTTCGCCCATGCGGATGCGGCAAGCGGTGTGCGCAATATCCTTAAGATGAAAGCGGACGGGCTTGAGGTAGGTCCAATCCTCATGGGAATGGGAAACAAGGCGCATATCGTAACGCCCTCGATTACGGCCAGGGGACTGCTGAACATGGCGGCCATCGCAGGTACGCCAGTCGCGCACTACGGATAAGCCCAGCGCCTATATCATTACGTATACATGACCGGGCACCAGATTAGGTGCCCGGTTTGATTCTGTTAGCGCTAGAACATTTGCAGCAATAAATTTGCAGATTTGCAAATCTTTGCGTGTGACACTCAGAAATCTGCTCAGATCAGAGGATTTGCAAAAATTTGCAAGCCAAACTGCAAGTTTCTGCAAAGATTTTGCGATAAACTGACGCGCCGTTATGCGCATCGCTTGCTCGAAACACCCACGATGCCTAACACATAGCTCAAGGAATTTGGGAGGAGGCCATCATGGCATATCAGGACGTCTACGAGAGCTGGAAGAACGACCCCGAAGCATTCTGGATGGATGCAGCCAAGGGGATCGATTGGGTTCAAGCGCCCAGCAAAGCTCTGTTTGACGACAATGCGCCTCTTTACGAATGGTTCAGCGATGCCAAGGTAAATACCTGCTGGAACGCCGTTGATCGCCACGTGGAAAATGGTCGTGGTGAGCAAACCGCGATCATCTATGACAGCCCCATTACTCATACCAAACGCGAAATCTCATACGTCGAGTTACGCAATCGGGTTGCTAATCTGGCTGGCGCGCTCCGTGCAAAAGGTATTGAGAAAGGTGACCGCGTCATCATCTACATGCCTATGATCCCCGAAGCGCTGGAGGCAATGCTGGCTTGCGCCCGGCTAGGAGCAGTGCATTCAGTGGTATTCGGCGGCTTTGCCAGCAACGAACTGGCCGTACGTATCGACGATGCGAAACCCAAGGCGATCATCGCCGCCTCGTGCGGGATGGAGCCGGGACGCGTTGTGCACTACAAACCTCTGCTGGATGGCGCGATCGATCTGGCCACCCACAAACCCGAGTTTTGCGTAATATTCCAGCGCGAGCAGGAAGTCGCACAACTAATCGAGGGGCGCGACGTCAACTGGCACGGTTTCCAATACGGTACGGAGCCCGCAGAATGTGTACCAGTCAGCGGCAATGATCCAGCCTATATCCTCTATACATCCGGCACCACTGGTGCGCCCAAAGGCGTCGTGCGCCCGACTGCCGGCCATCTGGTCGCGCTGAACTGGACGATGAAAAACATCTACAATGTCGATCCGGGAGATGTGTTCTGGGCGGCTTCGGATGTCGGCTGGGTCGTTGGCCATTCCTATATCTGTTATGCCCCGCTGATCCACGGCAACACGACGATTGTTTTTGAGGGCAAGCCCGTCGGAACACCTGACGCCGGAACTTTCTGGCGCGTGATATCCGAACACAAGGTCAAAAGCTTCTTCACCGCCCCAACCGCCATTCGTGCCGTAAAACGCGAAGACCCAAGCGCAGAATTGATGGCGAATTACGATCTATCCTGCCTTAAGGCTCTGTATCTTGCAGGAGAGAGGGCTGATCCAGATACGATCATCTGGGCGCAGGATGCGCTGAAAGTTCCGGTCATCGATCATTGGTGGCAAACCGAAACTGGCTGGACCATCGCTGGCAACCCGCTCGGAATCGAAGAGCTTCCGGTCAAGCTGGGATCACCTGCCAAGCCTATGCCGGGCTATGACGTTCAGATTCTGGACGAGGGCGGCCATCCTATGAAACCGGGCGAGTTGGGCGCGATCGCAGTCAAGCTCCCGCTTCCGCCAGGCACATTGCCAAACCTGTGGAATGCCGAGGCGCGCTTCAGAAAATCCTACCTTGAGCATTTTCCCGGCTACTACGAAACCGGTGATGCGGGCATGATCGACGAAGATGGGTATCTCTATATCATGGCCCGTACCGATGACGTGATAAACGTCGCCGGGCACCGACTTTCGACGGGAGGGATGGAAGAGGTGTTGGCCGCTCACCCCGATGTGGCAGAATGCGCTGTGATTGGGGTATCTGATCAACTGAAAGGCCAGATGCCTGTCGGTTTCCTGTGTCTGAATGCCGGTTCCGATCGGAATCACGCGGAGGTGGTAACCGATGTGGTCCAGATGGTTCGTGACAAAATCGGCCCAGTCGCTGCGTTCAAGAAAGCAGTGGTGGTGGATCGTCTGCCCAAGACACGCTCGGGCAAGATCCTGCGTGGTACGATGGTGTCGATCGCGGATGGCAAGGCGTATAAAATGCCTGCCACAATCGATGACCCAGCAATTCTGGACGAGATCACGGTGGCCCTGCAAACTATCGGCTACGCGCAGTAATTTCACGGTACGATCAAGCGGAGCGCCTTACGGCGCAATCGATTTGCGCTGTCGCGCGTGCGCGAGGCTCTGCCTCGCGCTCCGAGATATTTTTGGCCAGATGAAGGTTGGATCCGTTTTGCGATTGCGGGGCTTGTCATTGGGTCCTCCTCACCTCAGTTTGAGGTGAGGAGGACGAGCATGACACAGGGCGATATCTGGCGTTTTGATGCAACAGAATTGGCTGCGCTGACCCAATCTGGCGAGTTGAGCGCAGAAGAGGTGATCAGTGATGCATTGGAGCGGATGTATCAGGTAAATCCCTCGCTGAATGCTGTCGTGGACGATCTGGGCACAGAAGCGTTAGAGCGTGCATCTGCGCTTGATCAGGCGCGCCGCAATGGTGCCTCGGTTGGGCCGCTGCACGGGGTCCCCGTGACCATAAAAGTGAATGTCGACCAGAAGAACCATGCCACTACAAATGGTGTGGTTGCCTTGAAGGATGTCATTGCCCCTGATGACGCCCCGGTGGTTTCAAACTTGCACAATGCGGGGGCCATTGTCATCGGGCGGACCAACACGCCCGAATTCTCGTTCCGCGCTGACACGGATAATCCACTTCATGGGCGCACGCACAATCCTTGGGGCCGCCATATCTCGCCCGGTGGGTCGTCCGGGGGCGCGGGGGCTGCGGTCATGGCGGGCATCGGTGCCCTGGCTCATGGCAACGATATCGGAGGCAGTCTGCGCTTTCCGGCAGCGGCTAATGGCGCAGTTACGGTGAAACCGGGGCTGGGCCGCGTACCCGCCTGGAACCCCAGCCAGAAGGCAGAACGTGGGATGCTGGCACAATCGATGTCGGTACAGGGCTTGATCACAAGAAGCGCAAAGGACTTGCACCTTTCGATGCCCACCCTGATCGCCCCGGACGCCCGCGACCCCTTCCATGTGCCAATGCCTTGGCGCGGCGCGGGGCCGGACGTCCCAATCAAAGTTGCGTTCACCAAAAATACGTTCGAATACGCTTTGCACCCCGAAGTGGACAAAGCGCTAAGTACCGCTCGGGAGGCGCTGGTAGATGCCGGATATATAGTTGAAGACATTGATCCGCCGGATGTGTTCGTATGCGGGCGCATCGGCTATCGCGCGCTGATGGGTGAAGTGCTGACGTTGATGAAAAACGATATCGAGGCAGCCGGGTCTCAAACCATCCGTGATATTTTCGAGGTTTATTTTCAGGAGTTTCCTCCGATCGTAGGCGACGAACTGATTCAGGCGTTGGCACAACGCAGCCATTATGCGCGCCAATGGTCGCTATTCATGCAGAAATATCCTTTGGTCCTGTCTCCATTCCTGCCGCAGCCGTTCTTTAAACCTGATCGCGATACCGAAGGTGCGGAAGGCGTTCATGAGGTGTTAGGATGCGCGGTCTATTCTTATGCGATGAATTTCCTCGGGCTGCCCGCCGCCAGCGTTCCCGCACGCTTGGCCGAATTGCCGAATGGGCCGCAACCGATCAATGTTCAGATTGCTGCTCGACGCTGGCGTGAGGACATGGCGGTGGATGCAGCGGTCGCGATCGAAGCGCGTGTGGGGCAGATGGCTCCGATTCTGTGGGATCGAATGAGCGCGCAAACCTGAGACATCGTCACTCAGGCCTCACAAATGAAATAGACCCCGGGATTTTGTCCCGGGGTCCGCATACTAAAATATGCCCGGATTAAGATGACGAGCGTAGCACCACCCACCCTCGCCAGCGCGAAAACTGCGCAACCATTCGAAAACACCTTTAGATGGCCACTCACTTCCACCTCGGCGTGTTCTCCGGGCAACTTGAAGTTAACAAACCCTTATCGCGTTGCATGTGAACTGGTTCACACAAGCGGTGGAAAAATGATCAACACGCTGAGATTTAAGTAAATTGTTCGGAGATCAATCGTTCTTCCAGGCCGTGGCCAGGGTCAAATAGAATACGATGCTGGATCGCAATCTCAGACCTGATCTCGACCCAATCGATATCCGGAAACGATATGGAATCGGCCGCAACGATAACCGGGCGTTTGTCAGCCTCGATCACATCGAATCTGACTTTCGCAACTTTCGGCAGCAAGGCGCCACGCCACCGCCGGGGGCGAAACGCGGCGATTGGCGTCAATGCCAGAACGTCCGCGCCAATGGGTACAATGGGTCCGTGAGCGGAATAGTTATATGCGGTTGAACCCGCCGGCGTGGCAAGCAATGCACCATCACACACGAGTTCGGCCATACGTACCCGCCCATCCACGCTGATCCGCAGCCGCGCTGCCTGCGGCCCCGCGCGAAGCAGCGAAATCTCGTTGATTGCAAGTGCTTGGTGCTTTTGGCCCGCCTGGTCCATTGCAGTCATCGCCAGTGGATTGATGACTTCTTCCTCTGCCTCTGCTAGCCGGGCCATCAGATCAACTTCGGCATATTCGTTCATCAGAAACCCGATGGTACCGCGATTCATTCCGTAAACCGGCTTGTCCAAGTGCTGGACGCCCTGCAACGTCTGAAGCATGAAGCCATCACCACCCAGCGCCACCACAACATCTGCGTCTCTCGGCGCTGCATTTCCGTAGCGCGCGACAAGCGCATCCCGGGCGGTCTGCGCAACCTTGGCATCGCTGGCCAGAAAGGCGATTCTCTTTGTCATGTTTTATAGTTTCCAGTGCTGCACATTTGGTTCCGAAACAAACATACCTTTCCGCAATAGGCCAGAGTTGACGCCATAGAGGGCCATTTCGTCGCTTTACAACCTTTCTGACACACGTCGTTTCCGATAGGAAATCCGCCAGATACACCCCAGCCATGCGGAGCGCACATGAACGCCAATCTTCGTGACAACGGATTTTTCACCCAGTCCCTCGCGGATCGTGACCCCGAGCTGTTCGGCTCGATCACATCTGAATTGGGCCGCCAGCGCGACGAGATCGAACTGATCGCCTCGGAGAACATCGTCTCTGCCGCCGTGATGGAGGCGCAGGGCTCGGTCATGACCAACAAATATGCCGAAGGTTATCCGGGCCGCCGGTACTATGGCGGTTGTCAGTTCGTCGACATTGCCGAGAACCTGGCTATCGACCGTGCCAAGCAGTTGTTTGGGTGTGAGTTTGCCAACGTCCAACCGAATTCGGGATCGCAGGCGAACCAAGGTGTATTTCAGGCGCTGATCAAGCCCGGTGACACCATTCTGGGAATGTCGCTGGATGCAGGTGGTCACCTGACCCATGGTGCGGCACCGAACCAGTCAGGCAAGTGGTTCAACGCGGTACATTATGGCGTGCGCAAGCAGGACAACCTGATCGACTATGATCAGATCGAAGCGCTGGCAAAGGAACATAACCCCAAGCTGATCATCGCCGGAGGCTCGGCCATCCCGCGCGTCATCGATTTTGCCCGCATGCGTGAAATCGCCGATATGGTCGGCGCCTATCTGCATGTGGATATGGCCCATATCGCCGGTCTGGTTGCCGCAGGCGCGCACCCTTCGCCCTTCCCGCATGCGCATGTGGCCACCACCACCACGCATAAAACCCTGCGCGGCCCGCGCGGCGGCATGATCCTGACCAATGATGAAGCGATTGCCAAAAAGGTAAACTCGGCCATCTTCCCGGGCATTCAGGGTGGCCCGCTGATGCATGTGATTGCTGGCAAGGCCGTTGCCTTTGGCGAGGCACTGCGTCCTGAGTTCAAGGACTATATCAAGCAGGTCGTTGTGAATGCGCAGGCCCTTTCAGATCAGCTGATCAAGGGTGGCCTGGACACGGTGACCCACGGCACCGATACCCATGTGGTTCTTGTCGACCTGCGCCCCAAAGGCGTTAAAGGCAACGCAACCGAGAAAGCTTTGGGGCGGGCACATATCACCTGCAACAAGAACGGTGTGCCGTTCGACCCCGAAAAGCCGACGATCACCAGCGGTATCCGTCTGGGCTCGCCCGCCGGAACCACCCGCGGTTTTGGTGAGGCCGAGTTCCGCCAGATCGCAGACTGGATCATCGAAGTGGTCGACGGTCTGGCCGCAAATGGCGAAGACGGAAACGGTGCGGTCGAAGCCAAAGTCAAAGCCGAAGTCGCCGAACTTTGCGCGCGCTACCCGCTTTATCCGAATCTCTAATCCGATACGGACTTAAAACAGAAAACGGCGCCCTGATCGGCGCCGTTTTTCTTTGAGGCCAGCAGCGTTCAGATATACCCGCGCCATCGTAGTACGAATACAGCCAACGCCGCCAACACGATCAGGCCCAACGCAAGCGAGCCAAGAAAGCTCAGGAACCATCCCCAACGTCGATCTGCCAGATTGATCGCGTTCAGGTGGCCTTGCACCTCGTCCGACGCTTTTTCGAGCCGGGGCATATCCAAAACCATCCGCAGTTTGGGATGCTCGGCCATCTGCTCGGCCTCTGCCAGAACCAAGGCCTGTTTATAGACCTTGCGCGGCAAACGCCGCTTCGCGCGACGGGCCGAGGCAATCAGGGTCTTGTCTTTCACGCCAAGCTTTTTACGCAGCAACCGAATGGTCTCTGCGATCCGGGTCTGGATATCGATTTCCTGCGTCATTGGCGCCTCCTGACGGGACAATGTAGCCGCGCGTCACACCGGCGACAATGGGGCTGGTTGTTCCGCGCGGTGACGCGTATCACAGAAGCATGCTGAATACGATCATCCATGGCGACCCGACCGATCATCCGCCCCTGCTGATAGCGCATGGCCTCTATGGTTCGGCGCGCAACTGGGGAGTCATTGCGCGGCGACTGTCGGACGAAAGACAGGTGATTGCCGTCGATATGCGCAATCACGCCTACAGCTTTTGGGATGCTCAGCATGGCTACCCAGATTTGGCGCATGATCTGGCAAAGGTCATCGACAGCGTTGGCGGCATCGCCGATATCGTCGGGCATTCCATGGGTGGAAAAGCTTCGATGGTGCTGGCGCTGGAATATGGCGATCTGGTGCGCAAGCTGGTCGTCGCAGACATCGCACCAGTGGCATACAGCCACAGCCAGATTCAATTCATCGAGGCAATGCGGGCGGTCGATATGTCCCGCGTTCAGCGTCGTTCAGATGCCGAAGCACAGCTGGCCGATCTGGGCGTCGAAAAGGCGCTGCAGAGCTTTTTTACGCAGTCTTTGGATGTTGAGGGGGGCCGCTGGCGGCTGAACCTGGATGTACTGGCCAGCGAAATGCCAAAGATCATGGGCTTCCCCGAGATTTCGACCCATTGGGACGGCCCTGCTCTGTTCCTGTCCGGCGCAGCATCAGATTATGTGCTGCCCGAACACCGAGAGCAGATTCGCACCCTGTTTCCTGCAGCTCGCTTCGCCAAAATTCCCGGTGCGGGGCACTGGCTGCACGCCGAGAAACCCCGCGAATTCGAAGCTGCAGTCAGGACCTTCTTGAACGCTTAATCAAGCGCCTTGATACAGGCGTTTTGCCACCAGCCACGACACCGGCGCGGCAACAACCGCCCCTGCTGCTGCGGCGGAAACGATGGCCATCCAGGTCACCATTCCAACCGCTAGGACCGCAATCACGGCAGAACCCGCGATGGCTGTGGCGATCAAAGAATAAAGCGTGGCTGCTAGGCGTATCATGGCCAGTATCCTGTGTTTAAGCTTCTGGCCTTTACATTACAGCAACGGAATATGTGTGACTTTGATTTGGGTCAGATATGTAGCTACATCCCGCGATCCATGGGCCCGGTCGCCTCACCACCGCCATTCACCCAATCCGCAAAGCCACCCAGATTGTAGACGTGTAAATATCCCATTTCCTTAAGCAGTTTTCCAGCCAGCGCTGCCCTTCCGCCAGACGCACAATGCAGGATGATCACCCGATCCCTGCGCAGTTCTGCATCATGGGAAGGCAACTCGGGGTCGGCCCGAAACTCCAGCATACCGCGCGGGATATGATGCGCACCGACCGCGCGCCCTGTCCTTTCCAGTTCAGGCGCATCGCGAATATCCAATAACAAGGCACCCTGCCCGATCAGTTCTTTGGCCCGGCTGGCGTCGATACGCTCAACCACCGCGTTTGCAGCTTGCATCATGTCTTTGACCGTCAATGGCATTTGCGCCCCTCCAGGAAATGAATCCGTGAAAGGCTAACATGCAGAAAATTGAAGGTGTAGACATTCAGACCCTTAATGTTCGCGGAAAGCACGCGACATACTGTCAACCACCGGCTTGGCGATATAGGCCGCAAAGGTGCGTTCCTCGGTCTGGATCATGATCTCGGCGGGCATTCCGGGTGTCGGCACGAAGCCCCGCACGCGCCCCATCTCTTCCGTGGTCAGAGAAATGCGCGCCAGATAGACCTCTTGCGGCATACCGGCAGAATCCTCGACAAGCGAGTCAGCCGAGACGTAATAGACCTCGCCCTCAAGCACTGGGGTTGTCCGTTGATTGAGCGCGACTAGGCGCACCGTCGCGATCTGCCCGGTGACCACGCTGTCGATCTCGGTACGCGGGATCTGCGCCTCGATGATTAGCGGTGCATCGGCGGGCAGAATCTCAGCAATCTGTTCGCCAGTTTCGATCACCCCGCCCGGCGTGTGGTGATGAAGTCGCACCACTGTGCCGGTCACCGGGGCACGCACAACCGCACGGGCCAGAACGCTACGGGCCTGGCGGGCTTTTTCACGCACACTTTCAAGGTCGGCTTCAATCACGCCCAACTCGTCCAGCGCGGCCTCACGGTAGGCTGAGCGGGTGCGCAGAATCTGCTCTTCATACTTCAGCAGCATCTGGTTTACCTCGGCCGTTTCAGCGCGCAGACGCGCCAGTTGACCTTCGGCTTCGGCCTGCACCCGGCGGATCGTATTCAGATCACCTTTGCGCACTAATCCTTTTTCAAACAACGAATATTTGGTCTCGTATTCTTCCTCGAGAATCTCTGATCGCCTTTCCATGCTGACCAATTGTGCTTCAAATCCTGACGCACGAATTTTCAACGCCTCCATGTTGCGCTGCAGCAAAGCAATATCGTTCAGCAGTGTCTTGCGCGATACATCAAAGCTGAGTTTCTGATTGTCGAGGATCGTCATGACCTCGACGTCGTCCGATGCTTCGATCAATCCGGGCGAAAACACGAGGGTTTCCTGTTCGCTATGCTCAGCCAGCAACCGTTCGGTCATGGCCTGAAGGCGAAGTTTGCGAATGAACAATTCGCGTTCACTCGCCTCGGCCGAGGTCTGATCCAAAGTCATCATGATCTGTCCGGCTTGAACAGATTCACCTTCCGAGACCAGAATGTTCTCGATGATACCGCCTTCCAAATGCTGCACGATCTTGTTGCGGCCGGTCGCGACAAAGCTGCCTTGCGCGATGACTGCAGCGGCCAGAGGTGCACGGAAGGACCAGACGCCAAAGCCGCCAAAACAGACAATAAGCATGATAAAGCCAATCACGATGAATTTGGTGATCGAGCGCGGAACTTCAGAGTACCAAAGACCGCCTTCATCGGTGCGTGCCACGTCGTTCATCGCTTAATCCCCCTTGCCCTGTATTTCGGGCGGTTGCTGGCGCGGCCCGTTGAGCTGTTCCAGCACCTGTTCGCGCTGCCCGAACAGCGCCACGCGCCCATCGGTCAGCAGCATGATCTTGTCGACAACATTCAACAGAGTCGGCTTTTGCGTAATCACTACAACGGTGATCTTGCTTTCCTTTGCTTGCTGAATTGCGCGCGCAAGCGCCTTGTCACCTGCCACGTCGAGGTTCGAATTCGGCTCATCCAGAACAACCAAACGCGGGTTGCCGAAGAAGGCACGCGCCAAAGCAATACGCTGCTTCTGGCCACCTGAGAGAGGTGAGCCGTCGGCGGCCACAACAGTCTCATACCCCTGCGGCAGCGTTGCGATCATGTTGTGCACGTCGGCCAAAACGGCAGCATCGTGGATCTGCTCATCCGTGGCATCGGCACGCATCCGGCCAATATTGTCTTTGATGCTGCCGGGGAATAGCTGTACGTCTTGCGGCAGATAGCCAATATTTTCGCCAAACTGGCGGGGATCCCAGTTGCGGATATCCATCAGGTCCAGCCGCACACTGCCCGAGGTCGGCAGGATCGAACCCACCAGCGTTTTACCAAGTGTCGTTTTGCCTGCGCCTGAATTCCCGATGATCGCCAGAGTTTCACCTGGGTTCAGCGCAAAGGTAATCCCGTTCAGAACCACCCGCTTGGTGCCGCCTGGGACATATAGCAGGCGTTCGACATCCAACCGCCCCTCAGGCCGTGGTAGGCGCAGTTTTTCATATTGCAGGGCCGAGTTCGACAGCAGAGCCTTGATCCGCCCAAAAGCGCCGCGCGTAAGCAGGAAGGTATTCCAACCCTCGATTGATCCTTCGATCGGCGCGAAAGCCCGCCCCGCGATGATCGAGGCGGCGATGACCATACCGCCTGTAATTTCGCCCTGCAGCGCAAGAAATGCGCCCCAGCCCAGAATGCCGATCTGCGTCAAAAGACGGACGGCACGTGAAATGGCCGCGAAGATCACGTTACGATCCTGCGCCTTGACCTGCCATGTCAGCGATTGTGCGGTGTCACGCCCCCAGATGCGCACTGCCTCGGGGATCATCGCTAAAGCGTTGATGATCTGACTGTTGCGCGACATTGAATCCAGATGCTGGTTCGCCAGGGATTGCGCCTGGTTGGCCTTTGCAAAGGGCTTGGCGGTCATTTTCTGGTTGATCAGCGCGATGATCATCAGAATCACGGCCGTCGTCACCACAATCATCCCAAGTTGCGGATGCACCAGAAAGATCATCAGGATGAACAGCGGTGCAAATGGTACATCCAGAAATGAGATCAGAGTGCCCGAGACCAGAAAGCCCCGCACCTGTTGCAGATCCCCAAGTGTCTGATATTCGCGTCCGTTGCCGTGCAGCGAGGCATGGGCCGCAGCGCTAAGAACCGGGGCCCCAAGACGGGCGGCGACCTCGACCGCTGTACGCATCAGCATGAACCGACGAACGGCATCAAATGCGGCTTGAAAAATGACTGCTCCGGCAACGATTGCCGTCAGCATGATCAACGTATCCAGCGAGCGACTAGTCAGAACCCGGTCACTGATCTGAAACAGGTAGATCGGGATCGCTAGGATCAGGACGTTGGTCGCACAGGTCAGTACCAGCACGAAAGCCAGATTGCGCCAAATCGCGCGCAGTGAGGTACGCAGCGTCTTCTGGAAATCTTCAGGCGGCGTGCGTTTGTGGAATGTTTGGGGTGGCCCCTTGCCATCGCCACCACCCGTCCCCGGGCGCAGCAAGGGTTGGTTGGCCTTGGCCTCGATCGTGGTGCCCATGCGGTCTTTACCATCCGACGGCGCAGAGGGGGTCATGCGTGCAGTCGATTGGTCGGCGGTTTCACAATCGGGGGCTTCGGTATCGGCCACCCCAGTGTCGCCACCCGCAGGATCCTTATCTTGCGCGGGCCGCGACGACGCGCGCCGAAGGGGAGAACCAGCGCGCGGTTGTGATGTTTGATCCAACTGCTCTGCCTGGGTCTGCCCCGGATCATCCGGTTGTGTCGTCGCCTGAGGCGCTTCTAATTGCCGCGATCGTTTCGCGGGCCCGGCAACCGGGGTGTCACTTGCTTCCGGGGTCTCTGGTTTGCTTTCGGGTTCCGCCAGTTGCATATCACTTGTCAAACGCAGGCGGGACGCTGTTTTTGCAAGTTTACTTTCATTTGGTTTTGCTACCCGATTTCGGGGTTCCAGGGTCAATGGGCCTCCGCCTCCGTGCCGGTCCAATGGACTTGCAAAACGGGTGCGGCGCGACGAAAAAACGATCGACATAAACTAACCTTCCGGTCACTCGTAAATCAGGAAATATTAGGCCAGCATGGTCTGCAGGCCATCGGAGGAATTCGCCATTTCGCTTGGCGTGAGATCGTTACCGTTAGGCCCAATGCCATTGTCGTGACCTGGCATACCCGCCTCTTCCATGATGGCGGCGATTGCCTCGTTGGTCATCTCGGCGATGTCCTCATTCGTGGGCATGTCAAGCAGGCTTGCCTGATGCAGTAGCAGGTCAGAAAATGCCCCATCCTGAGCCATAACGACCGAATCCACGCCGGCCTTGGTTACATTGGCGGCGTTCAGCATCGCATTGCTGCCTGCCAGAACCTCGGTCTCGTCCGCGTGGGGACCATTCAGATATACGTCATCCTGATCGGCAAGCATCGTCGATTGCTCGGCCACGTTGACCTGAACCAGCGATCCATCGATCTTGAGGACCCGCATCTGCTCCATGCCAGCAAACATCGGATCGTTCATTAGCGCCTCTTCCAGCGCTGCCATGTCGTCCTCGCCCATGGTCATGGCGTCGGCCATGGAGTCGTGCATCGCCTGATACGTATCTTCGCCTTCTTTCTTGAGAGAAACCTCGTTCATAACCAGGTTCTCGTCCGATCCATCGATGGGCCCGGGCAATCCGCCCATCACCACATCGTCATCCAATAATACGTGCGTCTGGACAAACGCATCGACCGATATCATGTCGCCTTCGATCATGATCAGGTCATAATAACTGCCAAGTTGAAGAATATTGGTGACATCAATCAACTCGTTGTCACCCAACGCATACAGCGTGGTCGTCGCGCTAATCTCGGCATCAATATGATCGATATCCGTTGCGTCGATGTCCTGCTTGACAAAATTTGCAACGATCAGGTCGGTCGTAATCCAATCAACATGCACAAATGCCGGGGCATCGTCTTCACTTGAGCCTTTCTTAAGCCAAGGGGCTGAGTTGCCTTCGACCTCGATCGTCGACGAGTGCACCACATTGGTGCCCGAGCCGCCATTCGTGCCCTTGTCTGTGTCAGATACAACGGCGACCTGGCTCACCATGGCCAGTTCGATTGCTTTTCCACCGACCGCAATATAAGGCGCATCGACCCAGGCCACAGTTGCGTTCACCTCGTTGATCGCAAGGTTGCCGCCTGCGATCACCGTGTGACCTTCGGCAAATTCGTCTTCCTCGTCCTGAGCCCATTCGGCGGGCATCATATCGGGCGTTTCGTCTTCTTCTTCCTCGTCCAGTCTATGATGCGCAGGCAGAAGATCTTCCCATTCCGGGGCTTCGTCCACATACTCACCATTGACGATCACGCCCATCGCGTCTTCGCCGTGGAACTGATAAACAACCGCGCCTTCAACTTCGACATTGATCGGGGCCAACATCGCTTCGGCCAAAGACTCAACGTATTCAACCGACAAGTAGTCCGAGATCGAGAACGAGGGCACGGCAAACGCGTGCATCGATGCTGCTACCTGCGCAGCCGCCTCGGCCAACGCGATCAGCTGATCGACATCGCGGAAATCTCCCTCGCCGACAACGTCATTGTCGCGCAGGAAAATCGTCTGGAACGTGTAGGTCACAGCAGACCCGATAAGCTCTGTCACAATCTCCAGCTGCTGCTCGATCACAAACGTTGCACCTAGGCCGGTTGTCGCTTCGGGTAACGGCGGACCGTCTGAGAGTGGTGGTTCAAGTACAACGACCGTTTCAAATTCAGGGCCGTCGGTTGGGGGTGGAAGTTCAGGAGTGGCGGGGGGGGTGTCAAACCGATAGGAAAGCGGACCATATTTGCCTGGGTCCAATTCAAGATCTGCCTTGATCCGGATCTTTGCGGGTTCTTCCAGTTCGTCAAGTTCCGCCTTGCGCCGCATGGCGGTGAACTCTTCGTACTGATCCCTCAACCGGGCTTTTTCAATCGTAAGATCAAAAGATCCAATAAAGTGTGCAATCTTTTCGGTAACACTATCGAATGACATTTCGATGATCCCTTACCCCCTTGCCGACTAAAATTTCCGGTTC
The DNA here is from genome assembly GCF_056532525.1 of Ruegeria sp. I3. NCBI lineage: Bacteria > Pseudomonadati > Pseudomonadota > Alphaproteobacteria > Rhodobacterales > Roseobacteraceae > Ruegeria > Ruegeria sp. I3. The sequence goes on along the minus strand of NZ_JBQFNI010000001.1, from coordinate 745,904 downwards.
GGGATTTGCTGGGCCGAGGCCACATTACGCGGCCCCGGCGATTTCATTGAACGGGGGCCGATAATGCGGCCCCCGCGAATTGGTCTTAGACCTCGGTGTCGTCGCTCGAATAAGTCGAGGTCATCGAACCGCCAACCATGGTCGTATCGACCGAGTTACCAAGCACGTTGGCACCCTGTACGATCGATTGGTTGAACGCGTTCGTATCGACGACTGCTGCTGCGGATGCATAAGACTCGCCGTTGACGATACCATCGCCACCATTATCCGAACCCCAGGTACCGCCATTACCGCCAGCACCACCGGCACCCGAATATGCACCGGATGCTTCACCACCGGTGTTCATTGCACCTGTGGTTGCACCACCAGTAGACGAGCCCATGACGTCGCCGCTGGTACCGCCAGTCGATGCCGCTGCACCACCGGCACCGCCGTCACCTGACATCGCAGTACCTGTTGCATCACCTGAAGCCATCGAGTCCGCATCATTATCGGACGAAGCATCTCCACCGTATCCGGCAATCGCTTCGGCAAGGCTTTCGGCATAACCATCGTTGGCTGAATCGGCCCATGCTTCAGAGTCACCGCCGTTTCCGGCTTCGTTGGTTGCGTCAGCTGAACCAGCACCGCTTCCGGCCGAGCTTGCCTCGGGGTTGGCCGTACCGCCAGCGCCACCAGTACCTTCAGCCGATGCCATTCCATCGCCGCTGGCGTCTGCTGATCCATTACTTGTGTTGGTACCACCATTACCACCAGAACCGTCAACGTCTTGATCATTGTCGGCAGAGCCATCGATATCACCAGGTGACTGCGTGATTACAGGGCCGGCAGCATCTTGGTCACCAACACCTTGCGCATCGGCATCCGTGTCAACGTAGCCGCCGCCTGCACCACCGGTTCCTGTACCGCCAGCACCCGGTCCGCCAGTACCTGTGCCACCAGTACCAGTACCTCCAGTACCCGTACCACCAGTACCTGTACCGCCAGTACCCGTACCGCCGGTACCTGCACCACCAGTACCACCGTCTCCGCCGGTACCGTTCGAGTTACCAGCTGCTGCAGCTTCTTCGTCTCCGTCAGGATCTTCCTCTTCCACAAGGAGTACCGGGAATGGGAAGGCTTCTTCTACCGAGCCGGAATCTCCGCCGGTGCCGTCGCCACCGTTGGCATTGCCACCGGAGCCTTCGCCACCAGTGCCTTCACCGCCTGAGCCTTCACCGCCTGAGCCTTCGCCCCCGGAGCCTTCGCCACCGGAGCCTTCGCCGCCGGAGCCTTCGCCGCCGGAACCGCTACCGCCATCGGCATCATTCCAGCCCATCGCGCCAGCGCCAGCCAGACCCAAACCAATATTGCCTCCAGAGGAAGACTCGTTGGCTTCGTTGGTTCCGTCGCTAGAGTTGTCTGCCGAACCATCGTTATCGGCATCACCAGCGCCACCATCGGCACCGTCGTTGGAAGCATCGGTGCCTGCCAGACCAAGGCCAGCAGCTAATGCCCCAGATGTATTGTCACCACCGTCTGCATCGCCATCGGCGTTCGCTCCGGACAAACCAAGACCAAGACCAAGGCCAATCGATCCGGCATTACCACCGTTACCACCAGTTGAGTCACTATCGGAACTCGCTTCACCGTGGTTGTCGGCATTAGACTCGCTGTCTGCTGCGCCGCCTTCGCCGCCGGTGCTGTCACCGTCTGCGCTGGCACTCGAATGACCAAGACCCAGGCTGGCGTTATAGGCATCGCCCGAGGATGCGCCATTTCCACCTGTCGCAGCGCTATCAGCATTTCCTGAATGACCACCAAAGGCCAGCGAATGGCTGCCGTTGGTGTCGCCATAGGCTTCACCACCATAGCTCATGCCGCCATCGCCAGAGGAGCCACCGTCGTTGTTTACGTCGATACCGTCTTCGGCATAGGCTTCACCGCCGTTGGCGTCGCCATTTTGCTGGAAGTCACCATAGTTTCCGACTTCAGCATTCGAAAGGGTGTCATTGTCCTCCAGGCTTGCAAACTGCTGGTTGATTGATGAGAAGTCGTTTCCGGGCCCATCCAGCGCGATATCGATATTTACGTCATCGCCGGGGTCGTAATTTACATCATCGCCAGCGGTAATAATGTCACCGACATCACCATCAATGTCCCGAACATCCACATCAACCTTGTCATCATCGCGCGGGATCCACTCACCACCACCGAAGTCGATATTTACTTCGTTGTGGTTCGAGTTGTCGTTGTCGTTGTTGTCTTCGCCGCCATTGGTGTTTTGCTGTTGTTGATTTTGGTTCTGGTTCTGATCCTGGTCATTGTCGTTGCGTGAACGCTGAGACTGATCTTGGTCCTGTGAATCTGAATTGTTCGCAGAATTTTCGACATCTTGCTCTTGCTGCTGTTGCTGAGCGTTGATGTCCGCTTCGATATACGCTTCGTCTACTGCGATATCGGTATCAAAATCAGCGTCCAGATTGTCGATTTGAACTTCGTCTACTGTCGTCACTGTGGTCGTCTGATTAGGTTGACGTCTCATAATAAATTCCACTTTTACTGAAGCACCGGACCGCCATTCATCTACAAAGCGGTAACAGGCGCAGTTGAAACAGATTTCGCGCACAGGGTGTCAAACTGGACACTCGCGCGGCAGTGAAGGTCTTCTGTTTGGTTTGCCCCCCTTTCTCGGCTAAGCCGATTCCGTGACCACGGGGATTTCGCTGAAATACGCGGACCGCAGGCACGTCAGGTTCAAGTTCACTTCACAAATTGAAGCTTGAGCATGGTCGCAGCGATAGCAGGGTGTGCATAGCTGGTCGAAAGCATTGGTTTCCGTAACAAACTGTTTCCGATGTATTTTTTTAGAAATCTGACCTAATTCACGCCAAAAATTGCATGGAAACAATCATGCACAAACAAATAGGATTATTAACGCTTTTATTTCATCAAGTTACGCTAAAAGCAGATGTGCAAAACCTGATCAAAGGTTCTAGTACGCGGTATTGCAGAACCCGCCTTTGGTTGCTGAAACACGTACTTTCAGCTATGATAAGGTACTATTTGAGTTCAAAGTTTATGTTTCGCGCCACCCAGTTCTGTGCCCGATTTAAAGTTTCAGAGGGCGGCGTTTGTATTAGTGGGGGGGAAGATCAATGAATATTTCATTGCAAGAAGACGCCCGTGATCAGATTGAATATCCCGAAGAGCTGTCGATCATTTTTATCGGCAAGGAATTGTTCTACTCGAACCAAACCCTGAGAAGTGTTCAAAGCGAATTCGGCGTTCGTGCGTCAAGATATGAAAGCCTTGACGACCTGCTCTCCGAGAGTGGGAACCCTATTCCCTCCGAGCGCATCATTGTCGTGGATCAGATGATGCTCGAAGATCTGTTGGCGCGGCCCGCTGATTACTCCCGGCTCGCCGAGACAGGATGTCTGGCCTTCGCCTATCGCAAGAAAAGTCCGGCCCGGGTTCTGTTCGAACGCTGGGATCGTACCCGTTTCGGCAGTGTCGGGTATTTGCCAATGAACGTGGCGCCGGATGTTTGGCGCGCAATACTGCGCCTTCTGATGCACGAAGAGCTGCACCTGCCCTGCTTTCTGGCCGACAGCATGACCGCAACACAAAGTGCGCCAGGCACACCTATCGAAAAACAGCCTGCAACCAGAACCCGGTCGCCTGACAAACTGTTGCGATACTCAAAGCTGACGCGCCGCGAAAAGCAAGTCCTGAGGCTGGTATCGCAAGGCAAGAGCAACAAGACCATTGCGTCGAATCTGGGCATCACCGAACACACCGTCAAACTGCATATGCACAATGTCTCGGGCAAGATCGATGTGAGCAACCGGACTGAAGCTGCGCATTTCTACTTTGAGGTCGCGCCAAACGAAGCGCGCAACGCGCCCGTTGGATGAGGCATTCGAAACCCGGTTCGACCGGCTCATTCTGTTGGTGGGTCGGCTCAACTATATGTGGACGAACACGGAAAGCCTGCTGATCCACCTGATCGCAGGTCTGACCGGGGCCAATAAAGATGTTGCGGTCATCATATTCCTGACGCTTAACACCACACGTGCCCGTATCGATCTGGTCGAACGTCTCGCCAAGATGGAGGGTCGCCCCCCTGAAATCCGCGATCCGATTCTCGAACACACCCAGCGGTTGTCGCGCCTGTCCTCTATTCGAAACAAGTACAATCACTGCATCTATTCTTTCGATCAGGAAAGCGGAAATCCAAAGACCATCCTGATGCGCATTGCTGATCGCAAGACCGACATCAAACTTGGTCGTGAAGACACAGTTGACGACAAAGCAATGAAAGAAATCGAGGATGTTGTCACTCAGCTCTCGAATGCCAACAGGGATATCTGGAAATTGATCACCCAGCTGGGTTTCCCTGTCTGAGATGGTACTGGTGCGGGCGGTGGGACTCGAACCCACACGGCACTAAGGCCTTCGGATTTTAAGTCCGATATGTCTACCATTCCATCACGCCCGCACATCATCGTCGAAGTTTTGTCTCGCCGCGCCGATGTCGTGTGCAGACACTTACAACCAACCAAAACGATTGAAAAGATACTCATTCATCAGAACCAGGGATGCATGCAGAACACGAACACAATCCTGCTGAATCAAGGCCAAGCTTGACAGCCTTCGGCCAATTCGTTCACGTCGGCGCAACACAAGATCAGGGAGCGAGCGATGAAACTAGTCAGTAACCCGTTTCGAGGTGGTTCTAAGCTTTCGGATCAGGCCCCTTATCCCTCCGTAGAGACAGATGGGTTGGGCCGGCATCGATTCTTCTGCCCTGACTTTGTCGAAACGCCCCTTGTGAATGCATCGGCGCTGGCACCCGTCGCGAATCTCTGGGTTAAAGATGAGCGAAGCCGTATGGGCCTGGGATCGTTCAAAGCGCTGGGTGCGGCTTATGTGATCGCCTGCGAAGCGAATGACATCTCGGTCACGCCAGATGGTAACACGCTCAAAGGGCGCACCTATGTTACAGCAAGCGCGGGCAATCACGGGATGAGCATGGCCGCGGGCGCGCGCACTTTCGGAGCTGATGCGGTTGTCTACATCGCAGAAACAGTTCCAGAAAGCTTTGCAGATCGCCTGCGCGCTCAAAACGCACAAGTGGTCCGGGCGGGTGCGGATTACGCCGCCAGCATGGAAGCAGCCAGTCAGGCGGCGCAGGACAATGGCTGGACTTTGCTCTCGGACAGTTCCTGGGAGGGGTATACTGAACTACCGTACTTGCTGATGGAAGGGTATCTGCAAATGGCGGTCGAAGCCGCCGAGCAATGTACTGAGGCACCAACGCACGTTCTTCTGCAAGCCGGTGTTGGCGGCATGGCCGGAGCCGTCGCTGCCTATGCGCGGGTCGTTTGGGGAGATGCTCCGCAGATCATCGTTATCGAGCCAACCTCTGCCCCGGCGCTGCAGGCCAGTATCGAAGCGGGGCATTGTGTGTTTGCTGACGGGCCCGACAGCATCATGGGGCGACTGGATTGCAAAGAGCCCTCGCTGATCGCCTTGAACGGCTTGGCCCGAGATGCCGATCTGTTTGTGACAATCGAGGATGACACTGTCGAAGCACAGCTTCCGGCTATGGCGAAGGCCGGGTTGGAAACCAGCGCTTCGGGCGGTGCTGGCATTGCGGCCGTTCTGAACGACGCGATCCGTAGTGAACTGGGTATTGGACCGAATTCCAAAGTGCTCTGCATCTTGAGCGAGCAACCTGCATGAGAGGTTTCGCACCAGAGGAATTCGCGACCCGCGTTGCGCGCGCCCAGCATCGGATGCAAGAAACCGGTCTATCGGCCCTGTTGCTTACGACTGAGCCCCAGCTTCGCTATTTCACAGGTTATCTGACCCGTTTCTGGGAAAGCCCAACGCGGCCTTGGTTTCTGATCGTTCCGATTTCTGGCAAGCCGGTTGCAGTAATCCCATCCATCGGTGCTGCATTGATGGCGCAGACATGGATCGACGACATTCGAACCTGGAGTGCACCCGACCTTGAAGATGATGGGGTATCCCTGCTGGCCGATACACTGAGAGAGTTGACGCCTGAAAACGCCTCAATCGGCTGCCCCGACGGGCATGAGACCCATGTAAGGATGCCACTGGCCGATCTAAGGCATCTCGAATCCGCAATTGGAGCGCGCCAAATTACGGGTGACCATGGCATCCTACGGGCGCTGCGCATGGTGAAATCTGACGCCGAGATCGCAAAGATTCGAACTGCCTGTCAGATTGGTTCCCACGCCTTTGCACGAGTGCCCGAGATTGCCTCAGCAGGGACACCGTTGGATCAGATATTTCGAAACTTTCAGAGACTCTGCCTTGAAGAAGGTGCAGACTGGGTGCCCTATCTGGCCGGAGGGGCCGAGCAAGGCGGGTACTCGGATGTAATCTCACCCGCGACACAGACCCCGCTTCGCATAGGCGATGTGCTGATGCTCGACACCGGCCTCGTTCACGATGGCTATTTTTGCGACTATGATCGCAATTGGTCCGTCGGCCCAGCGACCAAGGCGGTACGCGATGCACATGCCAGATTGGTCGAGGCTTCGAATGCAGCGTTTGACCAAGCCCGTCCCGGCGTGATGGCTTCTCAGCTTTTTCATACGATGAACACCATACTTACCGATGGCAGCGCGGGAACCGATGCAGGGCGTCTGGGCCACGGGTTAGGAATGTCGTTGACCGAATGGCCTTCGCTTATTCCGGATGATCATACTGAACTGCAACCAGGAATGGTTTTGACGCTTGAACCGGGTATTGCGGTCGATGGCAAAATTCTCGTGCACGAAGAAAACATCCTGATAACCGAAGGCGCGCCCGAATTCCTCAGCCCCCGGATAGGACCGGAGATTGCCGAGATATGAGCACGTTGCCGTACACACTGGATCCTGACGATCCCTCGGCCGTACCAATGGGGCTGATCGTTTTACAGACTGACGAGACAATCGAACCTGAGTTTCGTAGCCTTTTTATCGATGACAAAAGCCCTCTTTATGTCAGCCGCATTCCCAGCGGGGCCGAGGTTAACACCGACACGCTGGCGCAGATGGAGACCGACTTGCCTGCAGCGGCTGATTTGCTGCCAAAGGCGCGGCCCTATCGAGTTGTTGGCTATGGATGTACGTCAGCCAGTTCGGTTATCGGCTCGGATCGGGTTGAGCAGATGGTCATGCAGACCTGTAATACATCGACCGTCACCAACCCGTTGCGGGCAGCCTCTGCCTGCGCGAGACATTTGGGCGTCTCAAAATTTGCACTGCTGTCGCCCTACATTGAAGAAGTAAACACTCCGTTGCGACGCGCGTTTGCAGAACAAGGCATCTCGATGGATGTGTTTGGCACTTTCGGCGAATCCGAAGAAGCCAAAGTTGTGCGGATCTCAACCGATTCCGTGGTCGATGCCGCCGTGCGGCTGGGAAGAGATTCAACAGTCGACGCCGTGTTCTTAAGTTGTACGAACCTTCGGACACTGACGGCTATCCCGAGGATCGAAGCGCAGATCGGCAAGCCTGTCCTGTCAAGCAACCAGAGTTTGGCCTGGCATATGAAACAACTGAACGTGTCGCAAAATTAGGCAAATGCGGCGTTTACGCGACTCCAATTGCTTTACGGGCTTGCGACCATTTGTTAGCCTCGTCATCAATGCACGAGAAGATCAATGAGGCCCGGACCAACCGGGTAATCATTTGACGCAACAGGGGGTCTTGTGACCGACACAAATAGCGACGCCGCGTTTGTTGAATTTCAACGCGTTCAAAAGTCTTATGATGGCGAGAACCTCGTCGTCAAAGATCTCAACCTGGCAATGCCAAAGGGCGAATTCCTGACCATGCTCGGGCCGTCCGGATCAGGTAAGACAACCTGCCTGATGATGCTTGCCGGATTCGAAACCGCCACACATGGCGAGATTCTTCTGGATGGAAAACCCATCAACAATATCCCTCCGCACAAACGTGGCATCGGGATGGTGTTCCAGAATTATGCTCTGTTCCCGCATATGACTGTGGCCGAGAATCTTTCATTCCCGCTGGAAGTCCGCAAGCTGGGCAAGTCCGAGCGCGAGGAGAAAGTCAGACGCGCGTTGGACATGGTGCAGATGGGTGCCTTCGGCAATCGTCGCCCCGCGCAGTTGTCGGGTGGTCAGCAGCAACGGATCGCACTGGCACGTGCGCTGGTTTTCGAGCCCGAACTGGTGTTGATGGACGAACCGCTGGGTGCGTTGGACAAACAACTACGCGAGCATATGCAGTTCGAAATCACCCGTCTGGCGCATGAACTGGGCATTACCACCGTCTACGTGACCCACGACCAGACCGAGGCATTGACCATGTCCGACCGTGTTGCGGTGTTTGACGATGGCCGCATTCAGCAATTGGCCCCGCCGGATCAACTTTATGAAGAGCCCGAAAACAGCTTCGTCGCGCAATTTATCGGTGAAAACAATACGCTAGAAGGCGTTGTTAAATCGATAGACGGTGACACTTGCCTTGTACAGCTGGATGACGGTTCGGAAATTGATGCAGTTCCGATCAACGTGCACAATCCGGGTGAGCGCACCAAGGTCTCGATCCGGCCCGAGCGTGTGGAATTCAACAAGGACCGTCTGCATGCCGATGCGCATACGCTGAAAGCCACGGTCAAGGAATTCATCTATATGGGCGACGTGTTCCGCTTCCGCATGTCGGTGGCGGGCAATGACGAATTCATTGTCAAAACACGGAATGCCCCCGACGCCATTCGCCTGCAACCGGGGCAAGAAATCGAAATCGGATGGTTGGCACAGGATTGTCGTGCGCTCGACGCATAGACCAAGCCGCGCGATACAAACGTGGTTTACCGAGGGACCAGCTGGCGAAAACCCGTGCGTCAGCTGACCAAACAACAAACGGGAAGTACTGGGAGTAACACATGAAAACTACCAAAACACTGCTGACAGCAGCTGCTATTGCGACAGCGGCTGGCGGCGTTTCCGCCGAAGAGATGACCATCGTCTCGTGGGGCGGCGCCTATTCCAAATCACAGCTCAAGGCTTATCACGAGCCCTATTCGGAGAAGACCGGCGTCACCATCCTGAACGATGACAGCTCGAACGAGGCCGTCGCCAAACTCCGCGCGATGAACGAAGCGGGCAACATCACATGGGACGTGGTTGATGTGGTTGCGGCGGACGCGATCCGCCTCTGCGACGAAGGTCTGGCACTTGAGATCGATTTCGACACTCAACTGGCCCCTGCCCCCGATGGCACGCCTGCCTCCGAAGATTTCGGTGACCTTCTGGTCAGCGACTGCTTTATCCCGCAGATCGTCTATTCAACCACTTTCGGTTATCGCACAGATCTGGTCGGTGATACTCCGCCAACCGACATCTGCGCAGTATTCGATCTTGAAGCCTATCCCGGCAAGCGCTCGCTGGAAAAGCGCCCGATCAACAACATGGAATGGGCGTTGCTGTGTGACGGCGTTGCAAAAGACGACGTCTACGACGTTCTGGCCACTGCTGAAGGTCAGGACCAGGCCTTGGCCAAATTGGACACTATCAAGGACAGTGTCGTCTGGTGGTCTGCCGGTGCCGACACGCCACAATTGCTGGCTGATGGTGAAGTTGTCATGGGTTCGACCTATAACGGTCGCCTGTTCAGCGTGATCGAAGAACAAAAGCAGCCGGTAGCGATGCTGTGGGATGCTCAGGTATTCGATCTTGATGGCTGGATCATTCCGGCTGGCCTGAGCGAAGAGCGTCAACAGCGCGCGCTGGACTACATCATGTTCGCAACTGACACGCAGCGTCTGGCAGATCAGGCCAAGTACATCTCGTACGGCCCGGCTCGTGCCTCCTCTGCACCGCTGGTGGGTCAGCACGCCGATCTGGGCATCGACATGGCACCACACATGCCGACCGATCCGGAAAACGCCAAGAACACGTTCCTGTACAACTACGAGTTCTGGGCGGATTACCGTGACGATATCGACGCCAAATTCCAGGCTTGGCTGGCGCAATAAGCGTTTGATTTCCTGAGATTGTCGGGGGCGGCTATCGCCCCCGACCCCAAAAATACCCAAGGGGTACCGATGACTGACGCCACCCAAAATACTGGTCCCATGCTGGCCGCGGACGGCACGCCACTCAAGCAATCGCTGGCCCGGTCTCTGCGACGGCAAAAGCTGCGGGCCCTGATGCTGGTCGCCCCACTGCTGCTGTTCGTTATGTTCTCGTTCATCGTGCCTATTGCGGCGATGCTGTTCCGATCCGTGGAAAACAGCATCGTACAAGAGACACTGCCCCTGACGGTCGAAGCATTGCAAAGCTGGGATGAAACCAGCGGCGAGTTGCCCGACGAGGCCGTTTATGACGCCTTTGTCCGCGATATGGTCGTGGCCGTCGATAACAAGACACACACCCGGCTGGGTTCGCGTCTGAACTACGAAGAGACAGGTATGTCTTCGATGTTCCGCCGCTCGGGTCGGAAAATGGGTAAGCTGGACCCCGAAACCGATGGGCCGTTCAAAGACCAGGTCATCGAGATTCACGACGGCTGGGGTGAACCGCAGACATGGGCGGTTATCAAGACGCATTCGCCCGCTGTCACCAATGGCTATTTCCTGAACGCTGTGGACATGCGCCGCACGCCCGAGGGCGCGCAGGCGCAGCCCGAGGACAAGCAGATCCTGATCAAGCTGTTCGGGCGCACTTTGTTCATGTCGCTGGTGATCACCGCGTCCTGTATCCTGCTGGCCTATCCGGTCAGTTATTTGCTGGCGACGCTTCCGATGCGGGTGTCGAACCTGCTGATGATCCTCGTGTTGTTGCCCTTTTGGACGTCATTGTTGGTGCGAACCTCGGCGTGGAAGGTGATGTTGCAGCAACAGGGCGTGATCAATGAAACGTTGGTCTGGCTGGGACTGGTGGCCGACGACGCCAGGCTGGTGATCATCAATAACCAGATCGGCACGATCATAGCTATGACGCATATCCTGCTGCCGTTCATGATCCTGCCCATGTATTCGGTGATGCAAACCATACCGCCCTCGTACACCCGCGCCGCAAAATCCATGGGCGCGACCAACTGGACGACATTCTGGCGCATCTACTTCCCGCAATCCATTCCTGGCATTGGCGCGGGCTCAATCCTCGTGTTCATTCTGGCGATCGGCTACTACATCACGCCTGAAATCGTTGGCGGCACCAAAGGTGTCTTTATTTCGAACCGGATTGCCTATCACATCTCGTCCTCACTGAACTGGGGGCTGGCCGCGGCATTGGGAACGATCCTTCTGGGCGTCGTACTGCTGCTCTACTGGTGCTACGACAAGATTGTCGGCATTGATAACGTGAAGCTGGGATAATCGACATGGCCGCACTTACTCCGATATCCCGCAAACCTTTGTCCATGGTTTTGCCAAGCGTTGCGCTGGCAGGCGCCTTCGCCGGTATCTTTGTCGGCGCGGGCAATGGCTCGGTCTTCCTCGGCATCATTGGCGGGGCAGCCTTGATCGCCGCTGTGGCCTGGGTCTACATCACGGTACTCAAGAACGAAAAGCTGGCACGATGGATCAATATCCTTGGCTTTGGCATCGTCGGTTTTCTGTTCTCTGGCCCAATGGGCGGCGTTCTGGGCCTGTTGGGTGGATGGTTCTTCGTCTGGTTTATCTTTTGGCTGTACGAAGGTCGATATCGCCAAAAACTGTTGCCCTATCTGACCGCGAAGCAAGTGTTCTATCACTACTTGTTCCGGGTGATCTGCGGCGCGATCTTCGTGTTCCTGATCACCCCGATCCTCGTGGTTTTGCCGCTCTCGTTCAACGCGCAGGACTTTTTTACCTTCACGCCTGAAATGCTGCGTCTGGACCCGGAAGGGTACTCGCTAAAGCACTACCGCGATTTCTTCACCAACAATGAATGGCAGCGCAGCTTCAAGAACTCGCTCATCATTGCGCCGATTGCGACGATCATCTCGGTCTCGCTGGGCACGCTGGCGGCCATTGGCCTCAGCCAGAGCCACGTTCCAGGCCGCCGCGCCATCATGGGCATCCTAATCTCGCCAATGATCGTGCCGCTGATCATTTCAGCCACAGGCATGTTCTTCTTCTACAGCGATATCGGCCGCTTCATGGAGGGAACACTGGGCATGAACAAGAACTTTGTGGGCTATGTGAAAGTGATCCTCGCTCACGCCGTTCTGGGTATTCCATTCGTCATCATCACCGTGACCGCAACGCTAGTGGGCTTTGACCGCTCGCTGACGCGGGCGGCTGCGAATATGGGCGCGGGTCCGGTGCGGACATTCTTCAAGATCCAGATGCCCTTGATCCTGCCGGGTGTGATCTCAGGCGGCTTGTTTGCCTTCATCACCTCGTTCGACGAGGTTGTCGTGGTGCTGTTTGTCGGATCGGCTAGCCAAAAAACGCTGCCATGGCAGATGTTCACCGGCCTGCGCGAACAGATCAGCCCGACCATTCTGGCGGTGGCCACGATCCTCGTGGTGATCTCGATTGCGCTGCTGACCACGGTCGAGCTGCTGCGCCGCCGGTCCGAGCGCCTGCGAGGCCTTTCCCCCGCTTGACGCAGGCCTAGGTCTGATCTAACGATTCACCTGTTCATCCCAGCCGCGATGGCGTCGCGGACGCACTGGGATGATCGGCTCTCGGACCCCGAGACCGCCTGTCCTGAACGCCGGGACAAGTGGCCGGGTTTGCCGCCCGGCAATGATGAGAGACCAAGTCATGACAGACACAACAAAACGCCCCGAATTCTTCACCTGCCACAATGGCGACAAGGCGCCCCTGCCGTTCAGCAAGGGCGAATACGACCGCCGCCTTGGCGCCCTGCGCGCAATCATGGCCAAGCATGACATCCCCGCCGTCCTGCTGACCTCGATGCAGAACATCGCCTATTATTCCGGCTTTCTGTACTGCTCTTTCGGCCGCCCCTACGGCTGCGTGGTAACACAGGACGCTTGCACCACTGTCTCGGCAAACATCGACGCGGGCCAACCGTGGCGGCGCTCGGTTGAAGACAACGTCATCTACACCGACTGGAAGCGCGACAATTACTGGCGCGCAGTGGCCAGCCTGATCGGCGGGGCCAAACGGATCGGGGTCGAAGGCGACCACATGACATTGGCGGCGCGCAACACGGCGCTGGACATGCTGGGCGGACCGGAACTGATCAATATCGCACCTGACACGATGTTTGCCCGCATGGTGAAATCCGCAGAAGAGATCGAGCTGATCAAAGGCGGCGCGCGCACCGCTGACGTGGGTGGGGCCGCCATTCACGCAGCTATCCGTGAAGGCGCCACCGAGATCGAGATCGCCATGGCTGGACGCGACGCGATGGAAGAGGAAATCGCCCGCGCCTACCCGGATGCCGAATACCGCGACACATGGGTCTGGTTCCAGTCGGCGCTTAACACCGACGGCGCACATAACCCGGTGACTAAACGCGCGCTGCAAAAGGGCGATATCCTGTCGCTGAACACCTTCCCGATGATCTCGGGCTATTACACCGCGCTGGAACGCACCCTGTTCCTGGGCGAGCCCGACGCAGACAGCCTGCGCCTGTGGAAGGCCAACGTTGCCGCGCATGAGCTGGGCCTGAGCCTGATCAAACCCGGCGCGACCTGTTCGGGCATCACGGCTGAGATCAACCGCTTCTTCGCGGATGAGGGCCTGCTGCAATACCGTTCGTTCGGGTATGGCCATTCCTTTGGTATCCTCAGCCACTATTACGGGCGCGAGGCGGGTCTGGAGCTGCGCGAAGATATCGACACGGTGCTGGAACCCGGCATGGTCGTCTCGATCGAGCCGATGCTGTGGATTCCCGAAGGCCAACCCGGCGCGGGCGGCTATCGTGAACACGACATCCTTGTGGTTGGCGAAGACGGGGCCGAGAACATCACCGGCTTCCCCTATGGTCCCGGCCACAACATCATCGATGCATGAAAAAACGGGTGGGGCGACAAGCCCCACTTTCTACCGCTGGGCGCGTTCGTGAAAGATGAAGCCCAGAAAGTTCAGCAACAGCTGCGCCGCCAGAATTTGGGTACTTTCCGTCGGGTCGTAAGCAGGCGCGACTTCGACCAGATCGATGCCCACAACATCCCCGCGTTTGGCCAGACCCTGTAGAATTTCCAGTACATCGTAGTAGAGAAACCCGCCATGGCTGGGCGTACCTGTGCCCGCGGCGATTGAAGGGCAAAAAGCGTCGATATCTATCGTTACGTAATACCGTGCCCCCTGCGGGATACGCGCCAGCACTGCCTCGGCCCCCAGTTTGCGCACCTGCCTCACAGACAGGATGTCCGACCCGCGCGCACGGGCGTCGTCATAGCCTTCCTTCGCGGTGGATGAGACATTGCGGATGCCCAGCTGCGTCATGCCCGAGACATAGTCTTTCTCAATCGCCCGCCGCATCGGGTTGCCATGTCCGGCGGTCACTCCGTGGCGTTCATCGACAAAATCTAGATGTGCGTCGATCTGCACCACATGGATCGGGCCGTTCTGCGCGCAATCCTCGGCAAAGGCGTTGATGCAGGGGATGTTGATCGAATGATCGCCCCCGATGGTCACCGGCAGCGCGCCTGATTTCAGGATCTTGCCCACGCCCAGTTCGATATTCGCATGGCTTTCCTCGGTTTTGGTATGGATAATATCCGCATCCCCCAGATCAACGATCCGCACCGAGCCATCCAGATAGGTCACATCATCTTCGTGATCATAAGCCCCGGCGTGGCCGAAACTGAACAGGGTCGAGGCTTCGCGCACGGCCCGAGGTCCAAACCGCGCCCCCGGTCGCCATTGGGTCCCGAAATCGAAGGGCGCGCCGAGAACGGCGATATCCGCCTCTATCTCATCCCAATTCTCAACATATGGAGATTTGGCGAAGGTTGAGATGCCGACAAAAGGCAGGTTTAGTCGCCCCGCCTTATAACCATGGTCTTGCATGGGTATTTCCTCTTTCATTGCCACTGTCACGTTCGATGACATCAATCGCAGCAGCATCTTGTGCTCAGGATGGACCAATGTCGAGATGCCCGGCGTGCAGCTTCAGAATTTCGAGCCACTCACGCGAGTGTTGCGTGTATGTGATCTGCTTTGCAGGCAAGATCGAATATGAACCCGATCGGAGGATGCCATGTCGATTCCACGTCGCAGCTTTGTCGGCCTGTTGGGGGCAAGCGCTGTAGCACCTCGCGCTCTTTGGGCGCAGGATGACCCTGTTTACGATGCCGTACGTTCAACTTTGTATGGTAGTCGGACCGATTTCGAAGCCGGGATGGCGTTCCTGACCGAGCGCAGCAACCCGGACGTTGTGCCCGCGCTTTTGACGGCGATGCGCTATGGCAGACGGCGAGAGCGAGACATTGCCAAAGTCATGGAAGCGTTGAGTGGCGCGCGCCACGGCACGGACTGGTTCGAATGGATGCTATGGCAAGAACGGAACGCTCAGATTGTACCTCATCCATCTTTGATACCGTTCAAACGCGAAGTTCTTTTGGGCATCGATCAGAACTTCGATGTGTTCCTGAAACCCGAATATTTGCAACGCGACAACATGAAGATTCGGCTGGAAGAGATCAGTTGGGGTGGTGTGCTCAAGGACGGTATCCCTTCGCTGGACAATCCCAAGCTGATCCCTGCGGCGCGGGCGGACTACATGAAAGACGACGATTTGGTCTTTGGCGTCTCGATCAACGGCGATGTACGCGCTTATCCGCTGCGCATCATGGGCTGGCACGAGATGTTCAACGAGGTGATCGGAGGCGTTCCGGTAGCACTGGCCTATTGTACGCTGTGCGGATCGGGGATTTTGTTTGAAACGCAGGTCGAGGGGCGGCGGAAGCCGTTTGTATTTGGCTCGTCCGGGTTCCTGTATCGGTCGAACAAATTGATGTTCGACCGTGAGACGCATTCGTTATGGAACCAGTACACAGGTAAGCCCGTGGTCGGACCGCTGGTCAACAGTGGGATCGAGCTGAAGCAGCGTCCTGTGGTGATCACCCGCTGGGACAGCTGGAAGGCGTCGCATCCGGATACGCAGGTGCTGTCGCTCAGCACCGGTCATCGGCGCAACTATGGCTCGGGCGTTGTGTATCGCGATTACTTTGCCTCACCCGATCTGATGTTCCCGGCCTTGGTCGATCAAAGTCGGCATCGCCAGAAGGACTACGTGTTCGCCGTGCGCCAGTTCGGCGCGGCGCGGGCGTGGCCGTTGGACGCGTTCAAGGGCAAGCCGGTGATCAACGATGCGATTGGCGGGCGGGCACTGATGCTGATGGGCGACCCGGACAAGCGCAGCGTGCGCGCCTACGAGCGTGGATCGCGCCAGTTCCGCGCGACCACCGATGGCGGGCTGCTGGACGAAACGGGCAACAAGTGGCGCGTCACCGAAGAGGCACTGATTGGCCCGGATGGCGCAGAGTTGCCGCGCGTCGCGGGACATATCTCGTATTGGTTTGCCTGGGACAATTATCTGGGCGACGCAGCCAGCGTTTACGGACGCTGATCAAGAATGTTCCTCGGCCGCTGTGGCGGCCAGCGCGCGGTTGTAAGCTTTCAGCGCGTCGATGTGATAGAGCGCGCCAACGGGGTTTTCGCAGCCGTCCTTGTCGATGATCACCACCGGGATGCAAGGGATGTCATCGCGGTCGAAATATGGCATCGCGGCCTCAAGCGTGGCGCTGGCCTTGACGCATAGGCCTTGTTCGATCAATGCCTGCGCGTCTTCCTTGGAGATCGAACGCGCGTCCCCCAGCGGGCGCATCACCGCGCCTGCGCGCAGCATTGCCAGCAAGTAGGCCTGCGGCCCGGCGGCAAGGTGCACATTGCGTCGTTCCAGCTGGGTCAGGAAGAAGGACCGGTCCACAAGGCGCGAGGCCAGCGCAGTGGACATCGAGACCGAAACCATCACGGCGAGGCCGATCTGCCAGTCTCCGGTCAATTCAAACACGATGAGCGTGGTCGAGATCGGCGCGCCCAGCACCGCCGCCGCCACCGCGCCCATCCCGGCAAAGGCATAGAGCGTATGGGTGCCTGACACATCTGGCAGCAATCCGGTGGCGATCAGGCCGAAGGCCAACCCGGTCAGCGCTCCGATCATCAATGAAGGGGAAAACACACCACCACCCATGCGACCGCCCATGGTAATCGCCACTGCGACGGTCTTGATGACCGCGAACAGGATCGCGGTCGTCAGCACGAGGTCCCCGGTCAAGGCACGGATCGTGGTTTCGTATCCCACGCCGATGATGTGCGGAAACCAGACCGCCAACAGGCCGAGCATCGCGCCCGAAACACCGGGGCGCAGCCAGCGCGGCAGAGACAAGCGGTTTTGGATATGCGTGCCGATATCCTCGGCGAAGAAGATCGATCGCATCAGCAGTAGCGAAACCAGCCCGCAAATCAGGCCTAGGATCAGAAAGGCGGGCAGCTCGACATAGAATTGCAACGACCCGGGCGTTTCCAGCGTGAATTCGGTCACGTCACCATAAGCCAGCCGGTTGATCACGGTCCCCGCGACCGAGGCGATGACAATGGGCGCAAAGGCATGAACGGCGAAGTGGCGCAACACAACCTCAAGCGCAAACAAGGCCCCGGCGATAGGGGCGTTGAAACTGGCCGAAACAGCAGCGGCCACAGCACAACCCAATAGGTCGCGCCCGGTGATGCCGTCGGCGTGGATACGGTCGCTGACCCAAGTCGAGATGACCCCGGCCATATGCACAACAGGTCCTTCCCGCCCCGTGGATCCGCCTGAGCTGAGCGTGATCAGCGAAGCGAAAAAAGATGCGATACCAGCCTTCTTTTCGACCCGTCCATCGGTGATGGCCGCACCCTCGATCACATCAGCTACCGAACGCACACGGCCATCATCGGTGTACCTGTTCAGGATGATCCCGACGACCAACCCGCCGACCACAGGTGTAAGGAAAATCCAGAGCCAATGCAGCTTCTCAGCATGGCTGTGCAGGAACAGGATATCTTCGGTGTTGTAGAGATAAGCCTGCAACGACGAGATCGCCATCCGGAATCCCAGCGCCATGAAGCCTGCAGCGATCCCGATGACCAGAGCAATAAACCAGAACTGAATCTGGCTGGGGCCACGATGAAGCATTACCCGCCATGCATCCCGCAGCGCCGAGAGGGCTTGATTGAGCTGATTGCGCAGCACGGTGCGGGTCGATTGGGTCATTGGCCCTCGTTGGGGTGGTCGCCTGACCCTTAGTAAGCCACGCGCGCGCCTTAGAAAAGTCGGTTCACGACAAGATGCTCACAGAATGCGCGTCATGCATCCAACAGGGCACGGGCAGCGGCACGTGCCTCATCCGTAATGGTGTCGCCTGCGACCATCCGGGCGATTTCGTCGACGCGGTCGGGGTCGGCCAGCGGGATCACGGTGGACAGGGTCTGATCGCCGGTGACCTGTTTCTGCACCCGCCAGTGATGCGCCGCCCGTGCGGCCACTTGCGGCGAGTGGGTGACGACCAGCACCTGCCCGCCCTGCGCGAGTGCGGCCAGACGGCGGCCCACCGCGTCCGCCGTGGCACCGCCGACACCGCGGTCGATCTCGTCAAAGATCATCGTGCGGGCACTGTCTTCGCCCGTTAGGCAGACCTTAAGCGCCAGCAGAAAGCGGCTGAGTTCGCCGCCCGAGGCGATTTTGTTGAGCGGCCCTGACGGCGCCCCCGGGTTGGTGGCGACGGTGAAGGCCACCGCGTCGATGCCTTCGGGGCCTGCGTCGGTCGCGGTGATCTCGGTCCGGAACACAGCGCGTTCCATTTTCAGGGGCGCGAGTTCAGCCATTACTGCGGTGTCCAACGCACTGGCGGCCTTACGGCGCGTTTCGCCAAGCGCGGTGGCCGCGTTGTCATACGCAGCCTGTGCCGCGTCCACAGCAGCGCGTTTGTTGCTGAGGTCGGCGTCACCCGCATCCAGCCGGTTCAGGCGGTCGCGCAAGGTATCGGCGAAGGTGCCCAGATCATCGGGGGCCACATTGTGTTTCCGTGCCAGCGCGCGAATGGCAAAGAGGCGTTCCTCGGCCTGTTCCAGTTCCGCTGGGTTAAAATCGAGCGCTTGCAGACAGGCGTTGACCCCATCCTGCGCCTCGCCCAGTTCGATCAGGGCGCGACCCAGCGCTGCAATGGGGCCTTCCAACTGGCCACCCGCATTGTCCGACACGCCTTCCAGCCAGCGCACGGCATCGGCCATCGCGCCCTCGGCCCCGTCGCCGTCCAGCAAGGCAAAGGCACGGGCCACGTCATCGCGAATCCGCTCGGCCCCTTGCATCATGCGGCGGCGGGCGTCGAGATCTGCATCCTCGCCCGGCTGCGGGTCAAGCTGATCCAACTCGGCAACGGAATGACGCAGGAACTCTTCTTCGGCACGCATAGCCTCCAGCGCTGCCTCAGTCTGCGCCAGAGCTTTGCCGGCGATGGACATCTGGCCCCATGCGGCACGCACGGCGGCCAACTGATCCCCTGCCCCGGCATAGGCATCCAGCATTGCGCGATGCCCGCGTGGGTTCAGCAGGCCTCGGTCATCATGTTGGCCGTGCAGTTCGATCAGAGTATCCGACAGCGCCCGTAACACTTCGCCCGAACAACGGCGGTCATTGACCCATGCAGTCTTACGTCCCTCGGCCGTGTTGACGCGGCGCAGGATCAGCTCCTCGCCACCGGGCAGACCCGCCTCGGCCAGAACCGAATGGGCAGGGTGATCGTCAGGCAGTTCAAACTCGGCCACAACTTCGCCCTGTGCGGCCCCCTGACGAACCAGCTCGGCGCGCCCGCGCCAGCCCAGTACAAAGCCCAGCGAATCCAGCAAGATCGACTTGCCCGCGCCGGTTTCACCGGTCAAAGCATTCAAGCCCGGCTGAAACGTCAGCTCCAGCCGGTCGATGATCAGCATGTCGCGGATATCAAGGGCGCGCAGCATCGGGTCTTTAGCGTCCCAAGCCTTTAGCCATGGCCGTTACAACCACTCACCCTTGACGGTCTGGCGATAGATCGTGCTGAGCCAATTGTTACCTCGGCTCTTTAGATCGAGACCACGCGACGTCAGCAACGTGTACCCCGCGTCGTACCATTCCGAGGACTGATAGTTGTAACCCAGAATCGCACCCGCGGTCTGCGCCTCGTCCACCAGTCCCAGCGCCAGATACGCCTCGATCAGGCGATAGAGCGCCTCGGCGGTATGAGATGTGGTCTGAAAATCTTCGACCACCACGCGGAATCGGTTGATCGCCGCAGTGAAGTGATCCTGACGCAGATAATAGCGCCCGATCTCCATCTCTTTGCCAGCCAGGTGGTCAAAGGCAAGGTCGAATTTCAGTACGGCAGATGTGGCATACTCACTGTCTGGGTAGACTTCGATCACCGTGCGCAGCGCCTGCAGTGCCTGAAAGGTCAGCCCCTGATCACGACCCACTTCGTCGATCTGATCATAGTAGCTGAGCGCCAGAAGATACTGGGCATAGGCGGCGTCTTCGTCAGTGGGATAGAAATCGATATATCGCTGCGCGGCGGCGCGGCTTTCTTCATAGTTCTGGTCCGAATGGAATGAGAACGCCTGCATGATCAGCGCACGTTTCGCCCAATCGGAATAAGGATAAAGCCGCTCTACTTCAGAGAAATACCAAGCCGCGTCGTCCGAGCGATTCTGCGACAGCTCGTATTCACCGCGGGTGTAAATCTGTTCAGGTGTGAAACCTTCGAGGTTTTGGCTGCGGTCCGCCCCACGGTTACCAAACAGACCTCCGGCATTGCCACATGCCGTCAAAGTTGCTGCCAGAAGAAGCGCACCTGCGATTCTGACTGCCGCTTTGCTGCCAACCATTCCGCCCATCCTTGTCGTCTACTTAGCGGGAATTACCCCTGATCGGGCCTCGGTCTAGCACATAAAATTCCAGTGCAAAACGCCTTATCCACCCTCATGGCGCAAATGTCGTCAGAGTTGATCAGATCACGCAACCTGCGGGATTTCGCTTCGCACAAGGCCCTGGCCGGGCAGACGCGCGGCTTGTTCAGGGGTACAAAGGATCGGACGCACAGCGCCCGGTGTTTCGAACAGTTTGCGCAGCAATGTGTTGGTCATCGAATGCCCCGACTTCTCGCCGACAAAGCGCCCCAGAATCGGACCGCCTGCCAGATAGAGATCACCCAGAGCGTCCAGCATTTTGTGGCGCACCGCTTCATCCGTGTGACGGAAGCCACCCGGGGTCAGGACTTCGTCGCCCTGTACGACTACGGCATTGTCCAACGTGCCGCCCAAAGCCAATCCGTTTTCACGCATCGCTTCAACATCTGTGCGGCGGCAAAACGTGCGACTGTCGCAGAGTTCACGCGCAAACGAACCATTGCGCATGTCCAAAACTTTTGTCTGGCTTCCAATGGCGTCATCTTCGAAATCAATGTGGAACTCGATCTCCAGACCTTCCGCAGGCGCGATAGATGCCTTTGCGCCCTCGCGTTCAACAGAGACGGGTTTAAGCACCTCATAAGCCAATACCGGACTAGCCTGACGACGAACGCCTTTGGCCATGATGCCCCGAACAAAGGCCACGGACGAACCATCCATGATCGGGACTTCGGGACCGTCGATTTCAATCAGCGCATTATGGACACCACATCCGGCAAGTGCCGCCATGATGTGTTCCACAGTCGATACCGACACATTCGCATCGTTAACCAATCGTGTGCAAAGAGGCGTCCGCTCAACAACGTCATAGATAGCGGGGATCAACGCATTGCCCAGCTCGATATCAGTCCGTTTGAACCAGATTCCATGACCTGCCGCTGCAGGCTTCAGAACCATCGTCGCAGGCTTGCCGCTATGCAGCCCAGTGCCCACAAACGTGACTGAAGATTTGAGCGTATGTTGCAATGTGAGCCTCGGTGAGTTGTGTCCAGCCTATCAGGGGCTGTGTTGCACCCTCAACTAAGGAAGGGGGCATTAAGGCTCAACTCACCTTTTGCAACCGAATGAAACATGAATGTGACACATCGGCAAATCCCTGCTTACACCAGCTCAACACCTTGTGTTTCCACAAAAAAGGGCCGCGCGACGGCGGCCCTTCGAGATGATTTTGTTACCGCGATCAGTTGGCCTGACGCCGTAGGAAGGCGGGAATTTCGATGCGCTCCTGATCAGGATCGGCTTCATCCTGAACAGGTGCCGTTGCGTCAACCGACCGCATCGCAGGCTGTTGGCGTACCGGTTGAGCGGGCGTATCGGCCGCATGGCCGGTCATCCGGTCAATCAATCGGTTGAAGCCAAAACGCGGGCGATCCTCGGTCGCTTGCTGCGGCTGAGGGGCCGGTTCGCGAGGTGCCTCAGGCGTCGGACGCAGCCGGTTCGAAGGTACTTTCTGAACTGCGGCCTGCAACCGCTGCATCGCTTCCGGAGACGGTGTGCCGGGGGTCTGGGCACGCGGTGCGTCGTAGGTGTCGACTGTCTCTTTGACTTCGGGTTGCGGTTCGAACTGCGCCACCTGAGGCTGATAGGCGGGCGGAGGCAGCCCGTCATCGTCCTGCTCGGCAGCGGGTTGTTCGTCTTGCCAGCCTTCATTGAACTCGACATCTTCGATGGACTCGAAGAGCGTGGGCGCAATGTTGTCCTCAGCCGGGGCCTCATCTGCAGCGATTTGTTCAGGCGTGGAGTCTTCTGCCGAAACCGTGCGTGTCAGCGGAGCCGACATCGAACGGCGGGCGACCGGTACATCTTCGCTTTTCTCGCTGGCATCGATACCGGTGGCAACGACTGAAACGCGCATTCCGCCTTCCATCTCGGTGTCGAGGGTCGAACCGACAATGATATTGGCCTCCGGGTCCACTTCCTCGCGGATGCGGTTGGCGGCCTCGTCCAGTTCGAACAGGGTCAGGTCGTGCGCACCGGTGATGTTGATTAGCACACCCTTGGCACCCTTGAGGCTGATTTCGTCCAACAGCGGGTTGGCAATGGCCTTCTCGGCTGCCTGAATGGCGCGATCTTCACCGGTCGCTTCGCCTGTGCCCATCATCGCCTTGCCCATCTCGTCCATCACGGCACGAACGTCGGCGAAGTCGAGGTTGATCAGACCCGGACGCACCATCAGGTCGGTTACGCCTTTGACACCCTGATACAGGACATCGTCGGCCATCGAGAACGCCTCGGTAAACGTGGTCTTTTCGTTGGCCAGACGGAACAGGTTCTGGTTCGGAATGATGATCAGCGTGTCAACGACTTTCTGCAGCGCATCAACGCCGTCTTCGGCCTGACGCATACGCTTGGCGCCTTCGAACTGGAAGGGTTTGGTGACAACGCCAACGGTCAGGACACCCAGCTCCCGCGCTGCCTGCGCGATGATCGGCGCCGCGCCGGTGCCTGTGCCGCCACCCATGCCGGCGGTAATAAAGCACATATGTGCGCCCGCTAGGTGATCGACGATCTGTTCGATGCTTTCTTCAGCTGCTGCAGCACCCACGGTTGGACGCGCACCTGCACCTAACCCTTCGGTGACTTTGACGCCCAGCTGCACCCGCGCCGACGAACGGCTTTGCTGCAGCGCCTGTGCGTCTGTGTTGGCGACGACAAATTCTACGCCGTCCAACTGTTTTTCAATCATGTTGTCGACAGCATTGCCCCCAGCGCCGCCAACGCCAAATACGGTAATCCGAGGCTTGAGTTCGTCGTGCCCGGGCATCGAAAGATTTAATGTCATGCTCTGTCCGCCTGTTTTTTATGTTGCCGCAAAATGCGGTTTTTCTGACCTATCCACAGTCGATTTTACTGTGTCATTTCGGAAACGTCACCAGAAAAATCGCACGAATCCACAAAATATGGAGGAAATAAGGCAGCAAACAGCGGCATTTCGCTGTTACCGCGACATGTTGCGGCGAAAGACTCATGCGCTACTACACACGGAAAGACCCCGCCCACCTTGAGGGGGGGTGTAAAACTTTTAGTCACTCGTTTGGTCGCGGAAAACTGCTCAATGTCCTGCCGCTGGGCCTCTGCCGGGCCTTGAGCCTTATTTTGCGGCAATTTGGCAGTTGCCGCAACTGATTTCTTTAGCCTACCGGGGCACTTGGGCAATTCAGGCCATCTTCAGAGATGCTACGGACCTCTTGCATTTCGCTGCCGACGAAGCGCGCCAGCCGCACCATCAACCGGTCATTGTACAGGTAGGGCCACCAGCAGACTGGCAGGCCATCGGGCGCATCATCGTACAGAAAACAGATCTGGCCATTTGGCGTGGTGATCTGGCCATAGACACAGCCCCGCCCCTCCATCCGCCAGACCGAGAGAGTCGGGCTGAGAAATTCCTCAGTTCCGACCAACATACCGCTTCGGATTTCATGGAAGGTGATCGTTTTGCCAACGACGGCGCTCAGAAACGCCTCTGGCGTAATCAGGGTTTGAGCCGGGGCCGCAGCGGGTCCAAGGGCCGCGCCAACGGCTGCACCACGCAGGGCATTACCAATTGTCACGGAACCAGCGCACGGCGCGCTTGAACGGGCGCGCGGCATAGGTGTCGACCGGGATCTCAAAATCCCACCATTCGTCCTGAGGATGCGCCGCAAACAGGCTAAGCCCCACTGCCGAAGAAAAACCGGGCCCGGTCGCGGATTGCGGCAGGCCATGAACACGCAGCGGGCGGCCCAAACGAACACGCTGACCCAGAATCCGGCTGGCAAGCCCGTCTAGCCCCATGATCTGGCTGCCACCACCAGTCAGAACGATCTGCTGGCTTGGCAGGTGGTCGAAACCGGCAGCGTCCAGACGAGTACGCACCTCTTCGAGAATCTCCTCGACGCGGGGGCGCATGATGCCGATCAACTCGGCACGGCTGACGGTACGGCGGTCATGCTCCCAATCGCCAGTATCGCCACCGATGTCGATCAGGTCGCGATCATCGGCTCCGGTCGCGTGAACGCCACCGTTAAAGGTCTTGATCCGTTCGGCCACCGCTGCGGGCACGCCGAGGCCCATCGAAATGTCGCTGGTCACGTGATCCCCGCCCATGCGCACGCAATCGGCATAGATCATGTGTTTCTTCATGAAGATCGAGATGCTGGTGGTGCCGCCGCCCAAATCGATACAGGCCGCGCCCAACTCCTGTTCGTCCTCGACCAATGCGGAAATGCCCGAGACATAGGCTGAGTTCGCAATCCCTGCCAGCTCCAGATCGCAGCGCTTGATGCAGCGGACGATGTTCTGGATCGCCACCGCATCGACGGTTAGCATGTGCATATCCACTGCAAGGCTCTGCCCCAACTGTCCACGCGGATCGATTAGTCCCGAGCGGTTGTCGAGCGCGAAATTCACCGGTTGCGCATGCAGTACCTCGCGCCCTTCGCCGTAATCGGGCACGTCGCAGGCGTTCAGGACACGACCGACCTCGGCTTCGGTAACCAATTGGCCTTCCAGATCAACCTGCGCATCCAGCCCGTAGGAACGCGGGTTCGCCCCTGAGAAGGATGCAATCACGTGATCGACGCGGATATCGGCCATCTTCTGCGCCGCCTGCAGCGCGGTGCGGATGGCGCGCTCGGTCTCCTGCATCGCTGTGACTTCGCCGAACTGCACCCCGCGCGAGCGGGTAGTCGCAGCGCCGATGACGCGGAACCCGGTCTGACCGGCCATGGAGCCGATCGAGTTATCCTCGGACAACCGCCCCGTCCCGTCGAAGCGCAATACAAGGCAAGCGATTTTGGAGCTGCCGACATCCAGGATAGCAACTACACCGCGTTGCATTGCCTGCCGGCGCATCTGCCGCATAGCCCTTTGGGACTGATAAAGATCGGTCATCATGGTCGTTACTGCCCGCTACTCACATCTACTTTTGTGTTCCACCAGTCTTCGCTGGCCGTTTTGTTCATTCGGATGGTCGGTCGCTGCCCCAGTCGCATGTCGACCACGGCCACGTCACGTTCTAGAAGGTCCTGCACCTCGTTCACCGCCAACACGCGTTCCAGCGCGCGCGCCGGACGTTCGGTCGGCAACATGATGCGCTGGTTGCGATCCAGCACCAGATCCCAGCGCCGTTCGCCAACGCGCACCAAACCGCGCACGCGTTCGCCCAAGCTGCGGGCTGTGGTCAGGATTTGCAGCGCCTCGGGGACATGTTTGTTCGCGCCCTTCCCTGCGATCAGTGGCAGGGCTGCGTGATCGGCGCGTGCTGAAACACGGTCAACATGGGCTCCGGTTTCATCCAATAGCTCGATCCCGTCTCGGGTGCGCCAGACGATGACCGGCTGGCGTTCGACCACATCAACCTGAAGAATCCCGCCAGGGCGAATGCGTACGGTTGCCGATTTCACCGGGTCAAGCCCGGTGATGGTGTCGCGGATCAACTCCACATCCAGATCCCACGAGCTGAGCGGGAAATCGAGCGGCACGATCTCGCGGATATCCTCAGACAGTGCGGTTCCTGCCCCGTCGATGGCCATCAAGTTGACCATGAATTCGGGGCGCTCCTGGATCGAGGTCTTGATGTCGGCGATATAGGTGCTGACCGCCTCACGACGTTCTTCGGCGGCAAAGAAGCCACCCACCAAACCAACGACGGTCAGAACCGGCAGGCCAATTTTTAGCCCGCGCCGGATGCCGGGGGTGAGCATCCAGCGCTGAAAGCGGTAGCTGAGGCGCGAGGGCGCGGGGTCCGCGTTGCGCGCGCGGCCAAAAAGACGCGCCCCACGCAGAAACAGCTTGGGTTCGGTTTTTGGCTCGGGCCTTGGCGCGGCGGTGAAATCGGCATCCGGCCCCGCCAGCGGTTTGGTCCGGTGGATCACCGGCGCGCGGGTGGCGGTCAGCGGTCGCATGAGGCGTCCTCCACCATCCAGGCGCAGAGCTGGCCGAAACTGATGCCAAGGTGTTCAGCCTGTTCGGGCACCAGAGAGGTCGGCGTCATGCCGGGCTGGGTGTTGGTTTCCAGCAGGAACAGCCCGTCGGCGCCCTTGCTGTCATCCCAGCGGTAATCGGTGCGGGACACGCCGCGACACCCCAGCGCGTTATGCGCCTTAACCGCGTAATCCATGCAGCGGTCAAAGATATCCTGCGGGATCTCGGCGGGCAGCACATGCCACGAGCCGCCGGGCTTGTACTTGGCATCATAATCGTACCAACCGCCATCGGTCATGATCTCGGTCACCGTCAGGGCGCGATCGCCCATCACGGTCACGGTCAGTTCACGGCCCGCGACGTATTTCTCGACCATCACCTGATCAGGCATCGCCTCGTCCAGTTGCGGCGGGCCGTTGGCATTTTCATGCACGATATAGATGCCGACGCTGGAACCTTCGTTGTTGGGCTTGGCCACATAGGGCGGCTCCATCACATGGACCTCGACCACCTCGACCTTGGGAACGATCAGGCTGGGTACGATAGGTAATCCTTCGGCGGCGTAGACCTCTTTGCTGCGCTGTTTGTCCATCGCAAGGGCCGAAGCCAGCACGCCGGAATGCGTGTAAGGAATGCGCATCCATTCCAGTAGCCCCTGCACACAGCCATCCTCGCCCCAGCGTCCATGCAGGGCGTTGAACACCACATCGGGCTTGATATCGGTAAGGCGAGCAGCAAGGTCCGGACCTGCGTCCAGTTCGACCACTTCAAAGCCTTCACCCACAAGAGCGGCTGCGCATTCGCGCCCAGAGCTGAGAGACACCTCGCGTTCCGCCGAGGGGCCACCCATCAATACCGCCACTTTGAGGTTTGTCCTGCTCGACATACCCAATGTGCGCCTCAATGTCCCCGGACCTTATGTGGTGGTCCGTACTGCGTTTATGCCTTTGATCCGTCGTCCTAATTTGCCTGTTATGGTCTGACGGTCGGGGCTTTATTCTTCCAGCGGATCACCGACCCGCATGATTTCCCACTCTAGCGTGATGCCGCTTGTTTCGTAAACCTTTTTTCGCACCTCTTCGCCCAGACCTTCGAGGTCTGCGGCGGTGGCGTCGCCTGTATTGATCATGAAATTCGAGTGTTTGGGACTCATCTGCGCGCCACCTTTTGTGGCCCCGCGCATACCCGCGTCATCGATCACTTTCCACGCCTTGAGGTCATGCACATCGTCCGCGCGCCCAGTCGACGAGAACCCGGCTGGATTACGGAAGGTCGACCCGGCGCTGCGGTCCTTGGTGGGTTGAGTTTCGTCGCGCTTTTTTAGCTGCGCCTCCATGCGAGCGTGCAGCTCAGCTGGATCGCCCGAGGGGCCTTGAAACGTCGCCGAGATCAGCACCGCGCCTTCGGGCAGGTCGGACTGGCGATAGCGGAAGCTGAGGTCTTGCGGGGTCAGGTCCACGATCTCTCCGGCGCGGGTGACGACGGTAGCCTTTTGCAGCACATCCGCCGTATAGCTGCCGTAACAGCCCGCGTTCATGCGCACGGCCCCGCCGATCGAGCCTGGTATCGTGCGCAGGAAAGTCAGGTCCACACCTCCATCCGCTGCTTTACGCGCCACATGCGCATCCAGCGCGGCGGCACCCGCGCTGACGGTATTGCCCTCGACCGAGATGCCATTGAACCCGCGCCCCAATCGGATCACCACCGCCCGCAGACCACCATCACGGACGATCAGATTGGATCCGACACCCATAGGAAAGATGGGAACATCCGTAGGCAGATCACGCAGAAACGACTGAAGGTCTTGGGTATCGGCGGGTTGAAACAGATAATCCGCAGGTCCGCCGACGCGCAGCCAGGTGAGTTCGGAAAGAGAACGCGCAGCGGACAAGCGGCCACGGACGTCGGGCAGTTCGCTCATGCGCCTTCACGCGATGCAAGGCTGCGCCCGCCTACACCACCCATGATCACCGCAAACAGGAAGGGCAGGACCGCACCGGTCAGCCAGACGAAGGGGCCGAACGCCTGTTCCTCTTCCCCGGTGCCGACACTGGCCAGCATTATGATCAGTACCAGACCAAGGGCCGAGGTCAGCCCGATCAGCCACAGCAGTGCCTTGAGGCCGATCCAGCGCGCGGCGACAAAACCCGCAAGCGTCCCGAGGATCAGGGTAATCAGCGGCAAATAGGCGAAAGTGGCGATGTCGACCATGGGGGCCTCCTGAAAATGGCCAGTTACTTGTTCGCCGCCTTCATGCCCTGCATTTTCGCCTTTGTCCAACGGGTGAGGTAAATCACCGGCCAACGCAGAACTGACATACCTGCAGCCAGAACCAGCAGCCCGATCCATGGACCATTTTCATAGGTGACATAGCCTAGGATAGGGACGCCAACGGCGATCAGAAAATAGGCGCGCCGCCAATGGTTGTCCTTGCTGGGCAACATCGCCAACACGTTGGCGACAACACCCCACAGACCGGCAAGCGCAATCGACCAGTTCATTCCGACACCTCTTTACCCGTCCACTTGCGCCAGTAGTAGCGGATCGGGTTGCGGTACATCGAAACAAAACCGCCAGCAGCCAGGATTCCGACGAACCAGCCATAGTCTAAACTCAGCCACAGAATCAGAGCAGGCGCGCCGGCAAACAGTACAACACCCGGTGGGAATTGCAGGTGCATCGGCAGCATCGCCACAATGGTGGAAGCGAAGACCCAGACGCAGGCGAGTATGAGCGATAGCGCCACGAGGTTAGCTCGCTTTGGCGATTAACCGGTCAGGCAAACCGTTGGCCCAGGTACTGATCGTACCTGCGCCGAGGCAGACAACCATATCGCCCGGGCGGGCCTGTTCACGGACAAGGCGGGCCAGGTCTTCTTCGTTCAAGATCGCGCGCGCGTGGCGGTGGCCGTGGCGGATCAGGCCCTGCACAAGATCGTCACGGCTGGCACCTTCGATCGGATCTTCGCCTGCGGCAAAGACCTCGGCAATAGCGACCACGTCGGCGTCGTTGAAGCAGGTGCAGAAATCGTCAAACAGGTCGGACAGGCGGGAGTACCGGTGCGGCTGGTGGACTGCGATGACGCGGCCCTCGGTGGCCTGACGCGCGGCCTTGAGGACGGCCGCGATCTCAACCGGATGATGGCCGTAATCATCGATGATAGTGACGCCATCGATTTCTCCAACCTTGGTGAAACGGCGGTTGACGCCGCCGAAATTGGCCAGCGCATCGCGGATCTCGGACTTTTTCATGCCCAAATGACGGGCCACGGCCACGGCAGACAACGCGTTCGAGACGTTGTGATCGCCGGGCATTGGAAGGGTGCAACCTTCGATCACCTTGTCTTCATGGCGTAGGTGGATGTCGAAATGGGCGACGCCACCCTTATAGGTCAGGTTTTCGGCCCGCACATCGGCCTGTGCGTTGAAACCATAGGTGCGCACGCGGCGGTCGGAGATGCGGCCAACAAGCGCCTGCACCTCGGCATGATCTGTGCAGCAGACGGCCAAGCCATAAAACGGCAGGTTCGAGACGAACTCGTAAAACCCGTCGCGCAGTTGGTCGAAATCGCCCCAGTGCTCCATATGCTCGGGGTCGATATTGGTGACGATGGCGATGGTTGCAGGCAGGCGATTGAATGAGCCGTCGCTCTCATCCGCTTCAACCACCATCCATTCGCCCTGCCCCATGCGGGCGTTGCTGCCATAGGCGTGGATGATGCCGCCATTGATGACAGTGGGGTCGAAATCGCCCGCGACCATTAGTTCCGCCATCATAGTGGTTGTTGTGGTCTTACCGTGAGTTCCGGCGATGGCAATGTTCGAGCGCAGGCGCATGAGTTCCGCCAGCATGTCGGCGCGACGGACGACGGGCAGGCCCTGCGCGCGTGCCTCGTCCAGTTCCGGGTTCCCCGGTTTGATCGCAGTTGAGACCACGACCACGGCGGCGTTCTGCAAGTTCTCGGAACGCTGGCCTTCGAAAATCTCAGCACCCAGCCCAGCCAGCCGGTCAGTAATCTTCGAGGTTTTCAGGTCCGAACCTTGTACACGGTAGCCAAGATTCAAAAGCACCTCTGCGATACCCGACATCCCGATCCCACCGATGCCCACGAAGTGGATCGGTCCAACGTCCTGCGGCAGTTTGGTTGCTGGATTCATGAGGTCTCCTTCTGCGCCAGTTGCTCGACAAGGGCGACCAGACGCTCGGTGGCGTCCGGTGCCCCGACCGATAGCGCGGCATGGGCCATTTGCTGTGCGGCTTCGGGGTTGGTGAGAACCGTGGTCATTTGCTGTGTCAGCGCGGGAACGTCAAGGGCGTTTTCGGGGATCATGATCGCACCGCCTGCCTGAACCAATCCACGCGCATTGGCTGTTTGATGATCTCCGGCAGCCGTGGCAAGCGGGATCAAAATCGACGGGCGGCCAATCACGGAAATGTCGGCGATACTGGAGGCACCTGACCGGCTGACAACCAGCTGCGCGTCGGACATACGGCGAGGTACGTCGTCAAAGAAAGGCTGTACATCGGCGCGTATGCCGTGATCGGCGTAAAAGGCCTTGACCCGTTCACCATCCTCATCGCGGGCCTGATGCGAGACGCGGATATACCCGCGCAGATATTCAGGCAGCGCAGCGATGGCCCCCGGCACCACGTCACTGAGGATACGTGCGCCCTGTGAGCCGCCCATCACCAGGACGGACATCGGGTACTCCCCAGGCGGGATATAGGGGGCAGCAGCGCGTTCAAGAACGGAGGCGCGAACCGGGTTACCAGTGTGTATGCCCTTGGACCCTTCAGGCAGATCGGTGGGCCAGACACCACAGGCCACTTGAGCCACACGGGTGGCAAACAGTTGGTTTACCCGGCCCAGAACGCCATTTTGTTCATGGATCATACGCGGCAGCTTCAGCAGGATGGCCGCGCCCAGCGCCGGTATCGACGGATAGCCGCCAAAGCCCACCACCACATCCGGCTTGTCACGCATCATCTGCGCAGCCATGCCAGTGACTCCAGCAGCAATCTTGGGTCCAACCAACATCTTGGCCGCTAATCCGCCTCGGGCGAAGGTGGCCGAGGATGCCTCGACAATCTCGACGTCTGCGGGGAACGCGCCGGTATAGCGCGCTCCGCGCGGGTCGGTGGACAGGCGCACACGCCAGCCTTTCTGTAGCATCGCCTCGGCCAACGCCTGCGCGGGGAACATGTGGCCCCCGGTGCCACCTGCTGCGATTAGTAGATAAGGTTTGCCCATCAGCCTCGTCCGCGCAGAATGTCGCCCAGCTCGCCCTGCGGGCGGGTTCGGGTGAAGGCCAGCAACATGCCAACCGCGATGCCACCTGCAATCAGGGACGATCCGCCATAACTGACAAACGGCAGCGTCATGCCCTTGGCGGGCAGAAGACGCACGGCGACGCCCATGTTGATCATAGCCTGCACGCCAAACATGCAGGCCAGACCAGTGCCAGCCAGACGGATGAACATGTCGCGTTCGCGCATCAACCGCAGCAGCGAGCGCACAACGATCAGGGAATAGAGCGCGATGATAATCAGCACGAGGATCAACCCGTATTCCTCAGCCGCGACCGCGATGATGAAATCCGTATGCGCATCAGGCAGAGACCACTTGACCTGCCCCTCACCCACGCCGACGCCAAACAGACCGCCTTCGCGGATGGCATTGGTGGCATACCCAAGCTGGGTGGTGGGATCGAGTTCCTGATTAAGAAAACCATCGATACGACGGGCAAAGTGCTCGGAATTGGAATAGGCGAACATTCCGCCCAGAACCACGGCTCCGGCCATTCCGACCAGCAATAGCATCGGGGCTCCGGCGACAAAATACATCACACCCCAACCAAAAAGGATCAGGCAGGCCTGCCCGAAATCGGGCTGCATCACCAGCATTGCCACGATGGACATACACAGTGCAAAGGACCACAACCGCCCCGGCGGGCCGTTGATTTCCTGTGATGCGGCCAGCAGCCATGCGGCCACCACGACAAAACCGGGCTTGAGGAACTCGGATGGCTGCAACGAGG
Organism: Ruegeria sp. I3; assembly: GCF_056532525.1. Classification (NCBI taxonomy): domain Bacteria; kingdom Pseudomonadati; phylum Pseudomonadota; class Alphaproteobacteria; order Rhodobacterales; family Roseobacteraceae; genus Ruegeria; species Ruegeria sp. I3. Next base: position 713,040 of record NZ_JBQFNI010000001.1, on the reverse strand, counting down.
CAAAACCCAGCGAATACCAGCGCACCGCGCCTTTGCCAAAGTCTGTACCGAAGACCGGCAAGAAGGCCAGCGCCACGAACGAGGCCAGAAAGCCCAGAATCGCCAGCCGCCGCACCAGTGTCGGCGACATCATTGAGGTCAGCAGCATCGCGACCAGCGCCAGCCCGCCAAAGATCGCCTGACGTTCTACATAGTGGAAAGGATCGAACCCGTTACGCCCCGCCAGTGGCGGCGACGAGGCCAGCCCAAGCAAAAGCCCGATGACAAACAGGATCAGAACGCAGGACATCGTCCAGCGATCAATCGTTCGCCACCACTTCGGAAGAATCGGTTCTCCGCGCTGGTCCTGGACCGCGCCATACACCATCTCAGTCATGAGATACCGCCACTATCTGCCTCGTTAACGTCCCGTTTTCGGGATCTGGTTGAGAGTCTACAGGGATTTTTACATTTGGGCTAGCAGAATGACAGGCAGAACTGGAATTCCGGAACGATGAGCCGCCGTTGACAAACGCGCATGCATTCAAGCAGCGCATGCTGCCTGTTCTGATCGACGGCCCGTTGAGGCTCGGTTTGAGTTTATCCAAATATCAACCGCGCCCAACGTCATTGTTCAAAAAGTAAATCGTCAGTCTTTGATGGGGTATCTGTCAGGCTCTTCAAACACATCGATCACTCGGGAACCCGCCTTGATGCGCCCGCCATGCTCCACTCCGGCTGGGATAGAATAGCTGTCGCCGGGCAGATAAACTTTCGTCTCTCCGCCAATGGTGAGTTCAATTTCTCCTTCCACCACCGTACCCCATTGGGCACCATGTGAATGTAGTGGGAGTTCCATTTCTTTAAGAAAAGTAAAAAAGGCGACCAAACCAGCATCAGATCGAATGACTGCCGTCTGCACGACGTCTTCGGGAAATGGCACGTCTAGTCTTGGAAAGTCTGTAATGAAGTTTGGAAAGCGCATATTTTTATCCCTTCAAATGGATCTAACCGGCAAGCATTAGCACAGAGCCTAGCATGTCAGAATGCACTACGAGTAAAAATCCACATACCATATGGCACAAACCCATGTGCTGCTGAGAAATTCCGTGGGCCAAACCCACACCGTTTTTGGTCTGCGCTCTTGCCATCGCTCACAATCCACGCCATGCGCAGCATATGGATTTCGAGACGATCATCCTCGGTGCTGGCGCGGCCGGCATGATGTGCGCAGCCCATTGCGGTGGCCAGGCGCTGGTGATCGACCATGCAAAAGCTCCCGGAGAAAAGATCCGCATCTCGGGTGGTGGACGATGCAATTTCACCAATATGTATGCGGGACCGGGCAATTTCCTGTCTCAGAATCCGCATTTCAGCAAATCAGCGCTGGCGCGATATACACAGTGGGACTTCATCGAGCTGGTCGATCGCCATGGCATTGCATGGCATGAAAAAACGCTTGGGCAATTGTTCTGCGACGGGTCTTCGAAACAGATCGTCCAGATGCTGCTGAATGAAATGGTCAAGGCCGAGGCCGAGCTCTGGGTGCAGACGTCGCTGCGCAACTTGCGCAAAACCGAAAGCGGTTTCGCTTTGGATGTCGAACGCGATGGCAAGCACATCCCTCTGACCTGTCGCAATCTGGTTCTGGCCACGGGTGGCAAATCGATCCCCAAAATGGGCGCAACGGGGTTGGCCTATGACATCGCGCAGCAATTCGGGCTGCAGATAACCGAGACACGGGCGGCGCTGGTGCCGTTCACCTTCTCGGACGGTCGGTTCAAGGATCTGTCCGGCGTCTCCCTGCCCGCTCGACTATCAAACGAGCGCAGCAGTTTCGACGAGGCTTTGTTGTTCACCCATCGCGGGTTGAGCGGTCCTTCGGTACTGCAATTGTCTTCGTACTGGCGCGAGGGTGAGGCAATATGGGTCAACCTGATCCCCGATTTGCCTTTATACGATCTGCTTCGCGATCAGCGGCAGGCTGTTGGGCGCAAGGCGCTGACCACCGAATTGGCACGCCACCTGCCCACGCGTCTGGTGGAATACCTCGCACACCATATCCCGATGAAGGGCAATCTTGCGGATCAGTCCGACACGGCGCTGTCGGAACTGATCGCCGCATTGTCCAACTGGCGGCTTACGCCGTCGGGCACCGAGGGCTATCGCACCGCCGAGGTCACTCTGGGCGGAATCGACACTGACGGGCTGTCGTCCAAAACCATGGAGGCCAGGGATGTCCCCGGCCTCTATGTCATTGGTGAAGCGGTGGATGTCACCGGCTGGCTTGGCGGTTACAACTTCCAATGGGCGTGGTCCTCGGGCCACGCCGCCGGAAGTGCCATCGCAAGCCGTTAGCCTACGACGTTGTAACCCCGTCCGCGCATACAGTTGCGCACGATGACTTCCTTGTTCTGGTTCTTGTTGATCACGTCAGCGCCTGCACCAACCAACGCACCGGCAACGGCGGCGCGACCCAGGTTGTCGCTGCTGTCCTGAACGATGCCGGTGACGGCTGCAGCACCTGCAGCGCCGATTGCGGCATTACCTGCGGTCGATCCGTCAACGCTGGCCTGCGAGGCTGCAAGTTGCTGGCACTGATACAGGTCCGAGTTGTAGTTAGGGCCTACCGGGCCATCGATCACGGGCTGATAGTTGGCCCCGGTATTGGTGCAAGCCGCAGCAGCCAGCAGCGCTGGTACGACCAGAAGAAGTTTACGGTTTGGCATATTCATGACCTCGTGTTGAATTTCCTGAAGGCAAAAACCAATGCAGGCAGTGCGTCAAGCAGATAGGCCCACAGCTTCGCCGAACCGGCGATCTATTGCAAACGCATTGCTTTCAGAGGTGTTTTTTAACCTGAACCACGAAGTCATCGCCACGTTGCTCGAAGTTGTCATACTGGTCGAAACTGGCCGCAGCAGGTGCCAATAGAACGGTTTCACCGGGCTGCGCATCGGCCATGGCCTGCATAACCGCCGCTTCCATAGTGGTGCAGACTTGCGCATCGGCCTGCAACTGCATTGCAAAGCTCGCCGCCTCACGCCCGATGACGTAGGCCTTGATTACGTGGTCCCCTGCCCCGTTCAGCGCCTCAAGCCCGCCTTCTTTCTCAAGCCCGCCACAGATCCAACGTATCTTCTTGAACGCGCTCAAGGCTTTGAGGGCGCTATCTACGTTGGTGGCTTTCGAGTCATTCACATAGGTCACACCGTCCGCCTCGGCGATGATCTGACTGCGGTGCGGCAGACCCGGGAAGCTGTGCAGCGCGTCTTCGATCACGCGCGGAGCAAGGCCCAGCGATCGGCAGGCGGCATAGGCGGCGCAGGCGTTCTGGTGATTATGCGCACCGGGCAGGCCCTTGATCTCACGCAGGTCGATCGATCCGGCCTGTCGGCCCTTGCGGTATTCCGACAGGAAACCCTTGCGGGCAAAGACCTGCCAACCCGACCCGGTCAGCTTGCGCGCCACCGAGACGCGGATCACCCGGTCATCCGACGGCCCCTCGGCCAGTTGCCCGGCCAGAAACGCGCCCTCGGCTTCATCGATGCCGATCACGGCGCGATCCGGGCCGCCTTCGGCGAACAGGCGACGCTTGGCGGCAAAGTAACCACCCATTCCACCATGTCGATCCAAGTGATCAGGTGAAAGATTGGTGAAAACCGCCACATCCGGCGTCAGTGCGCGGGCCAGTTCGGTCTGGTAGCTCGATAGCTCCAGTACCACGACCGATCCATCGCTACCTGGGTCGATGTCCAGCACGCCGCGCCCAATGTTGCCCGCCAGTTGCGAGTCGCGCCCGGACTCGGTCAGGATATGGTGGATCAACGCAGCGGTGGTTGATTTGCCATTCGATCCCGTCACCGCGATGACGCGCGGTGGGATGTCGTAGTTGTTCCATTCAGGGCCTGCGAAAGAGCGAAAGAACAGACCTATATCATTGTCGACCGGAACTCCGGCTTCCAACGCAGCGGCCACAACCGGGTTCGGCGCGGGGTAGAGATGAGGGATGCCGGGCGAGACAATTAGTGCGGCAATATCGTCAAACGCCGCGTGGCGGCGCAGATCGACACACGAGAATCCCTCGACCTCTGCCGCTTCACGCGCGGCGGGGTTGTCATCCCAGCAGATCGGCTCAGCCCTGCCAGCGCGCAGCGCTCGTGCGGTGGTCAGACCCGACCGACCTAGCCCCAGAACCGCTACTTTCTGCCCTGAAAACCCTTTGACCGGGATCATTGCCATACACCTTCTATCCGAGCCGCTCTTCCAGCCAGTCCGCCCGCCAAGAGACCGGCCCTTTTGGAACGTTTTCTATTACGAACCCATAGTCTGGTAACCGGTCGCACAAAGCATCGTATTCCGCAATAGCTGCGGCCAAGTTGTGCCGCCGGTCATCATCCTGTTCGAATATCTCAGGCCAAGGAGGAAAGAGAAACACGCATGGGTCGTAGCCCAAGTGTAGTATCTGTTCACGCACTTTGGTCTCCAACGGTGTACCGGTTCGATCAAACCAAATCAGCGCGTCCAATGCCGAACGATCAAATAGCACAAGATCATCTTTGGCATTGCTGAAGTCAGATATCGCAAGTTCAATGATCCTGCGGCAGAATACCTCGGAGTTGACCCAAGGCAGAGCGCGACCACCACCTTGTCTTTCCTCGGCAATGACACGACGACCCGGCTCGGAAACTGTTGAATATCCGCGTCGGGCCATCTCCTCCAGCAGTGTTGATTTGCCACCACCGGAGCATCCAGAAAGCACGATGCAACGCGGGCTCATCTGACTTTCAGCGTCGCCAGCCCGATCATCGCTAAGATCAGTGAAATGATCCAGAACCGGATCACGATGGTGGGTTCAGCCCAACCCTTTTTCTCATAATGGTGATGGATCGGCGCCATCAGGAACACGCGCTTTCCGGTCCGTTTGAAATATAGAACCTGGATGATCACACTTAAAGCTTCAACCACGAACAGCCCGCCCACGACTGCCAATACCAACTCGTGTTTGGTAGCCACGGCAATCGCGCCCAGCGCACCACCCAGAGCCAGTGATCCGGTATCACCCATGAAAACCGCCGCCGGAGGGGCGTTGTACCACAAGAATCCCAGCCCCGCACCGAACAGCGCTGAAGTGAAGATGAAGATTTCACCGGTGCCAGGCACATAGTGAACATCAAGATACTCGGTGAAGTCGACCCGCCCAACCGCATAGGCAATCACACCAAGGGTCGAGGCCGCGATCATCGCGGGCATGATCGCCAGCCCGTCCAGACCATCTGTCAGGTTCACCGCGTTGGCCGCACCCACAATGACGATCACCGCAAAGGGGATATAGAAAAGGCCAAGATTGATCAGCGTATCCTTGAACACCGGCAGAGCCAGTTGGTTTTGCAAATCGCTGGGATGGTGCAGCGTCGCCCAGAGTGACGCCAGCACGGCGATGATGATCCCCAGCGCCAACCGCATTTTACCGGAAACGCCCTTTGTGTTCTGCTTTGAGACCTTGGCATAATCGTCCGCAAAGCCGATGGCCGCATAGGCCAGCGTCACGAACAGTACCATCCAGACATATGGATTGTCCCAGCGCGCCCAGATCAGGGTCGAGGTGACCAGCGCACCCACGATCAGCAGCCCGCCCATGGTAGGGGTTCCAGCCTTGGACAGATGCGCCTCGGGGCCGTCATCGCGGATCGGTTGACCTTTGCCTTGCCGTTTGCGCAATACGTTGATCAAGGGTTTTCCGAACAAAAACCCAAAGATCAGCGCAGTCAGAAAGGCGCCCCCTGCCCGGAAGGTGATATAGCGGAAGAGGTTCCAGAAATCCCCTCCGTCCGACAGGGCGGTTAACCAATAGAGCATTACAAAACCTTTCTCACAATACGGCGGCTCTCTGGCGCGCTGCCATGCCCCATTTGCCGCAGACCGTCAACGATCTGCGCCAGAGCCATGCTGAGGGAGCCCTTGGCCATCACTACATCGCCGCTACGGATCAATTCCGGCAGATGGGCGGCCATCTCATCGCTGGTTTCCGTCCACAACCCGCGCTTGCCCTCGGGCAGAGCCTGATGCAGCGCTTGCATCAACGGGCCGATGCAATGAACCTGATCGACATGCGCCATCGCAGGCACCTCGGCCATGGCGGCGTGCATCGCCTGCTCTTGCGCACCAAGCTCTTTCATGTCGCCCAGAAACGCGATCTTGCGTTTGCCCGCCGACGCAGACAGCACGTCGAGAGCGGCCTCCATCGAGGTTGGATTGGCGTTGTAGCTGTCATCGAGCAGTTCAATCTGCCCGCCATCTGGCAGCGCGATCACCTCGCGCACACCGCGCCCTTTGACCGGAGACCAGCCGCGCAGACCGGCAATCGCCTGATCCAGATCGACCCCCAGCGCGACACAGGCCGCCAGAGCGCCCAGCGCATTCATAGCAAAGTGAGTTCCCGCGGATTGGACATCGAATGTGATGTCTGCGCCGCCGACAATACCGTGTCCCCGCACCGAGTCAGGGCCTTGGAGCACGTTGGTCAGGGCATAGTCCCGCGCCTTGTGGCCAAATTCGACGATCCTTGCACCATGCGCAGCGGCGCAGTCGCGCAAGATGCCCGCGTGTTCGATATCGGCGTTGACGATAGCGGTGCCGCCCTCGGCCAGCCCGTCGAAGATCGCAGCCTTTTCAAAAGCAATACCCGCAACCGAGTCGAAGGCTTCGAGGTGGACGGCGGCTACTGTGGTCACCAGCCCCACATGCGGTTGCGCCTGACGCGCCAGCGGAGCGATTTCGCCCGGATGATTCATGCCGATCTCGATCACCGCGAACTCGGTGTCGCGCGGCATTCGCGCCAGCGTCAAAGGCACGCCCCAATGGTTATTGTAGCTGGCGACGCTGGCATGAGTTTTGCCTTGCGTCTCCAGAATGCTGGCCAGCATTTCCTTGGTCGAGGTTTTACCCACGCTGCCAGTCACCCCCACCACGCGCGCACCTGTCCGGGCGCGAGCCGCCTGCCCCAACGCCTCTAGACCCGTCTGCACATCGTCGACGATCAACAGCGGTGCATCTTCGGGCACGCCTTCGGGAATATGCGACACAAGCGCTGCGCCTGCGCCTTTTACAAGCGCTTGGGCGACGAAATCATGGCCGTCGCGGGCAGCCTTCAACGCAACGAACAGGTCACCCGGCTGCAGGGTGCGCGTGTCGATGGAGACGCCGTTCACCTGCCAATCGGTGGTGGCGCGCCCGTTGGTGGCCTCTGCGGCCTCGGCTGCGGTCCAGAGCGTCATGCGACCCTCCCGTCCAGCGCGGCAACGCTGATACTGGCCTGTTCCACATCGTCAAAGGGCAGGACCTGATCTCCGACGATCTGGCCGGTTTCGTGTCCCTTGCCCGCAATCAGCAGAGCGTCGCCCGGTTGCAGCGCGTCGATGCCGCGCAGGATGGCCTCGGCCCGGTCGCCGACTTCCGTGGCTTCGGGTGCGCCCAACATGACAGCACCGCGGATGGTGGCCGGGTCTTCGCTGCGTGGGTTGTCATCGGTAACAAAGACCAGATCGGCGTTTTCAGCAGCGGCCCGCCCCATCAATGGGCGTTTAGTGGCGTCTCGGTCACCGCCTGCACCAACAATGGCGATCAGACGTCCCATGACATGCGGGCGCATCGCCTTCAGTGCAGTGGCCACGGCATCCGGCGTATGCGCGTAATCGACAAACACCGCCGCGCCGTTGTCGCGGGTGGCAGCCAGCTGCATCCGTCCGCGCACGGTGATCAGGTGCGGCAAGGTTTCGAACACGCGGTCGGGGTCCTCGCCCGCCGCGATGACCAATCCGCAAGCCAGCAAAACGTTCTCGGCCTGAAAGCCGCCGATCAGATTCAGGCGGGTTTGATAGGCCTTGCCTTTCCATGAAAAGCGCAAATCCTGCCCGGTCGCGTCAAAGCGTTGATTCAGAAGACAAAGATCAGAACCCTCAGGGCCTACGGTGATGATATTCTGGCCGCGTGCCTCGGCGATCTTGCGCATCTCGGCACCCTTGGGATCACCAAGGTTGACCACAGCGACCCCGTCTTCGGGCAGCACACGATCAAACAGACCCGCCTTGGCTGCGAAATAAGCCTCGAACGTGTCGTGATAGTCCAGATGATCCTGCGTGAAATTCGAGAACCCGGCAGCGGTCAGATGCACCCCGTCCAAGCGACGCTGTTCAAGCCCGTGCGAGGAGGCCTCCATCGCCGCATGGGTCACGCCATTTTCGGCAGCTTCGGCGAGACAGCGGTGCAGAGTGACCGGCTCGGGTGTTGTATGGGCCAGCGGCGCAGTCCATGCGCCCTCGACCCCGGTGGTGCCCAGGTTGACGGCGGCAAGTCCAAGCTCGGTCCAGATCTGGCGGACGAAACTGGCGACCGAGGTTTTTCCATTGGTGCCGGTGACCGCCACGATAGTCTGCGGTTGCGCGCCAAACCAAAGGGCGGCGGCCCCTGCCAGTGCCTGACGGGGGTCTTCCGTGACGATCAGCGCAGCATCGGATGCGGCCAGTTCGTCGGTGGCGATCTCGGCCCCTTTCGCGTCCGTCAGGATCGCGGCGGCCCCCATGCGCAAGGCGTATTGGATGAACTCACCGCCATGGACGCGGGTGCCGGGAAGAGCTGCGAACAGGAAGCCGTCTTTGACCTCGCGGCTGTCGACAGCCAGACCGGTGATTTCGGGATTGGCCCCTCCCCGTGCGGTCAGGGCCAGTTCGCTGAGTTTCTTTGACCGATTGCCCATGACCCACCTTTCGCTGGACAGCCTAATTTGAGGTCAGCGTTATAGCAGCGCGCGCCTCAGGCTCAAGCCGGGGTCTGAGACCCAATAGCGGCGCCACCCGTCCAATCAGTTCGGCAGCAACGGGAACGGCAGTCCAACCCGCCGTGCGGCGCTTTTCGCCATAGGCTACGATGGACGGTTCATCCAGCGTGACGATTAGCACATATTTCGGATCATAAGCCGGGAAGATGGTGGCGAAGGTGGCAATCACCTTGTCCTCATAGTACCCGCCACGCGGCTTGGGTTTATCGGCAGTACCGGTTTTTCCCGCCACGTCGTACCCTTTGACATCACCAAAGCTGGCGGTGCCATCCGTGACCACTTTGCGTAGCATATTTTGCGCCTGCTTGGCGGTGTTTTCGGACATCACGCGAGGGCCGTATTGCGGGCCATTGCGGCGCAGGATCGTGGGGCTGACATAGTACCCGCCATTGGCAATCGCTGCGTAACCAGCGGCCAGATGCATGGGGCTGGTCGAAAGGCCGTGGCCATAAGAAATCGTCACGGTGCTCAACTCGCCCCATTTCTTGGGCTTGAGCGGTTGCCCGCCCTTGGCCTCGACAATCTCGAATGGGGTTGGGTCGAACATGCCTAGCGCGTTCAGAAAATCCTGTTGCCGGTCGGCCCCGATTTGCAAGGCCAGCCGCCCGGTGCCTCGGTTCGAGCTGTACTTGATTACATCCGAGACACTGATCTCACCATAATTCTTGCCGTTAAACTCGCCGATCGGGAAGCGCCCGATTTTCATTGGGCCGGAAGTGTCAATGATGGTGTTGGAGTTCACCAGACCTAGCTGCACCGCCTGCGCGGCGGTGAAGATTTTGAACACCGAACCCAGCTCATAGACACCCTGTACGTAGCGATTGAACAGCGGGCTGTCCGAGGGATCGAAGCCTGAGGTCGGCGGGCGAGGACGGTCATTGGGGTCAAAAGACGGCAACGACGCGGCCGAGACGACCTCGCCCGTATGGGCGTTCATCAGAACCGCAGAGGCTCCTTTGGCGTTCATGATCTTCATGCCGCCATAAAGCACTTGTTCTACCGCCGCTTGAACGGTCAGATCCAGCGACAGTTGCAGCGGCTTGTTGCCGTTGGCCGGGTCGCGCAGATAGCCGTCGAACTGTTTTTCGACGCCAGCTACGCCGATCACCTCAGCTGCGCTGACACCTTCGCGGCCAAAGCCCGAGCCGCCCAGAATATGCGCCGCGAGTCTGCCATTGGGATATAGCCGCATTTCGCGCGGGCCGAACAGGATGCCGGGATCTCCGATGTCATGCACCGCCTGCTTCTGCTCGGGCGAGATGCGCTTCTTGATCCACAGGAATTTTCGCTTACCGGTGAAGTCTTTGACCAAACGCTCTTTTTCCAGATCAGGGAAAATAGCGACCAGTTGCTCGGCTGCGGCGATCGGGTCAATCATCAACGGAGGCTGCGCATAGACAGAATAGGTGTCCAGATTGGTCGCCAGAATACGGCCTTCGCGATCCACGATATTGGCGCGTTGCATGGCGATGGAGGCCCCCGGCGCACTTGCCAATGGTTCTTGCGCCTCGGATGTCGCCAGAACGCCCATACGAAAGCCTACGACCGAAAAGGCGCAAAAGAAGAAAAGACCCAACACCAACAGGCGGCCCTCGGCGCGCGCGCGGGCGCGGTCTTTCATGTCTTCGTGGCGTTTGCGGATGTTCTCTCTCTCAATCGCCTTGGGGTTTTCACCCTTTGCACGGGCGTCGAGGATACGGGCCAGAGGGCGAAGTGGTGTACGGGTCATGGAACCTGCACCTCGATCAGTGCCTGAATGTCAGTGACGTCCTGTATTTCAAGCGGGTCGACGATGGGCAGATCCGGGTCCTCGCCATAGGAAATCTGATCGGCGCGACCAAACTGCTCAGCCCGCAGAGGCAGCAAGCTGAGACGTTCGAAATTCAAGTCCGCCAGCTCACGCAAACGATCAGGCCGGTTTAGATAGGCCCATTCGGCATTCAGCACGGCGAGTCGCGCCTGCGCCATACCGATCTGGCCTTGCAGCGACTGCGTTTCCTTCAGCACCTGCTGCGTGCGGTAGTTCTCTTGATAAGCCCAAAGCGCCAACCCGAACACGGACAGTGCAGTCAACACATACAGAATACTCTTCATCTTGCCCTTCCCCCCAATTGCGGCATGCCGATGGCCCGGGCCTCAATTTTCCCTGCCGGGGCATCCGTTCTTATCGCGACACGCAATTTTGCAGAGCGTGCACGTGGGTTTTCTTCAAGTTCCTGCTCATCCGGCCCAACGGCCTTGCGGGTCTTGAGTGTGAATTGCGGCTTCTCCTGCTCCATCTCAGGCGCATAACGGTTGGCGCGTCCGGTTTTGCCCGCGCGCGATTGGAAGAACCGCTTCACCATCCGGTCCTCTATGGAATGGAAAGTCACAACGGCCAGTTGACCGCCCGGCTTCAATGCGCGCTCGGCGGCCATAAGCCCCTGAAACAGTTCTTCGTATTCTGCGTTCACCGCGATCCGTAGCCCCTGAAAACTGCGCGTCGCCGGGTGCGATTGGCCCGGTTTGGGGCGCGGCAGGCAGGATTCGATAATCTCGACCAGCCGCAGAGTTGCTGTGATCGGTTCTTCGGCCCGCGCCTTGACGATGGCCTTTGCTATTCGACGACTGGCGCGTTCCTCACCGAAATGGAACAGGATGTCGGCCAATTGCGTCTCGGTTGCCGTATTCACCAGATCAGCTGCGCTTTCACCGTCCTGGCTCATCCGCATGTCCAACGGACCGTCTTTCATGAAGGAAAAACCGCGTTCAGCCTGATCCAACTGCATGGATGAGACACCAAGATCCAGCACCACGCCGTCCAGATCCTGCGCATATTCATCCATGCGAGAGAACACGCCCTGCTGCATCACCAACCGATCACCGTATTCCCCAGCCCAGTTAGCGGCCATTTCAAATGCCAGTGGGTCGCGATCGACGCCAATGACTTTCTCGGCCCCGGCCTCCAGCAACGCACGAGTATAGCCGCCTGCGCCGAATGTGCCGTCCAGCCAGGCACCGGATACCGGCGCCACGGCGGCCAACAACGGGCGCAGAAGAACGGGGATATGAGGTTTGTCCGATGAGGTCTGAGCGCCGGCCATGCCGTCACCCATCCCCGATGCCATCGAGATACTGCATCGGATCGAAATCATCCGGCAGATCGTCAAGCCATTCCTCGGTCGTGGCCAGTTCTTCGGCCTCGTATGTCTCGGGCTTCCAGATCTGGAAGGTATCACCGGCAGCGATAAAGAACGCCTCGTTTTCAAGGTCGATCTTGCTGCGCAGCTTTGCGGGCAGCACCAAACGACCCGTTTCGTCCACATTGGTCGGGAAGGACTGACCATGGAACATCCGCTGTAGCATCCGACGCTGCATCGAGCCACGTGGCAGCGCATCGATCTTGGCATCCACCTCGTCGATCGCTTCCATGGTGTAACATTCAAGGTATTTGCGGCGGTGGTCGCCATAGACAATCACGAGTTCAGGATTGTCACCGGGTTGCCAGCTGGGGTCCGAGGCCTCAAGCACACGACGAAACGAGGCCGGGATCGAGACCCTGCCCTTCGTATCCACCTTATGCTGGCTTTCGCCTCTAAACCTGCGCGCCAAGACGACTGTCCCTTTCGCTTGCGCCCCACCTCAAAATTCACGTTCCCCCCGGAAGTAAAACGGCGGGTTGATCTGCTGCCACTGATCAACCCGCCGCATTGACCCGCTTTGCGGGATGTCCAGCTGCGCGCGCCACCTGGGGGGATGTCTGCTCGCCCGCGCGCCGGATCTGTTAAGTGATGAAAGCGAGATGCCTGTATGAAACCTGTTTTTGTATTTTTGGTTCGGGGTCGTTTGGTGCCCCTCAACTGTCCTCGCCCTCATCGGGTACACAAGGGATGCCATGGGAATTCATGGAAATCAATAGGAAATTTACATATGGAGGCCTGATGCAGGCTTCAGATCAAGACTAATACAATCGAAACTTGGATCAGATATGCCACAAATTGTGCCCACGATGCTCAATAACACTAAATATGCAAGAATTGACGCCTAAATTATTCCTCCCATGAATTCCCAATAACTTTCAGAATTATGGATTATTTGGCGCAGACACTCATGAATGACAGCCGAAGAGGACGAATCGCGGTCCCTTTACAGGGCCTTTCCCATAGTCGCCCCATGCTTTCCCATAGCACCATCACCCCAGGCGCCGGACCTGCGGTGAGAAGATTTGCCCCTCTTGAGTTGACACAACATGCCCAAACAAACGCCAATTCCGCTCAATAGATGAGCGGTCACCATCACAGGGTCTGGACACACGAAACGTCAACCACACGCGAAAACCAGTATTTTAAAGGCAATTATTGGGGCGTACCGGATTATCCTGCCAATCCATGCATTTGCTGCATAGCAGCATTGACGACGCGAACTATTGTGCAATCGCAGCATTTGCCTATCTTCAGTCTCAAGCAAACGCCGGACGATGCCGGCAACAGTAAGAATGAACGGATCATGAAGATGGCAGTCGCAAGCACACAAACAGCTCTGAAAGGCACACCGGCAAATGGAATCTCAACGCTGGTTGAGACCGTGAAAACCCGGGTTGCTCGTTATCGCCTGTACCGTCAGACAGTCAACGAATTGTCGGGACTGTCAGATCGGGAATTGGCTGATCTGGGCTTGCACCGCTCGATGATCCGCCGGCTGGCCCAACAGGCCACCGAAGAGCAGATCGCGCGGTAAGCGCAACAAGAACACCGAGTTCAGGTCCGTCCTCCTCCCTTTCGGACCTGTATTTCAGCGGCAGCGTCTCTCCTCCTCCCTGACGTTGCCGCACCTAATACCGGCCCTGACCGCCGGAACCTGATACATCGGGGCTCTCCTCCTCCCTGCCTCGATGTTGAAAGCGCGCGGCGACGTCTTCCTCCTCCCTGACGTCGCCGCGTCTTCCTCATACCGGGATCAAACCCGGGTTCGGATACATCGGGGCTTCCTCCTCCCTGCCCTGATGTAGAAAAGAACGGCGGTTCCCCTCCTCCTCCCTGGGGACCGCCGTTTTTCGTTTTTTGCGCACAAGATGTAGGCTGGGGTCGTGAACGCTTTGTCAGGAGTCTCCCATGGCCGCTTATTTCATCGCCCAGATTTCCATTCATGACCCGGTTGGGTACCAGAAATACCTCGAAGGATTCATGCCGATCTTTGACCGACATGGCGGAAGGCTTCTGACCGTATCCTCAAAACCTGTTGAAGTGATCGAAGGCAGTTGGGAAGAAGATGGGATCGTCCTGATGGAGTTTCCGGATATGGCTGCCGCAAACGCGTGGAAGGACGATCCGGACTATGTCGAATTGGCCAAGATCAGGCAAAAAACGGCGACGGCGAATCTTGTGCTGGTCGAAGGGTTGTAAGCTTCAGAACGGCACGTCATCCTTGTTGGTCAGAAAGCGCGAGACCACTTTCTTCACCCCTGCCTTGTCGAAATCGACCTCGACTTTATCACCTTCGATGCCGATCACTGCGCCATAGCCGAATTTCTGGTGAAACACACGCTCGCCCAGCGTAAAGCTGGCCACGGCGGTCGCATCAATCACAGTATTCCGGCTTTCTTTTGGCTGTGACATGCCATATTGCCCCTGCCGCGCCTGCATCCGCTTCCAGCCCGGAGAGTTATAGACATTCGCCTCGGCTGCGCGGGTTTCGATCCCGGCTGCCTGCTGACCACCCCCATAGAGCCCCGGAGGTGTCAGCACTTCCACATGATCTTCGGGCAACTCATCAATGAACCGGGACGGCATCGAATTCTGCCATTGTCCGAACACCCGTCGGTTGGCTGCAAAGGAAATCGTACAGACTTCTTCTGCACGGGTAATACCGACATAGGCCAGCCTTCGTTCTTCTTCGAGGCCTTTGAGACCGGATTCGTCCATCGAACGCTGAGAGGGGAACAATCCATCCTCCCACCCCGGAAGGAAAACCGCGGGAAACTCCAGCCCCTTGGCCGCGTGCAGCGTCATGATCGAGACTTTGGCCCCGTCGCTGTCCTGCTCGTTATCCATCACCAGACTGACATGCTCCAGAAACCCTTGCAGGTTTTCGAAATTGTCCAGCTGATTGACCAGTTCTTTTAGGTTTTCCAGCCGCCCCGGCGCCTCGGGCGTCTTTTCGTTCTGCCAATGCGCGGTATAGCCGGATTCGTCCAAGACGATCTGCGCCAGCTCGATATGCGAATGCTCGGGCGCGCCGTATCGGATCGGTGAAACACCGTCATCAATCACCGTATCATCGTCCACCTCGATCCGAGGCCCGCGCGTCATTGCATTCCACCGCGCCAACCCGTCGATCAGTTCGCGCAGCGCCTTGCCACCCTTGCCCTTGATCAGGCCGTTATCGACCGCAATCCGCGCGCCTTCGACCAGAGACACTCCGTTCTCGCGCGCCACCACCTGAATCGTCTGCTGCGCCTTGTCGCCGAGGCCGCGTTTGGGTGTGTTCACGATCCGCTCGAAGGCCAGATCATCCTCGGGGCTGACCACCAGCCGGAAATAGGCCATGGCATCACGGATCTCCATCCGCTCGTAGAATCGCGGCCCTCCGATCACTTTGTAGGGCAGACCAATGGTCAAAAACCGATCCTCAAACGCCCGCATCTGGTGCGAAGCGCGTACGAGGATCGCGATCTCATCAAGGTTCATCGGCCGCACACCGCGCGTGCCACCTTGCATCGCGTCGATCTCTTCCCCGATCCAACGCGCTTCTTCCTCGCCATCCCAATGGCCGATCAGACGGACCTTTTCACCCTCTTCGCGGTCGGTCCAAAGTTCTTTGCCCAAGCGGCTTTCATTGCCACGAATGACGTTGGACGCAGCGGCCAGAATATGCGGGGTCGAGCGGTAGTTCTGTTCCAGCCGGACCACGAAGGCGCCAGGGAAGTCCTTTTCGAACCGCAGAATGTTGCCCACCTCGGCCCCGCGCCAGCCATAGATCGACTGATCGTCATCGCCGACGCAACAGATGTTCTTGTGGCCCCCTGCAAGCAGACGAAGCCAGAGATATTGGGCGACGTTGGTATCCTGATACTCGTCCACAAGGATGTAACGGAACCAACGCTGGTATTGCTCCAGCACGTCCGGGTGGGTTTGGAAAATCGTGACCATGTGCAGCAACAGGTCGCCGAAATCCACCGCATTCAGCTCGCGTAGGCGAGTCTGGTATCTGTGGTAGAGCTCTGAGCCGGAAATGACATGGCGAGCTATCGCTCCACTTTCAGGATTTCGATGCTTGAACTCGTATGTCTTATCCGCTGATGCTACCTGCTCCTCGGTAAACAAGCGTTCGCACCATAGTTCAACGTCCGCAGATGCTGGAACCTTGTCTGGAGTCCATGCTTGGTTTTTCCAACCGTCCACGACCCCAGCAAACCATCGCGGCGGATGACGTTTCTCATCAACACTAGCCAACTCCATAGCCTGTTTCAGCAGGCGTTTCTGATCATCGGTATCCAGAATGGTGAAGTTAGACTTCAACCCCACCAGTTCCGCATGGCGCCGCAGCAGCTTGGCACTGATTGAGTGAAAGGTTCCCATCCACTTTACCGGATCTTTCAATAGATAGGGATCATCACGCAATCGATCCTGCATCTCGCGAGCCGCCTTGTTGGTGAAAGTAACTGCAAGAATTTGATCAGCACTGGCTTTTCGCTTCGCCACAAGATGAGTCAAGCGCGACATCAGCGCTCTAGTTTTACCGGTTCCGGCACCAGCCAGCATCAGCACTGGTCCGTCCAATTGCTCTACCGCCTCTAGTTGGCTAGGGTTGAGAACCTTCAAGTAGTCCCCAAACGACGGCATAGCCATAGCCCGCGCCGACAGCGATGCGCCTTCGAAGGCGTCCATTTCGTCAAAACTGCTCATGCCGGTAAACTACGCCGGATGGGCGCGGAGGGAAAGGGTTTGTTCACGGCTTGTTCGCTCAAATCAAATAGAATCATCCCTCCAAAGGGCGCAGCGAGGATATTCGGAGAAACGGGCATTATTTGCTCTTTCCCACGGGGGATTGATGCCGCAATGCAGCATGTGCAATAAGTTTGCGCAAAAGGGCGGCGTTTGCGAGCGCTAACATGCCGGTTCTACCCAGAACTACATATGTACGTGGCCGTATTGTCCGCCTATGCACAAGGCCACAGCCATTAAGACCGGGACCTGAAATGACAGACTTCAAGAAAATCCTGATTGCCAATCGCGGCGAGATTGCCATCCGTGTGATGCGGGCAGCCAACGAGATGGGCAAGCGCACCGTCGCGGTCTTCGCCGAGGAGGACAAGTTGGGCCTGCACCGGTTCAAGGCGGATGAGGCCTATCGCATTGGCGCAGATCTGGGACCGGTTGCGGCGTATCTGTCGATTGACGAGATCATCCGGGTGGCCAAAGAAAGCGGCGCAGATGCGATCCACCCTGGTTACGGTTTGCTGTCCGAAAACCCGGATTTCGTGGATGCCTGCGTTCAAAACGGCATCACCTTCATCGGCCCCAAGGCCGAGACCATGCGCGCGCTTGGCGACAAGGCTAGCGCCCGGAAAGTGGCGATTGCCGCCGACGTTCCGGTTATCCCGGCGACCGAGGTGTTGGGCGACGACATGGCAGCCATCAAGGCCGAGGCAGCCGAGATCGGCTATCCGCTGATGCTGAAAGCGTCTTGGGGCGGTGGCGGACGCGGGATGCGCCCGATCCTGTCCGAGGATGAGCTGGAAGAGAAAGTGCTGGAAGGCCGCCGCGAAGCCGAGGCCGCCTTTGGCAACGGTGAGGGCTATCTGGAAAAGATGATCACCCGTGCCCGCCATGTTGAGGTACAGATTCTCGGCGATAAGCACGGTGAGATCTACCACCTCTATGAGCGCGATTGTTCGGTCCAGCGCCGCAACCAGAAGGTCGTGGAACGCGCGCCTGCCCCGTACCTGACCGAAGAACAGCGCGCCGAAATCTGCGAGCTGGGCCGCCGTATCTGCGCCCATGTGAACTATGAATGCGCGGGCACCGTCGAGTTCCTGATGGATATGAACACCGGCAAGTTCTACTTCATCGAAGTGAACCCGCGCGTGCAGGTGGAACACACTGTCACCGAGGAAGTCACCGGCATCGACATCGTGCAGGCTCAGATCCTGATCGCCGAGGGCAAGACCCTGACCGAGGCCACCGGCAAGGCCACGCAGTCCGACATTCGCCTGAACGGCCACGCGCTGCAGACCCGCGTGACCACCGAGGACCCACTAAACAACTTCATCCCCGACTATGGCCGCATCACCGCCTATCGCTCGGCCACCGGCATGGGCATCCGTCTGGATGGCGGCACCGCTTATGCAGGCGGTGTGATCACGCGGTATTACGATTCGCTGCTGACCAAGGTGACCGCTTGGGCCCCAACGCCAGAAAAGGCGATTGCGCGGATGGACCGTGCGCTGCGGGAATTCCGTGTGCGCGGTGTTTCCACCAACATCGCATTTGTCGAAAACCTGCTAAAGCACCCGACTTTCCTGTCGAATGAATACACCACCAAGTTCATCGATGAGACACCGGACCTGTTCCAGTTCAAGAAGCGCCGCGACCGGGGCACCAAGGTTCTGAACTATATCGCCGACATCACTGTGAACGGGCATCCCGAAACCAAGGACCGCCCGATGCCGCGCCCCGACCTGAAAGAGGCCAGGCCCCCCGCGCCCAAGGCCGAACCGCAGATGGGCACCCGCAACCTGCTGGAGCAAAAAGGCCCGCAGGCGGTTGCTGACTGGATGAAGGCGCAGCGTCAACTGCTGATCACCGACACCACCATGCGCGACGGGCACCAGTCGCTGCTGGCAACCCGGATGCGCTCGATCGATATGATCAAAGTAGCACCCAGCTATGCTGCGAACTTGCCGCAGCTATTCAGCGTCGAATGCTGGGGCGGTGCAACCTTCGATGTCGCCTATCGCTTCCTGCAGGAATGCCCTTGGCAGCGCCTGCGTGATCTGCGTGAGGCGATGCCGAACCTGATGACCCAGATGCTGCTGCGCGGGGCGAACGGGGTTGGCTATACCAACTATCCCGATAACGTGGTGCAGGAGTTTGTGCGTCAGGCGGCCAAGGGTGTCGACGTGTTCCGAGTGTTCGATTCGCTGAACTGGGTCGAGAACATGCGCGTCGCCATGGATGCGGTGATCGAGAACAACAAGATCTGTGAAGGCACCGTTTGCTATACCGGCGATATTCTGGACCCGGACCGCGCTAAGTATGACCTCAAATACTATGTCGGCATGGCCAAGGAACTGCGTGACGCGGGCGCACATGTGCTGGGCCTGAAGGATATGGCGGGGCTTCTGAAACCGGCCTCCGCCAAGATCCTGATCCGGGCGCTGAAGGAAGAGGTCGGGCTGCCGATCCATTTCCACACGCACGACACCGCAGGCATCGCCAGTGCTACCATTCTGGCCGCCTCCGAGGCCGGTGTGGACGCGGTGGATTGCGCGATGGACAGTTTCAGCGGCAACACCTCTCAGGCAACGCTCGGCACCGTGGTCGAGGCGTTGCGCCATACCGAGCGAGACACCGGGCTGGACATCAAGGCCATCCGTGAGATCAGCGACTATTTCGAGGCGGTGCGTGGCCAATACGCGGCCTTCGAGTCCAGCCTGCAGGCACCGGCCTCCGAGGTATATCTGCACGAAATGCCTGGTGGTCAGTTTACCAACCTCAAGGCACAGGCGCGTTCGCTTGGACT
Organism: Ruegeria sp. I3; assembly: GCF_056532525.1. NCBI lineage: Bacteria > Pseudomonadati > Pseudomonadota > Alphaproteobacteria > Rhodobacterales > Roseobacteraceae > Ruegeria > Ruegeria sp. I3. Next base: position 693,503 of record NZ_JBQFNI010000001.1, on the reverse strand, counting down.
GGAAGAGCGCTGGCACGAGGTTGCTCAGATGTATGCGGACGTGAACCAGATGTTCGGCGATATCGTCAAGGTGACGCCGTCGTCCAAGGTGGTCGGTGACATGGCACTGATGATGGTCAGCCAGAACATGACCCGTGCGCAGGTCGAAGACCCTAACACTGATGTCGCCTTCCCCGACTCGGTGGTGGACATGATGCGCGGCAATCTGGGTCAGCCTCCGGGCGGGTTCCCCGATACAATCATCCAGAAGGTCCTGAAGGACGAGGCCCCCAACACCGAACGCCCCGGCAAGCATGTCGAAGCGGTCGATCTCGAGGCCACCCGCGCCGATTTGTCCAAACAGCTTGAGGGCAAAGAGATCGATGACGAGGACCTGAACGGATATCTGATGTATCCCAAGGTGTTCCTCGACTATATGGGCCGTCACCGCACCTATGGCCCGGTCCGTACCCTCCCCACGCGCACCTTCTTTTACGGCATGGAGCCGGGCGAGGAGATCACCGCCGAGATCGACCCAGGCAAGACGCTGGAGATTCGCTGTCAGGCCATCGGCGAGACGGACGAGAATGGCGAGGTTCGCGTGTTCTTCGAACTCAACGGTCAGCCCCGCGTGATCCGCGTGCCGAACCGTTTGGTGAAAGCATCAACCGCTCGGCGGCCAAAGGCCGAAGTTGGTAACCCCAACCATATCGGCGCGCCAATGCCGGGTGTCGTTGCAACTGTTGCCGCTGTCACAGGTCAAGAAGTCAAAGAAGGCGATCTGCTGCTGACCATCGAAGCGATGAAGATGGAAACAGGTATCCACGCCGAGCGCGACGCGGTGGTCAAGGCCGTTCACGTCCAGCCTGGAGGTCAAATCGACGCCAAGGATCTGCTGGTCGAACTGGAATAACCGGTTTAGCCTTCTAAGCTAATAAGGGCCGTTCGGGGAACCGGGCGGCCCTTTCAACATCAGGAGGCCGCATGCTGACCATCACCCCGATCTACGCCGCGTTGATCGCATTTCTGTACGTCGCACTCAGCGTGAATGTCATTCGGCAACGCCGGGCGGGCAAAATATCGGTCGGGGATCATGGCGACAAAGCCATGATCAAGGCAATGCGAACGCATGCGAACTGCGCAGAATACGCTCCCTTTGCTTTGCTGCTTATCGCCATGGTCGAACTGCAAGATGCTGGCGGCTGGCTTGTGAACCTGCTGGGGATGTTACTTTTGGCGGGCAGGCTTCTGCACGCTTATGGTTTTGGCAAGACCCCACAGATCATCATCCTGCGCCAGATCGGAATGGGTCTGACCTTCACTGCAATTCTGATTGCCGCGATCGCGAATCTCGCATTGGCTGTTTGAGCGCGCGATTTAGCCCGTCAAAACCTGCGTTTCGATCAAAGGAGCATGCGGGAGGCTAGGCTGCGCCTCTGCCAGTGTTTCATCGCTCTGACTGTAGATCACGGTGGTAAGAACAATCAGCGCCGCCAATGCCGCCATTTTAATGTCTGCAATATCTTTCATTTCCTCTGCCCAATCCCTTATTTCGTTCATTGCTATATCTCTTGAACACCGCAGCCCCGAATTTCCGTCGAAAGATTTTTGCCGTTTTTTGTGTTTTTCCGCTTGCAGCCTCGTGTGGGAATTTATACATCCCTCCTCACTCAACGGCGCGGGCGTAGCTCAGGGGTAGAGCATAACCTTGCCAAGGTTAGGGTCGGGCGTTCGAATCGCCTCGCCCGCTCCATTGAGAGGTCTACGGACCATATAAGTATCTGATGCGGGCGTAGCTCAGGGGTAGAGCATAACCTTGCCAAGGTTAGGGTCGGGCGTTCGAATCGCCTCGCCCGCTCCAGATACCAAACTCTCCGAACATGCTGGTTCTTTCGCGATTGCTACGGCATCTTTGCTGCACATGAAATTACGACGGAGATGCGGATATGCCCGATTACGTCATTCGCGCCTTAACAGCAGACGAACTTCAAACCGCTGTAGATTGGGCGGGACAGGAAGGCTGGAACCCCGGGCTGCACGACGCGGTCTGTTTTCGCAGTTCGGACCCCGAAGGATTCAAGGGCGGTTTCCTGGACGGCCAGATGATCGCGTCCGCATCCGCCGTGAACTACGATGATGCCTACGCATTTCTTGGCTTCTACATCGTGCGTCCCGAGTTTCGCGGCTCGGGATACGGATTGCAGGTCGCCGAAGCGGTCAAGGCACATTGCCAGGATCGTAACATGGGCATGGATGGTGTGGTCGAACAGCAGGACAACTATCGGAAATTCGGTTTTGAACTGGCGTATGACAATTATCGATTCGCGGGCACCGTCGGCGGCATCCTGGATGCCCTGGGTCGCGTGGAGGACACTCGGGTTCGTCCAATCAACGCACTAACCGATGATCTAAAGTCGTATGACCGAGGCCTGTTCCCCGCCGCGCGCGACACGTTCTTGCGCGGCTGGTTGGAGGCACCCAGCCACGTTTCGCGGGTGTTTGAGGAAAATGGGCGGATCAAAGGCTATGCAACGTTGCGGCGCTGCCTGAGCGGGTACAAGGTCGGGCCTCTGTTTGCCAACAATCCACAAATCGCGCAGGCGCTTTTGGTTTCCCTTCTGACGACGCTACCCGCCGATCAGGCAAAGGCCGAGGTATTCATCGACAAGCCTAATCCAAACGCACAAGCCATGGAATTGGCCAAACAGTTGGGGCTGACCAAGGTATTTGAAACGGGGCGCATGTATTCCAGTCACGCGCCAGACATCGACCTTGACCGGATATATGGCATCACGACGTTTGAACTGGGCTAGAACGCCTTGAACGTCATCGTGGTCAGCGAGCGTTCGATATTGGGAATCACCAGCAGGTTTTCGTTGATGAAATGGCCCACATCCTCGGTTTCGGGGATGTAGAGCTTCAGCAGCAGGTCGTATTCGCCGCTTGTGGAATACAATTCGGAATGGATTTCACGCAGCGCGATCTCTTCGGCGACTTTGTAAGTGGTGCCGGGTTTACAACGGATCTGGATGAAAACGCAGGTGGACATGGGCCGGGCCTTGTTGGTTCGTGTTGCCCGCAGGCTGGCACGGGCCGCGCCCAGGTGCAATCCCCTGCAACAGTTTGCAGCGAAGGCTTAAAGCGGTCTGGATAGGCCGTTCATCCGCGTCTATAAGCGCCCTGTAGCAAAAGGAATTCGCCCATGCGCAGCGCTAAGATCAGTCGTCAGACCGCCGAGACCGAGATCTCGGTCGAGGTCAATCTGGACGGCACCGGCCAGTATGACAACCAGACCGGTGCCGGGTTCTTTGATCACATGCTGGACCAGTTGGCGCGGCATTCGCTGATCGACATGACGATCCGGGCCAAGGGCGATTATCACATCGACGACCACCACACGGTCGAGGATACTGGCATCGCGCTGGGTCAGGCGCTGACGCAGGCGCTAGGGGACAAGAAGGGTATTCGTCGCTATGGCGAGTGCCATCTGCCCATGGATGACGCACAGGTGCGTTGTGCGCTGGATCTCTCGAGCCGTCCGTTCTTGATCTGGAACGTGGATCTACCGACGCAAAAGATTGGCACATTCGACACCGAGCTGGTGCGCGAGTTCTTTCAGGCGCTCAGCACCCATGGCGGGATCACCCTGCATATCGATCAGTTGCATGGTTTCAACAGCCACCACATTGCCGAGGCCGCCTTCAAGGCCGTTGCCCGTGCTTTGCGCGATGCGGTCGAAACCGATCCGCGCAAGGCAGATGCGATTCCCTCGACTAAGGGCGCGCTGTAGATGCTGACAGCCATCATTGACTACGAGAGCGGTAACCTGCACTCGGCGGAGAAGGCGTTTCAACGGATGGCCCGCGAACTGGATGCGGGCGAGGTCGTCGTGACATCGGATGCAGATGTTGTCGCGCGGGCTGATCGATTGGTTCTGCCCGGTGATGGCGCTTTCCCGGCATGCGCCGCCGAGTTGCGCGGCCACAAAGGCATCTATGACGCTATGGTAGAAGCCGTTGAGCAGAAAGGCCGCCCGTTTTTGGGCATCTGCGTCGGAATGCAGCTGATGGCGACCAAGGGCCATGAATACTCCGCGACCGATGGTCTGGGCTGGGTCGCAGGTGATGTTGTGAAGATCGAGCCCTCGGACAGCGCGCTCAAGGTGCCACATATGGGCTGGAACGATCTGATTCTGGAAAGCGACCATCCGGTCTTTGACGGGATAAAATCAGGCGATCACGCCTATTTTGTGCACTCCTACCACTTCCGGGTGATGGATCCGGCGCAACGGTTGGCCTATGTGGACTACGGGCAAGAGGTCACGGCCGTGATTGGCCGCGACACGATGGTTGGGATGCAGTTCCACCCTGAGAAAAGCCAGGACGTCGGCCTGCGTATGATCGGCAATTTCCTGACCTGGAAGCCCTGAGGTTTACTGCACCCGCGTCCAGACCTGCCCCCGGCAGACCAGACCACCCACGGCACACCCCTTGACGGTCAGCTTGTTCTGGCTGTCCAGTGTCATTTTCGAACTATAGGTTTTGTCGCGATCCGGGGCCCAGATTTTGCCGTCGTCATAGCTGCCGTCACCCTCGGGGATCATGTCCCAGATGATTTGCTTGCCAAGGTTTTCGTACTCCAGCTGTTGGTTGCCTTGGGCATCAAATGCGCTGTCGATAGTTCCGCAGATGGCGCTGCCACATTCCGAAATCGACACATGCAAATAGCCGCCCGTATCGCCCGGAGCGGTCTTCCACAGCCCGTCTACCGGATCGGCAGCAAAGGCGGTGGTGGCCATCGCAGCGAAGACCGCTGCAAGAGAATATGTCTTCATGGTTATCTCCCTGTCTTTCCGGTCAGTCTGACCTGCCGTTCGGCACCGGGCAAGAATGACTTAGCGTCGCGTTGCGCCCCTGCCCTGCCTGTGCGATATCCCGCGCGTGTAACAGTGATATAGGGCCGCCCGACATGATCCTCTACCCCGCCATCGATCTGAAAGACGGCAACGCCGTGCGCCTGCTGCGTGGTGAAATGGATAAGGCGACGGTCTTTAACGAAGACCCTGCTGCGCAGGCCCGCGCCTTTGTCGAGGCTGGTTGCGAGTGGCTGCATCTGGTTGATCTGAACGGTGCTTTTGCCGGGGAGCCTGTTAATGCGGCACCCGTTGAGGCAATTCTGAAAGCCTGTAACGTGCCCGCGCAGCTTGGCGGCGGCATCCGCGATATGGCCACGATCGAAACCTGGATCGAGAAAGGTCTGGCGCGGGTGATTCTGGGCACCGTTGCAGTCGAAAATCCTGATCTGGTGCGCGAAGCTGCCAAAGCCTTCCCGGGCAAGGTAGCCGTCGGTATAGATGCGCGAAACGGCATGGTTGCCACCAAGGGCTGGGCCGAAGAGACCGACGTACAGGTCACCGATCTGGCGCACAGTTTCGAGGACGCTGGCGTGGCAGCGATCATCTATACAGACATCAACCGCGACGGTGCGATGCAGGGTCCGAATATCGAAGCCACGGCGGCGCTCGCGCAGGCGGTTTCGATTCCGGTAATTGCCTCGGGCGGCGTCAGCTCACTGGACGACCTGATCGCCCTGCGTGATTGTGGCGTCGAGTTGAACGGCGCGATCTCTGGCCGCGCGCTATATGATGGCGCGATTGACCTAAAAGAGGCCATTCGCGCCCTGAACTGAGTTATTGAGCAGCTGCGGCGGTCAGTTTCGCCAAAGCGCCGCGCATCTTTTCGATGACGGGGGATTTCTCTACTTCGTCGAGCTCGTCCATCGTCTCTTTCGGATCTTCATAAGCCAGCCAGACCTGTCCGTTTGCGTCTTCGTAGGCCTGCACCTTCAGCGGCAAGAACAGCCCCGCGCGCGGGTCGATCTGCATGGCGGGAGTGCCCAGAGCCGGGTTACCGAAAATCAGCACCTGATTGGCCGGGATTGGCGTTCCGACCTTTTCCGCCCCCGCCGCGTGATCCACGCGGGCAAACACGGTGGCGCCCGCATTACCCACGGCGGCTTCCAGCGCGTCCAGCGCCTCGGCCACGGATTTGTTGGTTTCCACTTTGATGATGTCGTCAGCCATGGCGGACAGGGCGCCTCCGAATGTGAGAATTGAAGCCAAAAGAAGTTGTCGCATCTGGGTAATCCTTTTCATAAATTTCACCCCTAATTTCCATGGCTTCGCGACAGATCACAATCACAAGTCTGGCATCGGCGGGGCTTTGCCGGTACAGGTGCCCCGAGCAAAGGAAAGCCCATGCTGAAAACCCGCATCATTCCCTGTTTGGATGTCGCCGATGGCCGTGTGGTCAAAGGTGTGAATTTCGTTGGCCTGCGCGATGCTGGTGACCCCGTGGAATCGGCCAAGGCATACGACGCCGCCGGAGCGGATGAGATCTGCTTTCTGGACATCCATGCGACGCATGAGAACCGCGGCACGATGTTCGATGTGGTCCAACGCACGGCAGAGCAGTGCTTTGTGCCTCTGACTGTAGGTGGTGGCGTGCGCACCAAAGATGACGTGCGGGCGCTGTTGCTGGCGGGGGCTGATAAGGTCAGCTTTAACTCGGCCGCCGTCGCGAATCCGGACGTCATCGCCGAAGCAGCGGACCAGTTCGGCAGCCAGTGCATTGTCTGTGCCATTGACGCCAAGACAGTCAGCCCCGGCAAGTGGGAGATTTTCACCCATGGCGGACGCAAACCAACAGGCATCGACGCCGTTGAATTTGCCAAAAACGTCGTCGCCAAGGGCGCGGGGGAAATCCTGCTGACCTCGATGGATCGCGATGGCACCAAGGCCGGGTTCAACCTGCCCCTGACCCGAGCGATCAGTGACGCGGTGGAAGTGCCGGTGATCGCCAGCGGGGGCGTGGGCAATCTGGACCATCTTGTCGAAGGTGTGACCAAAGGTGGGGCCAGCGCGGTGCTTGCCGCCTCGATCTTCCATTTCGGCGAATACAGCATCCACGAGGCCAAAGAGCATATGGCCGCCGCTGGCATTCCGATGAGGCTGACATGAGTATTTTGCACGATCTGGCGGCTACGATTGAGGCCCGTAAAGGGGCAGATCCAGACAGCAGCTGGACCGCCAAGCTGTTGGCCAAAGGTCCCGAGAAATGTGCCGAGAAATTCGGCGAAGAAGCCATTGAAGCAATCATCGAAGCCGCCAAAGGGGACAGGGGAAAACTGACCTCCGAGGCGGCTGATGTGCTTTATCACCTGCTAGTGATGCTGGCCGCGCGCGATGTTGCGCTGGATGATGTGCTGGGCGAACTGGCCCGTCGACAGGGCACCAGCGGCATCACGGAAAAGGCATCCCGACCAAAAGACTAAGCGGGTTTCGTGCGATGACCCGGCCCGCTATACTGCGGCTTCGGGTGCATTGAGGCAAAGGACGCGCAGATGATCAGAGCTTTGGTGTTCGCGGCAGCGCTTGCCACCCTCGCCGCCTGTGCCACCCCTCCCCCGTCTTCCGGAGATGAGGTCCAGCGGCTGGCGGCTGAAATCCAAAGCCTCGGCCCCGATATCGACCCGGAAGAGGCCACCCGCGCCGCCCGCATCGCCTATGCCTATACTGCGCAACTGGCGCAGGAATACGAGATCACCGACCCTCCGCTTATCCACAACGCCAAGGTCAACAAGGGTCTGCGTCCGCGTGGTCTGTGCTGGCACTGGGCTGAAGATATTGAGCGGCGACTGGATCAGGAGCAGTTCCGCACTCTGGAAATGCACCGCGCCATCGCCAACGCGGATAACCCGTTCCGCATCGACCACAGCACTGCCATTATCAGCCGCAAGGGAGAGAGCATGTACGAAGGCGTTGTCTTGGATCCCTGGCGCTATGGCGGAGTGCTATTCTGGTCGCCCCTGGTTGAGGACACCCGTTACGAGTGGGTTCCACGCGAAGTGGTTCTGGAAAAGCGGCGACAGGAACAAGCATCCAGCCCGTGAGACTGAGCTTCTGCGGGCAGTGATCGAAGCGCCACAGCGACCCGACGAAAGCGTTACCCGTCGCGCCCAGGCTCGTTTGGATTGCTGGAAAACAGCGCGATTTTGTTGCCCTGAGGATCGCGCAGATAGCCGACATAGAAATTCGGACCATACGAGGCGCGAAAGCCCGGCTGGCCTTCGTCAGACCCGCCTGCGCCAAGCGCAGCGGCGTGAAGGTCGCGAACCTGCTGTTGGGTGCGCGCCTCAAACGCCACCATGGACCCGTTGCCAGCCGAAGCCGCGCCTCCATCAAAGGGTGATTTTACATAGAACTCGGGCTGAACCGGGGATTGCCCCGGCGGCACTGGCAGCGCATAGCTCAAGTCTCCGTGATACCGCTCCAACGCATAACCAAGGGCGGGCAGGAACGCCGAATAAAACCGCTCAGCGCGCGTGATATCGTCAACACCAACGGTCACATAAGCAATCATTCCGCATGGTCCTGTCTTATTGGTTTGCTGAATGGGTATAGGTCAATTGGACCTCGCCCTCAACAAATGCACCATTTCTGTTCAATTCAGGCCGGGGCGTAGACACAAACGTCAGGGCTGTCACAGCTTGGACGAAATCACTCCAGTCGCAAACCCACCCATACGCAGTTCGCCAAACAGGCGCTGATATTCGATCTTGGGGCAGCGGTTCATGACTACGTCGATATCGCGGGCCTGCGCTTTGGCAGCGGCCTCGGCATGTTCAACTCCGATCTGCATCCAGATGGTGCGCAAGTCGGGAAACGCATCCAGCGCCTCGTCGACAATGGGTGGCACGGCCTCGGAGCGGCGAAAGATGTCAACCATATCGACGGGCTCGGGAATGTCGGACAGCGAAGCCTGCACCGTCTGGCCAAACAGCATCTTGCCTGCATGGCCCGGATTGACCGGTATCACCCGATATCCCTTGAGCGACAGATAACGCGCGACGTAGTAGCTGGGCCGCACCGGGTTCATAGAAACCCCAACCACCGCAACCACTTTGGTGCGCCTAAGGATTTGGGTCAGAGCATCGTCAGAGTAGTCTTTCATGAGCATACCATAAGCAAGCGCATGCAAAGAAAAAAGCGCCCAGGAAACTCCTGAGCGCCAGTTGTTGGAACGAGGGACAGTGAAATGACCCGCGGCAGTTCCATTCCGCGGTCACTGTGACATTTAAGCATGAGTTTTCTAAAAAAAAGAGGTTGCGCGCATTTTTGTGATGACACATCACAAAAGGCGGAATGCCGCCGAATGGGACCGTGCGCATTTCCTTCGGCGATCATGGTCAGAACGGCTCGTTACATAAGCCGCGCGCCGATCTTAAGCCAAGAGCAATAGGTTTTATTGGTAAAGAACCGCAGGCCAATGCCCCTCGGCCTCGCGGATGTAATTGGTGACATCGCGTTCCCAGATACGTTCGATCGCTTCCGAGTGGGTCAGATATAACCGCCCATCCACAATCTGCCATGCCTTGGGATCGGTACTGCTTAGCAGACCTTTCGCCATCGCATAGGCGCAGTAACCACCAAACTGCGGGGCATAGGCGCGCGGATTGCGTTCAAATCGATCGCGATTTTCCTCTGACGCAAACCGCCAAATCGCACCCTTCCACATCAGCGCTATGTCGGGCTGACCCAACTCTGGTGCTCCAGCCTTGAAATAAGAAACCGCATCGTAGCCTGAGACCGCCATCCCATCGTCCACGTAAAACATCGGCATTTCCTGCGCACCGACGACAGAGGCAAACGGGGTACAAGAGAGACTGATCAAGAAGGAACGTCGAGACAACATAGGTGATTCACTGGATTGCGATTAGAGGGCTTCAAGATGCATATTTCAAACCGTATCTGAAACCCCCATGACGCCGATGTGAACGGGCGTGCGGTTGTTAATCGAAAACGTCTTCGATCACGTCCCAGGCTTCGTCCAACACCTTTGAGAACAGACCCCGCTTTTTCTTCTTTTTGTATTTTTTGTGCTTCTGTGCCGGCTGGTAACTTTTGATCGGCCGATCTGCCAGTTTGGCTTTTGGCACCATCTTGAGATTATGCAGGGGTGCGCCGCAGCTTGCGCAACTCAGCTCGTGCTGTTGCTTTCCCCGAAGAACCAATGCGGCACGGGTACCGCAATAGCAGCAGGTGGCAATTTTATGTGGCGTGGATATGGGGGCCTCCTGTCATCTGGGTTTGGATGCATATAGTGCGATAGCCGCGGCATTTGAGACGTTCAGAGAACCAAATCCCCCCGCCGCGTCAATTTTTACCAATTGATCGACGGTTTCTTTGGTTTTCTGCCGCAACCCGGGCCCCTCGGCCCCCAGCACCAGCGCCACCGGGCGATCACGCTTGTCGCCCAGCGTGGCTTCTATCGTCTGCTCGGCCTCACCATCCAGACCCAGGACTAAATACCCCATGTTCTGCAGCTCGATGATCGTATCGGCCAAATTGCGCACGCGTAGATAGGGTTGTCGTTCCAACGCGCCGCTGGCAGTTTTTGCCAAAGCGCCGGTCTCGGGCGCTGAATGGTGGCGGGTGCCAATGACGGCGCTGGCGCCCAGCACTTCTGCCGAGCGTAGAATCGCCCCGACGTTATGTGGGTCTGTCACCCGGTCCAGCAGAAGCACACGTGGGTTTTCCTGCCCGATACAATTTTCGGCAAGCCCACCCCATTCCAGCGGCTTGACCTCAAGTGCCGCGCCCTGATGAACCGATCCCGGATCAATCGGTGCGGTGAATTTACGCGGATCAACCATCTCGGGTACAATCTCCGCAAATTCAATAGCTTCCAGCAGTTTGTCGCGGGCATTGCGCGTCACAATCAGGCGCAGCTTCTGCCGTTTCGGGTTCATCAGCGCGTCGCGTACGGCGTGTAAACCGAACAGCCAGACGGTTTCTGCCGCAGCCGCTTTGCGCGCCTGTTCCTTCTCAACGACCCACTTTGGTTTCTTCATAATACGGGCCTCCGGGCCGGGAATTCGGTTTCCTGCGTCAAAGCGGTATTTTCCTGTTGACGCCCTTTAGACGCGCTAGTAATCACGCCTCCACGTCAGGTGCAACGCCTGACAGTGGGCGACAGGCCGCAAGGTGTGGCAGGGGACTGTAACTCCCTCGCGGAGACGCACGCCTGGTTCGATTCCAGGGTCGCCCACCACTTACTCACCGAAAAAATTGAGCCATTCGTTCAGGCCGATATCTGGGTGATAGCAACGTTCGATGTCAACTTCCATGGTCCCCGCGCTATTGCGACACAGGTCCAAATGACAGCGTCATCTCTTCGTTGTTGTCAAAGCGGTATGGCGCAACCAAGGTTTTCACCTGTGCTGGGTCGACGTCCTTCGGGGCATTTCGAGCCGATTCCCAAACCCGAAGAGCAGCATTTGGCGCGCGCGGGTCCCGATCGCTGTAAACAGGATGATCGGGCGCAAAATAGGCCATGTTTCCGGAAATCCAATTGTCAGCAACAATTGCATTTTCGGGCGCTGTTTGCGCGATTATCTCAGAGGTCAAAGTAGCGAAAGGGGCCGCGCGTTTGGCATCCCCTGCCAGATTGTGATGCAGCATCGCCAGTCCAATAAACACCGCCAGAACGGCGCTGACCTGGGCAAATCGCCTTACGCCTTTACGACCTGCACTCGGTAACAACCACAAACACAGCACGGGGCCGGCATAAATCAATATCGGTTGCAGCCAGCGATCCTTTACGTTGGTGCTTCCGCTCACAAGCACTACAGCCGCCATAAGTAACAACGCCCAGACCAGAGTACGCGTCATCAATCGCCTCAGATCATCACCTTTGGCGGCCACCCCTTGCCTGAGATAGATCGACCAAAGGACGCCCAGTACGATCAGCAAGAGCGATACAAACCCAGCCGACGCCAAGGCCAGTTCAACCAAGCCTTGCAGCGCGATCAATGTGGTTGGGCCATCGCTGCTCATGTCCAACTTGCGCGCGCTTGCAAATGCGTGTTCGGGATTGTTCAGAACCCATAGCACCGGTGGTGTGACAAGCAATGCGGCGACACCCAACGAAAGCAGCAGTCGAGGCGACCAGAGAGGCTTGCGCGTCTCAGATGCACTGAAAGCCGCCAGCAACATGGCCAGCAGCGCGATCGCATAGTTGTATTTTGACAAACTTCCCATTGCCACGACTACGCCCAGCAAGACGAATCCCCAAGTCGTCGGTTTGCGAATTAGCCCCCAAATCACCGCGAAGGTCAGAACCGAGCAGAGATTGGCCAGAACGGTATGCGTCAGCGCGCGTTGCGCCTCCCAACTAAACTGATAGAGCATCAGAAGTGACAGGACCGACAGCCCTGCCCACAGTGGCGCATGACGGGTTCGTATGGTCAGGTACAGCGTGACAACCGTCGCCAGCAGCATCCCGTTCTTCAGCAGTGACAGCCCTAATATGCCGGGACCGGTGATCTGAAAGATGCCCCATTGCAGCCAGGCATAAAGTGGCAGTTGCGGGCCGTAGCCCCATTCCAGGCGGCGCGCATCAAGAAGTATCTCAGCCTCATCCAGACCAAGCGCGCCGCCGGTTGCAACTCGCAATACGACATGAAGCAGAAAGTAAGCCGTGACTATGCTTAACCAGAAGCGATCTGTCGACATCAACCCATCGAGACGGGATTGCTTCGCTGCCGGGTCATCGACCCCGCAAGCGGCTTCCAGAGATCGCTCATCTGAGACGCACTGATCTTCGATCATGGATAAGCCCATTTCGTCGGCACTCGCCCAGGATACCTGGCCGCCGGATTGCAACTTTGACCGAAGCTAGACCCGATGTGTGGGCTCAAGTCCACCATTTTTGCGGCAGTTGGGCGCGTGAAACAATGCGCGCAGCTCAGCAGATAGATGCCTGGGCTTCAGCCGCCAGATGCCGCGGCGGGTTGAACGTCAGTTTGGGATATTTTGTCAAACCACTCAGTCAGGCTGCTGACATCGGGGCCAAGCGCCTCGGCTATGCCGCCGGCGAATTCCTGAAACTTTTCAATGTTCAATTTATTGACGCCTACCAAGACGGGAATCTCACGCTCTAGTGCGTCGGCGATAATTGGGCGAAAACCCCGCCCGTCCGCCTCGTGCTTTCCGAACTTGTTGATGATCAGCAATTGAGGGCCATCCTCAAGCGACCGCGTCACGAGGCCGACGGCCCGTTCCAATTCAGCCGGATCCAGACGGCAACCCCGAGCGTTCTTGCCAAGAGATTGTGAGATGCGAATGGTTTCCCCGGTCGGCAAGACTTTCAGATCCATATCGCATTTATATCCGTCGGCACATTCGGTGTTGGTCTGCACAACCCCGGCAATCGGTGTTCCGACCAGCACAAGACCATCCGCAAATTCGCTAAGCAGGCGGTCAGTCGCACCGCGATCGGTTGTCGTTACATAGGCCAGATGCATTTTTTGGACCTCAGATTTCAGTCGATGACGTTTCAGATAGCACGCGCCGGCTTGTCCGACCACCTTCATCCATCAAGGCAGTGGAGAAAGCCCGATCACCGATGCATGCAGGTGGAGGAGAACCGCGTAAGAAGCCAAAGCAGTCAACCAGACCCAAAGGCTGGGCCAAGGGCGGGGCGCGCTGAGTGACAGGCGCGCGGTATTGCGGGAAAGGCGTACCCATTCCGTCCCCAAATTGCACGCGGTGCGGTGATCAATGAGCGCCATGCCCATCACCGCAAAGCCAGCAAACAAGCCGAACAAGATGACATGAGACAGGCTTCCATTGGCCAACAGATGTGCCAAAGCCCATAGCATCAACGCCACAAGTATCGGATGACGCGTCGTGCGCAGGATTCCAGGGTTTTCGGGATCGAACGGACGGTGCCCCAGCCCTCCGAATGAGAACGGGTTCCGGATCGACAGGCCCGCAATGGCCAACCAGCAGACTATAGGCATGACCAGCAAAGGCACCCAGCGAAAGATTGGAAGCGGCGGGATCACTTCGACATAGGGTGCATTTGCGGCGGCGATGATCAACCAGGCCAAAACTGCTAGCGAAATCATTGAATAGCTGGCGAAATATGCGCGCTTTCCCATCGTACCGATCAGCCAGCCGCGCACTGCTGGGCGTGCTGGAATCATGTGGCTAAGAAGGAATGTGGCAAGTGCTGCGAGGAAGAGGCCCCAACCAGTCATCGTAATCTCCGAACGTGTTGCGCCCGGTTTAGGCCGTGACAGCGCGCTGGTCTTTGTCCGAAATCAAGTGAGGGCAAAGGGGCGGTTACCCGCCCCTGCCCTGTCTTACAGGCCCAGCGCCTTGCGGCGTTCCTCGGCAAAACCCTGCACCATACGATCAGCGATCAGTGCTAAAATCGCCATGGCGGCACCGGCCGAGATGCCAAGCCCCACATCCGCCTGCCCCAGCGCCAGATAAATCGACTGGCCCAGACCGGTTGTCCCGATCAGTGCCGCTATCACCAGCATGGCAAAGGCATAGAGGATGGTCTGGTTCAGCCCCAACAAGATGGTCGGCGCGGCATAGGGTGCGCGGACGTCGCGCATGATCTGCCACTCGGTCGCGCCGCTGGAGATTGCGGCTTCCATCATTTCCTCGGGTGTGTTGACCAGCCCGTGTCGCGTGTAGCGGATCATCGGGACGATGGCGTAGGCGCAGATCGCCAGGAAGGCCGAGAACTCACCGATCTGAAACACCATCAGAACCGGGATCAGGAACACAAACAGTGGGATAGTCTGCAGCATATCACAGATCGGGCGAACCACTTTCCAGACCGGCCCCCAAACTGCGCTGGCAAGACCGATCATCCCTCCGACCACTGCGCAGGAAAACACTGCGGCACCGCTGAGGTAGAGCGACAGGAGTGCCCGCTCCCACAGGCCTGAAACGAGGATGGTACACAGCAGCCCAACCGACAGCGCCGCAAGACGCCAGCCACCCGCGACCCAACCCAGCGCAGCCGCGCCCGTCAGGACAAACGGCCAAGGCAGGTTTGATATGCCGGTTTCCAGCATTCCGATCAGGATAAGAACGATCAGTCCACCGGTCAGATGCCCGCGCCATGTCATCAGCAGAGCGATAGCCGCACCAGCGGCGAACAGACCCCAGCTCATGCTCGGGGTCCACTGGAACCCCCAGGTGAACGGTAGTACAGCCTGGTCCAGACCGATCCGCAAGGGCAACAACACATAGAACAGAGAGTTGTTCTTGAGTGCGTCCAGCCAAGGCCCGTTAGCCTGCGTAAATGCGGTCAGGCCGGTGTCAATCGCCTCGGCCATCGGGTCCAGAACTGTAAGGTCAGACGGGTTCGGCAACCGGGACCAGAAGGCAGCGGTAAATAGCACTGCAAAGCCCAGCATCGCCCAGACAACGCGGCTGTCATATCGCTTGCGCTCGGTCGCCAAAGTGCCGCTCATCCTGTCGATGATCACTGCGAAGACAACGATGACCAGACCGGCCATGAGGGATTCACCGAACTGCGCCTTGCGCATGGTCAAAAGGACTTCCCAGCCGATGTCGTTGAAGCCGCCGATGACCGCAGCGATGATCACCATCGACAGGGCGGCCATCAGGCATTGGTTCACACCAACCATGATCTGAGTCGTGGCAGCAGGAATTTCGACCTGAAAGAGCTGCTGCCAGCGCGTCCCGCCGGACATGATCGCAGCTTCTTTGATTTCGGGCTCTACCCGTTCCAGCCCCAGCATAACGTTGCGAGCCATAGGTGGCGCGGCGTAGATGGCCGAAGCGATCAGGCCGACCACCGGACCGAAGCCAAACAGAAGCAGCAGCGGCGTCAGATAGGCAAAGGTCGGCACCGTTTGCATGATGTCCAGTACTGCCTGAACAAAGGCCTTCACACGTGGCACTTCATTGGCAAGAATACCGATAGCCCCGCCCATAATCAGCGCCACGGGGACAGACACGGCGACAAGGGCCAGCGTATTCATGCTCTCGGCCCAATAGCCTGAAGCCAGAACGAAGCTGAGGCCAAAGAACCCCAGCGCAGCCATCGGCAAACCGCCCAGATACCAACCCAGCGCAGTGACGACCCCAATCAAGATCGGCCAGGGCGTGCTGCCGAGCACGTAGTTTGCAGCATTCATCGGATACGTCATCAGGTCCGAAAACAACCGCATCGCCGGTTTAATGCCATTCAGAAACCAGTCGAGAAACGCCCCAACCCATTGCGTTGCAGGCAGTTCCCATTCTTTGGGCCATGTGATCAGCCATGGGGCAACGCCTTCCAGCGCAAGGCAAACCGCACCAACGACAAGGGTAATCAGCGCGGCCTGCGCCCCAGCCGTCAGGCGGGCCTGCCGCGCGGGGATATCCGTCACAGCGGTCATGCTTCATCCACCTGCAAAGCTGCGGCGAGATCGGACGGATGAACCGTACCGACAATATTGCCGTCTGCATCACGGACAGGAACGGGTTCATACAGCTCCATGCAATGCGCGAGCGCCGCGTCGAGCGTCATGGATGTGGTCAGGCCCGGATCATCCGGCCCACGCTCAGCATCATCACGCATGACCGAAGCAACCTTAGCATGCTGGCCTTTGGCGACGTCCTTAGAAAATTCGCGCACGTAGTCGTCTACCGGACGCAGCACGATATCCGTCGGCGTGCCGATCTGAACGATTTTGCCATCGCGCATAATTGCGATGCGGTCGGCCAGTTTCAGCGCCTCTTGAATGTCGTGAGTGATAAAGACGATGGATTTCTTCAACGTCGCCTGGATGCGTAGGAATTCATCCTGCAGCTGGCGGCGGATCAAAGGATCAAGGGCCGAGAACGGCTCGTCCAGAAACCAGATATCGGGATTCACCGCAAGGCTGCGCGCGATCCCTACGCGTTGGCGTTGACCACCCGAAAGCTGCCGGGGAAAGCTATCTTCGCGGCCTTCCAAGCCGACCAGCGAGATTACTTCCTGCGCACGCGCCAAACGTTCCTTTTTACCGACGCCTTGCACACGCAGCGGATAAGCCACGTTTTCGGCCACGGTCATATGAGGGAACAGGCCAAAATGCTGGAAAACCATGCCCAGCTTCTTGCGCCTTAGTTCAGTCAGGGTCTTCTTCGATGCACCGATGACATTCTCGCCATCCACACGGATCTCGCCGCCCGTACCGGGCAGAAGTTGCGAAATGCAACGAATCAGCGTCGATTTGCCCGAGCCGGACAGGCCCATGATGACAAAAAGCTCGCCTTCTTTGACCTCGAAATTGGCATCCTGAACAGCGGGGATAAACCCCTGTTCGCGCAAATCGGCGGCGGCTTTGTCAGCGTCACTCCCTGACCGAGACAGCGCGTCGGTCAGAGCTTTGTCGGCACCTTGGCCAAACACCTGCCAGAGATTCTGGCAGGCGATGGCTGGCGTATTCGCTTCAGTCACTTAAGCGGACTCACTGCGTTGCCGCGTCAACGACGGGGCGCCATTTGTCTTCATTCTCGGCCATCCATGCCGCGACGACTTCTTCGACCGCGCCACCATCTACGTCGATCGCCCCCATCATTGGCTGCTGGTCTTCGACCGAAAGCTGATAGTTAGTAAGGATTTCATAGGCAGCGGGCCACTTGTCTGCCATGCCGCTCCAACCGGCCTTGAAGATACGTGACGGCGAGAAATCGCAATCATTCACTGCGTTGGGGTTCGGCCCCCAAGACGGATCGTTAAAGCACGCCTCTTCGCCTGCAGGCAGTTCGACAAACTGTACGTCATATGCCGACATCGCCCAATGTGGCTGCCAGAAGGTGATCAGCAACGGCGACTTGCGCTCGGTCGAGGCGCGCAATTCGGCGATCAAAGCGCCCTCGGAACCCGCGGGGACCGCTTTGAACGGCAATTCAAGACCGGTCATACGATCCGCGCCGGGCGTACCCCAATCCGCTGGGTAATCGACCAGACGGCCACCGGGCAGAGTTTCAGCCGTAGCAAAAACTTGCGCACACTCTTTCAGCGCTTCCCACGCAGGCAGGCCCGGGCACAGCTCCGCTACATGTGCCGGGTAGGCAATGCCTTCCTTGGCATCAAGCCCTAGATCGCCGATTTCAACAACGGTGCCTTCATCAATCTTCTTGGCATATTCGTCGGACACGTTGGACGACCAAATTTCCAATGTCGCGTCAATGTCCCCATCGGCCAACGCCTGGAACTGATTCATCATCCCGGCGGTCACGTATTCTACGTTATAACCGGCGGCCTTCAGCATCTCACCTGCCACATGGGTGGTCACATGTTGACCGGTCCATTCGTTGATCGCCAGCTTGATCGGTTCATCGACCGCGCCCATATCTGCGGCATGGGCCGCCCCGGCCACTGCGATAGCCAAAAAGCTTACGCTTAGCTTTTTCATAACAACAACTCCCTGTTTTTTACGTTTGCCCCATGGCGATATCGAGCCCGCCCAGGATCATTTGTGGTCACAGCACATTTCGCAACATGCACAAGTTTAGCCGAAAAAGGAAAGGGAACAGTTGTTCCGGGTCCGACGCTCTTCATCAAGCGTGAAAACACGACCCATCCCTGCTGCTCCACTCGGCAATACACACACTTAACACCGTCAGTTCGGAACCGTCAAAGATATTGATTGACTAGTCAATATAAAACACGCGCTTCATCTCAAGATCTGATTTGCCTTGTCAAATCTTCTTAATAAGGCAGCATCTGGATAAGGGAGGGTCTGGGAGATGCGTCACTTTGAAAAGATCTACCAGATATCGGCTGATCGCCACGGCGGCCCCGCCGAACTGGAAAGCAAGCTAAGCAAGCCTAAACCGATCGCCGAATTGGTGGCGATGTCAGATGATCGCTGGTTATCGCTTATTACGAAAACCGTGTTCCAGGCAGGGTTTAACTGGAAAGTGATCGAATCGAAGTGGGACGGATTCGAAACGGCATTTGACGGCTTCGACATTGGACGCTGCGCATTCATGGATGACGAGAAATTCGACGCACTGCTGCAGGACACCCGCATTGTCCGCAACGGAACTAAGATTGCCACAGTGCGCGACAATGCCGCGTTTCTGCTGGAACTCCGCGCGGAAGGTGGCGTCGGGCAAATTCTGGGCGGGTGGCCATCACAGGATTATGTCGGCTTGCTACAGATGCTCGCCAAGCGCGGATCGCGGCTTGGCGGTGCTTCGGCGCAGTATGCTATGCGATTTGCCGGTCGGGACAGCTTTATTCTGTCCCAAGATGTAACAGCTCGTCTGATCGCTGAGGGCGTTATCGACAAACCTGCAACCTCCAAAAAAGCAATGGCCGCGGTGCAGGCCGCGTTCAATACATGGATGGGACAATCCGGGCGATCGCTGACGGAAATCAGCCGGGTTCTGGCGATGAGCCTTTGAAAACGACTTGCAGCGCCAAGCTGCCGCATTAGGCTTAATGCCATGATCCGCCCCCTGTTGATTTCATTGCTGTTTCTATTTGTAGCCTGTGGTCGACCTCTAACCGATCACGAGCGCGCATTTGTCAGTAAAATCCACGGAGACACATTGAATCTGGATCGTGTGCGATTGGTAGAGGGTGCCCCCGTCGCAGCGGTTACATTTACCCGCAAAGCCCGCCCTCGGGTTGCCTGCCGTGAACGAATCTTACCACCTGTCAAAGAGGAAACCGTGACCGGCAAACCCGCGGGCGTTGCGCTGTTCAATCATGTATACTTCACGAAGGACTGGTATTTGGACGACTACATGAGCCAGTACCCCGATCAGGTGAACCTGATCGGGGCAATGTTGCTTGCGCATGAATTAACCCATGTCTGGCAGTGGCAAAATCGCAAGACAACTGGTTATCACCCGTTCCGCGCTGCGGCAGAGCATGGCCGGAAGGACGATCCTTACCTGTTCGACCTTGATACTTCGCCCGATTTTCTGGCCTATGGCTACGAACAGCAGGGCGCCATCGTCGAGGAATATGTTTGCTGCCGGGCGCTCGACCCCGACGCACCTCGAACCAAGCGTCTGCACGATATGCTAAGCGCCCAATTCGAAGTCTCGAAATTGCCCGGTAACAGGCGCGAAAGCTCCGTCCTGATACCCTGGGCGGGCGCAGAGATTAATGGTATCTGTCGCTGAGCTTGTTAGTTTACTTGCAGGGTCTTCAGGTAAGCCACTAGATCCACGATTGGCTTGCTGGTCAGGATTGGCTGCCCTTCCGGCGTTTTGATCGCGGTGTCGTTACCTTCGAAATAGGGGCCATAAACCGGCATCGGGCTGCCATGGCTGACCAACGGTTCGCGCCCGTCAATCCGCGCCACGACGCGCGCTGTCGGAAATACACCATTTGCATCGGCCAGCGTTCTCAGGTTTGTTGGCTGGATCACCAGCACCCCGGCCATTGGCCCATGCCCCGTTGCATCCAACCCATGACAGGTAGCGCAATAGTGCTGATACAGCTCGGCCCCGGTCTCCACGTCCTGAGCTGAAGAGGCCTGTGGCATCATGGTAAGTACAGTCAGCGCGCCCGCGCCAAGTATTGATCGGATCATCACTTTTCTCCCTCCTGCTTGGCAAATCGAGACTTGCCGGGAGTTCTCGCTGGCGCAATGATCCAGATCAACGAAATAGGCGCAGGGACAAAAGGCAATGACACAATACGCAGCCATCATGCTGGCCGCCGGGATCGGCGTTCCCATCCTCGCCGCTCTGAATGCAGCCTTGGGCAGGTTGATCGGCTCACCCAATGCGGCCGCCGTCGTCCTGTTCGCGATCGCCTTTGTCGCTTCAGCGCTGGCGCTGTTGGTACTCGGTGGATCCGATGCCTTTGCCAAACTCACCCAAGCCCCCAAACATCTGCTGCTGGGTGGCGTATTAATCGCCTTCTATGTGCTATCAATCACCCATGTGGCCCCACATTTTGGCGTGGGCAATGCGGTGTTTTTCGTCTTACTCGGCCAGTTGATCAGCACAGCCGCAATTGACCATTTTGGCTTGTTCGGCGCGCAGGTTACGCCGCTGACATTAATGCGGGCCGGAGGCATTACGGTGATGGCAATCGGGGTTGCAATCACTCAGCTGGCCTGAGCACGCCGCCCTCCAGCCGCAACATCCGGTCCATCCGCGCCGCCAGATCAAGGTTATGCGTCGCGATCAGCGCCGAAAGCCCTTCATCCCGGACCAGCGCCATAAGGGCCGCAAACACCTGATCCGAGGTTTCGGGGTCCAGATTGCCGGTCGGTTCATCCGCCAGCAGCACACGTGGCTGATTTGCGAGCGCCCGGCAGAAGGCCACGCGCTGTTGCTCTCCGCCCGACAAGGCTGCTGGCCGGTGATCTGCGCGCGGAGCGACGCCAACGCGATCAAGCAACTGCATCGCACGGGCTTGCGCTGCTTTCTCGGAAGCACCGTTTGCCAGTTGCGGCAACACGATGTTCTCCAGCGCCGTAAACTCAGGCAACAGATGGTGGAACTGATAGACGAAGCCAACATCGCGCCGACGGATCGCTGTGCGCATGCGATCCCCTTTGCCCGTCGCGCCCTGCCCTGCGACTTCGACTTCGCCTGTATCTGGGGTATCCAGCAGGCCTGCGATATGCAGTAGGGTCGACTTGCCCGCCCCGGATGGTGCAACCAGTGCCACAGCCTCACCCGCGCGCAGCTCCAGATCGGCACCGCGCAGAACCTGCACCTCTCCCGGGGTGCCTTGCAGATAGGTCTTGGTCAGACCGCTGAGCCTTAAAGTCACATCACTCATAGCGCAGCGCCTCAACCGGGTTCAGCCGCGCTGCGCGACGAGCCGGGAAATAGGTGACAAGGAAAGACAGGCCAAGTGACAGCCCTATCGCTTTCATGACGTCAGACAGGTGCAATTCGGCGGGCAATGCGTAGATGCCGCGAATGGACGGGTCCCAGACGCCGCCACCCATGACGTAGTTCACGAAGGAAAAAATCGGATCGATATAGATAGCGAAGAGGCAGCCCAGTACGACGCCCATCGCTGTTCCGATGATTCCCGTAAAGGCCCCGCAAATGAAGAACACCCGCAGCACTGATCCTTCGCTGAGCCCGATGGTGCGTAAGATACCGATGTCGCGCCCTTTGTTCTTCACCAGCATGATCAACCCCGAGACGATGTTCATTGCTGCAATCAGCACGAGGATCGACAGGATGATGAACATCACATTGTCTTCGACCTCCAGCGCTCGCAGGAATCCTCCTGAGGCATCCTGCCAAGTCCATATCTGGCTGCGCTCACCTGCGGCCTCAAGGATCGGAATCAGGATCGGGGTCAGCTCTTCGGGGCGCTCGACCATCACTTCGATCTCGTCCGCCACGCCTTCACGGTTGAAGAAGCTTTGCGCCTCGGCAAACGGCATGTAGACGCGCGTGCGGTCGATGTCATAGCGCCCGGCAGAAAAGACATAGACCACCTCATAAGCGTTCACGCGGGGAGATGTGCCAAATGCGGTTTTGACACCGTTGGGCGAGGTCAGCTTGACCCGATCCCCCACCGTCGCCCCGATGGCCCGCGCCACGCCCGAGCCGATGGCGATGCCGTCCGGGAACCGGGACAGGTCACCATAGGCCTCTTCGCTTTCTGCAATACCGGGCAACTCAGCCAGATCGTCGGGACGAATGCCAAAGACCTGCACGCCTGAACTGCGGTCCGCATTGGTGATCAGCACCTGTCCTTTGACAAGCGGTGCTGCCCGTTCGACCCCCGGCACCTGCGCGATCCGCTCGGCCATTCCATCGAAATCCGTGATGGTACGGTCTAGCCGCCCCTGCGCATCGATTTCTCCGGCGGAATACACCGTGACATGTGCGTTGGCCCCAAGAATTGTGCCCACGAATTCTGACCGGAATCCGGACCGAACAGCCAGCGTCGCGATCAGAGCGAACACAGCGAGCGTAATCCCGATCAGCGAGATCCAGGTCATCACGCTAACGCCCCCTTCGGCCCTACGGGCACGGAGGTATCGCCAGGCGATTTTCCATTCGAAAGGGGCAAAGGGCGGGGGAGATTTGGCCATTCCTGCCTCGGGTTCAGATTTTTCGCGACCCTTTCGACATTTCGCCGGATGGTCAAGCCAGTTATCGTGCGGACACCGGTTCGGCGTTACTGCGCCCGATAAAGGGGCGAAAAGAACAGTTTGAAACGAATCATTTGCCCCAAGCGCCAACTCATCAGCGGCAGCGCGAGAAATCACTGGCCGCAAATTATACCAATGGTTGTGAACCCCTTCACAGACAAGGGCTTATTGTTTCAGTTATGAAGTCAATGTGAGATATCAGCACCCGACTGAGTCACAATCGCAACATTCAGGTGCGAAATATTGTTTCACAAATTGATTAGTGTGAGAAACTTTGTCACCCTACTTGTGTGGGGGACACATTTTAAGAGTTTAAGGGCGGAGGCACGCTCATGGGTATTCAAGAACATATGGAAGGCACGGGCCCGATTACTGCCCGTTCAGCAGCAACAGAACTGGATTGCGAAAGCGCCGCATTGTTGCGGGCAGCGATCAGGCCAGTTTTCACAAGCGCAGCAAGCTGGGCCGGTTTGGCCGACATACTGCGGGACAAAGGCTATCGCCTTGCTTTCCGGCAGGGGCGGCTTTGCATCACGGATCGCGCCACTGACGAACGCGTCTGTGGATTGCGGTTTCTGGGCTTCGAACTGGCGGAACTTGTACGCCGCTTTGGTCGCCCGATCGTGGTCGCACGCGGCAGCGAAGCGGACGGCGATTTCCTGACCGCACGTCCGACCTCAGCTTCCTGAGCTAAACCGCCGAAGGTTGCACCGCCTTGTTCAGGCGATGCCCTCATAGATTTCTGCGATCTTGGTGACGGCCGCTTCGGGGCTGAGTTCCTCACTTTCGCCGGTACGGCGGCTGGTGAGTTCGACCACACCGTTCTTCAGACCACGCGGGCCCACTGTGATGCGCCACGGCAGACCGATCAGGTCCATGGTGGCAAACTTGCCCCCTGCCCGTTCATTCCGATCATCATAAAGCGGCTCAAGCCCCAGCGCAGTCAACGCGCTGTAGAGTTTATCGCACGCCGCGTCCGCCTCTTCATCACCTTGTTTCAAGTTCACAATGCCGCAATGGAATGGAGTCACGCCTTCGGGCCAAATGATGCCCTTATCGTCATGGCTGGCTTCGATGATCGCACCGATCAGGCGGCTAACGCCGATGCCGTGGCTGCCCATATGCACCGGAACCGGCTTGCCATCCGGGCCTTGCACAGTCGCTCCAAGAGCTTCGGAATACTGGGTGCCAAAATAAAAGATCTGCCCCACTTCGATACCACGCGCCACGCGGCGGCGGTTTTCGGGGATTTGGTCAAACAGGGCTTCGTCGTGGGTTTCGTCCGTGCGGGCGTATTTAGAGGTGAACTCTTCGAGGATCGCCTGACACTGTTCGCGGCTATCATAGTCGATCTCACGATCGCCGAAGGTCAGATCGGTGACCGCGCTGTCATAAAAGACCTCGGACTCGCCGGTATCGGCCAGTACGAGGAACTCATGCGTGTAGTCACCGCCGATAGGTCCAGAATCAGCGCGCATCGGGATGGCCTGCAGACCCATCCGCTCATAAGTACGCAGATAACTGACCAAGTGGCGGTTATAGGCGTGCAGCGCGTCTTCTTTGGTCAGATCGAAATTGTATCCGTCCTTCATGTAGAACTCGCGCCCCCGCATCACGCCGAAACGTGGGCGGATTTCATCGCGGAACTTCCACTGAATCTGATAGAGCGTCAGCGGCAGGTCTTTGTAGCTGCTCACGTGGCCGCGGAAGATGTCGGTCACCAGTTCCTCGGCGGTTGGCGTGTACAGCATATCGCGACCGTGGCGGTCCTGCATGCGAAGCATTTCCTGGCCATAATCGTCATAACGACCGGATTCGCGCCACAGGTCGGCTGATTGCAGAATCGGCATCTGGATCGCGATGTGCCCAGCCCGCGCCTGCTCTTCATGCACAATGTTCTCCAGCTTGCGCAGAACTTTGAAGCCCAATGGCAACCAGGAATAAATCCCGGCGGCGGCCTGTTTGATCATCCCGGCACGCAGCATCAGCCGGTGGCTGACGATCTGAGCCTCCGAGGGGTTTTCCTTGAGAACGGGCAGAAAGTAACGGCTGAGGCGCATAACGTAACCTTACGGGTGAGAATTTCGCTGCAAGGTGATTATTCCAAAGCCTAGCCGGGGGCAATCGCACATCGGTGTTTTGCGACCCATGCGCAGTCGGTTTTTTGATTGACCGCAACGCCGGGGTTTTCAATGTTGGCGCAAACGTTCAACCGCGAGGCAGCAATGCAAACAATCACCGAACCCGCCCGCCAGATCCCCGTTGTTCACCAGACCGACGTATTGGTTGTCGGCTCGGGTCCCGCTGGATTGTCAGCAGCGCTGGCTGCCGCACGCGCTGGGGCCGAAGTTTCCTTGATGGACAGATTCGGTTGCATGGGTGGGAATATTACGGCAGTCGGTGTCGAAGGCTTTGCTTGGTATCGCCACGAACAAACTGTCGAGGCCGGTGGCATCGGCATGGAGTTCGAAACCCGCGCCAAAGAGATGGGTGCAGCGGTGCCTGAAAGCCAATCGCTCAGCTACGAACTCGACAGCGAGGGCTTCAAACTGGTGGCCGACAAGCTGGTTGAAGAGGCTGGCGTCCATCCGATGTTGCACCGGCAATTCGTCGCCCCGATCATGGAGGGGGATCGCATCACTGGGGTGATTACCGAATCCAAAGCGGGGCGTGAGGCGATCTTGGCCAAGGTTGTCATCGACGCCACAGGGGATGCAGATGTAGCGCATCGCGCGGGCGCCCCGACCCACAAGACGCCACGCGAGGACATGATGGCGGCCTCAGTGATGTTCCATCTGGCCGGTGTCGACAAACAGGCCTTTATTGAAGGTGTCAAAGCCGACCCGCAGACCTACAAAGACTGGGGTGGCGGTGGCGAATGGAATATCGAAACCTCGGGCAAAGAGGACGACATGTTCTCGCCCTTCGTCAAGAAACCCTTCCAGCAGGCGATTGATGAGGGCCTGATACCGGCTTATTTGAACACGATCGCGGGGACCTGGGGGGCGATGCACGATACCGGAGAACTGACCTATATGAACCTGATTCATATGGACCAGATCGATGGAACCGACCCCGAAAGCCTGACCTTTGGTGAAATCGAAGGCCGCCGACAGGCGATGCTGGCCATTGATGCCCTCCGCCGTTTCATGCCGGGGTGCGAAAACGCACGTCTACGCAATTTCGGAATGACCATCGGCATTCGGGATACGCGCAAGATCGATGCCGTCTACAACATGACCGAAACCGATGCCCGACATCAGGGCCGGTTCGAGGATTCCATCGGTATCTACCCTGAATTCATCGATGGCTACGGCATTCTGATCTTGCCGACCACGGGGCGATATATGCAGATTCCGTATCGCTCGATGCTTCCCAAAGGGATCAAGGGCCTGTTGGTTGCGGGCCGGTCCCATGGCGCGGATCGGGTCGCTCACGCCGCGACGCGCAACATGTCCTGCTGCGCAGTGATGGGTCAGGGCGCAGGGATCGCGGCGGCCTTATCGCTGAAAAGCAATCAGGAGCTCGACAGTATGAACCTTGCTCCTGTGCATAAGGAACTGGAACGGCAAGGCGTGAGAATTAACTGATGGAGCGTATTCCAACCATAGATATCAGCCCGCTGACTGATCCTTCTGGTCCGCTGTATCAGGCAACGGTCGCGCAGATCATGGATGCCTGCACCAGCATCGGGTTTCTATCGATCACAGGAACAGGCATCGCGCCTGAGCACATCGAGCAGGTGCGCGAGTGTGTCAGTGCGATCTTTGATATCGACGAGGCCCGAAAATGGGATCAGGCCATCACCCGCGAAAACTATCGTGGGTACATTCCGATGGGGTTCTTCACGCCCAATGACGGCTCGGGCGCGGCGGATAAGTACGAAGGGTACAAGCTGCATTTCGAAGCAGCCGAAGATGCGCCGATCCGGGTTGAATGCGCACTTTACGGCCCGAATATCTGGCCCCGAGAAGTGCCCCAGGCCCGCGCGGTAATACTGGATTACTGGCTACAGCTTGATGGCGTGACAGATCTTTTGCTGGGTGCATTGGAAGTGGGGTTAAAAATCCCGCCCAACACACTACGCGACGCCTTCCGCGACCCGATGACCAACATGACCCTGCTACACTATCCGCCACAATCCCCGGATGAGCTTGGCTATGGAATTCATCCGCATAAGGACACCGACGCGCTGACATTAATCGCTCCCGATCCGGTCGGAGGACTTGAGGTGCAGACCCGCACCGGCGGCTGGATCACACCGGACTGCCCGCCCGGCGGCTTCGTGGTCAATATCGGCGACATGCTGGAACTGTGGTCGGGCGGGCGGTTGAAATCGACCCCGCATCGCGTGGTTAATCGATCCGGGCGTGAACGCTATTCCTTCCCTTATTTCGCCGTTCCGCGCCACGATGTGGTGGTTGCGCCACTGCTGCCTGCCCTGCCCGGCTTTGATCGCCCGAAGGTACATTGCGGACACTGGTCGGCGGAAATCTGGCGCACCAACTGGCCTGATGAAATGGCCACAGGTGAGACACCGGAACTGGGTACTCTGACAGACTAGGGTATAAAAACCGCGCGCCATGAACCGCTTGCATCGCCGGGCGTCATGGGCCAAGAACACGGCAATGCTGTGCAAACGAGGGATTGCGCCATGGCCTTGCCGGTGAAGGATCAGCTTAGATACTGGGGCATTGCCGCCGCTGTTTTCGTGCTGCTTTTGTACCTGTTGGGCGATGTCTTGCTGCCCTTTGTGATCGGTGGTGCGATTGCATATTTCCTTGATCCCGTTGCGGACCGCCTGGAAACACTCGGCCTTTCGCGCATGGCTGCGACCGGGATCATTACCGTTGTCGGCGTGTTTGGTTTTGTTTTGATGATTCTTATGGTTGTGCCCGCGTTGATCACACAGCTACTGGATCTGATTGATGTTTTGCCAAGCCTTTTTAAAGAACTGCGCGCCTTTATTGAGAAACAATTCCCGGCTTTGCTCGATCGCGAATCAAATACCCACCAGATGCTGGTGTCATTTGGCGAGACGCTGAAATCAAAAACCGGCGATGTGCTGCAAACCGTTCTGGCCTCATTGGGTTCAGCAATAAATGTCGTCGTCCTGCTGGTTATCGTACCGGTTGTCGCGGTTTATCTGCTGATGGATTGGGATCGCATGATCACCCGGATCGGAGAGCTCTTGCCGCGTGATCACGCCCCCACGATCAAACGACTTGCTGGTGAAATCGACGCCGTTCTTGCCTCATTCGTGCGTGGAATGGGTACCGTCTGCCTGATCCTCGGCACCTACTATGCTGTCGCATTGATGCTGGTCGGTCTGCAATTCGGCCTGATCGTCGGCTTCATTGCAGGACTGGTAACCTTCATCCCCTATTTGGGCGCCCTGATCGGAGGCACCCTGGCCATAGGCCTGGCCCTGTTTCAGTTCTGGGGGGATTGGGCACATATCGGTTTGGTCGCCGGTATTTTTGCTATCGGACAGGTGACCGAGGGCAACTTCCTGACGCCCAAACTCGTCGGTAGTTCGGTGGGCCTGCACCCGGTCTGGCTGCTGCTGGCCTTGTCGGTCTTCGGCGCGCTGTTCGGCTTTGTTGGAATGCTGATCGCAGTACCTGTAGCGGCTGCCTTGGGCGTGCTGGCACGGTTTGCGACCGAGCAGTATCTGCACAGCCGCCTATATACCGGGCTTGAAGGGCTCAATCAGGAAGACGAATAAATGGCCATGCAGCTCAGCTTTGATCTGCCGTCCAAGACTGCCTTGGGCCGCGAAGACTTTTTCGTCTCGCCTGCTAATGCACTAGCTGTTGCGATGATCTCTGCCACCTCATGGCCTGGCAACAAACTGGTGCTGAGCGGCCCTGCAGGATCGGGCAAGACCCATCTGGCGCATGTCTGGGCCGGCGAGACCGGCGGTCGAATCGTACAAGCCGCCGCGCTTCGATATGACGACGTGCCGGACCTGGCGCGCGGCCCGGTGGCGGTCGAAGATGTGCCAGTAATCGCGGCGGACGTCGAGCAGCAGAAAACTCTGTTCCATTTGCACAATCTGGTTCTGGCCGAGGGCCACGCCTTGCTGATGACCGGGCGCACGACGCCGAAACTGTGGCATCTGCCGCTGGCCGATCTGCAAAGCCGGGCCGAAGGTGCGCATCATGTGTCGCTTGAAGGGCCGGACGATGCGTTGCTGGGCGCAGTGCTGGCGAAGCTATTCACCGACCGGCAGCTCAATCCGGGGCCTGATGTCATAGCCTATCTGGTCAAGCACATGAATCGCAGCTTTGAAACCGCCGCCCGCGTCGTCGAACAGCTGGACGAAATTGCGCTGACCGAAAAACGCGACATCACCCGTGCGCTGGCGGTGCGTCTATTGAACACAGAAGCCGAACAATCGGATGCCTGCAATTGACCGGACAAGGGTGATCTCGCATCCTGTCGCGCAAAAGACCTGGGGACACCATGACCAAGATTGCCGAGACTGATTTCCCGGATCACGGGCTGTTCGGAAGGCCGCTGTTCGAAGATCCGGGCGCCCGTGCACTTTCCCGGGTCGGGGTTGTCGATATCGGATCGAACTCGGTCCGGATGGTGATTTTTGACGGTGCGGCGCGCTCACCGGCCTATTTCTACAATGAAAAGGTGATGTGCGAACTGGGCGCCGGCCTGTCAGAGACCGGCCGACTGAACCCTGAAGGTCGCAAACGGGCGCTGGCTGCCTTGCACAGGTTTCAGCATCTTGCCAGAGACCTCGGCCTGCCCGCCCTGCACGCGGTCGCCACCGCTGCGGTGCGCGAGGCCAGCGATGGACCGGATTTCTGCGCGCAGGCAAAAGCCGAAACCGGCCTGATCATCAACGTTGTCGATGGCGAGGAAGAAGCACGGCTCTCAGCTCAGGGCGTGCTGCTGGGTTGGCCCGGAGCTTATGGGCTGATCTGCGACATCGGTGGCTCGTCCGTCGAACTCGCTGAGATCGGAGGCGGCAAGGTCGGACGTCGCATGACTTCGCCCCTGGGGCCGCTCAAGCTGCGCGATATCAAAGGCGGTCGCCGGGCGCGTAAGGAGCATATCAAGAAGACGCTGGAAGAGATGCGCGACCGGATGGGCCCTCAACGTGATCGGCTGTTTCTGGTCGGCGGCAGTTGGCGCGCCTTCGCACGTCTGGACATGTTGCGCCGAGGCTATCCGCTGAACGTGCTGCACGAATACCGCATGACACAAAGTCAGGTACGCGAGACCATCAAGTTCATCGAACAGAATGATCCTGATGAATTGCGCGCATTGGCCGGTGTGTCGGGATCGCGTATGGCATTGATCCCCTATGCAATGGATGTGCTTTCACGCCTGATCCGCACGTTCAAACCAAAGGACATCGCGATTTCAAGCTACGGCATCCGCGAAGGATTGCTGTATGAACAGATGCCGCAACGCCTGCGCGACCGGGATCCTTTGATCGAAGCCTGCCGGTTTGCCGAAGCGAAAGACGCGCGCTTGCCCGGTTTCGGCAAACACCTGTTCGATTTTGTCATGCCCTTGTTCCGTTCGGCGCCGGAACCGATGCTGCGCCTGATCAAGGCAGCTTGTCTGCTGCACGACGTCAGTTGGCGTGCGCATCCAGATTACCGGGCCGAGGCTTGTTTCGAATATGTCACCCGCGCCAACATGAGCGGGATCAAACATTCCGAGCGGATCTTTATCGGGCTCGCTTTGCAACACCGATATCGCAACAAACGTGAAGGGAGCCGCTTTACCGAGCTTTACGAACTGCTCGAAGAACGCGGCCAAGAACAGGCCGAAATCCTAGGCAAAGCACTACGGTTCGGAGCGATGCTTTGGATGCAGCACGACGCAGCCATGGGCAAGATGCGTTACTATCCCAAAAAACAAAAGCTCGAACTGCGTCTGCCCAAATCGGCAGGCGCATTGTTCAACGAAGTCGCCGAGGCCCGTTTTAACTCGTTGGCCGGCGCGCTGAAATCAGAACCCAAAGTGATCATTCGCGGATAATCAGATATCGGTATAACCGTTAGAAGTCTCTTCTTCTGGCACAACTTCTTCGGGCTGATCTTTGGGCTTCTTGCGGATGATAATGTCGCCGTTTGGTAACATCTCGGGCGCTTCATACGCGCTCCAATCCTGCACCTGAGCAGCCAAATCAGCCAGCGCCGGACCCATTTCCCGCATGAAAGACTGCAAAGCCGGACCAAATTGGTCCGCAAATCCACGCAGGTCTTCGAGCGTGGGCTCCATCTCTTGCCGCAAGCCTTCCAGAAACAACTCGGCACCCCGCTCCATCAGCGACTTACCCGAATCGTCCTGTGCTTGGGCAGGCAGGGCCAAGGCGGTACAAATAGCGCTGATCAGCATGAGACGTAGCATAGCTTGAATATAAGCGAGCGTGCCGAGTGTTGAAAGGTCAGAGGTCGATATCCAACGTCACCGGGAAGTGGTCGGATGCGGTTAGCAAGGCATCCCTCAGCTCGGGGTTGCCCCAGCAGGCGGCATCGCGAAACGGATGCCAGATGCGCCAGTTCGGGTGGTGGGCGCGCAAATCCTCGCTAATCATGATGTAGTCCAACAACGCCTCAAGATACCGTCCTTCATTCGGCCGCGCAAATCGTGCAGTTGCCGGGACGGAACCGGGGCGCAGTTCCAATGCCCGTGCCGCATGAGGATCATAGAGCCCCGCCTGCAACAATATCTCGACCGACGATCGACCGAAGAGGTGTTCGAACTCGTCCAGCCCGGGTCCGTCATTGAGATCGCCCAGCAAAATCACCGGCTCTTGCTCCGTCAAATGATGTCGGACCCGTCGACCCAGCCATACCGCCTGCGCCAACTGCTTACGGCGATTGGCAATCGAAATTCGTATCATCTCATCCCGCGATGCAGCGCCATGGGGTGCTTTGGACTTCAGATGCGCCCCGATCAGTCGAAACTCCTGCCCTGAGGTTGTTTGGATCGCCAATTCCATCGGAGGCTTTGAAAACCGAACAAGATCCTCGGTCGCATCCACATCCAGGTCGATCCGGAACTCGGCATCGAAACGCGGCGCGTTCTCAGCCTCCCTTGCGTCGTGTTTGGCTGTAAGAATTTCGGGATCATAAAGCAGGGCCAATTCCTGATGTGTATCATTGGGAAATCCCATGATTGCATGGCTTGTACGCAGACCGAACGCCTCGGAAAATCGCTGCAAGGCACGGACCGTATTCTGAGACTTGCCTGTGTTGGGGGCTTCGACGATCAGCATCGCATCGGCATCAATCGCCGACAGCACCTTTGCGATCGCCTCAACTTGCCGGGCCTTGGTCACATCGTGACGCCCTGACCAGCTGTCATCGACAATCAGGCTGTCATTGCGATCAAACAGGTTGGCGAACCATTCGATATTGTAGGTCGCCAACCGCACGGATCAGACCCGGGCGCCGTTGATTTCATCCCAGGCGCGGTTGATATCGATCATCTTTTTCTCGGCCAGCCGCACCGCCTCTTCCGGAACGCCGCGTGCCAGCATCGCATCGGGATGAGTTTCTCTCACCAGTTGCCGCCAAACCTTGCGAATTTCGGTCAGAGGAGCGTCGCGGGGAACGCCCAGAACCGTATAGGGGTCTTTCGGCGCATCCGGTACGAAACGCGCGCGCAGGGCCATGAACTGAGCGTCGGTCTGGCCGAAAATGCGGCTGACTTCTTCCAAAAACTCGTTTTCGTTCGGATGGTAGAACCCGTCCGCCATGGCAATGTGAAACAGCCCTTCCATCAAATCGCACAGGGTGGTGCTATCTTCGGCGAACATGCGGGCAATCCGGCGGGCATAGTCCTGATATCCAGCAACGTCTGTCCGTGCCATGTCAAAGACCTTGGCCGCCCCGTCTTCATCTTCGGGCGCGATCTGGAACACTTCACGAAAAGCCGTCACCTCATCCCGCGTCACCTGACCGTCGGCCTTGGCCATCTTGGCGCCAAGCGCCACGACGGCAATCGCAAAGGCCACCGAACGTTCTGGCGGCGTGCGCAGTTTCTCAAACACCGCAGTCAGGCTTTCGCCCTGGGCAAGCGCGTTCAGCGCGTCGGCTATTCTGGACCAGATCGACATGGGCGCACCCTAGCGTGCCTTGTCACGACTGTCAGGTGCGACAGATGACTGCGGGCCGAGTATTTTCTGCATCAGGACAAGATCCAGCCGCTGCCCCCATTTGAATCCCACTTCAGGCATGCGTCCCACCTTCTTGAAGCCAATTGCCTTATGGAAGGCGATGGCTGCGGGGTTGGCCGATGAAATGCCCGCCACCAAGACATGCACGTTATCCTCCCGCGCGATGGCTTCAAGAGCCTCCATCAACGAACGGCCAACATTCTGGCCTCTGGCTTCGGGTGCCAACTGTATCGAATGTTCGCGGCACTGCGCATATCCCGGTCCCGAGCGGAAAGTGCCATAGGTCGCAAACCCCTCGACGGCACCACTGCGCTCGGCGACCAAGAAGGCGGGGCTTCTGGTTTCGATCTCTGCCACCACGCTTTCAACGCTGCGTTCATCGGTGGTGAAAGTGACCAGCGTATCACGGATAATCACGTTTGCTATCGCCGCAATCGCGGATGCATCGTGGGCTCTGGCCTGCCGGATTTTCATTCCAGCACGCGCAACCCGTGCGGTGTTTCGATTTCAGCGCGCAATGCAGCCGGGCCGCTATCAAACGCGACATACTCCAACGCCCCCAAACCCTTGGCTAAGTCGATTGCATCCGGATGGCACACTATGAGGCGGCGTAACCGGCAGCCACTGTCCTGAAGCATTTGCGCCGGATGCAGATCACCCTTCCACTCGATAAGCGCCGGAAAGAGGTTGTCAAATGGCAGACGTCCATTTGGGGGGACTGCCATACGCCAGCGCAGCGCGCCTCGGTTCAGATCGATAGGTTGTCCGACGCCGTCGGGGAAAACGGTCAGTGACGCTTCGATATCCGGAACCCGGCAAATCCAGTTGGTCAGGCGGGGTGATCCGGTGAACCGGTCCAGATCGAACCAGCGCGTCCTTTGCGGTTTGGAGGCTTCGGGGTCGATCGCAATCGCCTCCAGATAGAGCCCATCCCGCAAGCCCAGAAGTCGATTATACGTTCCGAATTTTTCGTGCTTGCCGCCGTCCTGAAGCCGTACGCCCAGCGCCTGTTCGATATGGTCAGAAGCTTCTTCAAGCGTTTCGCCCGCAACAGCCAGATGATCCAGTAACATGAAGACGCCTCCTGATGACAAACGACCAGACCATTTGGGTCTGGTCGCATGTTTTCCGCAAAGGGGCGAAATCACAAGATTTTTCGTACGAAAAATCTTGGCGCCGGCGTTAGGTTTTGGCTTCGCCGATCAAACGCAAGATGTCTTGCGCCGCTTCAGGGATGTTCGTTCCCGGACCAAAGATAGCCTTCACACCGTGATCGTAAAGGAACTGGTAATCCTGTTGCGGAATGACCCCACCGCAGATGACTATGATGTCCTCAGCCCCCGCCTTTTTCAGTTCCTCAACCAACTGAGGCGCCAATGTCTTATGCCCCGCAGCCTGCGAAGAGATCCCGATCACATGCACATCATTGTCCACCGCGTCCTGTGCGGCTTCTGCAGGCGTCTGGAACAGAGGGCCGACATCCACATCAAACCCGATATCGGCAAAGGCAGTGGCAATCACCTTGGCCCCTCGATCGTGGCCGTCCTGCCCCATCTTGACCACCAGCAGACGCGGGCGACGCCCCTCGGCCTCGGCGAATTCTTCTATGGAATTCTGAATCGCGGCAAAACCTTCGTCACCCTCGTAGGCCGCACCGTAAACACCGGCCAGGGTCTTCACTTCGGCACGGTGGCGACCGAACTCTTTCTCCATTGCCATGCTGATCTCTCCTACGGATGCGCGGGCTCGGGCGGCCTCGACGGCGGCGGCCAGCAGGTTGCCTCCCTCGCGGGCGGTTGTTGTCAGGGCGTCCAGCGTCTGTTGGCAAGCCGCCTCGTCGCGCGTTGCACGGATACGCTCCAGCCGCGCGACCTGAGCTTCGCGCACGGCCACGTTATCGACGTCCAGAATATCGATCGGGTCTTCTTGCTCTTTGCGATACTTGTTGACACCAACGATGACCTCTTCGCCCCGGTCGATCATAGCCTGACGGCGCGCAGCGCTTTCTTCGATCCGCAGCTTGGGCATGCCACTGGCAACGGCCTTGGTCATACCGCCCATTTCCTCGACCTCTTCCATAAGAGCCCAGGCTTTTTCGACCAACTCGTTGGTCAGGCTTTCGACGTAGTAAGAGCCCGCCAGCGGATCGACCACATCGGTCACGCCGGTTTCCTCTTGCAACACCAGCTGCGTGTTTCGCGCGATACGTGCTGAGAAATCGGTTGGAAGCGCGATCGCCTCGTCCAGTGCGTTGGTATGCAGTGACTGTGTGCCGCCCAGAACCGCGCTCATGGCCTCATAGGCGGTGCGGACCACGTTGTTATAGGGGTCCTGTTCCTGCAGCGACACGCCCGAGGTCTGGCAATGAGTTCGTAGCATTTTCGACCGTTCGGATTTCGCCCCGAACTCGGTCATTACCCGATGCCAAAGGGTGCGCGCGGCGCGCAGTTTCGCGATCTCCATGAAGAAATTCATGCCGATGGCAAAGAAGAACGACAGACGACCCGCGAACTTATCCACGTCCATGCCTGATTCCGTCGCGGCGCGCACATATTCGCGCCCGTCGGCCAGCGTATAAGCCAGTTCCTGCACCAGGTTCGCCCCGGCCTCTTGCATGTGATAGCCCGAGATCGAGATCGAGTTGAACTTGGGCATCTCATTCGAAGTGTAATCGATGATGTCCGAGATGATCTTCATCGAAGGCTCGGGCGGGTAGATATAGGTGTTACGCACCATAAACTCTTTCAGAATGTCGTTCTGAATGGTGCCCGAGAGCACGGCCTTGTCATGCCCCTGCTCTTCACCTGCAACGATGAAGCTGGCCAGAACCGGGATCACTGCCCCGTTCATCGTCATTGAGACTGAAACCTTGTCCAGCGGGATACCGTCGAACAGGATTTTCATATCCTCAACGCTGTCGATGGCCACACCGGCCTTGCCGACATCGCCCACCACACGGGGATGGTCACTGTCATACCCCCGGTGAGTCGCCAGATCGAAGGCGACCGAGACACCTTGCTGGCCGGCCGCCAGATTGCGGCGGTAAAACGCATTCGATTCTTCAGCCGTCGAGAAGCCTGCATATTGACGGATCGTCCAAGGGCGCCCCGCATACATCGTCGCTTTTACGCCGCGCGTAAACGGACCGAAGCCCGGAAGCGAGCCCATATGCGGCAGATCAGCCGTGTCTTCCTGAGTATAAAGCGGTTTGACGTCGATGCCTTCCAGCGTCTCTTTGGTCAGATCGCCCAAAGGTCGGCCGCGCAGCTCCTTTTCAGCCAGCACCTGCCAGTCGTTGGTGTCGGTCATGTCGATTTCCTCTGTTCAATTCTGGTTTCGGCGGGGGCGACCCCGCGTGCATTGCTATCTGTCCGGCAGATCAGTTCAGCCCTCCCATCGGCGCCCGAGGCAAGCCATTCCAGATCATCGGCATAATCAGCCCAAAGCTGCATCGCCTGTTCAGCGGTCAGACCATGGGGCGTGGGTTTGGGCGCAGCATTCAACGCAAGGCCATCGCTGAATTCGGGCGCGGTGCGACCCGTCAGCGCCTGAAGCTGCGCCTGTTGATGACCCGCAAATTCCTCAAACGGCAAAACGAGCAATGGGACGCCCGGGAAGGCGTGGCTAATATCGGTGATGACGTCTCGCCAGCTCCGCTTGCTTTGCGCGATGCGGGTCCACTTTGTGGGCTCTATTGGGGCGCTGCCACGTTTGAACTTATAGGCGGCCACGGAAGACCAATACATATCCAACGCGCGGATATTCAAAGCAATTTTGGTGACTCTTCCATCAAATGCCCTTGCCAAAAGCTGCCCACGTTCCTGCATACCTGGATAGAGCGAGGCAAAGGCAATATTGCGCTCCATTGAGCCCACGAAATTCTCTTGGCTGACCAATAGCTGCGTCGCGCCGTCTTTCTGACATACGTCCAGCTCGCGGCGTAATCCATCACAGACCTCAGGCGTCAATTTGTTCAAGCTGTTGAGGCCATTGGAGCGTGTTCGCTCCGGCCCCCAATACGCCAGACCTTGATCTGCAAGGACCTGCACGTTCCGGCTCAGATAGTTCTGGAAACTGGTGCTTGCACATCGATGTGCACCGCAATGCAGGATCACTTCCATCGGCCTACTCTCCCCACGCGAAGGCCGCGGGAACGGCGCATTTTGTAGGCAAATTGATAAATACGCATGGGTGGGTGCGGCGTCCACGAAGCAATTTTTTGGTGATCACACGCATTTCGTCAGTCGCATTCGCCCCAGCAGAGGCTATATTCATCACAACAGGAGGCCTCATGACACGCACGCTTGCCTTTGTTTTCTCGGCACTATTCCCGTTGGCCGCCTTGGCCGCCGACGCGACTGCCCCTGCGGATGACAGCTTTGTTCGTCCAGTAGCTGACAGCGATCTAAGAGATTTTCTCTGGACGCATCGCCCGATCGTCGTTTTTGCCGATACCCCGGCAGACCCAAGATTCCAGCAACAGATTGACATGTTACTCGAAGGCGAGGACGCAATGCGGGATCGCGACGTGGTTGTCTTGACCGATACTGATCCGGCGGCGCGATCATCGATCCGATCAAAACTGCGACCGCGTGGTTTCCAGATGGTGTTTGTCGACAAGGATGGTGTCGTCAAACTGCGCAAACCCAGCCCATGGAGCGTGCGTGAGATTGGCCGATCCATTGACAAGACGCCT
The DNA here is from genome assembly GCF_056532525.1 of Ruegeria sp. I3. NCBI lineage: Bacteria > Pseudomonadati > Pseudomonadota > Alphaproteobacteria > Rhodobacterales > Roseobacteraceae > Ruegeria > Ruegeria sp. I3. The sequence goes on along the minus strand of NZ_JBQFNI010000001.1, from coordinate 655,707 downwards.
TTGCGCGAACGCGAAATCCGCGAACGACGTGAGGGCGGTTGAGCACCTGCGACATGCCTCAAGATCCCGGCGGAAGCCGCTGGGAACCTTGAAAGATATGTCGCAGGTGCGCGCATCATCACTCGAACTCGATGATCACATCGTCAACGGCCAGACTGTCGCCGGGGCCCGCGTTGATCTTGGAGACAACGCCCTTTTTCTCGGCGCGCAGGATGTTCTCCATCTTCATCGCCTCAACGGTACAAAGTGCCTGACCTTCCTGCACCTCCTGACCTACTTCCACATCAATCTTCACGATCAAGCCCGGCATTGGGCAGAGCAGCATTTTCGATGTATCAGGCGGCAGCTTCTCGGGCATCAGGCGGGCCAGTTCGGCCTGACGCGGGGTGCGCACATGTACCTTGAGGTCAGCCCCTCGGTTTCGAATACGGAACCCGCCCGATACCTTTCCAACCTTCAAGACCAACGGGCTGCCATCCACGTCCAACACCGCAAGTTGGTCACCCGGCGTCCAGTCAGAGGACACACGCAGAGCTGACCCGTCTTTGAATTTGACAGTCGCGCCCTGTTTGTCAGCCTTAACCTTGACGCTGAAATCCTGCCCTTGCAGAGCGACATTCCAACGTTTGCCGACCTTCCGTTCATGGTTGTCCATTCGGCCCGATACGCGGGTGCGACGGATTTCGGCAACCCGGTGCATGGCAGCGCACGAGGCTGCGATACGGCGCAAATCCTCTTCGGGAAGGTCGACGCCTTCGAACCCGTCCGGATACTCCTCGGCGATGAAAGCGGTCGTCATGTCACCACTTACAAATTTCGGGTGATCCATGACCGCTGACAGGAATGGCAAGTTGTGACCGATGCCTTCGACTTCGAAACTGTCCAGCGCCACGCGCATCGCCTCAATCGCCTGTTCGCGGGTCGGTGCCCAGGTACACAGCTTGGCGATCATCGGGTCGTAATACATGCTGATCTCGCCGCCCTCATAGACGCCGGTATCGTTACGCACAGCGCTATCCCCTTTAGGCGCATCACCTTGCCATTTGTCATTCACAAGGAGCGGGCCGGCTGCGACCTCCTGCGGCGGGCGATAACGGGTAAGGCGGCCAATCGAGGGCAAGAAGCCACGATACGGGTCCTCTGCATAAAGACGGTTCTCAATCGCCCAGCCTGTCAGGGTGACGTCATCCTGCGTGATCGACAGCTTTTCACCAGCGGCCACACGGATCATCTGTTCGACAAGATCGACACCAGTGATCAGTTCGGTCACCGGGTGTTCCACCTGCAGGCGGGTGTTCATTTCGAGGAAGTAGAAGTTCTTTTCGCCATCCACGATGAACTCGACCGTACCGGCGCTGGCATAGTTCACAGCCTTGGCCAACGCGACCGCCTGTTCGCCCATCGCCTTGCGGGTTTCAGGGTCAAGGAACGGCGATGGCGCCTCTTCCACAACTTTCTGGTTGCGGCGCTGGATCGAACACTCACGCTCGCCCAGATAGATGCCGTTGCCGTGGCTGTCGCACAGAACCTGAATTTCGATATGGCGCGGCTGAGTCACGAATTTCTCAATGAAAATCCGGTCGTCGCCGAAGGAGTTCGCGGCCTCGTTCTTGGATGACTGGAAACCTTCCCGCGCCTCTTCGTCATTCCACGCAATCCGCATGCCCTTGCCACCGCCGCCAGCGCTGGCCTTGATCATCACCGGATAGCCAATGTCGTTCGAAATCTTCACCGCCTCATCGGCGTCTTCGATCAGGCCCATGTAACCGGGCACCGTCGAAACCCCGGCCTCCTGCGCGATCTTCTTCGAGGTGATCTTGTCCCCCATGCTTTCGATCGCACCAACCGGGGGGCCGACAAAGGCGACGCCTTCGGCATCCAGCGCCTCGGCAAATTTGGAGTTCTCGGACAGAAAGCCATAACCGGGGTGGACCGCCTGCGCGCCGCTTTTACGGATGGCATCCATCACCTTGTCGATGACGATGTATGACTGGTTGGCGGGCGGCGGGCCGATATGCACGGCCTCATCCGCCATTGAAACATGCAGGGCGTTCTTGTCAGCATCTGAATAGATGGCAACCGTGCCAATGCCCATCTTTCGGGCGGTCTTGATGACCCGGCAGGCAATCTCGCCCCGGTTTGCGATCAGGATCTTGTTGAACATGGAACGTCCTTTGGCTTGATGTTCTGGAAACGCAAAACGCCGCCGCGGGGCGTTGACCCCACGACGGCGTGATGCGCAATGACGGACGGGACTTTTCCAGCCCCGTTAAATTCAGCTTTAGTTACAGTTGTTCTGGGTCTTGCAGTAAAGCACGTTGCCCGCAGCCCCGACTGCCGCCCCAAGCAGCGGATCTGCACTGAGGACCGCCGCCCCCAGAGCCCCCGCACCGCCGCCAAGGATCGCCTGTTCGCCGGTCGAGCCACCGCAGGCCGCCAAACCCGCGCAGGTTGCCAATGCAAGAGAAATTCGTTTGATTCGCATGGTTTCTGCCCTTCTAGATTTTTTGCAGTCTTTGAGAGCAGATGCCGATTTCGCGCCTTGTTATGCAATAACACGGACCACAAACTTGCGAATTGCGCAGGTTTTTGCCGCTTTTTGTCCAAACCTGACAAAAAGAAAACCGCGGACAGAACTCTGTGGGGAACACAAGCCTGCCCGCGGAAGGAAGGGGTACGGAATAGTAGGTGCTTGTGCGACGCAGGCAAAGTAGAGCCGCACGGCCCAATCACTGTGCACAGCACAATTCTGGCCGCCAACCAGTTATTGTTTCCATCTGAGATTCCGGCTGAAACCTGCCCATCCAGCGCGGCACCACGCAGATTTGCGCCGACGTCGTAATCGCCCGGACAGCGACGACTACGTCTGAAATCCGTCACGTTCCTGTTACAAATCGAAGACTTGTAGCGAGGCAGTGCGCGAGGCACCTCACGCAACATCACTACAAACTCACGCAAAAATCCTTCCGGTGACAGTAACTTAGATTCCGGTTTCACCGCAGCGTGAAACGTCACATGTCTACCGACACTTTTGCTTGAAAAATTGAGAGCATCTTCTCTCAACTTGGTGATTTCCCAAGAATTCAGTTGCGTGGAACGGTGCCCCTGCACACTCGCACACAAGGAACTATCCATATGATAACAAAGGGTAAAACTGCTAGCCTGCTTGCTGCCAGCGCGCTTTCCGTGACCGGTATGCAAGCCTTGGCGCAAGATGCACAAACTCAGGCTGAACTGGATGCACTGCGCGCCCGGGTCGAAGCGCTGGAATCCTCCAATCCCGGGTCTGGCACTGGGGATCTGCAGATCGGCAACACCACTCTGGACGTCTACGGTTATGTCAAAGCCGACTTCTTCTATGACTTCGAATACGATCAGGGCGACACCGCATTCGTAAACGTGATTGGTGAACCCTCGGCCGAGACAGATGGTACGTTTGGCGCCACAGTCCGTCAGTCTCGTATCGGGCTGCGCACCAGCACGCCTTCGGGAATCGGTGACATTCAGGGCCAGATCGAAGTCGATGCCTTCGGCTCGGACGGAACCGCCGAATTCCGAATTCGTCATGCCAATATCCGAATTGGGGAACAATGGCTGATCGGACAATACTGGACCAATTTCCAACCTCTGGACACCTACCCGACCTCGGTGGAATTTAACGGGCCGGTCGGGATCGCTTTCGCGCGCGTACCGCAGGTGCGCTACACCAACAATATCGGATCGAATACCACCTTCGCCGTTTCCGTTGAAGAAAACGTCGGCGGCTCGGATTCGGATGATCCCGTGCTGACTGGTTCGGTCGAATACAACGATGGCAAATACATCGCTCGTGCCTCGGCGCTCTACGGCAAGGCGCAATCCGGCGACGTCGAGGTCGATCAGACCGGTTTCTCTTTGTCGGGCTCGATCCGACCGTGGGAAGGTGGGTTGTTCCAGGTCAACTATGTCAACGGCGAGGCACTTGGCCCCTACCTGATCGGCTTGGGCGACGCAGTCGTCGGGGGTCAGGCCAACGATGTTGATGGCTACACCATCGAATTCCGTCAGGACCTGAGTTCCAAATGGAACGTCGGCATCGCCTATGGCAAGGAAGACTACGACCTGCCTACATCGACCGGTACTTTGTCGTTCACCGAGCTTGAGACGATCCACGTCAATGCCTTTTACAAGGCGACAGACAACCTGACGCTCAGCGCCGAATACATCTATGGCGAGCGGAACGACACAATTTCCGGCGACACATTCGACGGCAATCGTGTCCAGTTGGCCGCGCAACTCAACTTCTGATGAAAACAGCCTACCCTGCCCGTTAGCGGGCAGGGTTCCACTGTCACTGATCATCTGAGTGTTATGTGCGGCAGCCCCGGTCACAATCAGCGCACTCCGTCGAACACGTCAGGGAAAGATTGGCGCGCGGCGTCCAGATTGATCACCAGCAGAGCATCATAGCTTGCAGGATCAAACGGGTCTTCGGCGGCGACAACCTCGCGCCCGAACAGCCAACTTAGACGGCCCGCGTCCAGATTGCCCCGCTCAAAGGGCTGATCACCAAAATGCGCCCACAACGCCTCGATAAACGCGACATCTGCGCGCTTGTCGGCGGGTTTGCGATCGCGAAAGCGTTCTCGCTGGGTCAGCGGCGTAACGCCCTTGGGATTGGCCCGCCGAATGGTGAACTGGAAGTCTGTTCCGGGCAAACGTCCGGGGAAACCGCGATGTTTCAGCATTGCGAAACCTCAACGGACAAGTTCCAGATATGGCAGGCCATCGGACATGCCTGCGGGATTGAAGTGATCATGCGAACCTCCAGAGCTGTATCACTGTATCGGGACACTCTGAGACCGTGACATTTTTGGTTCATGGTCAGAGCCCCTCCCAGATACACCGGGATTGATCCAGCCGGTAGGCTTCGAAGAACTGCGTTGCGTCAGGTTCGGAGGTGCCGAACGCCACCGGTCTGTCCGAAAACGAAATCACGATCCGGGCAGGCTGCAATTCGTGCTGGGCCACATAAGGCACCGCCAGTGTTTCACACAAATGCTCCATGTCGACTACGGCGACATCATATGTGATACGACCTGCAGTCGATCCGATCTTGGGTGCAATGAACCGAAACCGCACCCAAAGCTCACCCGGATTGGTGTCCAGAAGCACATCGCTAAGCTCGACCGGTTGACCCGATGGCACGGGCAGCAGGTTTGAGGCCAGCGCCGAACCTACTCCGACCAGCAACGTAAAAACCCCGGCGCATCCCCGGATCCGCCAGCGGCGGTTTCCTTCCTCCGGGGGAGCGTGCAGAGCTGTTGCAACCTGCGCGGTCTTATGTCCGGTCAATCGGGGCATTTACGGCTCGGGCCTCCTCGGCGGGCATTTACAGCGGGATATTGTCGTGCTTTTTCCAAGGGTTCTTCAGTTGCTTGCCGCGCAGGCTCGCAAATGCACGTGATACACGGCGGCGGGTCGATTGTGGCATGATCACCTCGTCGATAAAGCCGCGCTCGGCCGCGACGAAGGGATTTGCGAACCGGTCCTCATAGTCCTGAGTGTGTTTCGCAATCTTATCGGAATCGCCGAGATCGGCGCGGTGGATGATTTCGGTCGCGCCCTTTGCACCCATCACCGCGATCTCAGCCGTGGGCCACGCATAGTTGAAATCGCCGCGCAGGTGTTTGGAGGCCATAACATCATACGCGCCACCGTAGGCCTTACGCGTAATTACGGTGACCTTTGGCACGGTCGCTTCGCCATAAGCAAATAGCAGTTTAGCGCCGTGCTTGATCACGCCGCCATACTCCTGCGAAGTGCCCGGCAGAAAGCCCGGAACATCAACAAGCGTCAGGATCGGGATTTCAAAGCAATCACAGAACCGCACGAACCGGGCCGCTTTTCGGGAACTATCGATGTCCAAACATCCTGCCAATACCATGGGTTGGTTGGCCACGACGCCCACGGTCTGCCCTTCAAGCCGGATAAAACCGGTGATGATGTTCTTAGCGTAGTCTTCCTGAATCTCGTAAAAATCACCCTCATCCGCCACTTTGGTGATCAGTTCCTTCATGTCGTACGGCGTGTTCGGATTGTCCGGGATCAGCGTATCCAGCGATGTCTCGACCCGGTCAGGGCTGTCAAAAAACGGGCGAACTGGCGGTTTCTCGCGATTGTTGAGCGGAAGGAAGTCGACAAGACGGCGCACCTCGGCCAGCGCCTCCACATCGTTTTCAAACGCGCCATCAGCGACCGACGACTTTTTGGTGTGGGTTGAAGCCCCGCCCAGTTCCTCCGCCGTCACGACCTCATTGGTGACGGTCTTCACAACGTCTGGGCCGGTCACGAACATGTACGAGGTGTCTTTGACCATGAAGATGAAGTCGGTCATCGCAGGACTGTAAACCGCACCACCTGCACACGGCCCCATAATCACGCTGATCTGCGGAACGACGCCCGAGGCCATGATATTACGCTGGAACACCTCGGCATATCCGGCCAATGAAGCGACGCCTTCCTGAATCCGCGCCCCGCCCGAGTCGTTGATCCCGATCACCGGCGCTCCGTTTTGAACTGCCATATCCATGATCTTGCAAATCTTCTGCGCATGGGTTTCTGACAGCGAGCCGCCGAATACGGTGAAGTCCTGGCTGAAGACGTAGACCACTCGACCATTGATCGTACCCCAGCCTGTGACCACCCCATCACCAGCAGGCTTTTGTTTCTCCATTCCGAAATCAGTGCAGCGATGGCTGACAAACATGTCAAACTCTTCAAAGCTGCCTTCGTCTACCAGCAACTCGATCCGTTCGCGTGCCGTCAGCTTTCCGCGGGCGTGTTGTGAGTCGATGCGTTTTTGCCCACCACCCAATCGCGCGTTGTTGCGACGGCCTTCGAGCTCGGAAAGGATGTCTTTCATGTCGGTAGTCTCCCAAGAGAATTTGCGCGACCATAACGAGTTGGGATCGGCGGCCAAAGAAGTTTTCGGCAAATTTGCAAATATTTGGCAACACTATTTGAGATAACTGCAAATTTGTTAATTAACACAACAAGCCAAACTGCCGATGGCATTTCGCGCGATCAGGGTCTAAAGGTAAACCATGCAGTTCAGTTCACCCTCTGTCAGCCGCACGCCCCCCACGCTTACAACACTCGTTTTGTTGTCAGGATTGTCGGCGCTGAGCATGAATCTGTATCTGCCCAGCCTTCCCTTTATGGCGACGTATTTTCAGACTGATTACAAGGTGATGCAGCTTTCGATCGCGCTTTATCTTCTGGTCAACGCGGCACTGCAAATCTTAATAGGACCCATCGCCGATAAGGCCGGACGTCGGCCTGTACTGCTGTGGGGACTCGCCCTTTTTCTGCTGGCAACGCTGGGGTGTATATACGCCCCAAATGTCGAAACCTTTCTGGCCTTCAGAATGTTTCAGGCCGTCATTGTCGTTGGTATTGTCTTAAGCCGTGCGGCTGTGCGAGACATGTACGAACAGGACCAGGCTGCTTCGATGCTCGGATATGTCACCATGGGGATGGCAGTCGTCCCGATGATCGGCCCTGCTGTCGGCGGGCTTCTCGAAGAAACTTTTGGCTGGAAAGCCAATTTCTGGCTACCCTTTGCCCTTGCGGCGCTAGCGCTGGCGCTGACCTACCAAGATTTTGGCGAAACCGCCGCCGCAAGCGGCAAAACACTGATGCAGCAATTTCGCGAATACCCTGAACTGCTGAAATCGCCCCGCTTCTGGGGCTATTCCCTGTCCTCGGCGTTCTCTTCAGGTGCGTTCTTTGCCTATCTCGGGGGCGCACCCTTTATCGGGACCGAAGTGTTCGGCATGACAGCCGCCGAGGTCGGCATCTACTTTGGTGCGCCTGCGATTGGCTATTTCTTCGGTAACTTCATCAGCGGTCGATTCTCGGTTCGCTTCGGCGTCAACCGCATGGTGCGCTGGGGATGCTGGCTGAATGCAATTGGCGTGGCCCTATCAGCTTTGTTGTTCCTAGTGGATTTGGGAACGGCGCTCAGCTTCTTCGGCCTGATGACCTTCGTCGGGTTGGGCAACGGCATGGCGATCCCAAATGCAACCGCCGGATCGCTTTCGGTCCGCCCGCATCTTGCGGCTACTGCCTCTGGTTTGAGCGGTGCGATCATGTTGGGCGGCGGCGCGGCACTCAGCGCATTGGCAGGCGCATTGCTGACGCATGAGACGGGCGCGATGCCTCTGCTTTGGCTGATGCTGGCAACCGCCGCACTGGCAATCTGCGCGATCAGCGTTGTTATCTGGCGCGAACGGCAATTGGGTCTGTAGACGGCTTGCGCGACAGGGTTTGCAAAGTTAGCCTGCAGATTCAGTAAAGCTGCAAAGAACCGCCATGGCCACTCAGAAACTATACGCTGGCGCCAAGCTGCGCGAAATGCGCACACGCCTGACCCTCACGCAGAAGGACTTCGCCGCAAAACTGGGCGTTTCACTGCCCTATTTGAACCAGATGGAGAATAACAACCGGCCGATCTCGACGACCGTTGTTCTGGCACTGGCGCAAGAGTTTGGTATGGATGTGACCGAACTCAGCACAGGGGATAGCGAACGATTGGTTTCGGACATGCGCGAAGCACTGGCCGATCCGGTGTTTGCCGAAACAGTACCCCCTCTGGCTGATCTCAGGCTCACCGCTTCAAATGCGCCCGCGCTTGCACGCGCGTTCATCGAGTTACACCGCGCCTATCGCCAGACCCATGAACGCCTCGCCTCGCTCGACGAGGCATTGGGCCGCGAGGATGCCCGTATTCAGGCCAGCCCATGGGAAGAGGTGCGCGATTTCTTTCACTACTGCGACAATTATATTGACGCCGTTGACCGCGCCGCTGAACGCTTCGCCAGCCGTGCCGATGAAACCAGCGATATTCGGCAGGTCGCCCTGAACAGCCTGACAGAACGCGGTATTCACGTCACTTTCGCCGACACCGAAACCTTACGCAGCTACAATGCTGGTGACAAAACCCTGCGCCTTTCCTCGCGCGCCGCACCACAAACGCAGGTCTTCCAACTGCTGCTGCAGGTGGCGTTGATCAGTCAGGATAAGCTGCTTGAAGCAACGCTAGATTTCGCCCGTTTCCAAAGCGATGAGGCCCGCGCCATCGCCAAAATTGGCCTCGCCAACTATTTTGCCGGGGCTTCGCTGATGCCTTACGGCGCTTTCCTGTCCGCAGCGCAAGACTATCGGCATGATTTGGAGCTGCTCAGCAACCGGTTCGGGGCATCGATTGAACAGGTGGCGCACCGCCTGTCCACGCTACAGCGCCCCGGCGCAAAGGGGATTCCGTTCTTTTTTGTCCGTGTCGATCAGGCCGGAACGATCACCAAACGCCATTCAGCTACGCGCTTGCAATTTGCCCGTTTCGGCGGTGCCTGCCCACTCTGGAATGTCCACCGGGCATTCGAGACCCCGGGTCATTTCCTGCAACAGCTAGCCGAGACACCGGATGGCGTCCGCTATATCTCATTGGCTCGTGATGTTTCAAAATCCGGAGGCTCGTTCGGTGCTCCTGTCCGCCGCTATGCCATCGCCTTGGGATGTGAGGTTCGTCATGCCGAAGCATTGGTCTACGCCGATAATCTCGACATAAACAACGCGAGCGCTTACGAGCCCATCGGCATATCCTGCCGCATCTGCGAGCGCCAGACCTGCCACCAAAGATCGGTCCCACCGTTAGAGCGCCGCCTGACCATCGACGCCCATAGCCGCGGCACCCTGCCTTATGAGGTCACCTGATCTTCATCTGGCCATATATATCCTGCGAGTCCGGGGGCAGAGCCCCCGCCTAATCCTTAGCTTTTTGACAATATCGCCCAGATCTCGTCTTTGAGCGCCGCGCGTTTCTTGCGCAAATCAACCTCGGCCAATTCCTCCATCGGCTCAACATTGGTTTCAGCCCGATGCACGGTGCGGTTGACCTCATGATACTCATCCGCAAGTCGGGCAAAATGCGCATCCGTTTGCTTGAGCTGGCTCATCACTTCGAGCTTGTCGGGGAACTCTTCAGCCAGTTCATGCGGGGTATGAGACATCCAGTTGGCTCCTTGTTTCAGCGTTACATCCCAAGGCTAAACATGACTGTCGCACTCCGCTTTGACGCCGATCAAATTCTGAGCGCAATCAACCAGCTTTCAGGATAAATGCACGCCGTGGGTTTTGGATGTGTCAGCGCTGTGCCGTTGCCCATCTCGGACTTATCCAGGGTTGGTCGTTCGCTTTGGGCAAAGGGTCTTTCTGCAGCAAATAGTCCGACATCTTTTCACCCACCATGATCGACGGTGCGTTCAGATTGCCATTGGTGATTTGCGGGAAAATCGAGCTATCGGCGACGCGCAATCCATCCACCCCAATCACACGCCCCTGCGGGTCGACAACGGCATCCTTGTCATCCGCACGGCCCATACGGCAAGTCCCGCAAGGGTGATAAGCGCTTTCGGCATGCTCGGCGATAAAGGCATCTAGCTCATCGTCCGACTGAACTTCCGCCCCCGGTTGGATCTCTTTACCGGCAAAGGGTTTGAACGCCTGCTGTCCAAAGATCTCTCGGGTCAAGCGAATGCAGGTTCTGAAGTCTTCCCAATCCGCATCATGGCTCATGTAGTTGAACCGGATCACCGGCGCGTCTTCGGCTTTGGCAGATCGCAGAGTCACAGCGCCGCGCGAGGGCGACCGCATTGGCCCCACATGCGCCTGGAATCCGTGCCCTTCGGCTGCCGCCTGCCCGTCATAGCGAACCGCCATCGGCAGAAAATGATATTGTATGTCAGGATATTCCACACCCGGTTTCGAACGCACAAAGGCGGCGCTTTCAAACTGGTTCGATGCGCCAAGGCCTGTTTTGGTAAACAGCCATTGCGCTCCGATCATTCCTTTGCTGATCAGGTTCCAATGCTTGTAAAGCGTGATCGGCTGGATCGAGGCCTGTTGGATATAAAGTTCTAGGTGATCCTGCAGATTGGCGCCGACGCCAGGGCGGTCGGCGACCACTTTGATACCGTGCTCAGCCAGGTGCGCCGCGGGTCCAACCCCCGAAAGCATCAGCAACTTAGGCGAATTGATAGACGAAGCCGCCAATACAACCTCGCGCCGCGCTGTGATCACTTCCCGTTTGCCACCCCGGATCAATTCGACCCCGGATGCGCGCCCGGATTCAATAATCACGCGCGCCGCAAGACCCCGGATGATTTGGCAGTTTTGCCGCTTGAGCGCTGGCCTAAGGTACGCATTCGCCGCCGACCAGCGCCGTCCTTTCCAGACGGTCTGCTCCATCGGCCCAAAACCTTCTTGTTTCTCACCGTTGTAGTCGCCAGTGACCTCATATCCAGCCTGCTGACCTGCATCGACGAACGCCTTAAACAGCGGATTTTCACGAGGCCCTCGCGACACGTGCAGAGGTCCATCCGTGCCTCTCCAGGTGTGATCACCGCCATGACCACCATCATGCCAGGTTTCCATGCGTTTGTAGTACGGCAGCACATCTGCGTAAGACCATCCATCTGCGCCCATCTCGGCCCAGGTGTCAAAATCTCGCGCGTGACCGCGCACATAGACCATGCCATTGATCGAAGAAGACCCTCCGATCACCTTGCCCCGAGGGCAAGCAAGTTGACGATTGTTCAGATGTGGTTCGGGTTCGGATTTGTAGCCCCAGTCATATCGCGACATATTCATCGGATAGCTTAGGGCGGCAGGCATTTGGATGAAGGGTCCGGCGTCTGTGCCGCCATGCTCGATCACCAGAACCGAGGCTCCGGCCTCACTCAGACGGTAAGCCATCGCGCAACCAGCAGAACCGGCGCCAACAATGACAAAATCTGCTTCCATATTCGTGTCTCCGTTCACCTTCGGGGCAAGATTTTTCGACGAAAAATCTCTGCACTTCCGACGGGTGCAATTTCAAAAATGTAAAGGATTACTCGCCACGCGGATAACGCTGGCTATCCTCGACATCGTTCAGGTCCATATGATTGCGCATGTACCGTTCAGACGCTTTCTGAAGAGGCTGATAATCCCAAGGATAATAGCCACCCTGCCGCAGTGCCTCATAAACCACCCAGCGCCGGGCTTGGCTGGCCCTCACATCGGCGTCAAAGCGATCCAAATCCCATCGCGCCTCGGATTTAGCACGCAGTGTTTGCAAGGTGCCTGCATGTTCGGGCAGGCCAGCGAGATTTTCCATCTCATGCGGATCAGCCTCGAGATCGAACAGTTGATCGGGGTCCAATGTACAGCGATTGTATTTCCACTTGCCATAACGCAAAGAGACTAAAGGAGCGTATGAGGCCTCGGCGGCATATTCCATTGCAACCGGCGCGGTTCGGTCTGTGCCCTTTGCCAACGGAACAAGGTCCTCACCATCCGTCCAAGGTGAGATTTCAGCCATATCGACGCCCGCCAACGTACCAAGCGTCGGTGTCACGTCGATCGTCGAAACTGGTGTATCGATGCGACCAACTGGAAGATCGGGGGCCGAAATCATGAGCGGCACGCGGGAAGAGCCTTCGAAGAAAGTCATCTTGAACCACAACCCGCGCTCACCCAGCATGTCGCCGTGGTCGGACACGAACAGTATGATCGCCTCTTGACGCGTCGTTTCCAGAACCTCCAGTATCTCACCGATCTTGTCATCCAGATATGAGATATTGGCGAAATAGGCGCGACGGGATTTGCGAATATCCTCGGTCGTTATGTCGAAGCTGCGCCAGTCATTGGCATCGAAAATACGTTTGGAATGCGGGTCCTGATTGTCATATCCCAGATCCGCGATCTGTGGCTCAAGATGCTCACAGTCTTCATACAGATCCCAGTACTTGCGTCGCGCCACGTAAGGATCGTGTGGGTGCGTGAAGCTGACGGTCACACACCAGGGGCGATCATCCTTGCCGCGTGCAAGGTCATATAGCTTGGCCTTGGCGTTATAAGCGACCTCGTCATCATATTCCATCTGGTTGGAAATCTCGGCAATGCCTGCCCCAGTGACCGAGCCCATATTGTGATACCACCAGTCGATGCGCTCACCGGGTTTACGATAATCCGGCGTCCAACCGAAATCTGCCGGGTAGATATCAGTAGTCAGACGATCTTCGAACCCGTGCAACTGGTCTGGGCCGACAAAGTGCATCTTGCCAGACAAGCAGGTGTAATATCCTGCACGACGAAGGTGGTGGGCATAGGTCGGGATATCGCTGCTGAACTCGGCGGCGTTGTCATAGACGCCAGTACGCGATGGCAGTTGACCCGACATAAAGCTCGCACGTCCCGGAGCACAGAGCGGCGAGGCAGTGTATGCATTTGCGAAACGCGTTGATCTTGCCGCCAGCATCTTCAGGTTCGGCGCATGCAACCATTCTGCAGGACCGTCGGGGAAGAGGGTCCCGTTGAGCTGATCCACCATCAGGATCAGAATATTCGGCTTTGTCATTTTTCGGCCTCTAGGAAAACTCTCAGTACCCGCAGCGCATGGGTGACTGCCCGCTGCGGCTCTTGTGGGGAATTCAGTGCAGAGTGGATGTACAACCCATCGATCAGCGCGATCATACCTTCGGCAGCCTCGCTCGGGTCACTCATATGTGGACGCAACGCATGGATCAGGTTCGAGCGGATGCGCGCCTGATAGATTTGCCAGAGCCTCAGCGCATCATCGTTGGTTTGCGCCAAAACATAAAAAGTCATCCAAGCTGCGATAACATCCGGTGTGAAACATGATGGCGCGAAACAGGCACGAATGATGGCCTGTGCGCGCTCTTCCGGATCTGCCGTGCTGAGTTGTGCACGCGCTTCAGATCCAAAATCCGTCAGGATACGCCGCATCGCGGCTAGGAATATCTGTTCTTTGCCCCCAAAGTAATGATGCGCCAATGCACTGGACATACCTGCGCGTTTGGCGATCTGGCTAACGGTGACATCAAGGGATTTTTGCGCGCCAAGCTCGGCGATCGTCGCCTTGACGATCGCGTCCCGCCGGATCGGCTCCATTCCGAGTTTTGGCATCTTCGCCTCTTCGCCATACCTGAGTGCAAGGAAGGCTAAGCGGTTTTTATTGACTCGTCAATCAATAACGGTTCTTGGTTTCGCCGGTGGGGTCTCAGAACCTTGCGGCGGTGTGCCGCCACGGCTCAGCACGGCTTCACGCCAGGTGATGAAGCTGACGGCAGCCAGGATCAGAGTGCCTCCTGCAATTACCCAGATGTCGATGCGTTCATGGAAGGCCAAAGCGCCGAGCAAAGTGGCCCAGATCAGCTGCAGGAACGTCACCGGCTGGGTCACGGCCACCGGGGCAGCCTGCAATGCAAGCGTCATGAAATAGTGCCCCGCAGTCGCAAAGCTGGCGACGATGAAAAGTATACCAAGATCGCGCAGGCTGGGCGGCTCCCAAACCGCGACGGCGAAAGGGATAAGCGCGATGGTGACCCATATCGAAAGATGGGCAACAACGGCTGAGGGACGGATATCACGGACCATCACTTTGGCCAGCAGATAGGAACCACCAAGCGCTAGTGCAGCCCCCAGCATCGCTATGTGACCGGGCAAAATCTCGCGAAAGCCCGGGCGCAGGATGATCACTACTCCGATCACAGCAACACCAATCGCGGCGATACGACGAAAAGCTAGCTTTTCACCCAAGAACAGTGCCGCACCCACCGTGACGTAGATAGGTGTCATATAATTCATCGCGGTCACCTCGGCGAGGGGGATGCGCGTCATCGCAAAAAACCACAGCATGACGGCGATGGCGTGGACCATTCCGCGTAGTCCAAACAGCGTTAGATTGCGCGGGGTCAATGGAGTTCCGAGGATCGCCCGGATTGCGGGCAAAAGAAACACCAGACCCAGGACATAGCGCAAGAATGCCGCTTGAATGGGGTTCATGCTGGTTCCCAGCACCTTCACCAGCGCATTCATGCCCACAAAGGACAGCCCGGCCGCAAGCATCCAAAACATGCCAACAAGCGGGCGGTGCTGATCATTAGGTGAGGTCATACAAACGGTTGAACACCGAATTCTGATCCGGGACAACCCTTCACATGATAACAAGTTTCAACGCGATCATAAGCATCACGATTCCGATGATAAAATCAAGAATCTGCCATGCGCGCGGGCGTGCAAAAATCGGTGAAAGCACTCTGGCACCGTAGCCGAGCGAAAAGAAGAAAACGAAACTCGAAGTCATCGCCCCTATCGCAAACCCCATGCGATCTGAATATTGGGCCGATATCGACCCGATCAATACGACCGTATCCAGATATACATGGGGGTTGAGCCAAGTGAAGGCCAGCACGGTCAGCATGGCCGCACGCAGGCTGGTGCGCTGCCCTGTTGCGGTATCCATCACCGCCCCACCTTGCCAGGCAGACCAAAAACTACGTAGGGCGTACCAAATCAGAAACACTGCCCCACCATAGCGCATCACCGTTTCAAACCACGGCGCGGCCTGAGCCAGGGTGCCGAACCCTGCAACACCCGCCCCGATCAGTATCGCGTCAGACACTGCGCAGGTCAGGCACAGTGCAAAGACGTGCTCGCGCCGCAGGCCTTGGCGCAGAACAAAGGCATTCTGAGCGCCTATCGCCAATATAAGGCTAAAACTCAGGGCAAACCCGGCAATCATTGATGGGAACATGCAGCCTCCTGTCGATGCTCGTTGACTACATGGCCGGTGCGAATCTATCAAATTAATGATGATTACCCAGATTAAGCAACTCTAATGCTCCTCGACCCTCATCAGCTCTCAGCATTGGCGGCGATCTTGCGACACGGCAGCTTTGAGGCCGCAGCCGCAGAGCTATCCGTCACCCCGTCGGCTATTTCGCAGAGGATCAAGGCGTTGGAGGATCGTGTTGGTGCGGCCCTTATTCATCGCGGCACCCCATGCATCGGCACTCCGGCGGGTCTGCGGATCGCCCGTCATGCCGAAGATATCGGCCTGTTGGAGGCAAAGTTGGCGCGAGAGCTGACTTTGGATCAGCGTGAAGGTCCGGTACGGGTTCGCGTCGCGCTACCGGCTGACAGTCTGGCCACATGGTTTATCGACGCGATGGCGCGCGCCGAAGACATACTGTTCGACCTTGTAATTGACGATCAGGACCATTCGGCTGACTGGCTGCGGCGTGGCGACGTAAGTGCGGCGATAACGGTGGGTGGTCAAAACATTACCGGATGCGATGCCATTGCGTTGGGCACTTTGCGCTATTTGCCGACCGCGAGCCCCGGCTTCATGCAGCGGTGGTTTTCTGATGGGGTTTCCGCCAAATCCCTGGCACAGGCCCCCTGCTTGACCTTCAACCGCAAGGATAATCTGCAGAAATCCTGGATATATGCCCAGACAGGCAGCCGTCTTTCGCCACCGTCTCACTTTCTGCCGTCCACAAACGCCTTTGTTGACGCGGCAATCGCCGGTTTAGGATGGGGTATGAACCCCGAAAGCCTTGTAAGAAGAGCGATCGCAAATGGGCAGATCTGCGAAGTAATCCCCGATGCGCCGCTCGATATCGAACTGACCTGGCAGATCGGGCGCGTCCTTGCCCCTGCCCTTGCACCCTTGACCCAAGCGGTACGCCGCGCGGCAACGCAGCAACTGATCGCGCCGGCGGCACATTAGGCCTGCGACTCTGCAGCCTTTTGCGGTTTCGCGATGCGGTAACAGCTAAATGCCGCCCAGATGCTGGCCAGCACGATAAACACGATGGCAGCTGCAACCTCGTGCATATGTGCAACCGCGGCCAAAATTGCGGACAGTGCAACGGCAGCGAGTCTGCAGATGGATTTGATGGCTGCTGCGCCCTGAATACGTTGTTCCTTGGGCGCAACGTCTAAAAAATAAAGCTGGCGCGCACTGGAAATTCCAGTTGTCGCCACCGAGACGACAAACAGAGCAATGGCGTGCAAGTGAACTTCGTGATCGATACCGGCATAGTGGAACGCCAACAAAACGATCCCTGTCACTGCGACCAACAAGTTGCCCGCGACCATCACGGTACGGTGTGATTTCATGTTCACCAGTTGCCACAAGGGCGCCGAGACCAGATAGCCGGACGCGGATGAGATGATCATGGCCGTCAAACCCTTGGCCGAGTTGTGATGTGCCTCGGCAGCGATGAGCGCAAAAAACGGAACCGACAGCGATACGACAACCAAAGGAAGCCGCAGAGCCATATAGCGCCGGAACCATGGCTGTTCGAACATACTTACGATTCCGGAGATGATGTTCTGCAGCGATTGACGTCCTGCACCTTTAGGTTTTCCATTACCGGATTCATCGGGGGCGATCTCGGCCATGCCGAGAATGCATAATGCTGAAAACAAGAAAAACACGACCGAGGCCGCAATCACCGCGGAATGCCGCGAGAATGGCGGGTACTCTTTCGTGATCTCGTGTATCAGCAACACCAAGCCGATGGCACAAAGACCTCCCGCGCCCAATTGGAGATAACGGATAACCATCCGGGATTTCGATTTCAGATGATCGCCCAACAAGTCAGACAGCATCAGGGATTGGCTTTCTTCAATAAGCCCAATCATGAAAAAGGCGATCACAAAGGCAATGGCCGTCAATGAGACACTGCCGGTGGCCGCGATCAAAAGGGCCATCAGAAGGCAACCGCCAATCCCGATCTCGGTCAGGGCAATCCCGCGTTTCTTCCGCGCCTGCGCAGCAATGGAGCGGGCGAAAAACACGTCCGAGATCATGCTGCCAACCATGCGGATCGACACCAATGCGCCGGCAAGGAACATCGGTAACTCCAGCGAGACCGCAAGGAATGGCAATACGATAGACGGGCTGCCCAAAGTCCACGCCACCTGGGAAAGGATACTTTGGCTAGCCAGAACCGGGACATTTCGTCGGGCCGGATCAGTCGATTTACTCGCCATTTGCGATGCTCTGCATGATGTGCCTACGGTTGCCTTTCAGGTCCTTCAGCCTCAATGATCTGAGTTTAATCGCAAGAGGCTTCAGGACCAAGGCTTGTGTAAAACGCGCAGCTGCAACAGAAAAACCCGGCCGCTGGGCCGGGTTTGGTTCATCTGGCGTGTGTCCGATACATCAGAGCTGCGCCATAACCTCGTCGGTCGCTTCGAAGTTAGTGGTCACGCGCTGAACGTCGTCGTCGTCTTCCAATGCATCCACCAATTTCATCAGCTTTTGCATGTCTTCCAGACCCAACTCGGTCGTCGTTGTCGGCTTCCAGACCAGCTTGGTGGATTCGGATTCGCCCAGCGCCTCTTCCAGCGCGTTTGACACATCGTTCAGATCCGTATCTGCGCACCAGATGATGTGACCGTCATCCGAGCTTTCGACATCCTCTGCCCCGGCCTCGATCGCGGCTTCGAAAATCGTATCCGCATCGCCTGCGTCTGCCTGATACACAACTTCGCCCTTGCGGTCGAACATGAACCCGACCGAGCCGGTTTCACCCAAGTTTCCACCATTCTTCGAAAAGGTCGAACGAACAGTCGAGGCGGTACGGTTCCGATTATCGGTCATCGTTTCAACAATCACGGCCACACCGTTGGGACCATAGCCCTCATACCGGATTTCTTCGTATTCATCGCCCTCGCCTGCTACGGACTTCTTGATCGCACGGTCGATCACGTCCTTGGGCACCGAATTCGACTTGGCCTCTTTCACCGCCAGACGCAGGCGCGGGTTCTTGTCGGGATCGGGGTCGCCCATCTTGGCGGCGACCGTGATCTCTTTCGACAGCTTGGAAAACAGTTTGGACCGCGCGGCGTCCTGACGTCCCTTGCGGTGTTGGATATTGGCCCATTTGGAGTGGCCTGCCATGGTGCGTCCTCGTCATCGTGATTGCGTGTTTGGCGCTCATATAGACGTTTGCGGGGCAAAGGATCAAGAGAGCGGCTTGCCCTGTCTTCGCCCGTGACTATGGTGGCGGTATGACGACAGATCAGATCATTCTTTTTTCCCTTTTCATCGCCGTTTTCGGAATGCTGCTCTGGGGGCGTTTCCGCTATGACCTTGTAGCATTTACCGCCTTGATGATCGCGGTCACGCTGGGTGTGGTGCCCGTTGACAATGCCTTTGCCGGGTTCGGGCACCCGGCCACGATCATCGTGGCGTTGGTGCTGGTGGTTTCTGCCGGTCTGGTGCGCTCGGGTGCAGTGTTCATGATCACGCGCACGCTGGTCGATGCATCGCGCGGATTGGGCGCACATATCGCGCTAATGGGCGGCATCGGGGCGATCCTGTCGGCCTTCATGAACAACGTCGCGGCGCTGGCGCTACTGATGCCAGTCGATATCCAGACCGCGCGCAAAGCGGGGCGCCCGGTCGGCCTTAGCCTGATGCCGCTCAGCTTTGCGACGATCCTGGGAGGGATGGCCACGCTGATCGGTACGCCGCCAAATATCATCATCGCCTCGATCAGGGCCGAAACGCTGGGCGAACCGTTTCATATGTTCGATTTCGCACCGGTGGGCGGGTTGGCTGCAATTGCGGGGCTGGCGTTCGTCGCGCTGATCGGCTGGCGCCTCATCCCCAATCGCGGCGCGCAGGAAGAAACCTCGGAAGTTTTGGCCGAATACATCGCCGAACTGACGATCCCGCCTGAATCGCCCCATATCGGGAAACGGGTCAGTGAGCTCTATGAGGCCGCCGAGAAATCTGACGTCGCTATCATCGGCCTGATCCGGGACGGAAAGCGACGCTATGGTCGATCAACCCACGCAACCCTGCATGAAGGCGATGCGCTTGTTCTGGAAGCACGCCCCGAAGCGCTGGATGAGTTCCGCGCCGCGCTCAATCTGGATTTCTCGGACGCCCGTCGGCAGGAGGTTTTGACTGCCGAAGGCGAAGGGCTGGAAGTGGTTGAAGTCGTTGTCCCCGAAAGCGCGCGCATCACTGGGCGAACTGCACAGGCGTTAGGACTGGCCTGGCGACAGAGTACAGTCCTGATGGGCATTTCACGCCAAGGGCGCCGGATCACCAGTCAGGTTCGCAAAACCGAGGTCGAGCCCGGCGACATCTTATTGCTGCTGTGCCCGCGCGACCGAGCACCCGATGTCACTGAGTGGCTCGGCTGCCTGCCCTTGGCCGAGCGCGGCTTGAATGTAACCGCGAATGAGAAAGCCTGGCTTGCCATCGGCCTATTTGCGGCTGCCGTGTTGGCGGCCAGTATCGGGCTGATCTATCTGCCGATCGCACTGGGGTTCGTGGTCGTAGCCTATGTTCTGACTAAGATCATGCCGATTGCGGATATCTACAACCACATCGAATGGCCGGTGGTTGTATTGCTGGGGTCAATGATCCCACTGGGCAGCGCGCTTGAAACCTCGGGCGGAACCGAGTTGATCGCCAACGCCTTGATTCAGCTGACCAACGGCCTGCCCGCCTGGGCAATCCTGACCGTACTGATGGTCGTGACGATGACCCTGTCCGATGTGTTGAACAACACAGCCACCGCCATTGTCGCGGCCCCTGTTGGCATTCAGATGGCGCGCACGCTTGAGGTGTCGCCAGATCCGTTTCTGATGACGGTGGCCGTTGCGGCGTCTGCCGCGTTTCTGACGCCCATTGGGCACAAGAACAATACGCTGGTGCTTGGTCCCGGAGGATACCGTTTTGGTGATTACTGGCGCATGGGGCTGCCGCTGGAAATCCTGATCATCGCGGTCTCGATCCCCGCGATCCTTGTGTTCTGGCCGCTTTGATGGCTAAAGGCTGCCTATGAAACGCTTTCTGATCCTGCAACTGCGCCCGGAAACCGATGCATCGGATGCCGAATATGCCTCGATACTGGACAAAACCGGGCTGAGCCCTGCGCAAACTCATCGCATCCGGCTGGATTGCGAAGACCTGCCCGAAGGGTTGGATGTCGTCGATTACGCTGGTGTCATCGTGGGTGGGGGTCCCGGCTGCGTCAGCGACGATCCGACCACCAAATCCGCGCTGGATGCAAAGATCGAAGGCGCGATCATGAGACTGATGCCCCAGATCACTGCGAAAGATCACCCGTTCATGGGCTGCTGCTATGGCTTGGGTATTCTCGCCGTACATTTGGGCGGAGATGTCAGCAAACGGCAATTTGGCGAACCGGTCGGACCGTCCGACTGCCGTCTGACAGAGGATGGCGCCCAAGACCCCTTGACCGAAGGCCTAAAGCCGAAATTCGAAGCGTTTGTGGGACATAAGGAAGCCGTGCAGTTACTGCCGGATGGCTGCGTTCATCTGGTAGCGTCTGACCCCTGCCCGTTTCAGATGATCCGCTGGGGGCAGAATGTCTATGCCACCCAATTCCACCCCGAAGCGGACGCCAAAGATTTTGAGCAGCGGATTAACATCTACAAGGACCACGGCTATTTTCGGCCGGAGGATGCGCAAAGCTTGATCGATATGTGCCATGCCGCAGACGTTACGGAGCCGGGTGAAATCCTGCGCCGGTTTGCTCAACGCTACGGGTGACCCAACGGCGTTGTTGCCTGATCTACGACCCCTCGCATAGGCTGGCCCGAATGACTTTGGGAGGAGTTGTTCTTGGACCTGCTTATCAACGTTGGCCTGCCCATTTCGCTGGCCATTATCATGTTGTCACTGGGGATCGGGCTAGAAGCCGCCGATTTCCGCCGGGTTTTGGCGCGGGGGTACCCCTTCGCCATTGGCGCCATCAGTCAAGTTGTGCTGATACCATTGGCTGCCTTCGCGACGGTCACTCTGTTCGGACTGCCCGCTGAAATCGCCGTGGGTGTCATGCTTTTAAGCTTTTGCCCCGGTGGGGTCACCAGCAACATCCTAGCAAAGTTTGCCAAGGGTGATGTGGCGCTGTCGGTCAGCCTGACAGCGGTGATCAGCCTGCTGTCCATCGTGACCGTCCCCATTCTCGCCGCATGGTCCATAGATCATTTCATAGGCGAGGCCGCACCCAAAGTTTCGATCAGCGCATTAGCCACCGCGCTGTTCCTGATCACGACCCTTCCAGTCGCCATTGGCGTCGCCATACGTCACTTTGCAAGGGGGTTCGCCATTCGGGTCGACGGCCCGCTTTCGACGCTCGCATCGATACTGTTCGTGCTGATCGTCGCGGCGGCACTGGCCGGAAACTGGCAGTTCTTCATCCAAAACCTCAGCTCGATTGGGGCAGCTCTGATCGCGTTGAACGTTGCGCTGTTGCTGATCGGTCTGGGGCTGGCGCGCATCGCCAATCTGACATGGAGTGAGGCGAAAACGATCTCGGTCGAGACTGGCATTCAGAATTCGGCGATGGGAATTACGCTGGCAGCTTTGATCACCGGCACCACGTCCGGCTTCAGCCCACTTGCCGTTCCTGCCGCCGTTTATGGTATCACGATGTATGTGGTCGTAACCCCCTTCATCCTTTGGTTCCGCAGCCGCTGAAAGGACATCCGATGACCAATAACACCGCAGACGCGATCGTGATCGGAGGCGGCCTTGCGGGCCTCTCGGCGGCGGCCGAATTGGGCGACCGGGGCAAGCGGGTGATCGTGCTGGATCAGGAGCCCGAGCATTTTCTGGGTGGACAGGCGTTTTGGAGCCTCGGCGGCCTGTTCATGGTCGACACCCCCGAGCAACGTCGCATGGGCATCCGCGACAGCCACGATCTGGCGCTGCGCGACTGGATGGGCAGCGCGCAGTTTGACCGCGACGAAGACAACTGGCCCCGCAAATGGGCTGAAGCCTATGTAGAGTTCGCCGCAGGTGAAATGCGTCCCTGGCTGCATGACATGGGGCTGCGCTGGTTTCCCGTCGTGGGCTGGGCCGAACGCGGAGGGTCTTATGCGGACGGCCATGGCAACTCGGTCCCGCGCTTTCACATCACTTGGGGAACCGGCCCAGGTGTACTTGAGCATTTTATTCGCCGCGTCCGCGCGCATGTCGACGCCGGGTTGATCCAATTGAAGTTCCGTCACCAAGTCAGCCACATCATTATGCAAAATGGTTCTGCCAAAGGCGTGTCAGGGGAAGTCCTGGCCGATGACGGCATTCAAAGAGGTGGCAAGACCAACCGGGACGAAGTAGGCGAATTCGAAGTCTATGCCCCTTCGGTTATTGTCACCTCTGGTGGGATCGGTGGGAATTTTGAGATGGTGAGACAGAACTGGCCCCGCGACCGGCTGGGTGAACCGCCCAAAGATATGGTGGCAGGCGTTCCGTTTCATGTCGATGGCCGCATGATCCCGATCAGCGAGAAAGCTGGCGGACATGTCATCAACGGCGACAGAATGTGGCATTACACCGAAGGGGTGCGCAATTGGGATCCGATCTGGCCCGCGCACGGTATACGTATTCTACCCGGCCCAAGTTCGATGTGGTTCGATGCGCGCGGCAATCGCCTGCAACCCCCTTGCCTGCCGGGGTTCGATACGCTGGGAACGCTGAAAGAGATCCTGAAAACCGGATATGAATACAGCTGGTTCGTTCTGACCCAGAAGATCATCAAAAAGGAATTTGCACTATCGGGGTCCGAGCAGAACCCGGATTTCACTTCGGGCAGCTGGAAAGAGGTGATCCGTCAGCGCATCCTGTCTGGCACCAAGGCGACTGGCCCGGTCGAGGCGTTCAAGGAAAAGGGCGAGGATTTCGTCGTCGCCAACACGCTGACTGAATTGGTCAGCGGCATGAACCAATTAGGCGGAGGTCTGATAGACGAGACGCATTTGCGCACCCAGATCGAGGCACGGGATTCTCAGGTCGACAATCCGTTTTCCAAAGACGCCCAGATGATGGCCATCCTTGCCGCACGCAATTATCGGGGCGACAAGCTGATCCGGACGGCCAAACCGCACAAGTTCCTCGATCCATCAAACGGCCCGCTAATCGCGGTCAAGCTGCACGTACTGACCCGCAAGACATTGGGCGGGCTGCAGACCAATCTGGACAGTCAGATGATCGGCGCCAATGGACAAATCGTCCCCGGCTTGTTTGCAGCCGGAGAGGTCGCGGGCTTTGGCGGCGGCGGCTATCACGGGTACAACGCGCTAGAGGGCACGTTTCTGGGCGGTTGCATCTTCTCGGGTCACAACGCAGGAAGGTCCCGCGCAGTGGCCTGATTACTGGGTGCGCACGAATTTCAGTATAGGCTCACCTGCAGCATCGAGCAAAACCATGCTGTCGCCGGCAACGGCATAGCTCGTCACGTTTTGCAGGGCGGCAAAGAACTGATCCTCGACCTCGTCCAGTTCTGGCGGGCACGCCATTAAAGTCGCGGCCATATTGTCTGGAAACTCAAGGCTGTTGCCGGTGATCTCGGCTTGCCCGGAAAACCGGTTGCAACCGCCCGTGCCACCGAACGCACCACCTTGGGCGAAGGAAAGCTGGGGCGGCCGTTTTGTATTGAGCACGGTTCCACCGATACCGATGGCTGTCCACTCGGTCCCTTCCAGGGTCGCGGGGCTCTGAGCACCGGCCTGCACCAGCACAAGATCTGCCGAATTGCCTTCGCCGTTGGTCAGCACGGGATGGACCGTATCCGTCGTAAACAACAGCTCACCCCCGCGATAGATCGATCCGCGTACTGCATAGGTCATACCCTCGCGGATCAGCGCGTCATCAAAAGTCAGCTCAAATTCCGAGGGCACTCCGTTCAACGCATAGCGTTGCGCCGCCAGCGTGACCGCTGCCGCATCGGCCCGAGAGATATCCTGCAATTCGACAAATAGCGTCGCATCCGGTGGCAGGGCGATCCGTTCACGGTAGGTTGCCGTGCCAGTGACTGTTCCTGCCGAGCTTTGGCTGCCCAGCAAGGCCAATACGATTGCTCCGGCCACAATGGCCTGCCCGAGTTTCGGAAAAGGCATGATCCCATCCTTTCACATTCATCTTAGGCAAAAAGATTGTGACGATATCGACATTTACAAGGCCCGAAACACCAGGTCGGCGAATCCGTGCCAGTGTCAGAGCGGCCAGATGAACGGAATAAGAAGTGACGCCAGCAGACCCACAGTCAGGTTCAGCGGCACACCAACTTTCAGAAAATCGGTGAATCTGTACCCACCCGGGCCATACACCATCATGTTGGTCTGATAGCCAATCGGCGTCGCAAAGGATGCCGATGCCGCCACCATCACCGCGACCACCAGCGGGCGCGGATCAATTCCTACAGCCTGAGCCAGAGAGATCGCGATCGGAGTGACCACCACCGCCACGGCGTTGTTCGAAACCAATTCGGTTAGCACCGAGGTCAACAGATATACGGCCCATATGATCAAGAAAGGTGGCAACATGCCAAGCGCCGGTGCGACCGCTTCGACAATCAGTGTAACCGCGCCCGATTTATCGAGCGCAGCCCCAATTGCGAGCATGGAGAAGATCAGGGCCAGCAATCGGCCTTCGACAAATGAGAACGCCTCATCCGCGTCGATACATCGGGTCAGCAGAACCACGGCAACGGCGATGATCGACAACAGCAAAATCGGTGCCACGCCCAACCCCGCCAGGGCGACGATCCCGACCAGCGCACCGATGGCTATGGGCGCATGGCTGCGGCGAAACGCTCGTGCCGAAGGTTGCGTAACATCGACCATATCCATATCGGCGGCCAGCTTCTGGATATCCGCAGGCGAGCCCTCTAACAGCAGCGTATCCCCGACACGCACGGTCAAAGCATCCAACTGACGCCCGATATTCTGGTTCCTGCGATGAACCGCCAGGACGTAGACACCATATCGGCGACGTAACCGCATCGCACCAAGCGTTCGACCGACCATACGGCAGCCCGGCGTGATCAGAACCTCAACTGTCTTGGTCTCAACGGCTGAGACCTGATCCACGCGCTTGAGTTCCTTGTTGCTTTGAAGACTCAGCAATTCGGTCATCTCGGTGCGCAAAACTACCCTGTCGCCCACTTTCAGCGTCACCCCCTTGAGGTTCCGCCGCAGCGAGTCATCGCCTCGGATGACGTCGATCAGGCGCACACCGGGGCGCTTGAACAGCTGAACGCCGGTCACTTCGCGGTCGATCAGATTGCTGTCGGGTGGGATAACCGCCTCAGTAAAGAACTTCATCTTGGACCGGTCGCTGAGCATCTCAGCCATGCTGTCACGCTCGGGTAGCAGTCGTGGCGCAATGAAGCGCAGGTACACCATACCGTAGATCACCAGCGCGATGCCCAGCGGGGTAACCTCGAAGATTGAAAACGCCGTCATACCCTGTGCGCGGGCCACACCATCGACCAACAGGTTAGTCGAGGTGCCAATCAGCGTCAGCGTACCCCCAAGGATCGCCGCATAGCTGAGCGGGATCAACAATTTGGACGCCGAAACATTCAGCGTGCGGGCGATCTGGATAAAGACCGGGATCATTACAACGACAACCGGCGTGTTGGATACCACCGCCGAAGCAACGACGACAAACGCCATCAATAACCCGATGGCAAACCGAGGGTTCACCTGCGCCTGCTTCTGCGCGAGCGAGGTGAACGCGTCAAGCGCTCCGGTGCGCACCAAGGCACCCATGATGATGAACATCGCGCCGATGGTCCACGGCGCGGGATTCGAAAGGACTGCAAGCGCACTTTGATAGGGCAGGATACCGGTTGCCAGCATCAGGGCCGCCCCGCCGATGGCGACAACTTCGGTCGGATAGACCTCGCGCAGAAACATGATGAACATGCCCGCTACGATCATCAGCGCCAGAATTGCGCTGCCCATCTCTGTCAGTTGAAGGAATTGCATTCTTGGTATTCTGTCCGAACCCTGATCTGGCATACGCGCCTAATAGGTAGTTTCACGTATTGCGTGCGGCGGGGCAAGTCTGACGTGCTTTTCAGGGTGTAGACTGCTGCAACCGCCCGCCAACACGAATCATCTGCACGGATTTTGCGCTTCCATCGCGGTCATCGGTTTCGACAAAAACTCCGCTCAAGGTCGCCTCACCGGTCGCAGGCGTAAACCGCGCCTTGGGCATCCCGGTTATGAACCGGCGCATCGGTTCCTGCTTGTCCATTCCGATGACCGAGTCATAGTCGCCGCACATCCCGGCATCGGTCAGGTATCCTGTACCGCCCGGCAATACCTGCGCATCCGCGGTAGGCACATGCGTATGCGTCCCAACCACAAGGCTTGCGCGTTTGTCGCAATAATGGCCCATCGCCATTTTCTCGGACGTTGCCTCGCAATGCATGTCGACGATGATCGCCTGCGCCTGGCCGCCGCGTGGGTGCGATTTCAGGATCGGTTCAATGGCCGAAAAGGGATCGTCAAAGGGGCGTTTCATGAAGACCTGCCCTAACACCTGCACCACCAAAACCTTGCGACCGCCCGGCGCGGTGAACAGTCGATGCCCCCGCCCCGGTGCCCCTTTGGCATAATTCAACGGACGCACGATGCGAGGTTCTTTCTCAATAAACTGCAGCATGTCTTTCTGGTCGAAAGCATGATCGCCCAAGGTGATACAATCGGCCCCCGCGTCCAAAAGCAACTTGGCGTGATCCCCGCTCAGCCCCATTCCGTTCGAGGCGTTCTCGCCGTTGACAACGACAAAATCCAGCCGCCATTCGTCACGCAGACGTGGCAAATGCTGTTGGATGGCGGCGCGACCCGAGCGCCCCATGACGTCACCAAGAAACAAAATCCTCATGATTGCGGTCCTAGGGGCTGGAAGTGGCAATAACAAGGCAGAAGCAAACAATCACTCAGCCTGAAGGCTGCCAATGTAAAGGAAATCGCGATCGCGCATAGCGAGGGATAACTTAGAAAGTTAGCACCCGGCTTTCAGTAATCACCATATCGAGTGGTTGATCAGTCGGCTCCAGCGGCAGGTGTTCGGCTTCCTGCGCATCAAAAGCAAATCCTATGGCAAGCGTCGGGCGCTTGGCGCGCAACCCTTCAAGCGTGCGATCATAGAAGCCGCCGCCATACCCCAAGCGACCACCCTGCGCATCAAAGGCAACCAGTGGCACGATCAGGATTTCCGGGTCGAAATAGTCATCGATCTCGGGAACTTTCGCGCCGAAGGGTCCATCTTTCAGCATGCCCTCAGGCGTCCATCGAGAGAAGCGCAAGGCCTGCCCTGCGGCCTGAATGACAGGCACGCCCACTGGGCCATATGCAGAAGCCTCGGCCATTGCAGGCAGCGGGTCGATTTCGGTGCGGATCGGCATATAGCCAGACATGGGAACACCGCGATGACCCGCCAGAACCTCGGACAAGCGCCCGGCCGCGCCAGGGATGCGCATATCAAACGCTACCTTGCGTCGCACGAATGCCGCCTTGCGCGCTGTGGCCTTGATTTCGGTCAGATCGGTTGTCTCGTTCACAGTAGCACCACGCTGGCAAGCCCCAGAAAGATGAAGAACCCCATGACATCCGTTGTCGTGGTCACAAAGGTTCCTGACGCCAGCGCCGGGTCAACACCCAGACGGTCCAGCACGACCGGTACTACCGTACCAGCAAAGCCCGCGATGATCATGTTCACGACCAGCGCAGATCCGATCACGACACCCAGCAGCGGGGAGTCGAACCACATCATCCCGACGGTTCCCAACACGATAGCGAAACACAGCCCGTTGAGCATTCCCACCAGCAGTTCTCGCCGGATCACGCGCCCTACGTTCGAGCCGGTCAGGTCGCGTGTTGCCAACGCCCGCACTGCAACGGTAAGTGATTGGGTCCCGGCATTGCCCCCCATCGAGGCGACGATCGGCATCAGGATCGCGAGCGCCACCAGTTGATCAATCGCAGCCTCAAACTGAGAAATCACCAGCGATCCGCAAATCGCGGTAACCAGATTGACACCAAGCCAAGGCAAGCGGCGCCTACTGGTTGCCGCTACACTATCGGACAGAGAGCTTTCGTCCGAGACGCCCGCAAGACGCAGCATATCTTCTTCGTATTCTTCGTCCAGGACCACCATCGCATCGTCGATGGTGATGACACCGACCAAACGACCGTCGCCATCCGCGACGGGAGCCGAAATCAGGTGATACTGATTGAACGCATAGGCTACGTCCTCTTCATCCTGTTCGACGGGGATGGTGTGGAATTCATCTTCGGCAATGTCCTGCAGCGGCACCTCGCGCCGGGTTGCCATCAACTTGCCCAGCGTGACCTGAGCAACCGGTTTCAATCGCGGGTCAACAAGTATGACGTGATAGAACTGTTCCGGCAAATCGTCGGTGGCACGCATGAAATCGATGGCCTGCCCCACGGTCCAGTGATCGGGCGCCATGACCACCTCGCGCTGCATAAGGCGGCCAGCAGAGTTTTCTGGATAAGATAGGGCTTGCTCTGCCGCGACGCGTTCGGAGTCTTCAAGCGCGCCCAGGATGGTTTCTTGCTGCGGCTCTTCAAGGTCTTCCAGAAGGTCAACAACGTCATCACTTTCCATATCCCGAACGGCTTCGGCCAGAACGTCCGGTTTCAGGACATTGATTACTTCTTCCCGAACTGACTCGTCGAGCTCCGACAGGATATCGCCGTCGAACTCTTTGTCATACAACCGGATCAGGCGCGCACGGTCGTAAGGATTGATCTGTTCCAGAAGGTCAGCGATATCGGCCGCGTGCAGCGGCTCCATCAGCTCAATCAGCTTGGCACGATCTTCGACATCAACCGCATAAAGGATGGCCGCAACGGTTCGCGGGTCCAGCGCATAGGCGTCCTCATCGCGGGGCTGATCGGGTCTGGCTTCGTCGTTGCCTGTCGTCATGCGCTGCCCCTCTTTCTTGTCGATTGCCCCTAGATAGAAGAAGCAGCTACCGGAAAACAATGACAATGGTCCAATTTACCCGCATCTTTCGCGCCCCTATGCTGGTTGGCGGTCCAAAACAGGCGGAGAACAGAACAAATGGCGCAAAAGACGCTTCTGAAGGGACGTGTGCTTAGCTTCAACGGATCACCGTTCGAAGGTGAGCCCACCGATGCGACCAAAATTCACCAAGCCGTCCTGATCGAAGATGGCCGCATCGCGGCACTGGGCCAGGCGTCCGACCTGTCTGACGCGCATCCCGAAGCCAACATTAAGGATTATGGCGATCAGCTGATCATGGCGGGATTTGTGGATTCTCATGTCCACTATCCGCAGACGGCAATGATCGCGAGCTGGGGAAAGCGGCTGATCGATTGGCTGAACAGCTACACGTTCCCTGAAGAGATGAAGTTTGACGACCCCGCCTATGCCGCTGAAATTGCAAACAGATATCTAGACCTAACCGCAGCCCATGGCACCACGACCATGTGCAGCTTTTGTACCATTCATCCAGAGAGTGTTGATGCCTTCTTTACCGCCGCGCAGGCGCGTGGGCAGCGGGTTGTCGCGGGTAAAACCTGCATGGATCGCAATGCGCCTGAGGGGCTGCGGGATACTGCACAAACCGGGTACGACCAGTCCAAAGCTCTGCTTGAAAAGTGGCATGGGGTTGATCGCATATCTTACGCCATCACTCCACGATTTTCGCCGACATCGACGCCAGAACAGCTGGAGGCGATGGGCGCGCTTTGGGCCGAGCATCCCGACTGCCTGATGCAAACCCATCTGAGCGAACAGACCGATGAGATCGAATGGGTCCGATCCCTGTTCCCCGACGCGCGCGACTATCTGGACACCTATGAGCAGTTTGGGCTGCTGGGTGGAAATGGCCTTTACGGGCACGTGATCCATCTGGAAGAGCGGGAGCGCGATCGTCTGCGCGAGGTAGATGCAGCTCTGATCCACTGCCCCACATCAAACACGTTTATCGGCTCTGGCCTGTTTGACATGAATGGTCTGATCCACTCAGGGCACCGCGTGGGCTTGGCCACCGACACCGGAGGCGGCTCAAGTTTTTCAATGCTGCGCACAATGGCTGCGGCCTATGAGATTGGTCAATTGCGGGGCCAACCCTTGCACCCGTCGCAATTGCTTTGGCTTGGAACGGTGGGATCGGCTCGTACCCTGCGGATGGATAACCGTATTGGCAACATCGCCGTGGGCATGGAGGCCGATCTGGCGGTGCTGAACCTCGCATCGACGCCTGCTATCGCCCAGCGCGAAGCTCATGCTGATGATCTTTGGGAAGCGGTGTTCCCGACCATTATGATGGGTGATGACCGTGCCGTAACCGATACCTGGATCGCCGGACGAGCTGTTTCTGGTCGATAGGAATGGGCCTATGGCCCATGCCTCCGGCGGAGGTATTTTTAGCCAGATGAAGAGCGGATCCGCTATTCTGCCAGCGCGCGTGCCAGACGATTCTGGGTTTCGATGACCCTTGGCAGGTCGATCGTGGCGATCTGGCTGTCACGAACAATCTGGCGTCCCTCGACAAAGAGGTGTTTGACACGCGTTGGTCCGGCCAGAAGGAGCGCAGCGGGGTCCCAACTGCCTGCACTTTCAATTCCTTGCACGTCCCAAATGGCAATATCAGCTCGTTTACCGGGCATAAGCCGGCCGCAATCGGGCCGATTCAACACATCCGCCCCGCCTCGGGTGGCGATCTCAAGCGCCTCACGGGCCGACATGGCGTCAGCGCCGTTTGCGACTCGTTGCAGCAGCATGGACTGGCGCGCCTCGGCCATCAGATTGCCGCTGTCGTTGCTGGCTGATCCATCCACACCCAACCCGACTGGCACGCCTTGATCACGCATTTTTCGGACTGGCGCGATACCTGAACCAAGACGACAATTGGAACATGGACAGTGCGCAACGCCGGTTCGGCTACGTGCGAACAGGTCAATCTCGGCGCCATCCAGCTTGACACAATGAGCGTGCCAGACATCCGAACCGGTCCAGCCTAATTCTTCGGCGTATTGGCCGGGTCTACATCCGAACTGATCTTGAGAATAGGCTATATCCTCATCGTTCTCCGCCAGATGGGTGTGCAGCATCACACCTTTGTCGCGCGCCAACAGCGCGGCATCACGCATCAAGTCTCGGCTAACCGAGAACGGCGAACATGGCGCCAAACCAACGCGACACATCGAACCCTCAGATGGGTCGTGATAGGCATCTACTACGCGGATCATATCCTCCAGAATAGCCCGCTCGGATTCGACCAGAGCATCAGGAGGCAGTCCACCATCACTTTCGCCAATGCTCATAGCCCCACGCGTGGGATGAAAACGCAGCCCCAGCTCTGACGCTGCATGGATCGTGTGTTCAAGCCGCGCGCCATTGGGATATAGGTAAAGGTGGTCAGAGCTAAGCGAGCAGCCGGACAGTGCCATCTCGGCCAATCCGATCTGGGCAGATATAAACATCTCGTCAGGACCAAAGCGGGACCAGATGGGATAGAGCGTTCGCAACCAACCAAACAGCAAAGCGTCCTGCCCGCCGGGAACCGCGCGGGTGAGCGTTTGGTAGAGATGGTGATGGGTGTTCACCAGACCGGGGGTCACAACACACCCAGTGGCATCATGTATTTCGCCATCGCTCGTAAGGCGCTGGCCAATCTGGGCAATCTTACCATCCCGAACCAGCAGATCAGCGCCTGCAAGCTCTTGCCGATCATCATCCATCGTCAGGATCATATCGGCGTTACGGATCAGAAATTCTGTCATTTTCGCACTCCCGCATACTGCCCGTCTCATGCATGGAGTGATGGGCTGGTGGAAAACGGGCGTAAGAACCAGCCGTGATCAGTTTAAAGTCGCAAAGAAGGGTCGGCAACCCGTTTAGTATTGCTTCAGAATTTCTAGCGCTGCCGCATGAATCTCAGTATTGGCTGCAGCGAGCGCACGCCCACCATTATGAGCCGGATTGCCCTGCCAATCCGTCACAATACCACCCGCGGCCTCGATCACCGCGATTGGGGCCTGGATATCGTAGGAATTCAATCCGGCCTCGACCACTAGATCGGTTTGACCTGCAGCGAGCAACGCGTAGGCATAACAATCCATCCCATAGCGTGTCAGCTTCGTTTTCTGAGAAACCGCCTTGAAGGCGGCGGCCTCGACCGCGCTGCCAACCTCCGGGAAGGTGGTGAAGATGATCGCCTGGTCCAGAGATCGAGTGTCACGCGTCCCAAGTTCGGTGCGTCCCAAAGGGCCTTTGACAAAGGCGTGCTCTTTATCTCCGATAAAACGTTCGCCGATATAGGGCTGATCGATCACACCAAGCTTCGGTCCAGTCTCATCGCTCAGGGCGATTAAGACACCCCATGTGGGCGTACCACTTATGAAACCGCGCGTGCCATCAATTGGGTCCAGCACCCAAACTCGTCCGCTTGTTCCCTCGGAATGACCGAACTCTTCCCCCAGGATACCGTCCTCAGGCCGGTGATCAGCCAGCACCCTACGCATTGCTTTTTCTGCTTCGCGATCAGCGGCTGTCACCGGATCAAAACCGGCATTGAGTTTGTTGTCTGTCTTCAGGTTAGATTGGCGGAAAAACGGAAGAATGGCCGCCCGCGCAGCGTCGGCCATTTCTTCGGCAATCTCTAGATCGCTTCGTAGGGTGTTTTGCATTGCTTACCCGTGCGCCCAACACCCCGCGAAGTCAAGCGCTTGTATCAGGCGACGTCGCTCAGCACGCGTGCCAGTTCAAACAGGCGGCGACGCTGGTTTTCCGGGATCGCATAATACGAGCGAACAAGATCAAGCGCTTCTTTATCACCCATCAAATCCGCAGGAACCGATTTCTTGTCTGCATCCGACTTCTGAGCCTCTTCAAGACCCTCGAAGAAAAAGCTGACTGGAACATCCAAAGCTTCGGCAATGTCCCACAAACGCGATGCGCTTATCCGGTTGGCCCCTGTTTCGTATTTTTGGATTTGTTGAAACTTGATACCAACTTGCTGCGCCAACTGCTGCTGAGTCATGCCAATCAGCCAGCGGCGATGCCGGACGCGTTTGCCCACATGGACATCGACGTGATGGGTCATTGGTAGTCTCCTTTACACAAACACCTGTCCGGGAAACCGCGACAGCAGCCATCGCCGCTTAGTTAGCGGGTCGCTGCTTAAGAACTCCCTAATTCGGATCGTGCCCCCCGAACAGCACCATAGTACAATATTGCCGCAATCCGTTATTTTTTCAAGCTGGTTGAATCAGAGAATTCGAACAGTGGTTTGTGGTTGTACGGCCAACATAGAGATTGATAGTTTCTAAATGGGAAACAGTTGATCCACCCTATTCAGTTTAACGCTGTGAAGATTGCGAATGGAATTGACAAACGGTCAAGCCAAACGGCCTATGGCGACAAAAGAGCGGAGACCAATGATGCAGGCATTTCGTATCGAGACCAAAGGGGCACCCGCTCAGCTATGCGAAACACGCGAAGCACCGCTGCAAGAGAACCAAGTTCGTATCGCAATCCGCGCCTGCGGCCTGAACTTTGCAGACCTTCTGATGCAGAAAGGAACGTATCAAGACACCCCCGAAGCACCGTTTACGCTGGGCATGGAGATTGCAGGGATTGTCACCGAAATTGGAAACAATGCTACGCATTTGAAGTTGGGCGATCGTGTTGCAGTCTATTCAGGTCAAGGCGGCCTGGCCGAATCAGGCGTTTTTGATGCGGACCGGGCAATTCCCCTTCCAGATTCCATGAGTTTCGAAGACGCGGCCGCGATCCAAATTGCCTATGGCACCAGCCATATTGCTCTTGCGCACCGGGCGCGACTGCAATCGGGCGAGACCCTACTGGTCACCGGTGCTGCCGGTGGCGTGGGATTGACCGCAGTTGAAATCGGAAAACTGATGGGGGCGACAGTCATCGCCCAAGCCCGCGGGCATGACAAATTGGCCGTGGCACAAAAAGCTGGTGCAGACCATTTGCTTGACGCAAGCGAAGACCTGCGCGACCGCGTTCTCGCTCTGGGTGGTGCTGACGTGGTCTACGATGCGATTGGTGGAGATGTCTTCAAGGCCGCCTTCCGCGCGACCAACCCGGAAGGCCGCTTGTTACCGATCGGATTTGCGGGAGGTGAGGTGCCCCAGATCCCGGCCAACCATCTATTGGTCAAGAACCTGACCGTGATCGGCGTATATATCGGCGGCTATCTGAATTTCAGACCCGAGATCGTGCGCGACAGCTTCAGCACGTTGTTCCGCTGGCATTCTGAGGGCCGGATAAAGCCTCATATCAGCCACGTCCTGCCCTTGCAGGATGCAGCAAAAGGTTTGGAACTGCTGCGCGATCGCAAATCCACTGGCAAGGTGGTGATCCGCATCAACTCGCCACTTTAAGCGGCTGCGCCGTTGGATGATTGAAATTTTGGCGCAGTAGGTTCGCAAGCTCTGATACGTATTCCTCACGTACCCGCTCGGCACCATAGAGGTTGATGAACTGCACAGGCAAATCCGGCAGAACCCCGGCATGGTCAATCAGTTCCTGATGGCTGGGCTGGGTGCCTTCCAGCAAAACTCCCACAGCCAGATCAGCGCTGACGGTGGCTTCAACGGTGCGGTCGGAATCGCTGTCGATGCTCATATCCCATTCGATTCCCGCATCATCCAGCGCCGCTGTCGCGACTGGGCGAAAAATGCAATTCCGGCAAAACCCCAGCCGCAAAGGCTTTTGGCGCCAGGCAGATCCGTTCAACGCGCCAACCCAACGCAAAGGCATATGGTGCAGGGTTTCGGCACCTTCGCCCGCACCCGATTCCGTAGTCACAATCAGATCGAAGCTTCCGCGTGCGAACTCTTCTTTCAAGTGCCGCGTGTTGGACGTTACCAAGTTCACGCTGACCCGGGGAAAGCTGGCATTGAAACGCTTCAACACCCGCGGGATGAACGGATGAACGACGTCATGCGGTACGCCTAGCACGACCTCGCCCTCAAACGCCTGATCCGTCAGCCGCCCGATTACCTCATCATTCAACGCAATCATCCGCCGCGCATAAGCCAGCAACTGCTCTCCGGACGCCGTTAGCGCGATGGTTCGGCCGGATCGATCCAGTAATTCCAGGCCCAAAAGCTCTTCCAGCCGTTTTAGCTGCATAGAGACCGCAGATTGCGTGAGGTGAAGAAATCCAGCGGCACGCGTCACGCCACCATGATCAGCAACAGCTACGAAAGACCGCAATGTAGTGATGTCCAAATTTCGCATGTTCAAGATTCCTTATGAGACTCGTCATAAACATTCATTTCCAAAATATGTCAGACTGCTCCATATAGATCAAGGAAATTGATTGAATCGCTAAGTTTCATCAAACAATCAGGAAAGGGCAATGATCATGACCCATATAGCCATCTCAACCCCTCGTCGCATCAAGCGTAAGGCAATTGGCGACCGGATACTTGACCTGTTTAACCTCGCTCGTCAGCGTCGCGAACTCGCCCAGCTTGATGATGATGCACTGAATGACATCGGCGTTTCACGCAAAGACGCGCGTAACGAAGCAGAGCGCCCGTTCTGGGACGCGCCCGACAGCTGGCACAAACATCTGTATTAATTCGAAAATACCGGCGGCTTGAGGGATTTGGCGACCAAGCCGCCGGTTTTTTGGCGACAGTTGCAAAAATTGCCGACAGTTTTGCTGAGTTTCAGGCTTAAAACCCTTGAAACGAGGGCCACACTCTCCGATATTTACCGGGAAACCGGCTCGCATCCGTGGGCTGCGAACAGAATATTGAAGGGAGACCCCTATATGGCACAATTCGACACGATCCGGACGGCGTCCGGCGCGCGCGCTGCCGAGATAGACGAGGGCCTGCGCGCCCATATGAACAAAGTCTACGGCACGATGTCCGTAGGCATGCTGATCACATTTGCCGTGGCATGGGCCGTGGGCTCGAGCCCGCAGCTGCTGTCGATCTTCCGTGATCCGGTCACGCTGAGCCCCAATATCCTGGGCTGGATTGTGATGTTTGCACCTTTGGCGATGGTGTTTGGCTTTGGCGCTGCGATCAACCGGCTGTCTGCATCTGGCGCACAGCTGTTTTTCTATGCATTTGCAGCCGTCATGGGCCTGTCGCTGAGCTGGATTTTCGTAGCATTCACCGGCATCTCGATCGCGCAGGTATTCCTGGTGACTTCGATCGCGTTTGCAGGTCTTTCGCTGTACGGTTATGTGACCAAGAAAGACCTGTCCGGCATGGGTACTTTCCTGATGATGGGCGTTATCGGCCTGATCGTCGCGATGGTTATCAACATCTTCCTGCAGTCGCCTGCGATCATGTTCGCAGTGTCGATCCTGGGTGTGCTGATCTTTGCCGGCCTGACCGCCTATGACACGCAGAAGATCAAAACCACCTATCTGCAGATGGCTCATGCTGGCGATCAGGAATGGCTTGGCAAAGCGGCAATCATGGGTGCATTGAACCTGTACCTGGACTTCATCAACATGTTCATGTTCCTGCTGCAACTACTGGGCAACAGAGAATAAAACTGCTTCCAACAGAATACAGAAAGCCCCGCTTAGCACTCCGCTAAGCGGGGCTTTTTTTATGTTGCTCTTCAAAAGCCCATACCAAGCCTTGGTGAATTCGCATGATGTTCCGACTAGTTTATTTTGCCTCCACAAATTTTACACGCCCTCATAGCCGGATAGTCGCCCGTATTTACGCATAGTCCTCATGCTCAATTCACCGATTCCCATCAAAGCTCCGCGAACAATGATCAGCCTGCAGTTACTGTAGCAGTCGGCAGTCAACCATGTTGGCGCAACCCTAATTTTGCACCACTCTGAAAGCCGCGTTTGCAAGTTTGCATATGCGTTCATCAGCGCCTTTCGCCATTGGAACGTTCGTGTACTTGGTCGATCCAATCAAAGAATTTCATAATTTTGATTGCCGAAACCGGTTTCGGAGAAAACAAATAGAAGAATGATGACGAATCCAAGTCTCCAGCAACCGCAGTCTCGCCCCCGGAGTCATTCTGGCCCCGGCAGGGTAAAACTGGATCAATTGGCCGATCATCTTGGGCTTTCTAAGAGCACGGTGTCCCGCGCCCTGAATGGATATACCGACATCTCGGAATCCACGAGAAAGCGCGTTGAAACCACGGCGCGAAAGATGGGCTATCGCCCACTCAGCCATGCGCAGGCGATACGAACCGGGCGGGTGCGCGCCATCGCCATGGTCATCAACAGCGAAGAACCAGACCGGCATAATCCATTTCTTCAGGACTTTCTGGCCGGAGCATGCGAAGCGGCGAGCGCATCCGACTGGACGATGACGATTTCTACGGCGAAGTCCGAAAAAGATATGCTTGATGTATTGGGGCGGCTTGTCGAAGAGCGCAAAGCCGATGGATTCATTCTGCCCCGGACCGAGGTCGACGATGCGAGGGTGAAATACCTGCAAGAGTTGAAGGTTCCCTTCATCATGTATGGCCGCACGGGGTATGGGCAGGCGGACTGGCAGGATGAGACATCCTGGTTCGACATTTCGGGTGAATCTGCAACCCGTGATGCGGTTGGTCGGCTCGTCGATTTTGGCCATACGCGTATCGGATATGTCGGTAGCGATCCGAAATTCAACTACAGCCATCTGCGCCGTGACGGTTATCTCGAAGGTCTCAAGATCGCGGGCTTGCTTGCCGATCCCGAGTTGATCCGGGAAGGTGCTCGTACGCGCGAGGAGGGTGCGGTTGAGGCACGCGCGCTTTTGACGCTGAATCACCCACCTACTGCAATAGTATTTGCAACGGATCTGGCTGCGCTGGGGTGTTACTCGGTCTGTACAGAACTGGGCCTCGAGGTCGGGCAAGATGTATCAATTCTGGGATATGACGGCATCCCTGAATGCCAATATGTCAGCCCTGGTCTAACCACGTTCAGCGTCGATTCTAAGCGGGCAGGAGAACGCCTTGCGACGATGCTGATCAGTCAGACTCGCGGTGAAGCGCCCGCAGATCTGCGTGAGATTGGTGAGGCCGTTCTGATCGAACGCAGTTCCGACGGGCCACCAAGCGTTACAGCCGAGGAACTGGCCCGAAAAATTCAACTTTCAAAAGATCATAACCGGGGAGGAAACCGACTATGAAACTTGCACCTTTAGCATCGCGAATGATGCTTGGAACATCGCTTGCGCTAGTATTGGCGACGACGTCAGCTCAGGCGGATACGATCCGCTTCTGGACCACCGAAGAACAGCCCGAGCGGCTGGCCAAGCAACAGGAAATGGCTGACCAGTTCAAGGCTGAAACCGGCACCACGGTCGAGGTTATCCCGGTCACCGAAAGTGATCTGGGCACACGCGCCACAGCAGCATTTGCCGCCGGAGACCTGCCAGATGTGGTCTATCATCCGCTGCAATATGCCCTGCCATGGGCTGAAGCGGGCATTCTGGACACCGAAGCCGCCACCGAAGTGATCGAAGAACTGGGCGCCGACACCTTCGCCCCCGGCGCGCTTGGTATGGCGGCGTTCAATGACGAAACCGCGTCGGTACCGGTCGATGGGTGGACCCAAATGGTTCTCTACCGCAAAGACCTGTTTGATGAAGCGGGCCTTGAGGCCCCGAACTCATTCGCCAACGTCGTTGCTGCGCTGGAGCAGTTGCACAACCCGCCCGAGATGTACGGTTTCGTTGCTGCAACCAAAGTTGATGAAAACTTCATGAGTCAGGTTTTGGAGCATGTGTTCCTCGCCAATGGCGTGACCCCTGTTGGCGCGGACGGATTCCAGCCGCTGGATGAAGCCAAGACCATAGAGGTATTGGATTTCTACAAGGCGATCTCGAAAGCCTCGCCCCCGGGTGAGCTATTCTGGAAACAATCGCGCGAGCTGTATTTTGATGGCAAAGCAGCGATGATCATCTGGTCGCCCTTCATCCTTGACGAACTGGCCGGTCTGCGCGACAGCGCCCCGCCGACGATCAACGATGATCCGACCTCACGCGATCTGGCCTCGAAGACTGGTATCGTCACTAACTTCTCGGGCCCATCGAACCCAGATGGCGCGGCTTGGGGTGACGTTCGTTACTTTGGCATTACCAACGACGCCGACACCGACGCGGCGATGGAGTTCGTGAAATTCGCCATGGATGACGGCTATACTCAAACACTGGCCATCGCACCCGAGGGCAAGTTCCCGGTCCGTCGCGGTAA
The DNA here is from genome assembly GCF_056532525.1 of Ruegeria sp. I3. Lineage (NCBI taxonomy): Bacteria > Pseudomonadati > Pseudomonadota > Alphaproteobacteria > Rhodobacterales > Roseobacteraceae > Ruegeria > Ruegeria sp. I3. The sequence continues at coordinate 615,809 of NZ_JBQFNI010000001.1, read as the reverse complement.
TGCTGACAACCCGACCGCGTTCTCGGAAGCATGGGCAGAGCTGCCTGTTGGCGTGGACCGCAAAGCCCCGTTGGGCGAGCTGTATGATCAGGCGATGATCGATGAGATCGTCGGCGGTCTGGACGTGGCGCAGCGCTGGGGCGTTGCTGAAGGCCAGCTGGCTTTGGCGTCCAAAATGATCAACAGCCAGGCAATTAACCGTGTCGTGCGCCAATATATCGACGATGAAATCGATGCCGCCGCTGCAGTGGCCGCAATGAACGACGAGCTCGCGAAGGTTCAGTAACCTTGTGACACATGCAGCGGCGATTACGCCGCTGCACCCAACCCTTCGAGGTATCCCATGTCTTCGGCCACCCCACCGACCGGAACCGGGGCGCTAGCCAAACGCGAGGCGCGTCTGGCCTGGACGCTGCTGGCTCCGACAGTGATCAGTGTATCGCTTGTGGTGATCCTGCCCTTGCTGGCGATCTTTTGGATCAGCTTCAAGCCCTTCACCCTGTCTGACCTTCGTCCGCCTGCACCTGTGGTGCGTGAAAGCTTGCGCGGATCTGGCGAGGATCTGCGGATTGAATACCGCGTCCGCAACTCAAGTCAGGACATCGCCGTTGTCGGCGTCACCCTGACAGATGTTCTACCGGACGGCGTGACGGCGCGCGAAGTTGCAAGTCCCTGTGGTCTGGACGGGCAAGACCTGTTCTGCGATTTCGGCACACTGGAAGGCGGTCAACGCGAACGCATCCGTATTCCGGTCACCTTGGACGGAGATCCGGACGCTTTCGAAGAGCTGCTCGAAGGATCAGAGCCCGGCGTGACCGGGAGCGGACCCAGCGTCCTGACCAACCTTGAATTCAGTCTGGAAAACTACGCCCGTGTCTTTGATGGAGACGAGTTCTGGGGCGTGCTGTGGGTTACGTTGTTCTACACCGTGGTCGGCACCATTGGAGCTTTGGTGATGGGCCTGTTTGCAGCCTTGTTGCTGAACAAAAGCTTCAAAGGACAAGGGTTCATACGCGGCCTCTATCTGTTCCCCTATGTGGCGCCGGTCATCGCTGTGGCCTTCACATGGGTCACCTTGTTCGACCCGTTCTCGGGTTCTGCCAACGCATTGTTGGTGCAGATGGGACTAAGCAGTGAACCGATCAACTTCTTCGGGGAACGCCCTTTGGCGCTGATCATGGTCACAGTGTTCGAGATCTGGCGCTATTTCCCGCTGTCCTTCCTGTTCATTCTGGCGAGGATGCAATCCATCGACTCTAGCATGTATGAAGCAGCGGATATGGATGGAGCCTCACCATTCCAGAAGTTCTGGCTGCTGAGCATCCCGCAACTGCTGGGCATCCTGTCGGTACTGTTCCTGCTGCGTTTCATTTGGACGTTCAACAAGTTCGACGACATCTTCCTGCTGACCGGCGGCAATGCCGGCACCCGTACTCTGACTGTAAATGTCTATGAACAGGCCTTTGCGGTTTCGAACATCGGCGCAGGCGCAGCGGTGGCCGTTGTGATCCTGATGTGCCTGATTGCCTTCAGCTTCGTCTTCTTCCGCTTCATCAGCCGTGAGGAGGGTTTGTGATGCGCAAAGGGTATATAACCGCCCCGATTCTAGGCGCGCTCTGGCTGGTGGTGATCGCCACAACAGTCGCCATCACCATGTCATTCTCGACCGGGGCTGCGTTCCGGCCACAGGTCTTGCTCTGCTTGATATGGGGGGCTGTTGCCGGTCTGGTGTATGTCCGCTTCCCGGCGCAACGCGCACCGGCCCGACTGGGTGTTTCCGCCTTGTTAGGCCTGTCTTGCCAGACCGGAGTCGGGCCTGTCCTGATCGGCTCTGACACATCCCTGCAGGCAATACTGGTCACCGTGGTAGCGATGGCAGTCGTGATGCACCTATCCGTTGCCGCAATCCTGAAAGAGACACCGTTCGGCGAGCTCACCCGCCACGAGTACGAAGAGGCCGTGATCCGGTTCTGCACGGGCTTTGGCTATATCTTCTTCACGGCGATCGTGATCATCCCGTTCTATGTGATGGTGATGACCAGCCTGAAGTCGCAACAGGCCCTGTTGCAGAACCCGCTGGATTTCTCGGTAGATCTATCACAAGGCACCGCGCTGTTTCGCAGCTATACCGAACTGTTTCGCGATTTCAACTTCGGCACCTATCTTTGGACCTCGCTCTACGTCTCGGTCCTGACGGTCTTTATCACCCTGCTGTTCAGCGTCCCCGGAGCCTATGCGGTGGCGCGGTTCCGTTTCTCGGGGCAAAAGGCGTTCTCACGCTCGATCCTGCTGATCTACATGGTGCCGATGATCGTCCTGGCGCTGCCGATCTATATCGCGTTCTCGCTGACCGGCTTGCGCAACTCGATACTTGGCATCGTGATGATCTACCCGGTCACGACGATCCCTGTCGCGCTGTACATGCTGCAAGGTTATTTCCGTGGCTTGCCGACTGAGGTGGAAGAGGCCGGTCTCATGGATGGGCTTTCGCGGCTGGCAGTGATTTGGAAGATTACGCTGCCGCTTAGCCTGCCTGCGCTGGCGTCGGTCTCGCTCTACGTCTTCATGATCGCTTGGAACGAGTTCCTGCTGGCCTTCATGCTGCTGGACGACCCTTCGAAATTTACCCTGACCCGAGGCGTCACGATGCTGAACTCCTCGGAAATTCCCCGACAGCATCTGATGGCCGGTGCGGTGATCGCCACCGTTCCGATCATGGCGCTGTTCCTGGGACTTGAACGTTTCATGACTAAGGGCCTGACTGCGGGGTCCGTCAAAGGATGACTGAGATGAACCAACATACAAACCCCGACCGCGAGGCGCGCAACATTCTGGTTGCCAATGATCGCGGCGGCTACACCATCCCGACCGAAGGGCTTTACCCCTATCAATGGAATTGGGACAGCGCGATTGCGGCGCTTGGTTTTGCCGAGTTCGACATTGATCGAGCATGGGTGGAACTTGAAACACTGTTCTCGGGCCAGTGGGATGATGGAATGGTGCCGCATATCCTGTTCCACAAACAGGATGACGGATATTACCCCGGCCCGGATGTCTGGGGTGGCCACGGGCCGATCCCGTCCTCAGGCATCATTCAGCCCCCGGTGGCTGCAACTGTGGCGCGGAAGATCTGGGAAAAAGATGGCGATGCAGGCGCGGACCGCGTTCGCGCGCTCTTCCCATCTCTGCTGGCGTGGCATCGCTGGATCATGAAATGGCGACTCGACGAACACGGCGCGGTCTGCACCACGCATCCGTGGGAAGCTGGTCGCGACAATGCACCGGACTGGGACAAAGCAATGGAGGGCGTAGATCCCACAGGTGTCGGAGACTACCAGCGTCGTGACACAAGCCACGTCAACAGTGCAGACCGACCGACCAAATACGACTATGACCGCTATATCAAATTGGTTCAGATCGGCTGCCAGGCCGACTGGGATCAACAGAAGTTGCTGAGCCTGAATCCCTTCCGAGTCGCAGATCCGACGATGACATTTATCGCTCTGCGCGCCGCACGCGATCTGCAGGAGATCAGCGAAAGGCTTGGAATTGATGCGGATGGACTAAGTAGCGACATTCAAAGGCTCGAAGCGGGCGCGCGATCTTTGTGGAACGAAACGCTGAGCTCGTTCGACTCGCGTGATGCGCTGACTGGTGATTGGGCCGGAAGCATCTCTAACGCGTCGTATCTTTGCTGGTTTGGGGGGCTTGATTCACAGCACATGCTGGAGCGCCTGCAGGCGACGCTTGCAAAAGTACCCTTTCCAGTTCCCAGCTATGACCCCGCGATGCCCAACTTCGACCAACGCAGGTACTGGAGGGGTCCCACTTGGGGGTTCATGAATATGCTGATCGGGTTTGGATTGGCGGATATGGGGCACCTGGAAGAAGCCGAGGCACTGCGCCAGAAAACGTCGCAGCTGATCGCAACGAACGGCTTCGCTGAATACTACGATCCACTGACCGGCAGCCCTGCCGGAGGGAATTCATTCACCTGGACAGCCGCAGTTTGGCTGCATTGGGCAGGGAGGAACTAATGGGCAGCATCGAACTAAAATCCGTCGAAAAGTGGTTTGGCTCGGCCCAGGTCATCAAAGGCGTTGACCTAATGATTGATGAAGGTGAATTCATCGTCTTCGTCGGTCCATCGGGCTGTGGAAAATCCACCCTGCTTCGCATGATCGGTGGGCTTGAAGATATCTCGCGCGGATCGCTACTAATCAACGGCAATGATGTCACGGATCACCCACCCTCCAAGCGGGGTCTGACGATGGTGTTCCAGTCCTATGCGCTTTATCCCCACTTGACAGTCGCCGAAAATATGGGGTTCTCACTTAAGGTCGCGGGTGTTCCGAAGGCCGAGATAGCAGAGCAGGTCAATAAAGCCGCCGAGGTTCTCAAGCTGGGACCTTTTCTGGAACGTCGCCCCAAGGACCTGTCCGGTGGACAGCGGCAGCGCGTTGCAATTGGTCGTTCTATCGTGCGCGACCCGACGGCGTTTCTGTTCGATGAACCGCTCTCGAATCTTGATGCAGCGCTTCGTGTCGAAATGCGTTACGAAATCGCGAAACTTCATCAGAACCTAAAGCGCACAATGATCTACGTGACGCACGATCAGGTTGAAGCGATGACATTGGCCGACCGCATCGTCGTGCTTGAGTACGGCAAGATCGCGCAAGTCGGCACACCCCGCGAACTTTACGAACGCCCTGCCAACCTGTTTGTCGCACAGTTCATTGGCAGCCCCAAAATGAACATATTGCCGTGCACGACTCAGAATGATGGCTACACTCTGGAACATGGCAGAGGCGGCGGCTTTGCACGCTCGGGTGTAGCAAGCAAACTCGGCATTCGCCCCGAACACATCGATGTTGTATCATCGGGCGATGGGCAATGTGATGGCATCATCGAGGTGATTGAGTATCTGGGGGCAGATACCTTTCTGATTGTGGATTGCGGCGCCGAAGAGAAGGTTACCGTGCGCCTGAATGGGGACACCGCTCTAAAGCCTGGGGCAAAGATCGGCCTGCATTTCCCCACCGACAAACTTCATTTCTTTGACGAGAATGGGCAGGCATTGGTAGAGCAATGAACGTGGCTTCCTATCAGTTGAGGTTAAACAGTTCTGCTGATCGGGGCTGAGTTTCACCACTGATTATTCTTTGGCGGTGAGGCGAAATAGAGAACACGCATAGCGCTTGCTTGGATGCCTACGGATGGCGGGGGCCTCTGAACTCGCGTGATCATCGTCCGGTGTGTCATATGGATTGAATGACCGCTGCTGGGTTTGGGCCCTTGTTCAGCGCCTCGTAAGACTTGCAGAAACTCTGAAACTAGAAAGCCCCCGCCAATGGCGGGGGCTTTTACTTAGATTGTGTAAGCTAAATTAACGGCAGTTCAGTGGCACTGCAAAACCCGAACTGCGCTCGGACGAACCTTTGCGGTATACATCACCCGCGGGCAAGCATCCGGTAAAGCGTTCTGTTTGAGCGCCAAAGGCCGAGCCCACCGATGTATCAACTTTGGTGGAGTTGTTTTCCGTACGCAGGACGCCGAACAACTGACCGTTTACACTGACATTGCTCAGGTACAGATTGGTATCACTGCCAGTGAGCTGAACTGAATTCGCATCTGAGCGACCGCCATTATCGATTGCGACACCCGCGATCTTTTCAAGCTCGGCTTTGTCCGATGTAACCTGGACCGTTGGCAGCTTGGCCAGTTCCGCCGGGATGTTGGTTTCTGGCGGCAAAAAGGCTACGGCGCCTTTTACATCCGACACTGTGCGCGGTTCACCATCAATCCCGGTGAAACCAACACCTTCGCGGTTAAAGGGGTCTTCGCAGGCTGACAATGTCAGAACAGCAAGAGCGGGCAACAAGATTTTTTTCATGGCGGTCAACATTTTGGAAAGGGTTGCTGAAGCGTAGCGGCAGGGGATTAGAAAAAGCAAGCCGCTGAGATTCAGAACACCCAAACCTCTGATGCGCCCCTGCAACGCCCCCGCTTGGTTTAGGCCGACCAAGAGATACCCCAAAACAATACAAAAAAGGACCCTGCATGGCAGAGTCCTTCTTCAAAAAGTATGTCAGAGGGCAGATTACTTGATCTTGCCTTCTTTGTACTCGACATGCTTCCGAGCGACCGGATCGTATTTACGAATGGTCATTTTCTCGGTCATGGTGCGCGCGTTCTTCTTGGTCACGTAGAAGTGGCCCGTGCCCGCGGTCGAGTTCAGACGGATCTTGATTGTCGTCGGCTTCGCCATGGTTATCTCCTGCGTCCGAAAAGGCAGGGGCCTTTCGGTTGAATCCTTATGAGCGTGCGCTTTTAACCGCTCATGCGCCCAAGTCAACCGGATTCGCCGCGTTGGGGGAACAATTCCTGACATGGCTTCAAGAGCAGTCGATTTGGAACGCTCACGATTCTGTGATAGTGTCGCCGGAACCTCCGAAGCCCGTTTTGCGGACTTAGGTAATACCGGGCCGGATGTAAATTCCGGCAGACAACACCGCTCACAACTATAGCAACGCCCGGCTGTCTATTTGGCCGGGTCTTTTCCGGTTTGCGCGCAATCCTGCACGCGACACGGCCAGGGAGTCGGCCGCTTTTAGCGCTCCGAATAAACTGCAACCAAGGGAGAGAAATATGCCTGTTTTCATTACCTATGCTTCTTATTCGCAAGATGGGGTCAAAGGAATGTTGGCAAAACCGGAAGATCGCACCGGTCCCGTCAAGGCCTTGCTTGAGAAAGCAGGCGGTAGACTGATCTCATTTTATATAACCACCGGAGGCAATGATGTCGTCGTTATCAGCGAACTGCCTGAAGGCAGTGATGCTGTGGCAATTGGCATGGCCGTCGCGGGCACGGGTGCGGTTTCGAGGATCGAGACCGTTCGCGCATGGTCGGCGCAGGAATTTGTTGCCGTCGCCGAAAAAGCTGCAGCACTTGGCGGCACCTACACACCTCCGGGCGGGTAACAGGAGATGCGCGGAGGGCCTGTAAGCCGGATCCTGTTCCAGGGTTGCCCCCTTCGATGACCATTCCTCTAGGCCGTGCATTGCTGCGCGGCTCGAGCTGCCAACCCGGTCCCTCTCGGCCAAGGCGTGCCTAGCGGCGGTATCGGTTTGCACCGACCGGCCCGCGCGGGGACCCTATTCGGCATTGCTCCCGGTGGGGCTTGCCGTGCCGCCACTGTTGCCAGCGGCGCGGTGGGCTCTTACCCCACCGTTTCACCCTTGCCACACATGTGTGGCGGTCTGATTTCTGTGGCGCTTTCCGTCGGGTTTCCCCGCCCGGGAGTTACCCGGCACCGTTGCCTTGTGGAGTCCGGACTTTCCTCTCGGGCCTAACGACCCCAGCGGCCATCCGGCCCTCCGCGCGTGGGTTGGGTAGGCTCTGTGCGTGATGGCGTCAAGAGGGGTTGGGGTGGCGAAGGGGCCAGCCCCTTCTTGGCCTACGGCCAATTCATCCCCGAGACATTTTTGGCCAGATGAAGGGCGGATCAGGTCGATTTTGGGAGCGGACAGAGGGCTATGAGATCATCGAGGTGCAAGGGGCCTGAGGCCCACGGGCGATAGCGCAGGCGTGTGGAATTTAGGAGCGTCTTCTCGTCGCTTGTCGCTGTGTAGCCCCGGTTCTGCGCCAGCTCGCGGAAGTTGACGTTCGGTTCGAGGGCAGTACCACGCCGAGCGGCAAGGCGCTGGTGTTCCAGCCTTTGCCAGTCGAACCGAGGGCCGGGGTCGGACTTGCGGCCCGGTGCCATGTCGGAATGCCCGATCACACCCTCTGGCGCGATGGTCCAACGCTGCATGAGTTCGGGCAAAAGCTGTTCCAATACACGCATTTGGGGTTCGGCAAACGGGTGATCTCCGCCATTGTCCAGCTCGATCCCGATCGAGCGGGAGTTTATGTCGGCTTGCCCTTGCCACTCCCCTGCCCCGGCGTGCCAAGCGCGATCTTCCTCTCGGACAAGCTGCCAGAGCGCACCGTCACGACCGATCAGGTAGTGGGCGGAGACCTCGGGACCCGGATCGCAGAGACGTTCAAGCGCGGCAGCAGCGCTCTCCATTGCGGTGTAGTGCAGCACGATCAGCTTGGGTGACAGCCCATCCCGACGGGGGCCGAAATTGGGCGATGGGTGCCAGATGGGGGAGAGCTTAGTTGTTGACGGCACTGCGGAACGGGCTGGGGTCCCAGCCGCAGGCGTAACCGTCGCCATCCGGATCCAGCCCTTTGCGGTCACGCTGGGGGCCTCCATTCGACAGAAACTCAATCTGCGCCTGATCAGGAGAGGCGAACTGAGCGCAGTTGCGCTGTGCCTTGGCCTGCAGGTTAAATCCGGCTCGGCTGTACAACTGGGTACCGATGGGGTTCGAAGTGCTCAGGGCGTATTGCACGATATTGGGTTGCCCGTCAGAGCCGCGCTCGGGCACGGCAGTAGGGGCGACGACCTCGTAAGACTGCCGATTCTGTTCGATACGAGCGGCGTCGGCATCGATACTGCGACGGTTCGAGACAGCCTCAAAATCCTGCTCATCAGAGATACTTGGGTTGTTTGTTGCAGTCAGAGGCGCGACGCGCGTCTCTTGACCCGACGTATTCGCCAAGGCAATGGCCGTCTGGTTGGCGATGTCAGAGGCGTCGCCTGTTGGTACGGCACCAACAGCCCCCTGCGCCGAGAGCGGCTGTTCGGAAACCGCCTCGGGTGGCGCAAGCGGATTACCGGCCAGACCCTGCCCGGCCAGTTCGGCCTCGCGCTGCGCCTGATATTCCGGCGTATTGAAACCGGTACCCGAAACAGGGGTAACGGTATCACATGCCGCGATCAGCCCAAGGGCCGGGATCAGAAGCAATTTGCGCATTTGGCTGCTCCGGTTCTTTATTGCCGTGTCAGGTTTGAGGATTACCACCATTTTCCGGGCTTGGCCACAAACCCAGCCGCGCTCTCTAGCGCGTAGGCGGTGTTGAGCAGATCGCCTTCCTCCCACGGACGGCCGATCAGCTGCAGACCCAACGGAAGGCCCTGTTTGTCCAGACCAGCAGGCACCGAAATACCGGGCAGGCCAGCGAGATTCACTGTCACGGTGAACACATCGTTCAGGTACATCTGAACAGGATCAGCCTCGGTCATCTCGCCCAGACCGAACGAGGCCGACGGCGTTGCCGGGGTCAGGATCGCATCAACGCCTGCGGCAAAGACATCTTCGAAGTCCTTCTTGATCAGGGTGCGGACCTTGCGGGCGCGGTTGTAGTAGGCGTCATAGAAGCCTGCAGACAGCACGTAGGTGCCGATCATCACCCGGCGCTGGACCTCATGGCCGAAGCCTTCGGCGCGGGTCTTTTCGTACATCTCGGTGATGCCATCGCCCTGAGCCAGCTGTGCACGGCGGCCATAACGGACACCGTCATAGCGGGCGAGGTTCGACGACGCCTCGGCAGGAGCAATCACGTAATAGGCAGGCAGCGCATATTTGGTATGCGGCAGCGAGATATCGACGATCTCGGCGCCTGCGTCTTTCAGCATCGCAGCGCCATCAGTCCAGAGCTTTTCGATCTCGGCGGGCATGCCGTCCATGCGGTATTCCTTGGGGATACCAATTTTCTTACCTTTGATATCGCCGGTCAGCATTGCCTCAAAATTCGGCACGGCCAGCTCGGCGCTGGTGGAATCCTTGGGGTCATGACCGCACATGGTTTCCAGCATGATCGCTGCGTCACGGACGTTCTTGGTCATCGGACCGGCCTGATCCAGAGAAGAGGCGAAGGCCACAATGCCCCAGCGCGAGCAACGACCATAGGTTGGCTTGATGCCGGTGATACCGACAAAAGCAGCAGGCTGGCGGATCGAACCGCCGGTATCGGTACCGGTCGCGGCCAGACACAGGTCAGCCGAGACAGCCGAGGCTGAGCCACCGGACGAGCCGCCGGGTGTCAGCTGTGCATCGTCATTGCCGCGCCGCCACGGGCTGACCGCATTGCCGTAAACGGATGTTTCATTAGACGAACCCATCGCGAACTCGTCCATGTTCAGCTTGCCCAGCATCACAGCACCAGCATCCGCCAATTGTTGCGACACGGTGGATTCGTATTCGGGCTTGAACCCCTCGAGAATTTTCGAGGCCGCTTGCGAGGGCACGCCCTTAGTGCAAAACAGGTCCTTGATACCGATGGGCAGGCCGCACATCGAAGGCGCGTCGCCGCCTTTGATCCGCTCATCCGCCGCCTTGGCGCGCTCCAACGCGATCTCGGGCGTCTTGTGGACAAACGCGTTCAGCGCGTCTGCTTCGTCAATGGCCTTCAGGCAGGCCTCGGTCAGTTCGACCGAGGTCACTTCTTTGGTACGCAGCGCGTCGCGGGCCTCGGCCAGGCCCAATTTGTTCAGTTCGCTCATGACTTACTCCACAACTTTTGGAACAGCGAAGAACCCTTCGCGCGCATCGGGGGCGTTGGATAGGACCTTGTCCTGCTGGTTTCCATCGGTGACCACGTCCTGACGACGCTTCAGGCGCATCGGCTCGACCGAGACCATCGGCTCGACGCCTTCGACATCCACTTCGTTCAGTTGCTCGATAAACCCGAGGATATTGTTGAACTCGGACGCCAGCGCAGGCAGCGCATCATCCTCGACCTTGATCCGGGCCAGTTTGGCCACCTTGGCGGCGGTGCTTTGGTCAATCGACATCGGAAACCCTCATCTACGTTAGGGGGCGTTTACCTGCCTGCCGCAACACTCGCAAGAGCGACAGGCGGCAGACGCGGATTCAAACCCAATATCGCCAGCTGCCATGCATATTTGAATGGCTGATATGCAAATAAGTAAACCGATTAGTTCAGTTTTGCCATTGAAAAAATGAACCGAACAGTTCACCTCAATATCGTGACGCAACGAGAAATCGGAGACACCTCATGAAAACCCTTCTTCCCGCCTTCATATTGTCCGCTCTGGTTCTGACCTCGCCCGCCCTGGCTTTGGGTATCGATATGAACAATCTGACCCGAAACCTTAGCTTCCCCGCGCCTGTTTCGGAGCCCGTGACGAGGGACCACACCCAGGCAGGCAAATAACCCTGACCTGCGCGCCGGATCGGTATGCCCCCTCCCGATCCGGCGCTTTTTACAATTGACTGCTGCACCCATTCCAACAACTCGTTAGCATGGTCTTGGACCAAACGCCGAACCACCCGTCAGGTGCAGTTCAGGCGAGCTAACGGAGCAGAGAATGAGCACACGCAAGCAAACCGTTCTGGACGCAATTGACGCAGCAAATGCGCAAGACCCTAATATGGAGGACGGCCAGCCGGTCGAGCTGCTTTATGGCCAACGCATGAGCGCAGAGCTGGATCGGCTATTTCCCGATGCGTCGGATGCTTTACAGATCGCCGCACGTGGTCAGCATGTCGAACGCTGGAAGCTAAAGCGCACTGAATACCCCGAAGGACGTGCAGGGTATCTGGCCTGGAGGAAGGCGCAAGGCGTATATCACGCTGACGTTGTGCAAGGATTCATGGAACAGGCTGAATATGGTGCGGACGATATAGAAGCCGTCGGGCAAATGCTGCGCAAACAGGGGATCAAGCGCAATGCCGAAGTACAGGCGCTTGAGGACGTGATCTGTTTCGTTTTTCTGAAATGGTACTTTGAACCTTTTGCCGCCAAGCACTCCGCCGAAAAAATCCAGCGCATTGTTGAAAAAACGGCTTTCAAGATGTCAGCCGAAGGCCGCGCGCGCGTATTGGCTGAATTTGATCTGCCCGAGGCTTTGGCTGCTGCGTTCAGGGATTAACCAATCAGGATGATGCTTCGGTGGTTCTGATCAATGTCCTGATCCTGCAGCCACCGCAGCTCCGGCAGGTGGATTTCGGATCGCCCGCAGATAAACCTCAATCATCCAGCCCAACATAACTGCATTCAGAATGTGCCACATAAAATGCGTCCCCGTTGGCAGATACCCGCAAATTGGAGTGTCCAGTGATCGAAAGGTGATCGAGGTGATCAGGACAGTTGCTCCTATTGTCAGCCCACGCGCAGTGTCCGGGGCTTTCCGGCGCAACAGGACCGCATAAATCAGAATCAATAGAGGAACTGGGGCGTATGCCGCCGAGCCACCAAGGCCAGGCACCAACTGGAATAGCGGGATCGTCAGCGCCACGTATGGAAAGAATAGCGCGGTCAAACCCAGCGCGTATCTGTTGCTCAGCCGCCAGACATCGCGATTCACTGCGTAGATGTAAACGAGGATGTACAGCAGAATTGGCGTCACATCCAAGATCGCCGCCCAAACCTGCGCATATGTATGGAACAGATAGCTGCCAATTCCGATCATCGCCAATATGACAACCAAAGCCATCGCCAAAGGTGCGCCCTGCCCGCGCGCCCTTTGCCACATCACAAATGCAGCAATAAGAAAGGCCGCATTGGTAATCGCGTTTATCGGCTCGGCCCAATACGCGGGCGAGAGCCGCTCACAATATCCATCAACATACTGCGTCCAATCCATAGATTTTTACATAGCCGATGCTAGGCTAACTCCAAGCGGAAAATGGGAGGATTCTCTATGGATATCATTTGGCTGGGACATGGCAGCTTTCGCATCGAAACAGCAGGACAAGTTCTATTGATCGATCCCTGGCTGACGGGCAACCCGTCTTTGCCCGAAGATCAGCATGACGCAGCCGTTGCGGGCGCGACGCATATCCTGCTGACTCATACTCATTTCGATCATGTCGTCGATGTGCTGCCGCTGGCCAAACATCTAAACGTGCCCGTGGTCGGGCAATACGACCTGATGGGCTACTGGGCCGAGGCTGAAGGCATTGAAACGGTCGGATTCAACAAAGGTGGCACGGTTGACCTAAACGGTGTCAAATTAACGATGGTGCCTGCCTCGCACAGCTCGACCTTCTCGACACCTGATGGTCTGCGTACGGGTGGAACCGAAGTCGGCTATATGATCGCGTCCGAGGACCGTATGCTCTATTTCTCTGGCGATACCGACATTATGGCCGACATGGAGTGGATGGGTGATTATTATAAACCCGATATCGGCATCCTTTCGGCAGGTGGCCACTTTACCATGGACATGAAGGGCACTGCCTATGCTGCCAAGCGGTATTTCAATTTCAAGACAGTGATCCCGTGCCATTACAAGACCTTTCCGATCCTTGCACAATCGGCTCAGGAACTGGCTGACGGGTTGCCCGGTGTCGATGTAATCGAGCCCGAGGTCATGCAGGCGATTTCTCTCTGATGCCCGCGTCGGATTTCAGCGCGCAGGAATACGCTGACCGCATTCACAAGACCCGTTCTGCGATGGATCAACAGGGTATCGAGACCTTGTTGATCACGGACCCATCGAACATGGCGTGGCTCACCGGTTATGACGGTTGGAGCTTTTACGTACCGCAGATGGTCATCCTGCCCGCTAGCGGATCGCCCCTTTGGTGGGGCAGAACGCAGGACAAGGCGGGGGCTGCGCAGACCACCTGGCTGGACCCCGAGGACCTGCTGGACTGGCCCGAAGAGCATGTTCAACACCCGGAGCACCACCCGGTCGACGCCCTTGTCCTTGCGTTGCGGGATCGCGGCTGGACCGCTGGTATCGGCGTAGAGATGGATAACTATTACTACTCAGCCGCCAGCCACCGTATCCTCGAACGCGCCTTCGGTGCATTGATTGACGCCACAGGGCTTGTGAATTGGAAGCGCGCCGTAAAAAGCGATGCCGAGATCGCAATGATGCGCAAGGCGGGTCAGCTGACCGCACATATGCACGGAGTTCTGCGTGACGCATATCGCGAAGGATTGCCCAAAAACCAACTTGTCGCCGAAGTGCAGGCGGCAGGCATCGCCGGACTGCCCGGCCTAGCCGGAGATTACCCTGCTATCGTGCCGATTGCACCCTCCGGTCGTGAGGCTTCTGCCTCGCACATTACTTGGAACGACCGACCTCTGGCGCGGGATGAGGCGACCTATTTCGAAATCTCCGGCTGCTATCGACGCTATCACTGCCCCGCCAGTCGCAGCCTGTTTCTGGGTGATCCCCCGGATGATATCCGCCGGGCCGAAGCCGCCGTTCTAACCGCTATCGACGACACAATGACCGCCGCACGCCCTGGCATCACCTGCGAAGAGGTCGCGGCTTGTGTCTATGACAGTTTCGCCCGCGCGGGGTATGTCAAAGCCAACCGCACCGGCTATCCCATCGGGCTCAGCTATCCGCCCGACTGGGGCGAGCGCACCATGAGCCTGCGACCCGGTGACACGACGGAATTGCAAGAGAATATGACCTTTCACCTAATGCCCGGCCTCTGGACCCCAGACTGGGGACTGGCGATTACCGAAAGCTTTGTGGTGACGTCAGATGGGGGCAAGCCCCTGGCTGATATCCCACGTGAGATGGTCGTAAAAACTTAACCGCGCTGCGTCGCGAAGAAGCGTTTCAGCAGCGCGGCAGCCTCTTCGGCGGCAATGCCGTCATAGACTTCGGGTCGATGGTGGGCCTGTGGGTGCGAAAACACCCGCGCGCCATGCGCGACACCGCCAGATTTCGGATCGGAAGCGCCGTAGTAGATGCGCCGGATGCGTGCTGCGGCCAGCGCTGCGGCGCACATGGCACAAGGCTCAAGGGTTACGTAAAGGTCATGATCGGGTAAACGCTCGGACCCGGCCGCGGCACATGCGGCGCGCAGAGCCAGAATCTCAGCATGGGCAGTGGGGTCATTCAACTCGCGGGTGCGGTTCCCATCTGCGGCCACCACCTGCCCGTCGGGCGCGACGATCACCGCGCCGACCGGCACTTCACCTCGGTCTGCTGCCGCCTGTGCCTGTTCCAGCGCCTGTTTCATGTGGGATCTGAACTTCATGCCTCTGACTGCCTCAGAAACCCGTCTTTCGCAAGCCGCCGGGATGGGTTATGGCCGGAGGATGACCAATACCCCTCCTCCCGGCGACCGGATCGCCAAAGTGCTGGCCCGCGCCGGTGTCGCCTCGCGCCGCGAAGCTGAACGCATGATCGAAGCCGGACGTGTGACCGTGAATGGCAAGGCGATCAACAGCCCTGCGCTGAACGTAACCGCCAAGGACAGGATTACCGTCGATGGTAAACCAGTATCCGAGCCCGAGCCATCACGCCTGTGGCTCTATCACAAGCCACCGGGACTGGTGACGACGGCGCGTGACGAAAAAGGCCGCAAGACGATTTTTGACGACCTGCCCGAGGATATGCCCCGGGTCATGAGCGTCGGGCGACTCGATCTGAACTCGGAAGGATTGCTGCTGCTGACTAATGATGGCGGCATCAAGCGCAAGCTGGAACTGCCCTCAACTGGATGGCTACGCAAATACCGGGTGCGGGTAAATGGACGCCCCAAAGACGAGGATTTCGAACCGCTGCGCAAAGGCCTGGTAATCGATGGTGAGCGGTTTCAACCCATGACCGTGACACTGGACCGTCAACAGGGCGCGAACGCTTGGCTGACCATCGGCCTGCGCGAAGGCAAGAATCGCGAAATCCGCCGCGCTATCGAAGATATCGGTTATGTGGTGAACAGGCTTTTGCGGGTTTCTTACGGCCCATTCCAACTGGGCAACCTGAAACCCGGCGAGGTTGAAGAAATCCGCCGCCGTGTCATGCGCGACCAACTGGGGCTGGATGCTGAGGATAGCGGAATACCCCCGGCCAAACGCCCTGCTCGACCGCAGCGCAAAAGACCAGCAATCGGCAAGAAACCTCGCAAGTGACGCGGGTTATTCAACCTTCCCCCTAGCGCCAAGCCCTCGTATCGCCTAAATTTTCCCTGATGGTCACAGTTGGGGGGCGCTATGTCCGGGACCGGAGTACAAAAATTGGCCTATGCGGCCCTGTTGGTGCTGTTGTTCGGCGTCTGCACCGGTCTGTTGGGGGGCCTGTAGCGAAATGGCCAAACGGTACGGCGGCAAATTCAGCCCAGAAGGCGATGTTTCCTCGCAGGATCAGCCATCGCGTGGCCAATTCGATGGTGCCCGTGTCGAACCGGCAGGTGCACGCGCGAACATCCTGTTTGTCCCGGCGATACCACTGGTGTTTCTGTCTCTGAACGATGGCGCGATCGGAATGACCATCGGCCTGGTTGCGGCAGGGCTACTGACCGCTGCCGCGTTTCTGCTGCGCGAAGGTTTAAGGGCCGAATCCGCTTACAACGCCCGCCGCACCGCACGCAGACCTGCGTTTCCCCGCAAGATGTTTTCCAGCGTTCTGACCGGTTTGGGGGCGGCGCTAGCCTCATACCGGACCGAATTTCTGGACGCCGAAACAGCATCACAGGTAAGCCTGCTGGCCCCCATCCTGTTTGGCGCCGCTGCAACGGTTCTACATTCGGCTTCCTTCGGCCTCGACCCAATGAAGGACAAAGGAATGGAGGGTGTCGACACCTTCCAGCAGGACCGTGTCGCACGCGTGGTCGAGGACGCCGAAACCCATCTGACCCAAATGACAGATGCAATAAAACGCGCAGGTGACCGCCGGATCGAAGCGCGGGTCGAACGCTTTCAGGATACAGCCCGCGATCTGTTTCGCACGGTCGAGGAAGACCCGCGCGATCTGGCTGGTGCCCGAAAATACCTGACGGTTTATTTGCAGGGCGCGCGCGATGCGACGGTGAAGTTTTCGGACGTCTATGCACGGACGCGTGATGCGCAGGCGTTGGCGGACTATTCGGCTTTGCTGGACGATCTTGAACAGAATTTCGCGGCGCGGACGCGAAAGATGCTATTGGATGACCGCAGTGATCTGACGGTTGAAATTGATGTGCTGCGCGACAGGCTGCAGCGCGAAGGCGTCCGGTTGGACTGACCGGCTTTTATGTAAGCGAGGATTACCCCATGTCCGATGAGATCAAGAACAAGGCAGTCGAGGCTGAAACGCTGGTGCAGGAAGTCACCGCCGTCGCTCTCCCCGAGCCGCAGGCCGAGATTGTCCCGCTGGAAGAGGCCGACGAACCGGTTGGTGCCGAGATCCGCAAGCGGATGGGCGAGATCGACATGGGCGACACAAACTCGATCGTCTCATTCGGATCATCCGCACAGGCGGAATTGCAAGAGATCAGCCAGGCCATGCTGGCCGACGTGCGCAACAAGGATGTGGGCCCGGCGGGTGACAGCCTTCGCAATATCGTAACAACGATCCGGGGGTTTTCAGTCAGCGAACTGGATGTGCGTCGCGAACGTAGTTGGTGGGAAAAACTGCTGGGCCGCGCTGCACCCTTTGCCAAGTTCACAGCGCAGTATGAAGACGTTCAAAGCCAGATCGACCGGATCACTGATGATCTTCTGGGGCATGAGCATACACTGCTGAAAGATATCAAGTCTTTGGATCTGCTGTACGAAAAAACGCTGGAGTTCTACGACGAACTCGCACTGTACATCGCAGCGGGAGAGGAGAAGCTGACCGAACTGGACAGCCACGACATTCCTGAAAAAGAGGCCGAAGTTCAGGCCGCGCCCGAAGACCAACAGGTGATGAAAGCGCAGGAATTGCGCGACTTGCGTGCCGCGCGCGATGATCTGGAACGCCGGGTCCACGACCTGAAGCTTACCCGTCAGGTGACGATGCAATCGCTGCCCTCCATCCGTCTGGTGCAGGAAAATGACAAGTCGCTGGTGACCAAGATCAACTCGACCCTCGTCAACACAGTACCGCTCTGGGAAACCCAGCTGGCACAAGCTGTCACCATACAGCGCAGTGCCGAGGCCGCCGCTGCCGTACGTGATGCCAATGATCTGACCAATGAATTGCTGACCTCGAACGCCGCCAACTTGCGCGAATCCAATAAGATGATCCGCGAAGAGATGGAACGCGGTGTCTTTGACATCGAAGCCGTCAAACAAGCCAACGCAGATCTGATCGGCACCATTAATGAAAGCCTCGCCATTGCCGACGAAGGCAAAGCCAAGCGTGCCGCCGCAGAGGAAGAGCTTAAGAAGATGGAAGCCGAGCTGCGCGACACACTCGCATCGGCCAAGGCGCGACAGGACGGGATCGGCGACAATGCCGGAACGGCTGTTCCCGGATAATGGAAACAGCGGGCGTGCGGCCATTTCATCGCGCTAAGATTGCAGTATTGGGCTTGTCGCTGCTGGCATTTGCTGGCTGCGATGAGGCATTGACGACGACGATCGCTCCTGAACCTCAACCTGCCCAGCCGCAAGGCCTGAGCAATGCATATCAAGCGCCCTCACCAGCGAGCCTTGATCTCGCGCGATACTATGAAAGCGTACAAAACAACTTGCTGACGCGCGGGTTGCTGAGAACCGATGGCGGTGGCCCTGATACGCCCTATGATGCCGATGATCTGGCTCGGAACTTTGAGACCATAGCGTTTTATAATGAATATCCGGGGCAAGCCGTTGCCAGCGGCAGCAGTCGCACCAGCCGACAGCTTAGTCGCTGGTCGTCGCCGGTTCGCATAAAGCCCGAGTTTGGTCCATCGGTTGCACCTGAAGTCCGCCAGCAAGAGACCGCCCGAATTGACGCCTACGCCAACCGCTTGTCGCGGCTCACTGGACACCCGGTCTCAACCACCACCCGGAATGCAAATTTCCACGTCTTCGTGGCGGGTGAAGATGATACCGCTTATGTGCAAGCCCGGCTGCGACAACTGATCCCGGGCATAGGGCAGGCACAACTTGACCTCTTCGACAAACTGCCGCGCTCTTTCTATTGCTTTGTATTCGCTTCGGCGTCGAACAGCGCGCCACAGACATATACCCGGGCTGTTGCCCTGATCCGGGCGGAACATCCCGATCTGGTGCGCCTGAGTTGCGTCCACGAAGAGATCGCTCAGGGATTGGGGCTGCCGAATGACAGCCCGTCTGCCCGGCCATCAATCTTCAACGATGACGACGAGTTCGCCCTGCTCACAAGCCATGATGAAAAACTACTAACCATTCTATACGACCCACGCCTCAAGCCAGGCATGACAGCTGACGAAGCGCGGCCAGTGGTCCGTATCATTGCACGCGAATTGATGGGGCAGTCGCTCTGACCCCGAAGACAGGAGAAATCCAATGGGAATTTTTGATTTTCTGACCGGTGAATTCATAGATGTCATCCACTGGGTCGACGATACGCGCGACACCATGGTCTGGCGGTTCGAGCGTGAAGGACACGAGATCAAATACGGCGCCAAGCTGACCGTGCGCGAAGGTCAAGCGGCGGTCTTTGTGCATGAGGGGCAGTTGGCAGATGTTTTCACCCCAGGTCTCTACATGCTTGAGACAAACAACATGCCGATCATGACGACGCTGCAGCATTGGGATCACGGCTTTCAGTCTCCGTTCAAGTCTGAAATTTACTTCGTTAACACGACCCGGTTCAATGACCTGAAATGGGGCACCAAGAACCCGATCATGCTGCGCGATCCCGAGTTTGGACCAACACGCATCCGGGCCTTCGGCACCTATACAGTGCGGGTCAAGGACCCGGCGAAATTCCTAGTAGAGATCGTAGGCACCGATGGTGAATTCACCATGGACGAGATCAGCTTTCAGATCAGAAACATCATCGTGCAGGAATTCAGCCGCGTCATCGCAGGCTCGGGCATTCCAGTTCTCGATATGGCGGCGAACACTGCCGATCTGGGCAAACTGATTGCCGCCGAGGTGACACCGGTGCTGGACGGATATGGTTTGAGCATGCCCGAGTTCTACATCGAGAACATCTCGCTGCCACCAGCGGTCGAGGCCGCGCTGGACAAACGCACATCGATGGGGTTGGCGGGCGATCTGGGCAAGTTCACGCAGTATTCCGCAGCCGAAGCGATGACCGCAGCGGCCAACAATCCCGGTCAGGGTGGCGGCATGGGTGCCGGTCTTGGCATGGGAATGGGTATGGCGATGGCACAGCAGATGTCGAACATGGCAGCGGGTCAACCAAGCGGCCCTTGGGGCGGTTCCGCCCCCGCTGCCCCGCAAGCCTCAGCGCCTGCGGCACCGCCACCCCCGCCACCCGTCGAGCATGTATGGCACATCGCGGTGGATGGCCAGACCAGCGGGCCGTTCTCCAAGGCCAAGATGGGCCGTATGGCAACTGATGGTGAAATCACGCGTGATACCCACGTCTGGACCGCCGGTCAGGACGGTTGGAAGAAGGCAGGCGACGTGCAGGAACTGGCACAGCTGTTCACGATCCTGCCTCCGCCGCCTCCGGGCGCGTGATCTGACATTTGGTAACCTGATTTCGAGGTTCTGTCATGGCGAAAGACGAACACCGTTTCCCCTGCGACCAATGCGGGGCGGATTATCGGTTCAATCCCGGTGACGGAACGCTGACCTGCGATCATTGTGGCAACACCAGAACGATCGGTGCTGGCCCATGGGGTGGTGCGAGTCTGCGAGAGCTGGATTTCGACGCCGCCATCGCGGATCGCTTGCCTGACAGCGAGATTGAAGAAACCCGTGTTCTGACTTGTCCAAACTGCGCGGCTCAGGTTGAGTTTGATCCGAACACCCATGCTGCGGAGTGCCCGTTCTGTGCCACTCCGGTAGTGACCGATACAGGCGTTAGCCGCCATATCAAACCCCGCGGAGTGTTGCCCTTTGCACTGGAGGAACGCTCGGCCCACAAGGCAATGGGGGATTGGCTGGGCCGACTGTGGTTTGCACCCAACGGGTTGAAGGAATACGCTCGAAAGGGACGCAAGATGCAGGGCATTTATGTCCCGTATTGGACCTTCGACGCTGATACCAAGTCGAGCTATCGTGGGGAACGCGGTGTGGTGTATTACGAAACTCGCACTGTGATGCGCGATGGAAAGCGCGTGCAGCAACAGGTCCCCAAAGTGCGCTGGACGCCAAAATCCGGACGGGTTGCACGGCTCTTTGACGATGTTCTGGTGTTGGCATCAGAATCGCTGCCCAAATCCTATACCGATGCGCTGGAGCCATGGGACCTGCCTGCGCTTGAGCCATACCAGCCGGAATATCTGGCCGGTTTCCGCGCCGAGGCATACACGGTCGAACTGCGAGAAGGTTATCAAGAGGCCCGCGCGCATATGGCACGGGTGATCGAGCGTGACGTGCGGTTCGATATCGGAGGCGATCGTCAGCGCATTCACGCTGTCGACACCGAAGTGCGCGATGTTACATTCAAACACATCCTCCTGCCGGTTTGGATGGCGGCCTATAAATACCGTGGCGAAACCTATCGTTTTGTGGTCAATGGCCGGACCGGCCGCGTTCAGGGCGAGCGTCCCTGGTCCGCAATCAAGATTACGATCGCCGTGGTTCTGGGCCTTCTCGTTGCGGCCGGCGTCGGGTATCTGGTGGCAACTGGACAGCAATAAAGCTGATAAGCAGAGCACGCTCATGGAACCTACTCCTCGGCATGCCTGAAAGGAGATGTTGAATTGCACCTTGACGCTCTGAACGCGCTCTTGGCCGATCGTTTTTCTTGCCGTGCCTTTCGCACGGACCTGGTGCCGCGCGAACAGATTGAACAGATCGTCGCCAGTGCTGCGCGTGTTCCAAGCTGGTGCAACGCGCAACCCTGGCAGGTCGTCATCACCAGCGGGGCCGAGACAGACCAGTTTCGGGACGCGTTGCAACACGAAGCTTCGCACGTTGCGCCTGCTCCGGACCTACCCTTTCCAACCGGCTATTCCGGTGTTTATCAAGAGCGCCGTCGCGCCTGTGGCTGGGCCCTCTACAAAGCGGTTGGTATAGAAAAAGGTGATCGCAGGGCCTCGGCGCAACAGATGATGGAAAACTATGCTCTGTTCGGCGCCCCACATTGCGCCATACTGTCCAGCCCTACTGAACTGGGCCCTTACGGCGCGATGGATTGTGGTGGCTTCGTGACCGCATTTTCACTGACGGCGCAGGCCCTGGGTGTGGCTTGTATCCCGCAGGCAGCGGTAGCGGCCCATGGCGCATTTCTTCACCGTTATTTCGGGATATCAGAAGATCGCTTGATTCTGTGCGCGATTTCGTTCGGATATGCGGATATGGATCACCCGGCGAACGCGTTCAGAACGGAACGTGCCGCGCTGGATGAAGTGATCGATTGGCACGAATAGCAATAGAATACAGGACCTGCAGATGCGCGCCTTACTTCAAAGAATTTCCAGTGCCTCGGTCAAAGTCGATGGAACAGTGATCGGGCGATCGGGCCCCGGATTGATGATTCTGGTTTGTGCGATGCAGGGGGATGGAGAGACACAAGCTGATCAATTGGCTGAAAAGATCGCAAAGCTTCGTATCTTCAAGGACGACGCGGGAAAGATGAACCTGTCGATATTGGATATTGAGGGCTCGGCCCTAGTGGTCAGCCAGTTCACCTTGGCAGCTGACACATCGCGTGGAAACAGGCCTGGGTTTTCCGGGGCCGCCCCGGCGGCTGAGGGCGAACACCTCTACGAGGCGTTTGTACACAACCTTTCATCGCGGGGCATTCCGGTTGAGACAGGTGCGTTCGGAGCTGACATGGCGGTAGAGTTGGTCAATGACGGTCCAGTCACAATTTGGATGGAAAGCTGATGCAGAGTTCGCAACAGGCACAGGACATTTGGCGCGCAGGTGTGGCGGCAGTTGATGGATATCACGCAACACTGGAGGCCACTCGGGCGATCAAAGCCCCAGATCAGATATTGGCCGTTGGAAAAGCCGCAGGGGCCATGGCCCGTGCCGCCGTCGAACGGTTTGGCCCAGTGCCCACTCTGGTGGTTACCAAGGATGGCCATGGCCACGACCTGCCTAAGCATATTGTGGTGATAGAAGCTGCACACCCGGTTCCCGATGCCCGCAGTCTGAAGGGTGGGCAGGCATTGCGCGAAACGGTTGAGGCGATGAAACCCGACAGCAAACTGCTTCTGCTAGTTTCGGGAGGGGCTTCTTCGCTTGCCGAGGACCTCGTGGCCGGTACGACATTGGATGATCTTGAGGCCCTCAACCAAAGACTGCTGAGTGAAGGTCTCGACATCGGTGCAATGAACACGGAACGGCGCAAGCTGTCCCGGATCAAGGGTGGCGGATTGTTGTCGGCATTCTCAGGGAAAAGTGTGACCGTTCTGGCGATCTCGGACGTCCCGGGTGATGATCTGGGTGTTATTGGCTCCGGTATCGGATCGTCGCCTGAAGAACCGGAGTTTTCTGCCCACACCGCGATAATCGCATCAAACGCACACGCGCGCGACGCCGCAGCATTTGCGGCGGAGAACTCAGGCATCAAGGTCCTCGACAACGAAGAAGCGATGCACGATGACTATCTCTCGGTTGCAGCTAAATTAGGAGATCGGCTGCGGAATATGCCCAAGGGCGCCATGGTATTTGGCGGCGAACCAACCGTGGTCCTACCTGATGCGCCAGGGCGCGGTGGGCGTAATCAGGCCCTTGCTCTAGCACTCGCGCGCGAAATCGCAGGGCAATCTGATTTGACCGTCATCGTCGGAGGAACAGATGGCACCGACGGGCCAACAGATGCAGCAGGCGCCATCGTTACCGGTGACACTTGGTCTGATAAGGCGCAAGCGTATCTGGACAATGCAGATAGCGGCAGTTTCCTCGACAAGGCGGGGGCGCTGTTGGTCACGGGACCCACAGGAACAAACGTAATGGATCTGATTGTTGCAATAAAAAACTGATCCTAGACCCTGACTCCGCCCATCCGAAAAACCCACCAGATAGAATCACTTAAAGGCCGGAATGGCGTTTGATCTGTGGAACGAAAGTTCATGCAAAACTGACCAGGCAACTATCGGATAATTTGTTCAGGTCAGAGTAAGTAGTTAGGAATAAGGGGTTTTGGATTTCCAAAGGCTCATAACAAGATCATCTGGCGCGATCAAAGGCGGAACCTCCCCATTATTTCAAGAGATTTGCACTTGCCCGCTGCCCTGAATTGCACCTAAGTTGACTCATGCGTCAATAAAAAGCCCGCCAACGGGCTGAACATCCTATCAACTGGGAGAAATCTGGATGAACGAACAACTCACTCACATGTCAAAGCAGGTCACAGCTGGAAAGCTGACCCGCCGTGAATTCATGGGCAAAGCAGCGGCACTGGGTGTCTCGGCCGCAATGGCAAGCACTATGTTTGCCGATGCGGCACGTGCCGCTGGTCCGAAAAAGGGCGGCGATCTGAAATTCGGTTTGCAGGGTGGTGAATCAACCAACTCACTTGATCCGGCAACCTACGCAAGCTCAGTCCCGTTCCAGAACGGCAAGCAGTTCGGAGACCAACTGGTCGAAGTGGCGCCCGACGGAACCATCGAACCGCGCCTGGCTGAAAGCGTCGAAGGAAGTGCAGACGCGAAAGTATGGACGTTCAAGCTGCGTCAAGGGGTCGAGTTCCACAACGGCAAGACCATGACCAGCGAAGACGTGCTGAAAACTATGCAGCGCCACTCGAACGAAGATTCCAAATCAGGTGCCTTGGGCATCATGAAAGGCATCGAGTCGATGAAGGCCGATGGAGATAATTTCCAGGTCACACTGACCGAGCCGAACGCCGACCTGCCGTATCTAATGGCCGACTATCACCTCATCATTCAGCCCGATGGCGGCATGGATAATCCGGCGGCAGGTATCGGCACCGGCCCGTACAAACTAGAAGTGGACGAACCCGGCGTCCGTCACTTGTTCACCAAGAACGAAAACCACTGGAACAGCGATTTCGGCAATTTTGACAGCGTAGAAGTTGTTGTGATCAACGATGCGACGGCACGGACCGCTGCACTGCAGTCCGGACAGGTCCACGCCGTCAACCGCGTTGAACCCAAAGTTGCCGACCTGTTGGGCCGTGCGCCTAACCTGACGGTGCATTCAACCGCTGGTCGCGGTCACTATGTCTTCATCATGCATTGCGACACGGCTCCGTTTGATAACAATGAACTGCGCACCGCACTGAAGTACGCCATCAACCGCGCAGAATTGGTTGACAAAGTTCTGCGCGGCTATGGCTCGATCGGGAATGATATGCCGATCAATTCAGCCTATCCATTGTTTGATGAAACCATCGAACAGCGCGAGTTCAGCGTTGAAAAGGCAGCAGAGCACTATAAGAAATCTGGGCATGATGGATCTCCGATTATTTTGCGCGTTGCCGATGGTGCGTTCCCAGGTGCTGTAGATGCTGCTGCTCTGTTCCAGCAGACTGCTGCACAGGCCGGAATTCCGCTTGAAATCAAGCGTGAGCCCAATGATGGCTACTGGTCCGAGGTTTGGAACGTTCAACCCTTCTGTGCGTCTTATTGGGGCGGCCGCCCGGTTCAGGACCAGATGTACTCGACTGCATATCTGTCGACCGCAGACTGGAACGACACGAGGTTTAAGGTTCAGGCGTTTGACGACTTATTGTTTGCAGCAAAGGCGGAACTCGACCCTGAGAAACGCAAAGCCATCTATAGCCAGATGGGTCAAATGGTACGCAACGAAGGCGGCCTGATCTGCCCGATGTTCAACGACTTTGTCGAAGGCGTCAGCAACCAGCTGGATGGATGGGAATCTGACCCGACGCAAGAGATGATGAACGGCAACATATCCCGCAAAATGTGGTTCGTCTAAAACGGGCTACGGATAATGCATCCCATCATCAAATTGGTTTCCCAGCGCCTGGCGCTGGGACTCCTTTTGCTGCTCGGCGCTTCGGCCCTGATTTTCGGCCTAACCGAAGCCCTACCCGGAGACGCCGCGCAAGCCGTCCTGGGGCAGTCCGCAACTCCAGAGGCCTTGGCAAACCTACGCGAAGAAATGGGCCTGAACCGGCCTGCCCTTACACGCTATTTCGAGTGGTTGGGCGGCATACTTCAGGGTGACCTGGGTCAATCCCTGACCAACAAACTTGATATCTCCGAGAGTATTGGAAAACGCCTTGGGAACACTCTGTTCCTGGCTTGCGTGGCAGCAATAGTTTCCGTACCGCTTGCAATCTTTCTGGGGCTGCTTGCCGTGCGGTTCCGCAATCGCTGGCCCGACAAACTGATTTCAGCCATCACCCTGACGACGGTTTCGATCCCCGAGTTTCTGATCGGTTATGTGGTGATCTACTATATCTCAGTGAAATTGGGGTGGTTCTCGTCGCTTGCGATGATCAATGATTCTATGTCGTTTGGACAAAAGTTGAATGCAATCGCGCTACCTGCCTTTGTTCTGACGCTGGTCGTGCTGGCACAGATGATGCGCATGACGCGCGCGGCCATTCTGAACCTCATGCAATCGGCCTATATCGAAACCGCTGAATTGAAAGGCCTCAGCACATTTCAGGTTATTGCCCGCCATGCCTTTCCCAACGCGATTTCACCGATCGTGAACGTCGTCATGCTGAACCTGGCCTATCTGGTCGTGGGTGTTGTCGTGGTCGAGGTTGTGTTCGTCTATCCAGGTATGGGGCAATACCTTGTGGATGCCGTGACCAAACGTGATGTGCCGGTTGTTCTGGCCTGCGGCGTGGTGTTTGCGGCCGTTTATATCGGTCTGAACATGGTTGCAGATATCGTGTCGATCCTTGCCAACCCAAGACTGAGGCATCCGAAATGATAAAGAACATTCCTCTTTCGGCTCTGATTGGCCTTATCTTCACCTTCGCCTATTTCTTTGTGGCGATCGCCGCCCCGTTGATTGCACCCTATGGAATGGCAGAAGTCGTCGGCGACGTCTGGGAGCCGAGCAGCCCCGAACATCTGCTAGGCACTGACAATATCGGTCGCGATCTGCTGACCCGCATGATCTATGGCGGGCGCACGACAATCTTCATCGCGGCAGCGGCGACGCTGCTCAGCTTTCTGACCGGTACGTCGCTGGGCTTGCTGGCTGCTGTACTGGGCGGATGGGCTGATCAGGCGCTCAGCCGTACGGTGGATCTGATCATGTCAATCCCGACTCTGATCCTGGCACTGGTCATTCTGGCCATCGTTCCGGTGACCGTCCCGATCCTAATCCTTGTTATGGGCTTACTGGATGCCACCCGCCCGTATCGCCTATCGCGATCTGTAGCGGTGGACATCAACGTGATGGACTATGTTGAAGCCGCCAAGCTGCGCGGCGAAGGGCGCGCCTGGATCATCTTCCGGGAAATCCTGCCCAATGCGCTGTCGCCACTTGTGGCCGAATTCGGGCTACGGTTCATCTTCATGGTTCTGTTCATCTCGACCCTGTCGTTCCTGGGACTGGGCGTCCAGCCACCGCTGGCTGACTGGGGCGGTATCGTGAAGGAAAACAAGGATGGCATCGTCTATGGCATCGGCGCAGCGCTTTATCCCGCTGTGGCCATTGCGACGCTGGCCATCTCGGTCAACCTGGTGGCTGACTGGGTCCTGAATCGTACCACATCGTTGAAAGGAGGCCGGGGATGAGTGATATCCTTCTCAAGGTCCGCGACCTCAAAATCGGCGCGACCGTCTATCCGCCGGGTGAAAAGCCCCATGACATCGAGATCGTGCACGGGGTCAGCTTTGACCTCGCTCCAGGCAAGGTGCTGGGTCTGATCGGCGAATCCGGGGCCGGCAAATCTACCATCGGTCTGGCCTCGATGGCCTATGGCCGTGGCGGTGTGAAAATCACCGGGGGCGAGGTTTGGGTAAACGGGCGTGATATCCTCAAGACATCTCATGGGGATATCCGCAAACTGCGCGGTGGTGAGGTAACATATGTTTCCCAATCCGCCGCCGCATCGTTCAACCCCGCAAAGAAGATCATGGATCAAGTGGTCGAGGCCGCAGTTGAGCAGAAGAAGTTTTCGCGCAAAGAGGCTGAATCCCGCGCGCGTGAGCTTTTTGCCAAGCTGGGTCTGCCCGACCCTGACAATATCGGTGATCGTTACCCGCACCAGGTTTCGGGCGGACAGCTGCAGCGCTGCATGACGGCGCTGGCGCTTTGCCCTGAGCCTGATCTGGTGGTTTTTGACGAACCTACCACGGCACTGGACGTGACTACCCAAATCGATGTGCTGATGGCCATCAAAGACGCCATTCGCGACTCGGGCGTTGCCGCCTTGTATATCACTCATGATCTGGCAGTTGTGGCCCAGGTCAGTGATGACATCATGGTGCTGCGGATGGGCGATACGGTCGAATACGGAAATACCGACCAGATCATAAACCGCCCGCAAGAAGAGTACACACAGGCGCTGGTTTCGGTCCGCTCAATCGAGCACGAAGAGAAAAAACCAACTCCTGAACCCGTGCTGAGCGTCGATGGTATCACCGCGCGCTACAAAGGCTTGAATTTCGACGTGCTGCATAATGTCAACGTCGAGCTTCATCCGGGGCAGACACTGGCGGTTGTGGGCGAATCCGGGTCGGGCAAGTCCACGCTGGCGCGAGTCATCACCGGGCTTCTTCCGCCTCGCGATGGTGAGATCACATTTGCGGGCCGCAAGCTCAGCTCTGATCTGAAAGGCCGCACGCGTGAAGACCTGCGTGAGCTGCAAATGATCTACCAGATGGCCGACGTGGCAATGAACCCGCGTCAGACCGTCGGTACGATTATCGGCCGCCCACTCGAGTTCTACTTCAACATGCGCGGCGCCGAGAAACGCAAGCGGATCGTTGAGCTGCTGGATGAGATCGAACTGGGCGAGAAGTTCATCGATCGTTATCCGGCGGAACTGTCGGGTGGTCAAAAACAGCGTGTCTGTATCGCGCGATCGCTGGCGGCCAAGCCAAAGATGATCATCTGTGATGAGGTCACCTCGGCGCTCGACCCGCTGGTCGCGGACGGTATCCTCAAGCTGCTGCTGGATCTGCAAAAGATCGAGGATGTGGCATACCTGTTCATCACCCACGATCTGGCGACAGTCCGTGCGATCAGCGATAGTATCGCGGTGATGTACCAGGGTCGGGTGGTTCGCTACGGTCCCAAGAGCCAGGTGCTAAGCCCTCCGTTCGACGACTATACAGACTTGCTGCTTAGCTCGGTGCCTGAGATGCATCTTGGCTGGCTGGAAGAGGTTGTCGCCCACCGCAAAATGGAGAGCGCGGGGAACTGATCCGCGCCCTTCTCATAGAAACACCGAAGACCATTCAAATTCCCGACGCTGTGAACACAAGCAGACGTCGGGATTTTGCTATTTGGGGCGCAAATGCGCAGCCATAGCCGGACGAATCTCATAGGTTCGCCGGAACGAATACTCAGAAACAAGGGCCGGAACATGGACCGCAAACTGCTTTTGATCATCCTCGACGGCGTCCCCTGGCGCAACTTTCGTCGACTGTTTGGCAATCTTGAAGGGTGGGTCGACAGCGGTGCTGCCCGGGTTTGGAAACTCCGCTCTGTGCTGCCCTCGACCTCTGCCAGCTGCTACGCCTCCATCCACACTGGGGTCACACCGCAAGAGCATGGCTGTACAGGCAACGGCAACGTCTTCCGACTAAGCCACAAGGACGTGTTCAGTCAGGTGCGTGAGGCAGGCGGTGTAACCGGCGCGGTCACCCACAGCTATTGGTCTCAATTCTTCAATCGACACCCGTTCGACTACGTCCGCGATGTTGAATATGACGAGCCCGACAACCTGACAATCAACCATGGTCGCTTTCATTCAATGACGGGATATGGCAACGCCAACCAGATGACGCCAAGCGATGTCGATCTGTTTGCCTCGCTCACCAACCTGTGTCTGCGCTTCGGACTGGATTATGGCATCCTGCACACTTGCACACTGGACAGCATGGGGCATCGTTTCTTCCACGATTGCGCCGAGATGGACCATGCCTGTTTCGTCATGGACGAAATGCTGGCCCCATTCATTCCGCGTTGGCAGCAGTTGGGTTATGACGTCATCGTGACGGCTGATCATGGTCAGGACGAACGCGGCCATCACGGTGGTCGCAGCCCGTTGCAGCAGGAAACGGCGCTTTACTATTTTGGTGAGGCCAAAGGCCCTGAACCGGATACCGTGATCGACCAGCTTCAGCTAGCCCCAACCATACTTAAGCGTATGGGTGCGCCGGTGGCGGACACGATGAAAGCCAAGCCGTTCCTGACCTGACGCGGTTCAGTCGTAGGACCAAATCCCCTGCCCCAATGCCTCAATGGCCACGGAAATGCGTTCAAAGCTGTCCGCTGCGCGCCCGACAGATGTTCTGGCGCGTAGGTACCCATGGACCAAACCTGTCTCGTTGATGCATTGGGCTTGCCCACCTGCGGCTGTGATCCGGTCGCAATAAGCTTTCCCGTCATCGCGCAGCGGATCGCAATCGGCGGTCACCACAACCGTCGGCGGTAGCCCCGAGAAATCGACGTCATGCAACGGTGCAAAGGTAGGATCGTTCTGGGGCGTGGTCCCTTGATACCGAACAGTCTCATAAAACCGGATATCGTCCAATGTCAGCAGCGGGGCATTGGCATGTTCGATATACGACCCCTGCGACATATCTCCGCCTAAGCCGGGATATATGAGGACCTGCCCCAGCACATTTTCCAACCGCCCCCGACCATGGTGCGAAACGGCTGCTGCCAGATTGCCACCCGCGCTGTCACCGGCCAGCACGATCGGCTCGCCGTATTCCTGAACCACCCAGTTCGTGGCGGTCCAGCTATCCTGAAACTGCGCCGGGTGCACATGCTCAGGGCACAACCGATAGTCGACCGAAACGATCCGATAGCCCGTCTGGGCGCAGAGTTCCGCACAGACATCATCGTGGCTATCCAAGCCCCCGACGACGAACCCACCACCATGTATATAGACGACGGTCCTGGTGGGGTCACCGGCACTATAGATGCGAACAGGTACGCCATCGGCAGACCTGTCGCGCACCTCGATGCCAGGTGGGCGCGGCTGGCGGAAGTCCTGACACATCGCGTCATAGACCCGGCGTTGGTCAGCAATGGACATCTCTACTGTATCATCCGGATAGCTCTCGGCTGTGCGCCGGATGAAACCCCAGGTCTCCTCGTCGATCAGACGTTCATAGTCCATTGTTCCTCCGAATTATTCAGACCACTCCCATGGCCGGGTAAACGAACCCAGCACTTTTGAGACATCGTCTTCGGAAGACCCATTCGCGTCAAGCTGTGCGACAAGACCTCGCTTCTTGTCGTCGATTACCGAAACGACCCGCGCTTCAATGCCTGCGACGTCCAAAGCACCGTTGTAGATGCGAGTGATGGCCTGCTTGCGCAGTTCGGGTTTGAAAACCTTGCCAACGGCGGTTTTCGGCAATTCATCCAGAATGGTCATATGCTTGGGCTGTGCTGCACGTTCGTGGACGTGAACCTTGCAATAGTCCATCAGCTCCTGTTCAGTGACTGAGGCCCCCTCGACCAGTTCAACAAAGGCGCAAGGCACCTCACCCGAATGCGCATCGGGCTGACCGATAGCCCCAGCGAAGGCGACCGCGTCATGGCCCAGCAAGGCCTCTTCGATTTCTGCAGGGTCGATATTGTGTCCGCCCCGAATGATCAGATCCTTCGCGCGACCGGTGATCCACAGATAGCCGTCCTCATCAAACCGTCCCAGATCGCCCGTGCGCAGGTATTTATCGAAATGATAGAGGTTCGTATTCTTGTCGGTCTCAGTATAAGTATTTCCCGCGTATACGCCGGGGTTCGAGATGCAAATTTCACCGATCTGATCTACGCCGCACTCGGTTGGTCCATCCGGCCCGTCCTGCAGGATTTTGACGTCCGTATAGGGGAACGGGATGCCGATCGAGCCGATCTTCTTTTCCCCATCCACGGGGTTGCATGACACCAGACAAGTGGCCTCGGTCAGGCCGTAACCCTCGACGATAGTAACGCCAGTCGCTTCTTCAAACCGACGGAACAGTTCAACCGGCAACGGAGCTGATCCCGAAAATGCTGTTTTAACGCTGGATATATCCGCATCCACAGGTCGCTGCATTTTGGCTGAAATCGCTGTCGGCACTGTGATGATGAACGAAACCTTCCAGCGTTCGATCAGTTTCCAGAAATTGTCGAATACGCCATCACCGCGATACCCGGCAGGCGTCGGGAATACCACATGTGCACCAGACGACACCGCCGCCATCACGATGACATGCACCGCAAAGACATGGAACATCGGCAGAGGGCACATGATGACGTCGTTTTCGTCAAAGAGCAGCGTGTTGCCCAACCAGCCATTGTAGATAAGGCCCGAGTATTTGTGCTGCGCTACTTTCGGCATGCCCGTAGTGCCGCCCGTGTGGAAGTAGCACGCCACCCGATCTTCCTGGCTATCCTCAAAGTTCAGCGTTTTAGGTTGCTTGTTCAGCTCATCAAGGAAGTTCTTGTAATCCGCATGGGCCAGCTTTTCTTTATCACCCATCTTTGGGCGCAAGAACGGTACAAGCCAGGATTTGGGCGGCGTCAGATAGCGATTCAGGTCGATCTCAAGGATCGTGTTGACGCCCGGAGCGTGGCGTACTGCCTCTTCAACCTTTTGGGCTACATCGGTTTTGGGGAAGGATTTCAGCGTGACCACGACCTTCGCCTTGGTCTCACGCAGGATCGCCGCGATCTGCTCCGGCTCCAGCAATGGGTTGATCGGGTTCACGATCCCGGCCACCGCACCGCCCATCATGGTGACCAGCGTCTCGTTGCAATTGGGCAGCACATATGCCACCACGTCGTTTTCTCCGATGCCAAGGGAACGGAACAGATTGGCCGCTTGGTTGACTTTGCCCAGCAGTTCGGACCATGTCAGCGTCTCAGCCTTGTCACTCGGTCCAGACAACAACTGAAAGCTGATCGCTTTGTGGTTCGGGAACTTGCCCGCCGTCCGCGACAACAGCTGGTGGAAGGTGACGGGTACATCCCGATCCTCCCACGTCATCTCCTGCTCGATGCGCGCCTTGTCTTCCAATCCCACAAAGGCCATGTGGCTCCTCCCCTGATCTGTCTCCCGTGTCGCGCACAGGCTTGTTTGTCACCTCCAAGATGGAAGCAAAACACACCATGCGCAAGCAAGGGCTTAGCGATCAGGTGCGGGAATATGTAGAATGACGCTACGGCGAAACGAGATGTGCCGGAGCGTCACTTCATTCTGCAGCCACCCCGTCGGTGAACTGCAAGCGTGCGAGGCGGGCATACAAACCGTCCTGCGCCACCAGATCGTTATGGGTACCCTGCGCCACAATGCGCCCGGCTTCCAGCACGACAATCCGGTCTGCCTTCTTAACGGTCGCCAGACGATGCGCCACGATCAGAGTGGTGCGCCCTGCCCTCATGTTATCGACCGCACCCTGCACCGCACGTTCGCTTTCTGCGTCCAAAGCCGAGGTCGCCTCGTCCAGCAGCAGCACCGGTGCGTCGCGCAGGATGGCACGTGCGATGGCGATACGTTGCTTCTGACCACCCGACAGCATTACGCCCCGTTCGCCCACAAAGCTGTCATACCCTTCGGGCAAAGCCGAGATGAACTCATGCGCGGCGGCGGCTCGGGCGGCGGACTCGACTTCGGCATCTGAGGCGTCCAGACGGCCAAAGCGGATATTCTCGCGCGCCGAAGCGGCAAAGATCACGGGGTCTTGCGGGACCAGCGCGATGTGCTGACGGAAGTCGTCACGGTTCAACTCGCGCAGGTCGAGCCCATCAAGGCTGACCTGTCCCGCATCGGGATCATAGAACCGCTGAATCATCTGGATGACTGTTGTCTTGCCCGCACCAGACGGGCCAACAAAGGCCACTGTCTCCCCGGGTTTTATCTGCAGTGACAAATGATCCAGCGCGACAACGTCCGGGCGCGCGGGATAGTGGAATGTCACATCGTCGAAACGTATCTCTCCGCGTACGGGCACAGGCAATGCCTTGGCCTGCGACGGATTATTGACGGTATCCTCAGCGTTCAGCAGCTCGACCAGCCGCTCCGTCGCACCTGCAGCGCGCTGCAACTCGCTCCAGATTTCGGACAACGCCGCGACTGAACCCGCCATGATGATCGAATAGATCACAAACTGGATCAACACGCCCTCGGTCATAACCCCGTTACGCACATCATTCGCACCCATCCACAGCACGCCAACGATGCCCGAGAAGACGAGAAAGATCACAATGACGGTCAGAATCGCACGGGTCTGGATCCGACGCAGAGAAACTTCGTACGAAGTTTCTGTCATCTCTCCGAACTGCGTCCTGCTGGCGTCCTCATGAGTAAAAGCCTGCACGGTTTGCACCGCACCCAACGCCTCGCCGGCATTTCCAGAGGACGCCGCAATCCAGTCCTGATTTTCCCGGCTGATCACCCGTAACCTGCGGCCCAGTACCAATATTGGCACAACCACCAGCGGGATAAGCAACAATACCATTCCGGTCAGCTTGGCCGACGTCAGCAGCATCAGCACCAGTCCACCGACGAACATCAGAAGGTTGCGGAGCGCGATGGACACAGACGACCCCAGCACCGATTGGATCAGCGTTGTGTCGGTGGTGATCCGGCTCAGAACTTCGCCGGTCATGATGCGCTCGTAAAACTCGGGGCTCATCCCGATCACGCGGTCAAAAACCGCCTTTCGGATATCGGCCACCACACGTTCACCCAACCGAGTCACCAACGCATAGCGAATACCCGTACCCACTGCGAGAATCCCGGCAATACCGAGGGCGGCCAGAAAATACCATTCCAGCAAATCACCATCTTCGATGCGGAAATTGTCGACCACACGCCGCACAGCCAAGGGCAATGTCAGCGTCATGCTGGCCGTTAGGACCAACGCCAGTGTCGCACCGATCATCAGCAGTCGATAGGGCTTCATGAACGGCCACAAAGACCGCAGCACGCCGATTTTCTTAGACCGCGCACGCTCTCCCTGTGCACGCGGAGCCGAATTGTTCGCTGGACTGGCGGCGCTGGTTCTTGCCATGTCTGGCCCTTGTATTTTGATCGATCGCCCTGATCAGGCATCATTCCCAGCTTCTTGGCGTCAGAGGCGTTTGGGGTCAAGCTGAAGACAAAGTTTTGCAGCCCGATAAGGGCTAAATGACGCAACCTGTGTGGGGGATCAGCTGGAGCGGGCGGCGGGAATCGAACCCGCGTCATTAGCTTGGAAGGCTAAGGTCTTACCACTACACAACGCCCGCTCAGCGAGGTCACCACCTATTTCATACAAAATTTGTCGTCAAGAGGATGTTTCAATCAAATGCACCTCGCGGTGAGAATTGATACGTCCATTTTGCCGGCACCGACACTTGCGAACAACCGCGACAGCTGGCTGCTTTCCGATGAGTAATCTTGTCCGACAAGGAGGGCTGGATAGCTCGAAGAGCCTTTTCCGCGCTCCGCGATGCCTTTCACGAAATTGTGCTATAATTCGATGATCCGCTGTTCGGCGCTGATTGCCGGTGTTCGGCGGAGAGTAAGCGGGGGATTGAAGGATGACCGATTTTGACCTCGGCACGTATCGCCGTGCTGTTACCACTTCATCAAGCAAAGCTCAGAAGCTGTTCGATCAAGGGCTCAACTGGTTGTTCGGGTATAATCATGAGGCCGCTGCCGCCTGTTTCGAAGAGGCAATATCTCATGATCCGAATTGCAGCATGGCCCATTGGGGCGTCGCCTATGCGATTGGTCC
This sequence comes from Ruegeria sp. I3, assembly GCF_056532525.1. Lineage (NCBI taxonomy): Bacteria > Pseudomonadati > Pseudomonadota > Alphaproteobacteria > Rhodobacterales > Roseobacteraceae > Ruegeria > Ruegeria sp. I3. Next base: position 580,331 of record NZ_JBQFNI010000001.1, on the reverse strand, counting down.
AAATTACAACAAACCATGGGAGTTCTTTGAGCCCGATGAAAAGGTTGCCACCCTTGACCGGGCGCGTCAGGCAGTCGAAACGGCGATGGCTCTGCGCACATCTTCAACCCCGATTGAGGCGGCCTTGATCGAAGCGATCTCACACCATTTCCCGTCGGACCCCGAAATAGAGGACTATGCACCGTGGAATGACGCCTTCGCCGATTCGATGCGCGCGGTTTATTCCGATCATCCGGAAGATCTGGACGTCTCGTCCGTGTTTGCCGAAGCCTTGATGAACCGAACGCCCTGGCAGCTTTGGGACCTTAAGAATGGCGTACCTGACGAGGGCGCATCCACCACCGAGGCGCAAACCGTGCTGGAAAGGGCCTTTGAATCTTTGCCTAGTGCATGGGAACATCCCGGCCTGCTGCATATGTATATCCACTTGATGGAGATGTCGCCCACTCCGGAAAAGGCGCTGCGACACGGGGATCGGCTGGTCGATCTAGTGCCCGACAGCGGGCATCTAGTTCACATGGCGACGCATATCGACGTGTTGTGCGGCGACTATCAGAATGTGGTCTGGCGCAATCACCGAGCCGCAGCGGTCGACAAGAAATACGAAGCCATGGCCGGGGGTGAGAACTTCTATACCGTCTATCGCGTTCACAACGTCCATTTTGAAGCATATGGGGCCATGTTCCTAGGGCAACCCGAATTGGCCCTGGCTGCGTCTGAGGAATTGATGCGATTATTGCCGGACAATGTGATCCGTTACTTCCCGGATTTGTTCGAATCCTTCTATGGCAAGAAAGTCCATGTCATGGTCCGCTTTGGCATGTGGCAGGAAATTCTGGATGAACCCATGCCCGGCGACGCGGAGTTATACAGCTATACCACCGCCGCAATTCATCAGGCGCGCGCTGTGGCTCTGGCCAATTTGGGTCGTATGGACGATGCAGCGCATGCACGCAAAGTGGCCGTTCAGGCCAGGAAAGCCGTCCCAGAAAGTCGACTGGTATTCAACAACACCGCCGAGGATGTTTTGATGATCGGCGAGGCGATGATGGATGGAGAGATCGCGTTCAAATCCGGTGACCGCGAAGGCGGGCTTGATCATCTGCGCCGCTCGGTCGAGTTGGATGACAATCTGGTTTATGACGAGCCTTGGGGATGGATGCAGCCAACAAGGCACGCTTTGGGTGCCTTGTTGATGGAAGACGGTCAATTCGATGAGGCCGAGGCCGTCTATCGGGCCGATCTGGGTCTGGACGACACGCTCGCCCGTGCTTGCCAGCATCCCGGCAATATCTGGAGCCTTCATGGCCTGCATGAATGCCTGATCCGTCGCGGTGAAACGACCGAGGCCCGTCATATCAAGCTGCAACTGGACAAAGCTGCTGCACGGGCCACGGTGCCTATCCATGCCTCATGTTATTGCCGCAGCAAGGCAAAGGCGGCTTAGGCTTCTGGTTGTTAGGCGATAGATTCGCCTAAACATTGATCAGCGCCGCAGGTAGATCGGCGTCAATCTGCACGCGGCGCAGATCAAAAGAAGCTTTGCTCAGACTGTCAATTTCCTGTCATGTGATCGCTCTAAACCCACGGTGCGATTCTTAGTTCAGACAGCCAGGAGCTATCCATGACAGACGTCGACCTTACCACCCTTTCCGCCGACGATTGGGATGAGTTGCACTTCCCCCGCCCGGATGAACACGACTTCGACCGCGTGGTTGAAAGCGCTATCTCGCGACGGGGTTTCCTGTCAGGAGTTGTGGCTTTTGGATCGGGCGCTGCGGCGATGGGCGCTGGTTTGTTGGGCTCAACTTCAGCACAGGCGGTCGATGCACAACGCTTTGCCTTCACGCCGATTCCTGCCCAGACCGATGGGACAGTCCACGTGCCGGAAGGTTATGAGTGGAAGATGCTGATGCGCTGGGGCGATCCGCTGTTTTCCGAGGCCGTTGGCTATGACTTGACCGATGGCGGTTCGGTCGAAAACTCGGACAAGGTTTTTGGCGAGAATACGGATGGGATGGAGACATTCTCGTTCCGGGGTCACGAGCTGATTGCGATCAACCACGAGTACCCGAACCGCAAGATCAACCTGCCTGCCGCGCAAGAAGGTGTTCCGACCAGTGCCGATGACGTTTTGAAATTGCAGAACATCCAGGGCGTGACAGTAATGGAGATCAAGGAAGGCCCTACGGGCTGGGCGGTCGTTAAGGACAGCCCCTTCAACCGCCGGATCCACCATAACACTCCGATGAAGATCGTCGGCCCTGCCGCTGGTCATGACCTACTGAAGACCGAGGCCGATCCGACAGGAACCGCGTCGCTGGGCACCATGAACAACTGCGGTTCCGGCAAGACACCATGGGGCACCTACCTGACCTGTGAAGAAAATTTCAACGGCTACTTTGGTTCCTCTGACGAAAACGCCAGCTATGACCAGAAGGTCGCAGACGGCATGAAACGCTATGGCATCAAGGCCGAAAGCTGGAATGGCTACGAGCTGTTTGATCCCCGCTTCGACACCTCGAAAAACCCCAATGAGCCGCACCGCGCAGGCTGGATCGTTGAAATCGACCCGACCAAACCCGACAGCACTCCGGTCAAGCACACCGGCCTTGGTCGCTTCAAGCATGAAAATGCTGAGGTCGCGCTGGCTGCGGACGGTCGTGTCGTGGTCTATATGGGCGACGATGAACGTGGCGAGTATCTTTACAGGTTCGTCTCGAACGCGGCCTATGCGCCCGGTGTCGACACTCAGGGCTTGTTGAATGACGGCACGCTATATGTCGCCAAGTTCAATGACGACATGAGCGGCGAATGGCTGCCGCTGACGCCGGAAACAACCGGCATGGACGCGGCCGAAATTCTGATCTTTACCCGTATGGCCGCATCGGCTGTGGGCGGCACCACAATGGACCGCCCGGAATGGGTGGCCTCAAGCCCTGTTGCGGTCGAGGCATATTGCTGCCTGACCAACAACAAGAACCGTGGAGTTAAGCCAAATGCTGGGGGTGATGACACTGCAGTCAACGGCCCTAACCCGCGCGAGGCCAACAAATACGGCCAGATCGTGCGCTGGCGTCCAGCGGATGAAGATCACGCGGCCACTGGCTTTGATTGGGATCTCTATGTCATGGCCGGAAACCCAACTGTTCATTCGGATAACCGTCGCGGATCGGCAAATGTGAACGAAGGCAACCTGTTCAACTCACCCGACGGCATGGCCATCGATTCGACCGGTCTGGTCTGGATTCAGACAGACGGGAATGATGACAACGAGGAAGAATTCGCAGGAAACGGCAATAACCAGATGCTAGTTGGCGATCCCGTGACCGGGGAGATTGTGCGCTTCATGACCGGCCCGAATGGCTGTGAAGTCACCGGTCTGGCCTGGTCGACCGACCTGCGCACCATGTTTGTTGGCATCCAGCATCCGGGCAGCAATTGGCCCGATGGCGGTACGCCGCGTTCGTCGGTGATTGCGATCAAACGCACCGACAACGGGCTGGTCGGCTAATCAAGCCCTTGCATCAAAAGCACCCCTGAACTTCGGTTCCGGGGCGCTTTTTCGTCTCAATTCAAATATCCTCACCCGGTGGATCAAGCAGCCCGCCCGGCGCAAGCAAGGCACGTTCTGAAAGCCACGGGTTCAGTTCGAGTGCATGGTTCAGCGCCGTTCGCGCTTCGTCCAGCCGCTTGAGACCCAACAGCGATAATGCCCGCCCGCTAAGCGCCGCTACATGGTTCGGGGACAGCTCAATGGCCCGATCCAGATCGATCAGGGCCGCACCGTAATCCTGCTGCAAATAGTTGACGAATGCCCGCTGATTGTACCCCTCGGCATAATCCGGGCAATAAGCGACCAGAGCGTCAAACTCGGCCAGCGCACCGGTCAAATCCCAAGACTCACGCAGAGACATCCCGCGATCCAACAGGGTTTGAGATCGGGCGTCCGGCGCATCGGTCCAGAGTTGCCACATCCGTCCCGAAATGCCCCGCGCCTCGCGCTCAGACGACGCGGTTTGGGCTTGCGCAATCAGGGCGTCGACGCCAGAAATATGATCCGGCGCAATCGGGCAATCTGCAGAAGCCTGAGCGGCAGAACCAGCGAGTATGGCAACGATAAGTACGTTTTTCATCCTCTCTAACCTGATCCATCAGGCGTTTAGGTCAACTGCTTTATAGCGGAGCCAGCAACCCGGTTTCTTTCACCGCCTCCATCGCAACGAAGGTGGAGGTGTTGGCAACATGCGGCAGGGATGAGATTTTCTCGGCTAGCACCGTGCGGTATTCCGTCATCGATCGGGTCCGGATTTTAAGCAGATAGTCAAAGTTGGACGCGATCATATGAGCCTGTTCAATCTCAGCAACTCTGCGCACCGCTGCATTGAACTCGGCCAGTGCTTTTTCACGAGTATCTGTGAGACGCACCTCGACAAAGGCCACATGGTCAAGGCCCAGACGGATCGGGTCCAACATGGCGCGATAGCCTGTGATGATCCCGTCAGCCTCAAGCCGCTTGAGCCGCGCCTGTGTCGGCGATTTTGACAAGCCGATCCTGCGCGCAAGGTCCGTCACTGAGATGCGGCCATCTTCAGCTAATGCCGTAAGGATCGCACGGTCAAAGCGATCAAGGCTGGACAAGTCGTTTTGCATAATCAGGCTCCTATATTTCAGTCAATTCGACCAGAATTCGAGGAAATTCGGTCCATTCTCCTGACTGTAGGCAGTTATATTAGGCAAAAGCCCCGGAGTACACATGTCACACAGCCTACGCACCAAAATCGACACTCAGACTTATACCGACCAGTCCACTGTACTGGACGCGCTGATCTCTCAGGCCAAGCTGTCAGAGGCCGACCGAACGGCCATTTGTGAGGCTGCAGCACAGCTGGTGCGCGACATCCGCTCAAGCACGTCGCCTGGCATGATGGAAGTGTTTCTGGCTGAATACGGCCTGTCCACAGATGAAGGCGTTGCGCTTATGTGTTTGGCCGAGGCGCTGTTGCGTGTACCAGATGCGGATACCATTGACGCACTGATCGAAGACAAGATCGCCCCGTCAGACTGGGGAAAACACCTGGGACAATCATCCTCGTCACTGGTGAACGCGTCGACGTGGGCGTTGATGCTAACAGGCCGGGTCCTGGACGAAGACAAATCCTCGCCCGTCGGCGCGCTGCGCGGGGCCATCAAGCGGCTGGGTGAACCAGTGATCCGCACCGCCGTTGGTCGTGCGATGAAAGAAATGGGGCGTCAGTTCGTTTTGGGCGAAACCATTCAATCCGCCATGAAGCGCGCCAAAGGAATGGAAGATAAGGGCTATACCTACTCGTACGACATGCTGGGCGAGGCGGCACGGACCGAGGCCGATGCTGCCCGCTATCACCTGTCTTACTCGCGCGCGATCGCCGCTATTGCCGAGGCCTGCACCCATAAAGACATTCGCGAAAATCCGGGCATCTCGGTCAAGCTGTCGGCCCTGCACCCCCGTTATGAGCTGGCACAGGAACAACGGGTGATGGACGAACTGGTGCCCCGGCTGCGCGCGCTGGCTTTGCTGGCCAAGGCGGCGGGCATGGGGCTGAACGTTGACGCGGAAGAGGCCGATCGCTTGTCGCTCTCGCTGCAGGTGATCGAAGAAGTTATGGCAGAGCCTGCACTGGCCGGTTGGGACGGGTTCGGCATCGTCGTGCAAGCCTACGGCCCACGCGCCGGGTTGGTGCTGGATACGCTCTATGAGATGGCCCAGCGGCACGACCGCAAGCTGATGGTGCGGCTGGTAAAGGGCGCTTATTGGGATACCGAGATCAAGCGCGCGCAAGTCGAGGGCGTCGATGGTTTTCCGGTCTTCACCGATAAGGCAGCGACGGATGTGTCCTATATCGCCAACGCCCGCAAGCTGCTGGGGATGACCGACCGTATCTATCCGCAATTTGCCACGCATAACGCCCATACGGTCAGCGCCATCCTACATATGGCGGACGGCCAGCCATTCGAATTCCAGCGCCTGCACGGGATGGGTGAGACCCTGCATCAGATCGTGCGCGACAAGCGGACCTCGCGCTGCCGTATCTATGCTCCGGTCGGTGCGCATCGGGATCTGTTGGCCTATCTGGTGCGTCGCCTTCTGGAAAACGGGGCAAATTCCTCGTTCGTCAATCAGATCGTTGATGAGGAAGTCGCCCCAGAAACCGTTGCCGCAGATCCGTTCGTAGCCGTTCAAACGCCTGGCAAACCGCTGCCAACCGGGCCTGAGTTGTTCGCACCGGAACGTCCAAACTCGAAAGGTTTTGATCTGCACCATACGCCGACGCTGGACCAGATTGACATCGCACGCGACGCCTTCCGCGCCCATCATTGGTACGCCCGCCCCTTATTGTCGGATGATGCACAGCCTTTGGCAGACACTCCCGTGATCAATCCTGCGCAACCGCAGGATCGCCCCGGTTCGGTTGCTGCGGCCAGCCCCGAAGACGTGGAACTGGCGTTGGCCAGCGCTTGCCCATGGCAGGCCTCAGCCGAGAAGCGCGCTGACATTCTAAATAAAGCAGCCGATCTCTACGAAGCGCATTTTGGAGAGCTGTTTGCCCTGCTCGCCCGCGAAGCCGGAAAATCCGTGCCCGATGCAGTTGCCGAGCTGCGCGAAGCGGTTGATTTCCTGCGCTACTACGCCGCCAATATTCCTGCCGCCAAACCCGCCGGAATATTTACCTGCATCAGCCCGTGGAACTTCCCATTGGCGATCTTCACCGGGCAGATATCGGCTGCGTTGGCCACCGGCAACGCTGTGCTGGCAGCCCCTGCCCCGCAAACGCCATTGATCGCCCATCGTGCCATTCAACTGATGCATGAAGCAGGCGTTCCGCGCGATGCGCTGCAACTTCTTCCGGGCGGGCCGAAGGTGGGTGCGGCGCTAACGTCGGACGAACGCGTCTCTGGTGTGGCCTTTACCGGTTCTACCGCGACCGCGCTGAAAATCCGATCAGCAATGGCGCAGCACATGCGGCCAGGTACGTCATTGATCGCCGAGACCGGCGGTCTGAACGCCATGATCGTAGACAGCACCGCTTTGCCGGAACAAGCGGTCCAATCGATTATCGAAAGCGCGTTCCAATCGGCAGGCCAGCGGTGCTCGGCCCTGCGTTGTCTTTATCTGCAAGAGGACATTGCCGAGGACGTTCTGACCATGTTGCAAGGGGCGATGGACGCATTGCATGTGGGCGATCCTTGGCTGATATCAACTGATTGCGGCCCGGTCATTGACGCGCAAGCCCGGCAAATCATCGCGGACCACGTGGCCCAGGCCCGCTCAGAAGGACGGGTACTGAAGGAGATGACAACGCCTCCTGAGGGTACATTTATCGCACCGACTCTGATTGAGATACCCGGCATCTCGGCGCTAGAGCGCGAGGTGTTCGGTCCGGTTCTGCACGTCGCCCGGTTCAAGGCGCAAGATATCGACAAGGTCATTGCGGATATCAATGCCACGGGGTACGGCCTGACTTTCGGCCTGCACACGCGAATCGACGACCGGGTGCAGCATGTGACCGAGGCGATCCATGCCGGTAATATCTACGTCAACCGCAACCAGATCGGCGCAATCGTCGGCTCGCAACCCTTCGGTGGCGAAGGTCTGTCCGGCACCGGCCCCAAGGCGGGCGGTCCGAACTATATGGCACGGTTCTGCGCGCCTGATCGGCAGAATGCTTTGCGACGCTGGGACAGTTCGGCTGAACCAGGTGCGCCCGAAGGGCAACCTGCAACGCCCAGCACCCAATCGCTGCCTGGCCCCACCGGTGAATCGAACCGCCTGACCGAATATTCCCGCTCCCCGCTTTTGTGCATGGGTCCGGGGGACGAGGCCGCCAAGGCTCAGGCGGATGCGGTCAAAGCGTTGGGCGGCACAGCGATACGTATGACGGGCATGCTGGATTTGCACCGGCTTGAAAACCTAGCCGGTTTCTCGGGTGTTCTGTGGTGGGGCGACGACGACACTGCCCGCCAGATCGAGCAGCATTTGGCCCGGCGCGATGGCCCGATCATCCCGCTGATCCCCGGGCAGCCCGACCGTGCGCGGGTGCTGGGGGAACGCCATGTCTGTGTCGACACCACCGCCGCCGGAGGCAACGCCGCCCTTCTGGGAGGTGCGGCATAACCGGACCTTGACGCTGGGCGGCGAAAAGCCCAGCGTCGCGCCATGTTTCCGATCCGAGACCATAACCCTTCGGGGCGTACTCCGTTTGTTGTTTATGCCCTTATGGCTGCGAACATCCTGATCTTCCTCAGCTATGTGGGTGTCATGGAGGATGCGCGGCTGATCAATCAGCTTTATGTTGACTACGCAGTCATTCCTGCCCGGATAACTGACGGCTATGGATTCGAGACACTCGTGACGTCAATGTTCCTGCATGGGGGCTGGATGCATCTGGCGGGAAACATGCTGTTCCTGTGGATATTCGGCGACAACCTCGAAGACGAAATGGGGCATGTGCTGTTTCTCGTGTTCTATCTGCTGGCAGGAATCGGAGCAGGGTTGATTCACGTCTTTTCGGCACCGGATTCGGTGGTGCCAACAATTGGCGCGTCCGGAGCGATAGCCGGTGTCATGGGCGGCTATCTTCTGCTTTTCCCAAAAGCGCGCGTAGATATCCTGTTGATTCTGATCGTCTATATCCGGATCTTTACCATCCCGGCCTTTATCATGCTGGGTGTCTGGCTGGGCCTGCAATTCCTTGGCAGCCTCTCCAGCAATCCCGATGAAGGTGGCGTTGCCTATTGGGCGCATACCGGAGGGTTCTTTGTTGGTTTGATCCTGTGCATCCCCCTATGGCTCAGGCGCGGAGGGACTGGATTCTGGAACCGCACCCACGGCCATCCACCGCATCCGGAACACAAGTACAAACTCTCGCAATCGCGCATCCCCAAAGTGCCGCGCAAATAATCAAGCGTCAGCTCTTGGGTAGCCTACCGCCGCTCAGTTGGGTGATCTCTTGCGCCGCGCGCATGACCAGATCGCCCAATTCGGGCGCGCGTTCGCGGCTGAACCTTACGGTCGGTCCGGATACCGAGATACCGGCGCAAGGCTCAGCCCTGTCATTGAAGATGGCCGCACCAATGCAAGACATACCTTCATACCGTTCTTCGTGATCGTAAGACCAACCTCGGGTACGAGTTTCAGCCAGATCTGCATACAAGCCCGAAGCGGGCAACTTCGTATTTTCAGTGAAAGCAACCGGATCAACCCGGCCCAGAACTTTGCCTAAACTCTCTTCGCTCAACGCAGCGAGAATAGCCTTTCCTGTACCGGACGCATACATGGGCGTCCGCGCACCGGGTGGAAAGAAGGCCCGGATGGGGTTCTGAGTTTCGACCTGCCCGACAAAGACCACCTCTGCTCCATCGGGTACGGCCAGATTTGCGGTCTCACCGCTGTCTTGCATCAGACGCCGCAGGATCGGCCTGCCGATTTCCAGAACGCTGTTGCGCCGCAGAAAAGACGCACCGGTCCGATAGGCTTCGATTCCGACCAGCCATTCCTGCCGTTCCTCATCAAAGGATACGAACCCATGTTTTTGCAGTGTCACCAGAATGCGATGCGTGGTGGCTGTCGGAACATCAACCTCGCGGGCAAGATCGCTCAGCGCGACGCGCTCTAGCCGGGCAACAGTGGTCAGTACGCCCAGCGCCCGATCCAATGATTGCATGGTCCCGGCCGAACTTTCTTTAAACAGCGATTTGGGTCTGCCGCGCGGCCGCTTTTGCGTTTCCATTTCTCACCTGGCCTTCGGATTCCCCCCGAAAACTCGAACCAATTTTTTTGGCCCGGAATTCTCAGAGATCATTTTGATAAACTGAATTCCTATCCGTTTCAGCACCTTATCAATTTAACGGATAAAATGAAAATATTTTTCAAGAAAATTGCAACACGCAACCGTTCAAGCGACACTTGGGCCCAAAGCAGAGGATTGAGTTATGTCGCATCAAAACCCGGTCTTTATCCCAGGCCCAACCAATATTCCTGATCGTTTACGCCTTGCCATGCAAGTTCAGACGCAAGACCACCGCGCCCCGGACTTCGTTGAAACCTTCGCCCCGGTACTGGAAGACACAAAACAGGTTTTCGGCACCGCCGAAGGCCAGATAATCACTTTTCCAGCCAGCGGAACGGGCGGTTGGGAGGCAGCGATTACAAATACGCTCAGCCCCGGTGACAAGGTTCTTGTCGCCCGCTACGGCGTCTTCAGCCATCGCTGGATCGATCTGTGCGAAAGACACGGGTTGGACGTTGAGATTGTTGAATGCCCATGGGGAACAGGCGCGCCTGCAGACAGGTTCGAGGCGATCCTGTCCGCGGATAAAGCGCATGAAATCAAGGCCGTACTGGTGACGCATAACGAAACCGCGACAGGTGTGCGTTCCGATATCAGCGCTGTGCGCGGTGCAATGGATGCGGCGCATCACCCGGCCATGATGTATGTGGATTGCGTGAGCTCTTTGGCCTCAATGCCGTTCGAGTTTGACCGGTGGGGCGTGGATATTGCGGTCTCAGGGTCGCAGAAGGGGTTCATGCTGGCTACCGGCATGGCGATCCTGTGCGTCAGCTCCAAGGCTCTGGCTGCAATGGATACCGCCCAACTGCCCCGCACCTTCTTTGATTTCCGTGATATGATGTCGGCAAATGCGTCTGGCGGCTTTCCCTATACTCCGCCTTTGCAGCTGATCTACGGCATGCGCGAAAGCCTGAAGATGCTGTTCGAGGAAGGGTTGGACAATGTCTATGCCCGCCACACCCGTCTGGCCGAAGGTGTGCGCCGCGCGACTGCGGCCTGGGGCCTGAAGTTGGTCGCACAATCTCCTGACCTCTACTCGGATACCGTCAGCGCCATTTTTGTGCCCGAAGGTTTCGACAGCAACGAACTGACTGACCATGCCTTCAACACCTATGGGGTATCCTTCGGCATTGGTCTGGGTGAGTTGAATGGCAAAGCGTTCCGTATTGGCCACTTGGGCAGCCTGACCGATGTTATGGTCCTGTCGGGGCTGGCCACGGTCGAGATGGCCATGGCCGATCTGAACTACCCGGTGAAGCTTGGCAGCGGGGTTGCTGCGGCGCAGGAATTCTATCGCGCCAGCTCAACCAGCCACGCAAAAGCCGCAGCTTAGGGAGAACAGTCATGTTGGATCAAATCCCCGTCGCCGACCTGACGTATGACGACGTACAGGCTGCGCATGAAAGGATCAGGCCGCACATCCGGCGCACACCGGTAATGACCTCGGACTATCTGAATGAATTGACCGGTGCACAGCTGTTCTTCAAATGCGAGAACTTTCAGGAAGCAGGTGCATTCAAAGTGCGCGGTGCCAGTAATGCGGTCTTCGGCCTAAGCGATGAAATGGCGACCAAGGGTGTTTGCACCCACTCGAGCGGGAACCACGCCCTGTCGCTGTCATATGCGGCTGGTCGTCGGTGCATTCCATGCAATGTGGTGATGCCGCGCACCGCGCCGCAGGCCAAAAAGGACGCGGTACGGCGCTTTGGCGGTACGATCACTGAATGCGAGCCGTCCACGTCGTCCCGCGAAGCGACCTTTGCCGAGGTGCAGGCCCGAACAGGCGGAGAGTTCGTGCACCCGTACAACGATCCGCGTGTTATCACCGGTCAGGCCACCTGCTCGGCTGAGCTACTGGAACAGACCGATGGCCTGGATGCGGTGATCGCGCCAATCGGTGGTGGCGGGATGGTCTCGGGCACCTGTCTGACGGTCTCGAACCTGGCACCGGAAACCGCGATCTATGCGGCTGAGCCTGAGCAGGCGGACGATGCGTACCGTTCCTTCAAAGCGGGTTATATCATCGCGGACGATGCCCCCAAAACGGTGGCAGACGGGCTGTTGGTCCCGCTTAAGGAAAACACATGGCACTTTGTGTCAAACCATGTGACCGAAATCTTCACCGCGTCCGAGCAAGAGATCATCGACGCAATGAAACTCACCTGGAAATACTTGCGCGTGGCGATGGAGCCGTCTTCGGCGGTTCCGCTGGCCACCATTCTCAAGAACCCCGACACGTTCCGGGGCAAGCGCGTCGGCGTCATCATCACCGGCGGCAACGTGGATCTGGATAAGCTGCCCTGGCTGAAAGGGTAAGGAGAAACAGGATGAACAAACCGATGAACAGTGATCAATTCGAAGTTGGCTATGACATCCCTGCCGCGATTGGCATGGATGAATCCGAAATCCAGACGCCTTGCCTGATCCTTGATCTGGACGCGCTGGAGCGCAACATCAAGAAGATGGGCGACTATGCCAAGGCGCACGGGATGCGGCATCGGGTGCATGGCAAGATGCACAAATCCGTGGACGTCGCGAAATTGCAAGAACAACTGGGCGGCGCAGTCGGCGTCTGCTGCCAAAAGGTTTCCGAGGCCGAGGTGTTTGCGCGCGGAGGCATCAAGGACATTCTGGTCTCGAACCAGGTGCGGGACCCAGCCAAGATTGACCGTCTGGCGCGCCTGCCAAAGCTTGGTGCACGAACGATTGTCTGCGTTGATGATGTTGACAATGTCGCTGACCTGTCTGCTGCTGCCGCTAAGCATGACACCGAATTGGAGGTCTTTGTTGAGATCGACTGCGGCGCGGGCCGTTGTGGTGTCACCACGACCCCCGCTGTGATCGAAATCGCCAAGGCAGTTGAGGCCGCCCCAAACCTGAAATTTCCCGGCATTCAGGCTTATCAAGGCGCGATGCAGCATCTGGATACGTATGAGGCACGCAAAGAAAAACTGGATACCGCAATCGCCATGGTCAAGGATGCCGTCGACGGATTGAAGGCTGAAGGGATCGACTGCGAGCTGGTTTCGGGCGGCGGTACGGGGTCTTATTATTTTGAGAGCAACTCGGGCGTTTATAACGAGTTGCAGTGCGGCTCTTATGCCTTCATGGATGCTGATTACGGTCGGATTCTGGACAAGGACGGTCAGCGTATTGATCAGGGCGAATGGGAAAACGCGCTGTTCATTCTGACCAGCGTGATGAGCCACGCCAAAACCGACAAGGCAATCTGCGATGCGGGCCTAAAGGCGCAATCCGTCGATAGTGGCCTGCCCTTCATCTTTGGGCGGGACGATGTGGAATACCTGAAGTGTTCGGACGAACACGGCGTGATTGGCGACCCGGATGGAGTGCTGAAGGTCAACGACAAGCTGCGGCTGGTGCCCGGCCACTGTGACCCGACCTGCAACGTTCATGACTGGTACGTCGGTGTGCGCGGCGGCAAGGTTGAAGCCCTTTGGCCGGTCTCTGCCCGTGGCAAGGCCTATTGAATTACAGATGAATGCAAGGGCGGACGTTTAGCACCGCCCTTACTAATGCCATCAAAAAGAAAGACAAACGCGATGATCATCGTTCCTGAAAAGGAAATCGGCGCTCTGTTAGGCCGACAGGAAAGCTATACTGCGGTTGAGCAAGTGTTTGCCGCGATGGCGGCTGGGGATGCCTACAACTTCCCGGTCGTGCGCGAGGCCATAGGTCATGCGGATGCGCTCTATGGATTCAAGGGCGGGTTTGATCGCGCGGGCATGAACCTTGGCCTGAAAGCAGGCGGGTATTGGCCAAACAATCTGGAAACGCACGGGCTGATCAATCACCAATCCACCGTGTTTTTGTTTGATTCAGATACGGGTCGCGTTCGGGCCATCGTTGGGGGCAACCTGCTGACCGCGCTGCGCACGGCTGCAGCCTCGTCGGTTTCGATCAACCATTTGGCACGCAAGGATGCCAAGGTGATCGGAATGGTTGGCGCCGGGCATCAGGCGACATTCCAATTGCGCGCGGCATTGGAACAGCGGAACTTTGAGAAAGTCATAGGCTGGAACTTGCATCCAGAAATGCTGCCAAATCTCGAAAAGGTCGCGGCTGAAGCGGGGCTGCCTTTTGAGGCTGTGGATCTGCCCGGCATGGTGCAGGCGGACGTGATTGTCACCATCACCTCCTCCTTCGCGCCAACACTGATGTCCGAGCACGTCTCCGACGGCACACACATCGCATGTATGGGCACTGATACCGTCGGCAAACAAGAGGTTGCCACAGACCTGATCGCCCGCGCAAGCGTCTTTACCGACGAGGTCGCGCAGGCCGTGACATTGGGTGAAAGCCAGCATGCCGTGGCTGCCGGAATGAAAGCCGAAGGCGATATCCGGCAGATCGGAGAGGTCATCAACGGCACCCATTCCGGGCGTGTGTCCGAGGCTGAGGTGACCGTGTTCGACGGTACTGGCGTGGGGCTGCAAGATCTTGCGGTGGCCAGCGCGGCAGTTGATCTGGCGGTCCAGCAAGGGATCGCGATCGAGGTCGACTTCTAAACCAAAACGCGCGCCCGGACCGGACGCGCGTACCATGATCAAATGACCGGGGTTGAATATCAGCCCCGAATTACCTTTGCGAAATTGTCAAAGATCGGTTCATTGGCGCAGATCACTTCGCCATCCTCAAGCACGCTGCCTTCGGGGTTCAGCGCCTGAACAAAGCCGCCCGCCTCTTTCACGATGATGATGCCTGCGGCCAGATCCCAGGCGTTCAGGCGACGCTCCCAAAAGCCTTCGTAACGACCGGCGGCCACATAGGCCATGTCCAGCGCGGCAGCACCCCAGCGACGAACACCAGCACAGGCAGGCATCAGACGGGCCAGGTCCTGCAAGGTCGCAGGCAGGTCCGAACGGCCACCGAATGGCAGACCTGTCGCGAAGATTGACTCGATCATGCGATGGCGGCCCGACACACGGATGCGCATGTCGTTCATCCACGCACCTTCGCCTTTTTCGGCAAAGAACATCTCATCCTTGGCAGGGTCATAGATCACACCCGAAACGATCTTGCCCTTATGTTCCAACGCGATTGAAACGGCCCAGTGCGGCAGCCCGTGCAGGAAGTTGGTGGTCCCATCCAGCGGGTCGACGATCCAGCGACGAGTCGGGTCTTCGCCGTCAATCGCGCCGCCCTCTTCGGCCAGCCAACCATAGGTCGGACGGGCACCCAGCAATTCCTCTTTCAGGATGGCTTCGGCCGCGATATCGGCCTTCGACACAAAGTCGCCCGCACCTTTCATCGACACCTGCAGGTTCTCGACTTCACGAAAATCCTTGACCAGAGAACGCCCCGCCTTACGCGCGGCCTTGATCATGATGTTGAGATTTGCACTGCCAACCATTTTCCAAAGGCTCCTGTCCGGTCAAGCCGCGCGTATACTGGGGCAACGCGCCCTTGCCAAGAGGAATGATGCGCATGGCTGATCTGCGTCCGGTGTTATTGAGTCTGAAGCTTACGCGCCTCGGTCCGCGCCAGTTTCACCAACTCTTGCACAAAGGGTTTTTCAAGGTCTTCGCTGCGGACCGCAGCATATAACCTGCGGGTAATCCCATCTTTGGTAAGCGGGCGCGTGACGTAGTCCGAGCTATACTTTACCTCGCGCACCACCCAGTCCGGAAGAACGGATATGCCCCTATTCGAAGCCACCAACAACAAGATAACAGCGGTCAGTTCAACTTGTCGGATGGTGGCAGGCTCGACCCGGGCCGGGATCAGCAACTGACTGAAAACATCCAACCGGGTTCGTTCGACCGGGTAGGTAATCAGTGTCTGACCTCGGAAATCTTCAGCTTCGATATAGGGCTTTTCAGCCAATGGATGCGAAGACGCCGCGACAAATACGGCCTGGTAGTCAAAGAGTTCGACAAATTCGACACCCGGCAGATCTTCGGGGTCAGAGGACACCACCAGATCAACCTCTTCCTTCTGCAAGGCGGGCAACGCGTCGAATGCAAGGCCCGGGCGGATATCCACATCAACGTCTGACCAGGATTTACGGAAAGCTTCAAGCACCGGAAACAGCCACTCGAAACAAGCGTGACATTCGATCGCAATGTGCATCCGACCGGTGCGACCGTCGCGCAGCGATGAAAACTCATCCTGCATCGCCTCGACCTGAGGCAGAATTTGTTCAGCGAGCCGCAGCAGCCGCAAACCAGCTGCCGACAACTTCATCGGCTTGGATCGACGTAAAAACAGCTCGACCCCGGCCTGATCTTCCAACCCCTTGATTTGGTGACTTAGTGCGGATTGCGTGATGTTTAGCTGATCAGCTGCACGCGCAAGCCCACCGCATTCGTGGATGGCTTTGATCGTCCGTAAGTGGCGAAATTCGATATGCATTACTCACGCAACTCATGTTGTTGTTGAACAATATGAGTTTGTCTCACAATGCATCTGATGGCACAAGGGCATAAATGACAGCTACGAGGCCAACATGACCAAGCCTGAGATTTCATTCGAGTTCTTCCCGCCGCAGACTCTGGAGGCCTCGTTTCGCCTTTGGGATACGGTTCAGACCTTGGCGCCGCTGAACCCACGGTTTGTATCGGTGACCTATGGTGCTGGTGGTACAACACGTGAGCTGACGCGTGATGCAGTTGCAACCTTGCACAGATCCTCGGGGCTGCCTGTTGCTGCGCATCTGACCTGTGTCGATGCCTCGCGTCAGGAGACGCTTGAGATCGCAGACACATTCGCGCGCGCAGGCGTTCAGGATATCGTTGCCCTGCGTGGCGACCCCCCTAAAGGTCTAGACCGGTTCGCCCCCCACCCTGATGGTTTCACCAACTCGGTAGAACTGATTTCTGCACTGGCCGAGACCGAGATGTTCAGCATCCGTGTCGGCGCCTATCCGGACAAACATCCCGAAGCAAGCAATGCCCGCGCTGATGTGGATTGGTTAAAGGCCAAGCTGGATGCGGGCGCGGACGAGGCGTTGACCCAATTCTTCTTCGAGGCTGAAACCTTCTTCCGGTTTCGCGATGCCTGCGAAAAAGCGGGGATCGACAAGCCTATCGTACCGGGCATTCTTCCCATCGAGAACTGGAAGGGTGCGCGTAACTTTGCAAAACGCTGTGGCGCCCACATTCCCGACTGGATCGAGAACGCATTTGACAAAGCAATCCGGGACGATCGCGAAGATCTTCTTGCGACGGCGCTATGCACCGAACTCTGCTCGGACCTGATAGAAGGCGGTGTGGACAAACTGCATTTCTATACGCTCAACCGACCTGAGCTTACTCGGGATGTCTGCTTTGCCCTGGGCATTACACCCCAGACCGAATTGCAGAACGTCGCCTGATCCCACTGTTTTTGCGCTTGCCCTGTATCGCCGGGCATGGCAGTCGTCTGCCATGCTCATTTGCGACAACCGCTGCGCAGGCGACAATCTCAATATGCACCCGTCAACTGTTGCCCTACCTCAGTCTAATTCCTGAAAAAATTTGACAAAAATGTGATCAATGGCAATCTGACCCCGTTGTAGTTTTAATGAGTGTTTTGAGTATGAAGCCAGTGAGCAAGGTACAGGCTCGGGCCGAAGCGTTGCAGGTTCTTGGTCTGCCCCCAAATGCAAACGCAAACGAGATTCGTGAAGCCTGGCGCAAAATCGCGTTCCACGATCATCCTGATCATACCAACGGTGATTATTCCGGTTTTTCGGATGCTAAATCAGCCTATGATTTTTTGCGTAAAGAAGGGATGACACGCAAAAACGGTGTAGATTCTTCTACACCGCGTCGTCCTCGTCTGAAGAAACGCGTAATCGAACTGGCCGCAGATGAAATCAAAGCTTGTCACGATCTGTTAAAACCCGAACGCGCGCTGAAGGATTTATCGGAACTAGGTGAACCGGACGCCGCCAAAAGCGCCCGCGAATCTTCGGACCATGTTCCTGATGCAATCGGATGCTTCGGGCGCGATCTTACTTACTTCGTTGCATCGTCAGTCTGCGAAGGGTCTAACCGCGTTGCATTGCCAACCTCGGTCCTTTCCGGCTACCGCAAGTCAGAAACAGAGATTCTGACCTTTCGGTCCAAGGGCTCGGGCTCCGGTGAGATTGTCATTCCTGACCCGATACGCGAGAGGAAATTTCCCGGTGCCAAGAGTGTAACAATACGGTTCGAAGCGGATCAACACATGCGGGATATGTTCGAGTTGGCGGGGTGAGAGAACCCGCCAGCGAAAAAAGCCCGGCCTTAGTGGCCGGGCTTTCTTTCATTAATCGGAATCAGTTGGAAATCGGGCCTTCTGATGTGAATTTCGGGATCACGCTGGTCGAAGCGGCATCCCCTTCGATTCCGGGCCAGTTGCCTTCCGCCAGGTCGATGTTGGCCGGAACATCCTCTTCCCAGAAACCAACAACAACATCAGTGATGTTCAGATAGAGCTTGTCATCGACAATACGCCACAGATTTGGGTTGCCCGGAACCTTGCCGCCTTTCGACACGCCGTATGCACAATGGCCATCATATTGCGGTGCGTAAAAGGCCGGGTTTTCCAGAAACTTGTCACGGTTCTCTTCGGTCGCAAACGCCCAGGTTACACCATTATAGTCTGCGGTGATGTCGGCCCGACCGCGAACAGCCTCGGGTTGCGACTGGCCTAAGGGCACCTGATCCAGGCTGCGGTAAGCAACAACGTCGTATCCCGATACGGCAAATCCGGTGCCATCAACATATTGTTCTCCGGCGAACGCGGGCACGGCAAAAGCCATCGTCGCGGCAAGGGTCAGCGCAAAGCGTTTCATGTGATTGGTCCTCATGTCCTTACGGTTTCTGGTCACCCGAACTGCGGGTCTGGTCAAACAATAGGTAATTTTGGCCCGGCGCGAAGACCCCCTCGCGCCGCTGTGAAAACCAGAGGGGTTTTGTGAGGTGAACGAGGTGCAATGTTACAAATATCTCGCCACATCCGGGGTTGGACTTTGAGTTTTGCAATATTAGCTGTGAAGGCGGCGGCGTTTTGGCCAAATGATGCAGAAAGGCAAAAGATGAGCGAACAATCCACTTACACACCCCCAAAAGTCTGGACTTGGGACAGCGAAAGCGGGGGACGCTTTGCCAATATAAACCGGCCCATAGCTGGTGCGACCCACGAAAAGGATCTTCCGGTCGGGAAACATCCGCTCCAACTGTATTCGCTCGCCACCCCGAACGGCGTCAAGGTTACGGTCATGCTGGAAGAGCTGTTGGCATTGGGCCATTCCGGGGCCGAATACAATGCGTGGCTGATCAACATCGGTGAAGGTGATCAGTTCAGCTCGGGCTTTGTCGGGGCCAATCCTAACTCGAAGATACCGGCGCTGTGGGATCATTCAGGTGAAACACCTGTGCGCGTTTTCGAGAGCGCCTCCATCTTGCTGCATCTCGCTGAGAAATTCGGTGAGTTTCTGCCCGCCAGCGGTGCCGAGCGGACAGAAGTGATGAACTGGTTGTTCTGGCAAATGGGCAGCGCGCCATATCTGGGCGGTGGCTTTGGCCACTTCTACGCTTATGCGCCTGAGAAATGGCAATATCCGATCGACCGTTTCGCGATGGAGGCCAAACGCCAGTTGCATGTGCTGGAACTGGAACTTGCCGATAAGCCTTATATTGCAGGTCAGGACTATACCATCGCCGACATGGCGATCTGGCCGTGGTACGGGCAGCTTGTTCTGGGCCGTCTATACGATGCGGCAGAATTCCTGGATGTCGAAAGCTATGAAAACGTGATGCGGTGGGCCAAAGCCATCGATGCTCGCCCCGCCGTTCAGCGCGGCCGGATGGTCAATCGTGCGTTTGGAGAGCCGCATACGCAGTTGCACGAACGCCATGACGCCAGCGATTTTGAGACGCGCACGCAGGACAAACTGGAAGCGGCAGACTAACGCCCTGCGCTACTTCAATATTGGGGGCCGCTCGGGATCACTGCCCGGCGCGGCCCTTTCCATTTGGGGCGCTTGAGGCTGGGGCAAATCGAACCGCAGCCCAACCTTTGCCAAGGCAGAAGTAGCCGGATCCTGCACTTCAAAAAAGCCAACATCCAGCGCTCCGGCCTCGATCCCCGAAAAGGTCAATGCCTCGGATACGGCGCGTGCAAGCGCTGGCTGCGCGCCTTCGACCGCTGAAACAAAACCCAATAAATGGCCCTGCCCCCCATCTTCAGTCTTTGTCCCAACCAGAAACGCCGCCGCAGCCAGACCTGCAGCCGTCGCCAGCTTTGCATCAAGCGCGGTCAACAGAACATCTGGCAGACCGGAGGGCGGATAGAATTCGGCAAGTCGCTGCTGCACCTCCTTAGGACCATGCTGCAGCGTGTCAGACAACCAACCGAGCGCTTCAGCGGGGATCAACATCGACGACGGTGCAACATCAAGGTTCAGACCCAGCCCGACCCCCTGCCCCGACAACATCCCTGAAAGAACACGACCCGACAGAGCGACATAGGGGACCGGCCGACCCGCAAATGCCGCCAGTCGTTCCTCAAGATCAAACACCAGAACAAAACGACCATCCGCCACATCGAACAGCTCGGGCGAGATGTTTTCATCCTTCGCTTCCTCGGTCAGCATCAGGAACAGCTCGCTATCGGCCAGTCTTTCGAAAAAGCGTAGTCGAGCGTTGTCGTCTTCCGGGGCCGCCTGCATGGCGTCATGTGCAGCATCCAAAGCTGTGGCTTCAGTCATTCAGAACCTCGTGCACCCGTTTCTGTAGCACCGGCAACAGCTCGGCCTCGAACCAGGGGTTTTTCTTCAGCCAAGCCGTATTGCGCCAGGACGGGTGAGGCAAGGCAAAGACGCGCGGCGCATGGTCTCGCCAAAGACTAACAGTCTCGGTGACCGGTGTGTTCACGCCAAGATGATATTTATGGGCATGACCCCCGACGAGGATCGTCAACGGTACTTCTCCCAACGCAGCCATCACCTTGTCATGCCAGGTGCGCCCGCATATCGGCGGCGGAGGCAGGTCGGCCTTGCGCTCATTGTATCCGGGGAAGCAAAACGCCATCGGCACGATGGATACGCGCGAACGGTCATAAAATGCGTTCTCATCCAGTCCCAGCCAATCCCGCAGCCGGTCACCCGAAGGGTCGGTGAAAGGCTTCCCTGAAGCATGGACGCGCGCGCCCGGTGCCTGACCTGCGATCAAAATGCGCGCACCGGGGCGAAACCAGACCACCGGGCGCGGCTGGTGCGCAGTCGCGGTCTGCGCGAACCTGTCCGCACACAAACGGCAGGCTTGGATGTCCTCAATCAGCGAATTCATCGGATCAACAGGCTTTTGCAATGTTCATCGATGAAGATAGGCATCATCTACCCTCGAGCCAATGAAACCGTCCTTGCAACACATCAATGTCATGAACGCGGATGCGCATTGATCATTTGTTTCATATTTCGACATAATGTGGCCAACATGGATCGGTAGCACACCGATCCTCAAACCGTCAAAACCCCGAGCGATCTGCAGGCCGCACATGCTGGAATTCGAAAATGTCAGCAAGTCTTTCTGGACCGGAACCCGCCGCAAGGTGATTCTGGATCGGGTCTCGTTCCGGGTCGAGCTTGGAACATCTCTTGGCGTGCTGGCCCCGAACGGAACCGGCAAGACCACGTTGATCAACATGATGGCAGGGCTGGAAAAGCCCGACGAAGGCGTGATTCGGCGCGACTGCCGCGTATCCTTCCCCATGGGCTTTGCAGGAGGTGTGGCCAAGCGCCTGTCCGCGCTGGAGAACGCACGCTATATCGCGAAGATCTACGGCATGGATCCCGACTATGTCGAAGCCTACTGCAAATGGCTGTGCAACTTGGGTGAGTATTTCGACCAGCCGCTCGGAACCTATTCGTCAGGAATGCGGGCCCGGTTTACATTTGCACTGATGCTGGCCCTGGATTTCGATATGTATCTGATTGACGAGGGGATGCCCTCGACAACCGATGTTGAGTTCAACAAGAAGGCGGGCGACATTCTGAAAGAGAAGCTGCGCACGACAACCTTGGTGATCGTATCGCACAACCCTTCGCTTCTTGAAAAATTCGCGCGGCAGGCTGCGGTATTGGTAGACGGCCAGCTTTACATGTTTGAAACCTTGGAAGAGGCAAAGCAGCTCTATGACTACCAAACCCAAGGCTAGGAAATACAATCCCGACCGCACGGCACGCGGTTCTGGCACTGCCGAGGCACGCTCGGACGCCATTTCGCGCATCCGAAAGGCGACCCAAGGCACAGACTCGGCTGAAGACACTCAGCAACCGGGCAACGAGTTGGATGCGATCAAACGCGAAGGTCTGACAGGGCGGCAATTGCGCGTCGCGCGGCGTTTGGCGCACAAGAACGGGCTTGCGGCGACGTCTGACTACGATGCGGTCCGGCTGTTACGAAAGAAAGGAATTGATCCGTTTCAGCGCACAAACCTGCTTGATCTGGCAGCTCCTGACAAAGGCAAGCCAACTGGTGATGACGCCGCGCAAGACAATATAAAGATTCACCTGCCGCAAACGACCAGAGACTCGCAGAAGAACCTGCCAGGACCCGAACTCAGCCCGGCCGAACGTCGTGAATATGAAATCGGGCAGATCCAGAAAGACATCGCCCGCCGCCGCCGCCGCAAGCTTGCCGGGCTATTCGCACGATTGACGGTGTTCGTATTCATTCCAACGTTTATCGTGGGCTACTATTTCTATCGCGTGGCGACGCCGATGTATGCCAGCGACTCGGTGTTTTCGATCTTGCAAGCGGATGGCGGCGGTGCCTCGTTCGGTGGATTTCTGGCGGGCACGCAGTTTGCGACGGCGCAGGATTCCGTGTCCACTCAGGAATTTCTGGAATCCAAGGATGCATTGGAACGGCTTGAGCGTGATGTCGGATTTACTGAGTTTTTTCGGCAGGATTGGATAGACCCGATCCAACGATTGCCGGCTGATGCGACGCTTGAAGAAACCTACAAGCTTTATAAGCGTATGATCACAATCGGATATGATCCTAGTGACGGCGTCATCCGAATGGAGGTCGCAGCGCCGAGCCCCGAGATAGCGGTCGATTTGTCCAGGCGGCTTATCTCTTACGCGGAAGAGACCATCAATGGTCTGACTGAATTGAAACGCGAAGACCAGATGCGCGATGCCTTGGCGAGTTTTGAGGCTGCGCAAGAGGCACGCAGACAGGCTCAGGAAGACCTGATCGAACTGCAGCTACAAGGTGCGATACTGGACCCGCAAAGTGTGATCGCCAGCCTGCGAGGAAGGATCGATCAGTTCGAATTCGAGCTGCAGGACAAAGAACTACAATTGGCCGCGCTTCTTGATAATACGCGCCCAAACCAGGCCAAGGTGGATGGTACACGGGCGGATATCGCGCGGCTGCAAGCGGTCCTTGATGAGTTGAATGCCGAGATGCTGGATGTGTCGGCGGGCGAAAATTCGCTGGCGCGTTTGAGCGTGCGAATCCAGATGGCTCAGGCCGATCTGGCGGCGCGTGACATGATGCTGCAAACGGCAATGCAGCAAATGGAAGCCACGCGGACCGAGGCCAATCGGAAAGTGCGGTATCTGACCGTCTCGGTGAACCCGGTCGCCAGCCAGGAACCCAGCTATCCGCGCAAGTTCGAAAATACGATTTTGGCATTCCTGTTATTTGCTGGTATCTACCTGATGATCTCGCTTACCGCGTCGGTCCTTCGTGAACAGGTATCCTCGTAAGACTCATGAAACATGTAAAAATAGCCGACCTGACGGTTGGCAACGACCTTCCGCTGACAATCATTGCCGGCCCTTGCCAGCTTGAAACCGCCGATCACGCCCAAATGATCGCCGGCACCATGAAAGAGGCATGCGACGCCGTAGGTGCGCAATATGTGTTCAAGGCCTCGTATGACAAAGCCAACCGGACCTCGCTGTCCGGCAAGCGCGGCATGGGCATTGAGTCCGGGCTGCAGGTGCTGGAAGATATCCGCAAGACCATGGGCATACCGGTACTGACCGATGTCCATACCGAAGCGCAATGCGCGATTGCGGCTGAGGCGGTCGATATTCTGCAAATCCCTGCGTTTCTGTGTCGTCAGACGGACATGCTGCTGGCGGCGGGCAATACCAGCAAAGCGGTCAACGTAAAAAAAGGGCAGTTTCTTGCCCCGTGGGAAATGCCGAATATCGTCACAAAGATCGAAAGCACTGGCAATCAGAACATCCTGCTGACCGAGCGTGGAACTTCGTTTGGCTACAATACGTTGGTCGCGGACATGCGGTCGCTGCCGCAGATGGCGCAAACCGGATATCCGGTCGTCATGGACGCGACCCACTCGGTGCAACAGCCCGGCGGCCAAGGTGGTTCCTCGGGTGGACAGCGTGAGTTTGCGCCGGTGATGGCGCGCGCCGCTGTATCTCTGGGCGTCGGAGCCGTTTTCATAGAAACCCATCAGGATCCCGACACCGCCCCCTCAGATGGGCCGAACATGATCCCTCTGGATCAAATGGGCCATCTGGTTGACACATTGATGCGATTTGATGCGCTGGCCAAAAAAAACCCAATTCAGATTTAACGATTGAGATTTGTGATGACCAAGCCTTTGCCTGAGGTGACCCCAAACACCTGGAGCTTTCTGCGCGATCCGATGATCAAGCCCACGGGCTTTCGCGAATATGACGCGCGGTGGAAATACCCCGATGAGATCAATCTGCCAGGCATGACGGCCCTGGGTTTGGGTCTGGGCACACAGATGCTCAAACGCGGGATCGAACCCGTGATTGCAGTGGGAAATGACTATCGCGATTATTCCCTGTCGATCAAAAACGCTCTGATCGTTGGACTTATGCAGGCGGGTATTCAGGTGAAAGATATCGGCCCAGCGCTCAGCCCGATGGCGTATTTCGCGCAATTCCACCTGGACGTACCGGCGGTTGCGATGGTCACGGCAAGCCATAACCCGAACGGTTGGACCGGCGTCAAAATGGGCTTTGACCGCCCACTGACCCACGGCCCTGACGAAATGTCGGAACTGCGCGATATCGTCTTGAATGGGGAAGGCGTCGCGCGCCCGGGCGGGTCATATGAATTCGTCGACGGTGTGAAAGAAGCCTATATCGACGATCTGGTCGGTGACTTCAGAATGTCACGTCCGCTGAAAGTGGTCTGCGCCACCGGAAACGGCACCGCCGCCGCCTTCGCGCCCGAGATTTTCGAAAGGATCGGGGTTGAGGTTGTGCCCAGCCACACACGGCTGGATTACACATTCCCCAATTACAACCCGAACCCGGAAGCCATGGAAATGCTGCATGACATGGCCGACACAGTCAAATCCAGCGGCGCGGACCTGGCGCTAGGGTTTGATGGTGATGGCGATCGTTGCGGTGTTGTGGATGACGAAGGCGAAGAGATATTTGCCGATAAGGTCGGCGTCATCATGGCCCGTGATCTGGCCAAGCTGCATCCAGGTTCGACCTTTGTAGCCGATGTGAAATCCACTGGGCTGTTCGCCAGCGATCCCGAGTTGCAAGCGCTTGGGGTCAAAGCCGACTACTGGAAAACCGGCCATAGCCATATGAAGCGCCGCGTCAAGGAAATCGGTGCGCTGGCTGGGTTTGAGAAATCGGGACACTATTTCTTGGCGGAACCGGTCGGGCGCGGATACGACTGCGGAATGCGCGTGGCGGTGGAAATCTGCAAACTGATGGACCGCAACCCGGACAAAAGCATGTCAGACCTTCGGAAAGCACTACCAAGGACATGGTCGACACCCACCATGTCTCCGTACGCAGCGGATACGGAGAAATACGATATACTGCAGCGCCTGGTCGGCAAATTGGTTGCCAAAGCCGACGCCTACGAACGCTTCGCAGGGCGGGCTATCAAAGAGGTCGTGACCGTCAATGGAGCCCGGGTCATTCTGGACAATGGCAGTTGGGGACTCGTCCGCGCGTCATCCAATACACCCAATCTGGTCGTCGTCTGCGAAAGCAGCGAAAGCGAGGATGAAATGCGCGCGATCTTCGCAGATATCGACGCCGTCATTCGAACTGAACCCGGCGTGGGCGAATACGATCAGACAATCTAACTGACACTATGAAGGGCGCCCATTTCGGCGCCCTTTGTTATCGCGCTTAGATCAATCCCCGCCAAACAGCTTGAGCAGGCCTTTCTTGGCCTCATCCTCAAGCTTGTTCTTCAGCGCGTCTTCGATGTGATCGGAATCCGTCACCGTGGTATCCAGTTCTTTACCAACCTTTTCCAAAACCTTCTTCTTTGCGTCGTCTTCCAGTTCTTTAACTTTGCCTTCGGCTGCCGCCTCAATGACTTTGGTAAGGTCCGGTTTGATCGACGGGTCGCTCCACGGACCTTTAATTCGGACGGGTACCGATATCCCCTGCCCTGAGTTGGCGCGCAGGGCGACCGGTGTGAACAGATAATCGATATCGCGAGCTCCTAAGCCGATGCGGCCCGTACCGTCCGCCCGGAAATTATCCAGCTGCATCAACAGGTCCTTGTTGGTCAAGTCGCCATTCTTCATCGTAAAGCTCGCCGTAAGGCTGTTGAATACGGTCGTACCACCCGATCCCTTTCCCCGCCCCATAAGGCGGTCAAGATCCAGTCCCGAGATAATGCCCCGCCCGACCTCGATATCTCCTTTGCCGCTGAGCGATCGCATGATCTGATCTTCGCTCTGTCCGACGCCCAGAAATTCAAGATTGCCTGAACCGGTGCCCGAAAGCCGTTTGATATCCCCCAGCGTTTCGAGCGCCTCGTTGATATCGATATTGGCGGCTTTCAGATTTCCACCAACCGACAGACCGTTGCGATTATTGGCGACCACCTGGCCATTCAATTGCCCCGAGAACAGCGAGGCCGGGTGCATCTGCAATACAGCCCGCGACCGATCAAGGCTGAGTGTGAGATCACTTTTCCCAAAGGTCATACCCGGAACCGCAATCGAGGTGGCTTGCAAGCGGATCTTGCCATTTGCCAGCGCCAGAAACGACGCATCAATTGGGGCTTTTGACCACCCTTCCGTATCTGAGGTGCCGTCAGAAGCGTTGCCTCCGCTTACCTTCGATAAGTCGAGATCGCCTGCGTTCAGACGCGCAGTCATCTGGGGTGGATTTGAAATCTGGATATCAGCTTCCCCCTCAAGCCGGTTTTGATCCAGAACCGCGATCATGTTGCGCAATGAAATCCGCCCGTCCCGGGTATAGGTCATCTGCCCGGATACGCTCGCGACCTGTCCTAGTCCCTCCGGAACGGTGACTCCTCCCTGACCAAACGCGGCCAGCATCCTTTGGGTGTCCTTGGCCGTGACCGTCGTCTTGCCATCCATTTCGCCGGCCAGATTCACCCGGCCCGAGAACTGAATATCTCCGCCAGGCGCGGTTAGGCTCAGCTGCAACGGCGTGACAGCGCCGCTGGAAAATGCGGGCAAGTCGGGGATAGTAAGGTCCACTGCGACGCTGCCTCCGGGGACGGACATACTGGCTTGCATTTCCATTGGGGCCGTTACGTCAGGCCAGCGGGCCGAAAGATCGACATCGGCAAAATCCATACTAACCGCGCCATTCTCAAGATAGATTAGGCGCGCATTGGTCAGTTCCAACCGCTCGAGCGTGATGGGTCGGCTTTCAACGGCTTGCGCCGTAGCGCCCGTTTGCGAGGAGTTACCTGGCTGATGTAGCTCCCAGTTGCCGCGCCCATCGGCGCGTTCAAGGCGTAGAACCGGGCTATCGGCCAACACCCGTTTGATCCGGATATTCCCAGACAACAACGCCGAGGCATCGACCCCAACCGCGAGGCTTTGGGCGCTAAGCATCGGTTCCGGCCCGGCCCAAGGCGCATTGCCAAATGTCACAGGGCCGGTTTCCATCCCCAATACCGGCCAAAATGACAGTTTGACGTCACC
Organism: Ruegeria sp. I3; assembly: GCF_056532525.1. Taxonomy (NCBI): domain Bacteria; kingdom Pseudomonadati; phylum Pseudomonadota; class Alphaproteobacteria; order Rhodobacterales; family Roseobacteraceae; genus Ruegeria; species Ruegeria sp. I3. Next base: position 552,606 of record NZ_JBQFNI010000001.1, on the reverse strand, counting down.
GGTCAACTCGAGATCGCGGCCTGTTTGCGCCTTGACTTGTTCAGCAAGTATTGTCGCCAGTTTTTCGCCTGGCATCAGCAGCAAGGCACCAATGACCAGCCCGAAGGCTGCAACTATGAGAAATAGAAAACGAATGAGCCACTTCATGGGTCTGCCTTTCCGGCCTTTCTGCTCTGTTTCAAGTCAGCCCCGAGCGGGCGGGATTTGCAAGGGGAAGCTTTCCCCTCTATATGCCCGGCCATGAACACGAACCCACCGAACCTCCGCCCCGATCTAGCCCCAGAGGCCCGGATCGCCGAGACGCCCCGCCGTGGCCAACCGACCCTTGGAATGGTGTCGCTGGGTTGTCCAAAAGCGCTGGTTGACAGCGAACGTATCCTGACCCGGTTGCGGGCCGAGGGGTACGGTATTTCGCCGGACTACACGGGTGCTGATGCCGTTATTGTGAATACCTGCGGGTTTCTGGACAGCGCCAAGGCCGAGTCGCTGGACGCAATTGGCGAGGCATTGGTTGAAAACGGCAAGGTCATTGTGACCGGCTGTTTGGGGGCTGAGCCTGACTATATCCGGGAACACCATCCGCGCATTCTGGCGGTTACAGGACCGCATCAGTACGAACAGGTGCTGGACGCAGTACATGCAGCCGTACCACCCGACCCAAACCCTTATGTCGATCTGCTGCCCGCTTCGGGCGTCAAACTTACCCCGCGCCACTATAGCTATCTCAAGATTTCCGAGGGCTGTAATCATAAGTGCAAGTTTTGCATCATCCCCGACATGCGCGGTAAACTCGCAAGCCGCCCGGCCCATGCAGTGCTGCGCGAGGCCGAGAAACTGGTCGACAGCGGCGTGCGCGAACTGCTTGTGATCTCACAGGATACCTCGGCCTATGGGCTGGATCGTAAGTATGACGTGAACCCATGGAAAGATCGGGAGGTGCGCAGCCATATCACCGATCTGGCGCGTGAACTGGGCCAGTTCGATGCGTGGGTCAGGCTTCATTACGTCTATCCCTACCCCCATGTGCGCGATTTGATCCCGCTGATGGCAGATGCGGGTAGCAATGTGCTGCCGTATCTCGACATTCCATTCCAACATGCGCATCCCGATGTTCTGAAACGTATGGCCCGCCCTGCCGCCGGGGCAAAAACTCTGGACGAGATTGCCAACTGGCGCGCTATTTGTCCGGATATCACTTTGCGGTCCACGTTCATCGTCGGCTACCCCGGCGAAACCGAGGCAGAGTTCCAGACGCTCCTGGACTGGATGGACGAAGCGCAGTTGGATCGTGTCGGCTGTTTCCAGTACGAAAATGTCGATGGCGCCCGCTCGAACGACCTGCCGGATCATGTCCCGGCCGAGGTCAAGCAAGAGCGATGGGAGCGTTTCATGGAGAAAGCTCAGGCCATTTCTGAGGCCAAGCTGGCAGCAAAGGTTGGCCAAAAACTCGATGTCATCGTAGACGAGGTGGATGAAGAGGCCGCGACCTGCCGTACCAAGGCCGATGCTCCAGAAATCGATGGTAACTTGTTTATCGACGAAGGCTTCGAAGGCCTGAAACCCGGGGATATCGTCACGGTCGAGGTAGATGACGCCGGAGAATACGACTTGTGGGGGCGTTTGCACCCCTCGGCGTAACGAAAGGCGTCTGTCCCTAGAGCAAGCCGATCAAAATCACGATCCACGCCACTCCGGCAGCGACTGCAGACAACGCCACCGCTGCACTTGCTGCATCCTTGGCTTGCCCCGCCAACGCGTGGTGCTCGGTCGAGGTGTGATCGACGGCACGCTCGATGGCCGTATTAAATAGCTCGGCCACCAAGACCAGAATGCCCAGAGCAAGGATCAGCGCCCGTTCTGCCGTACCTAGAGGGAGTGCAAGCGCCAATAAAGCTGAAATCAGGTTGGCCCAAACCCACCCACGAAACGAATACTCTTGCCGCCAGGTTGTAGCCAGGCCCTGCCAGCTCCAGCGGGTACGATCCTTTAGGTGGTCAAAGAATTTGCGCATGGGGTTTCCGATCAGTCATCCTGCAAGAAGACGTCCGCGACCCACGGCAGAAAGGCAAGAAAAAACCGCCTCGAGGGCGGTGTTCTTTTTAGAGGTGCGCAGGCGGCCCTGCGATCAGAACCGCCTGCTGAATACTTATTGGGTGACCGGGTTACATACGGTCTGGCCTGCTTCGGTTGTGGCCAGTTCATAACCTGCCGAGCAACTGGGTGTACCAAACTTGTCATAGTCGGGCTGGATGTAAACCGGGGTCGGTTCCTCTTGCTGCGAGCACGCAGTCAATACAACGGCCGTGGCGCAGATAGCAGCAAATTTCAGTTTCATGTCCATCAATCCTCTATTACTTTTCTGATATTGCCCAGTTTTTCGGGGCCGGTATCAGAATAGGACCAAGAATTTCATATGGCAACCGAATCGATAACGCATTCGTGAATAAAGGCGAAACCACGCTGGAAAGCGGGTTTTCATTCGCAGTCTACCTTTTTTGACAAAGAGCCCTAAACTTTGACTTCGACATCAGCCAAAGACGGAGTAGCCACATGTCAGACGCCCCGATCATCGCCCAGAAATCGCCCTATCCGGTCGAAGTGACCGAAGGAAAAACCTATTTCTGGTGCGCCTGTGGCAAATCCAAGCGGCAACCGTTTTGCGATGGTTCGCACAAAGATACGTCGTTTGAACCCGTAAAATATACTGCTGATGCCAGCAAGAAGGTCTTCTTCTGTGGCTGCAAGCACTGCGCCAACCCGCCGTTATGCGACGGAACGCACAATAAGCTCTGAAAGTCAGGTCAAGTCGTTCAAAACCTGAGCATTGGCACAAAAATCAGGCGCTTTCTCAGCCAGTCCTTGTTGTGCAGCAAGCCATATCTGACAACGTTCGTCGCATATTGCGCCCCGGCATCGGGTCACCATCTGAGCGTAGTCGGCAGGTGTCAGTTTCCCTTCGGCCATTGCTTCGGTCAGAGAAATCCCTAAGGATCGCGCGACCGAGCGTGTCAGCCAAAAGTGTTTTTCGATCTCGCCCAGTGATGTTCGATCCATTTGATCACCTTTGCTTGCTGACCCTCAAGGTGGCGAACCTGTGTCGGTTTGGGCAGGTGCAGGGCGCGCTTTCCGCCGTTTCGTTCTCGTTCAACCAGTCTGGGCATGCCCGCGCCCATTCGCACCCGCGGCAGAGCTGAACCATATCTGCCCATTCCTGTTGGCTCAGGTGCCCGTCGCGATGTGCGGTGGCAAGGTCGGCTCCCGTCGCCTGTGCCATTCGCAATACAAGGCGAAGATGGGTCATGATCCGTCCAAGTCGTGGCACGGTACCCCCCTTTGGCGTTACGGCTTGAGCCTGTTCAGCAGCTCGTGATTGCGGCAGTATTCAGGTGTGTCGGGCGCTGTCAGGTTCTTGGCCAGAAAGGCCTTGCAATGGCCCGGATTCGGGCATTCCGTGCACCGCAATACCGCGTCCGAGATTTCGTCGAACTGTAAGGCCCCTTCGATGGCAACTTCTTGCAAATCTACGCCCAGCGTCGTGGCCATCCGATCTACAAGGTCGGCGTGACGTCGCAGCGTTTCACGATCAGACATGCGGTTTCCTTTTCCATTCACTCTATGGAAAGGGTAACGCATGCCCCGCACAGTGCCCTTGACACAGGTCAATGCCCGGTTGCCAGCTGGTCCAGATAGGCCCGCGTGGCGTCCTGCACGCGGCGAAAGCGGTCCCCGCCCAGCTTCTTGCCACCGTACCAGCGTGTCACGATGATTACGTGATCCGTCAGCTCGGCCCGCTCCATCATCCGCAAAATGACCATTGCCGCGCCAGACTCTCCGTCATCGGCCTTGAGCGCACCGTTTGGCAAGATGGCTGCCCACGTGTTGTGAGTTGCCTTCGCATATGCCTTGTCGGATTTCAGTTCCGCCAGTACCGCATCGACATCAGCACGACTGGTGACCCCCGCGCCCGTCACAGCATATTTCGACCCGCGATCACTGAGAACGACACCCAATCGGGTTAAGTTGACCATTATCGTAATCCCAGTTCCCGCGCCGTTTGCAACACAACTTCGACCCGCTGGGCATTGGGAGGGTGCGTGGCAAGGAAACGATCACCCGGATCAGGAATGCGTTGGAAGAAAGCCATCCCGGCCAGCGGGTTATACCCCGCCGAGTAAGTGATCTGTGTCCCCAGACGATCCGCTTCCAATTCGAACTCACGCGTGTAGTTCTGCACCCCGACCTCAGCGCCCAGCGCCTGTGCGCGCTCAATACCTGCATCGTCCGCGCCCTGATTGCGCGCGAGTTCACCGAATATCCGCGCGCTCTCTTTGGCGTTCTGCGCCTGCCGGGCGATGTGACCCAAAATATGGTGGGCGGCCTCATGGCTCATGACAAAGGCCATCTCGTCCGCGTTCTGCGTTGCATCGATCATCGGCTGTGTAAAAACGACCAGCGGCCGCCCATCCTTGTCCAAGGTCTGAAACGCGTTCGCTGGGGCATTTGACGAGAGATCAACCAAAATCACGAAATCACAATTGGCAGTCCTCGATTGGCGGCGGCATTCCCGGCTTGCGGTCGTTCCGACAGCCCGGCTGACCTGCTCGAATACGCGCGCCCTGTCCTTTTGTCCGGATGACGATGGCTGCCATTGATCGGCCGGGATCGCGATAACAGGCGACATATCGCAAGCCGCCAAGAGCATCACCAGCAACAGGGCAAGACGGCGCATTCACATTCCTTTCGGTCACTCTGTCGGCAGACAAGCATAGCGCGGCATTTAAGGCCGGGCCACAGCCGATTACAGCTTGCAACGGGTTGCATTGCGATCTTATGCCCTGCACTCTGCACATATGTTTTCAATTGAACACGAATTCGACTCGACGGTGATTACGCTGGTGGACGAAGGCGCAAAGCCTTTGCAAGAGGATGTCGTCATCAACAACTTCGCTGAATGCGTCACGCTCGAGCAGTTGGACCCGCGGACCGATCAGATTCAGAAGATTACCCTATCACCAGAGCAGGTACGCGATCTGGCCGCTGCGCTGGATTTGCCCGAGGGCGTTTATCAGATACGTGAGTCCGAGAGCACCAAAGACTAGTGGTTCCTTTTGGATCTTGCGTCTGATCACAAGCAGCAATTCAGATTGAATTTGTCGCCTTTTGATGAGCAGTTTGCCCTTGAAAGAGAACAGTATGCCTCCGACATACAGGCTGCCATGTGAAGGAAGTTAACATATGACCCTGAAGAACCAAGCTGCGCTGGATTTTCTGCACGCGCGCCGGTCTCGTCCGGCCAAAACGCTGGTAGCCCCGGCCCCGACCCGGGAAGAGCTGAGGCCGCTGCTGACTGCTGCAGCGCGCAGCCCGGACCACGGAAAGCTGGAACCCTGGCGTTTTGTTGTTGTCGAGCATGGGGCCATGCAACGCCTTGCAGATCTTACAGAAACTTGTGGTCTCGCCTTGGGAAAATCGCCCGAAGATATCGCCAAGGCGCGCAGCCAATTCGAAATGGGCCATTTGGCGGTTGCTGTTATTGAGGTGCAGAAACCTTCTGACAAGATACCGGCAATTGAACAGACCTATTCAGCGGGTGCGGTATGTCTGGCTCTGCTGAACGCAGCGCTGGCCGCAGGTTGGGGGGCCAATTGGTTGTCCGGCTGGCAATCGCATGATCGCGAGTTTTGCGAACAGGGGCTTGGCTTGGCCGAAAACGAGAAGATTGCAGGCTTTATCCATATCGCAACCGAAGGTACGACCCCGCCCGAACGACCGCGCCCCAATGTGGCGGCACTAACCCAATGGGTTTCCGAATGATCATCATCCAGTCGTTTCTACAGGCGCTGGGACAGATCGGCGACCCAAGATTCCGCAAGGTACTTCTGTTGGGTGTTGGCCTGACATTCGCGTTGTTGGTGGCTGCCTATGCCGGCTTTTTGTGGCTGATCAACGCGCTGGTCGGCGATCAGGCCACCTTGCCAATACTGGGTGAGGTGACATGGCTGAACGACCTGCTCAGCGTGTCATCATTCCTGCTGATGATGGTGCTGTCGGTGTTTCTGATGGTCCCCGTTGCGTCAGCCATCACCTCGATGTTTCTGGATGAGGTCGCACAGGCGGTTGAGGATAAGCATTACCCCGGTCTGCCGCCGGCTCAGCGCATCCCCTTTGGCGATGCGCTAAGGGATACGCTCAGTTTTCTGGGTGTACTGATCGTTGCCAACCTGTTGGCATTGATCCTCTATGCACTCTTCACGCCATTCGCGTTGTTTATCTTTTGGGGTATGAACGGGTTTCTTCTGGGGAGAGAATATTTCACCCTGGCTGCGATGCGCCGACTGGGGCGCGAGGGGGCGCGAAAGCTGCGCGCAAAGCACGCGACAACCATTTGGGTCGCCGGTATTCTTATGGCGGTCCCGCTCTCTGTGCCATTGGTCAACCTGTTGATCCCGATCCTAGGAGCGGCGACCTTCACGCACATTTATCACGGTCTGTCGGGTAGCCAAACCTGAGCTACTCGCGCGGTTCCAGTTGGTTCAGCCAATCGAAATCGCGCACGCTGATTACGCCGGAGATAATGATGCCTGCAATGATCGCCCACAGCACGACCGATATCCCGGTGGTAATCCACAGCTTCTTCTTCATGTGATGGACTTCCGGCGCACCTGCATGAGTGCCCGGAACAATATCCCCCAGATCCCCCTGCGTTTTGATGCGCACAGGCAGAACAATCAGCAAGGTCAGAAACCAAATTACAGCGAAAAGAACCAGAGCGGCGGTAATGGTCATCGACTTCAGACCTGCTCCAGCTCAACGAGGCATCCGTTGAAATCCTTCGGGTGCAGGAACAACACCGGTTTGCCATGCGCTCCGATCTTGGGTTCACCCGATCCCAGAACGCGCGCACCGGTCTCTTTCAGATGATCGCGGGCCGCGATGATATCCTCGACCTCATAGCAGACATGGTGGATGCCGCCTGATGGGTTCTTTTCCAGAAACCCGTTGATCGGGCTGTTCTCACCCAGCGGATACAGCAATTCGATCTTGGTGTTGGGTAGTTCAATAAAGACCACGGTGACCCCATGATCCGGCTCATCCTGTGGAGCGCCGACTTTGGCGCCAAGCGCATTGCGATACTGGGCCGATGCGGCCTCCAGGTCGGGAACAGCAATGGCTACGTGGTTAAGGCGACCAATCATGGGACTCTCCTTCCTTCTGCGTTGCAGCGGTTATGGGGGCAGTATACCCAAAGGACAAGTGCGCCAAATCGTCGTTAACCCTGTATTAGCCAGAAGTTCCTAGCGTGAGGCATCTGCTAAACAGGAGTTCTGCCATGGACGATTCGGGACCTTTCGCCTCTCCAGCGCTGGCCACCAAGATGCGACCGCTGCTGGGCCAAACAATCCTTGTGGTCGAAGACAGCCGCTATGCATGCGATGCAATACGATTGATGTGCTTGCATAGCGGTGCGCGTATCCGTCGTGCGGATTGTCTGAAATCAGCGCGGCGCCATCTGCAAATCTATCGTCCCTCGGTCCTGATCGTCGATATGGGTCTTCCAGACGGGTCCGGCGCTGACCTGATAGCCGAAATGACCCATGCTGTACCCCGCATCGGTGTCATTCTCGGGCTGTCTGGCGATGACAGCATGCAGGTTATCGCCAGACGCGCAGGGGCAGATGGGTTTCTGGCCAAACCCCTGACCTCGGTCGCTTATTTCCAGACCTCCATACTTGAACTTCTGCCCGAAGATCGCCGCCCAGTAGGTCTGGATTTCGTCAGGGATAATATCGTTCAGCCCGATCCGCTGGCTTATCGGGACGACATGGCCCATATCGCCGACGTGCTTACCGGCCCCACTGATCAGCGCGCATTGGATTATGCGGTACAATTCCTGCAAAGCGTTGCGCGAGACGCCGAAGATACTGTGCTTGCCGAAGCAGCCCGGGACCTCGCCCAATCTCGTGCGCAGGGGACACCGGTCACCGCCCAGGCTGCACGGATTGCGGGTCTGGTTCAGAATCGGCTCGAACGGCAAGAGGCGATCTGAGATGCTGACCGCTTACTTTATTACCGCATCGATTCTTTGCATCTGGGTCTATCGCCTGACACGAGAGACGGCCAAGAGCATCCGCAATCGTCGGGATGCCGCAAATCCACTGGATTGAGCTGAGCTTGTTTTAAGCCCACCACGCAACTCAGATTTGCGTGGCGCGGCGAATACACCGATTGTTTTGCACTGCCCCAAACGTAAACCGCCCGCTCAGGGCGGGCGGCTAGATTTAGTCTTGCGGGATGATCCTGAGACCCAGTTCCATCAACTGATCCGAGGTCGGATCGGATGGCGCGTCCATCATCAGGTCTTCAGCGCGCTGGTTCATCGGGAACATCATGACTTCGCGGATATTAGCCTCATCCGCCAATAGCATCACGATCCGGTCGATACCTGCGGCACAGCCGCCGTGCGGCGGGGCGCCGTAGTGGAAGGCGTTAAACAAGGCGCCAAAGCGGGATTTGACTTCGTCTTCGCCGTACCCTGCCAGTTCAAAGGCCTTCAACATAATCTCAGGCTTATGATTCCGGATCGCACCTGACACCAGCTCGTAGCCGTTGCAGGCCAGGTCATACTGATACCCGCGTACGTCCAGAGGATTGCCCTGCAGCGCCTCCATTCCCCCCTGCGGCATCGAGAAGGGGTTGTGTTCGAAATCAATCGCACCGGTTTCTTCGTCCTGCTCGTAGATCGGGAAATCGACGATCCAGGCAAAGGCAAAGCGGTCTTTCTCGGTGAGGCCAAGTTCTTCGCCGATCACATCACGCGCTTTACCAGCGACCTTTTCGAAGGCTTTTGGCTTACCACCCAGGAAGAACGCGGCATCACCGACGCCCAGACCCAATTGCTGACGGATCGCCTCGGTGCGTTCGGGGCCGATGTTCTTGGCCAGTGGACCTGCGGCCTCCATACCCTCGCCCTGATCACGCCAGAAAATGTAACCCATACCGGGCAGACCTTCTTTCTGGGCAAATGCGTTCATACGGTCACAGAATTTGCGGCTGCCACCGCTCGGCGCTGGGATAGCGCGGATTTCGGTGCCTTCCTGCTCCAACAGTTTCGCGAAAATCGCGAAGCCAGAACCGCGGAAGTGGTCAGAGACCACTTGCATCTTAATGGGGTTCCGCAGGTCAGGCTTGTCGGTGCCGTACCACAGGGCTGAGTCCTTGTAGGAAATCTGCGGCCACTCCTGATCGACCTTGCGCCCGCCCCCGAACTCTTCGAACACACCGGTCAGCACGGGCTGGATGGTGTCGAACACATCCTGCTGCTCGACAAACGACATCTCTAGATCGAGTTGATAGAAATCCGTGGGCGATCGGTCTGCACGCGGGTCTTCATCGCGGAAGCAGGGTGCAATCTGGAAATACTTGTCGAAGCCCGACACCATGATCAGCTGTTTGAATTGCTGCGGGGCCTGCGGTAGGGCGTAGAACTTGCCCGGATGTAGTCGCGAGGGGACCAGAAAGTCGCGTGCGCCTTCGGGCGACGATGCGGTAATGATCGGTGTCTGATATTCACGGAATCCCTGATCCCACATCCGGCGACGCATGGATGCGACAACGTCCGAGCGAAGGGTCATGTTTTGCTGCATCGCCTCGCGTCTTAGGTCGAGGTAGCGATAGCGCAGACGTGTTTCCTCGGGGTATTCCTGATCGCCGAACACCATCAACGGCAATTCGTCGGCAGCACCAAGAACCTCCAGCTCACGCACATAAACCTCGATCTCGCCTGTCGGCAGTTTCGGGTTAATGAGATCAGCGTCGCGGGCTTTGACAATGCCGTCGATGCGGATGCACCACTCGGACCGTACCTTTTCCAGTTCAGCAAATGCCGCACTATCGCCGTCGCACAAAACCTGGGTCATACCGAAATGGTCGCGCAGGTCGATGAACAGTACGCCGCCGTGATCTCGGACACGATGCACCCAACCGGACAGGCGGACGGTTTCACCGACATTGGCGGCGGTCAGAGCGGCGCAGGTGTGGCTGCGATAGGCGTGCATGGATCATATCCCTTCGGGCGCAGAATTCGTCGCGCCGATACACCCCGTCAGGCATGGAAAGTCAAGGCGGGTCGCGCCGTCAAAACGGCCTTTGCACGTTGCCCGAGTAGAAATAGACGCCCAGCCCTGCCGCAAAGATAATATTACCGGCAATTGCGTGCAGAAGAACTGCGTAAAAGAATGATCCGCGCTTGCGGTAGGCCCAGGTGAACAGGAGGCCTCCGACGAAAGTCATGATGGCTACGACCCAGCTCCAGTACATGAGGTGCGCAAGCGAAAACAGGCCAGCGTTCAAAAGGTATGCGGCCCGCCCTTCAGGTAGGATCGCGTGATAGCGTCGGAAAAAGAGAGAGCGGAAAAGCAGCTCTTGTGGCAGAGCGGACAACAACGGGTAGCCGATACAGATGAATATCAACATCTCTGGCCGATGCAGCAGCAAAACAAAGGCTGCATCCGGTCGCGCCCACAGCACCAGGGCGGAACAGAAGGTAGCCATGAACAGGGTAAATGCAAAGACTTCGGTCCACGACCAGTTTCGCCAGCCATACCAAAGCTCCGCCCAGGAAAAACCGGGCGTATCCTGCAGCAGCAGTATCCCCAGTCCGGTAAACGCAAAAAGCGAGGGGAACATCCAGTTTGGCGGGAACAATGTCGCGATGGCTATGGGAACCGCCACAAAAAAGAGCACAAACTCAATCCTGAGGCGTGAGTTGGTAACAGGGGTCTCCACCCATTCGGTATTTTTGCTCAAGGTGTCACAAGCTCCGCACGGATCAGCCCCCGAAGGGAATTTCCACAGTGGATAGATTGCGCGTTTTTTAGATCGGTCAAGGTCAGAACGGATTCGGTAACTTCTTTATTATCCAACAATTCCTCGCGCAAAACCCCGGGAAGCAATCCGCATCGCAGTGAGGGCGTCAGTCGTCTACCGTCGGGCATGGTCAGGAACAGGTTCGTGATAGTTCCCTCGCAAAGCTCATCCCGTTCGTTCAAAAACAAAAGCTCATCAACACTTAGCGGCAAGCCCGCCCGCGCCATGTCATAGACGGCCCGTCGGGTCGTTTTGTAACCCAGCCAGATATCCGATGATGATAGTCTCTGTTTGGCCAAATCCACACGCCAGACGGACGGATTGGCAGCCAATTCTCCGGACGTCAGTTCAAATTTGCCATCCGCGTCCAAGGTCAAACGGCAGCGCAATGCAATCTCACCCAAACTCGCATCCAAAATCGTCCAAGCGGCGGTTCGGTCAAAATCAATGCCGAACTTCTGTGCTGTGCGCGCCATGCGGGCCAAATGACGATCAAGCCTGACGAACCCCTGCCCCGGCCTGTAGGCCAAAGTTTCGATCAGACGGAAATCAGGCTCAGTTGGTGGGCGAAGCGGGCTTTCCATAGCGCCTCCTCATATTCCGATGGCGCGGTGCTGTCCCAGACCAGCCCGCCGCCTACGTTAAGGGTCGCCTTGCCACCTTCAACCATGAGGGTCCGGATGGCCACGTTGAATTCCGACCGACCGTCCGGGGCCGCCCAACCGATGGTTCCGCAATAAACATCGCGAGGCCAAGGTTCCAGTTCGGACAGGATCTCCATCGCGCGAATCTTTGGCGCTCCGGTGATTGATCCGCACGGGAACAGGGCGGTCAGAATATCCGAAAGGCCTACGCCAAGGTGTAACTGCGCCTGCACAAGCGAGACCATCTGATGGACAGTCGCATAGGTCTCAACCTTGAACAGCTCGGGTACTTTCACCGATCCGGCCAGCGCGACCCGGCTAATATCGTTGCGCAGCAGATCGACGATCATCAGATTTTCGGCCCGGTTTTTTTCATCCGAAGACAGAAAAGCGCGTCGACGCTCGTCTTCGACCGGGTCCTCACTGCGCGGTTGCGTTCCCTTCATCGGGCGCGTTTCGATCTTGCCCTCGGCGTCGGTTCGGAAAAAAAGTTCCGGCGAACGGCTCAGCAGATCAGGCAGCCCCTCCTGCTCAACCAAGGCGCCGTGGCCGACGGGTTGACCAGCCGCAAGCGCCGCATAAAGCGCGACGCTGTCTCCGGTTACATCGAGATCAATTGGGAAGGTCAGATTTGCCTGATAAATGTCACCCGCACCAATCGCCTCATGCACCGTACGAAAGGCCTGCGTATATCGCGCCTCGTCCCAGCGGGGCTGAAACGCAGTGACACTGCCCGACGCCTTTGGCAGTCCAACGCGATCCGGTGCGTCAAACACACCGAAACACAGTAGCGGCAGGCGTCGTCCTTCTGGCAGCCGGTCTGCCAGACGGGGTTCTAGCACGTAGCCCAGCTCATAACTTGCGTACCCTGCCAGCCAGGCCCCATCCGCGCGCGCCTGATCCAGCGCTGCCAGAGCCTGGGGCACCTCCGCCGCGTTATCCGCGCGGATAATCCGGGACGGACGCTCAAACCGGGTTACGCGCCCAGCTGGTCCTTGATCGAAACGAATACGCAATTGCATCCTCATTTGCCGTGCTGCGCGGTATAGAGAATAGCGCGCCAAGGGAAAGAGGGGAAAGCGGCAATTTCAAACCCGTTTCCGATACCTCTTGCACCTTTTCGCGCGGTCCCTATAACGCAGGACAATTTGGGCGCTGGGGCGGTGCCCTGACTCGCGGACAATTGAAGGGGCCAAGCCATGCCGAGAAGAACCGACATCCAGTCGATCATGATCATCGGGGCAGGCCCCATTGTTATCGGTCAGGCCTGCGAGTTCGACTATTCCGGCGCTCAGGCATGTAAGGCGCTGCGCGAGGAAGGCTATCGGGTCATTCTGGTGAACTCGAACCCTGCAACGATCATGACCGACCCGGGGCTAGCCGATGCGACCTATATCGAGCCGATCACGCCCGAAGTTGTCGCCAAGATCATCGAAAAAGAACGCCCCGATGCCCTACTGCCCACTATGGGCGGACAGACCGGCCTGAACACCTCGCTGGCGCTGGAAGAGATGGGCGTGCTGGATAAGTTCAACGTCGAGATGATCGGCGCCAAGCGAGACGCGATCGAAATGGCCGAAGACCGCGCCCTGTTCCGCGAGGCGATGGATAGGTTGGGCATCGAAAACCCCAAGGCCGAGATCGTGACGGCCCCCAAGGATGAGAACGGCAAGAAAGATCTCGACGCCGGTGTGGCTCTGGCGCTTGAAACCCTCGAAACAGTTGGTCTGCCCGCCATCATCCGCCCCGCCTTTACGCTGGGCGGCACAGGCGGCGGTGTCGCATATAACCGCGAGGATTATATCCATATTTGCCGCTCGGGTATGGATGCGTCCCCCGTCGGTCAGATCCTGATCGATGAAAGTCTTCTGGGGTGGAAAGAATACGAGATGGAGGTGGTGCGCGACACCGCTGACAACGCCATCATCGTGTGTTCCATCGAAAACGTCGACCCGATGGGCGTGCATACCGGTGACTCGATCACCGTGGCCCCTGCCCTGACGCTGACCGACAAAGAATACCAGATCATGCGCAATCACTCGATTGCGGTGCTACGCGAGATCGGCGTGGAAACCGGCGGGTCAAATGTGCAGTGGGCGATCAACCCGGTTGATGGTCGTATGGTCGTGATCGAGATGAACCCGCGTGTGTCCCGCTCTTCTGCGCTGGCCTCGAAGGCGACCGGTTTCCCGATTGCCAAGATCGCCGCAAAACTGGCCGTTGGGTACACGCTGGACGAGCTAGACAATGACATCACCAAGGTCACCCCAGCCTCGTTCGAGCCGACCATAGACTATGTTGTCACCAAGATCCCGAAATTTGCCTTTGAGAAATTCCCCGGTTCCGAACCCTACCTGACCACCGCGATGAAGTCGGTGGGTGAGGCCATGTCCATCGGCCGCACCATTCACGAATCGATGCAAAAGGCTCTGGCCTCGATGGAGTCGGGTCTGACAGGCTTTGATGAGATCGAAATCCCCGGTCTGAACGTCGGAGTCTGGGAAGAAGCCGACGACAAGGCCGCCGTGATCAAGGCGATCAGCCAGCAGACCCCCGATCGTCTGCGCACAATCGCGCAGGCCATGCGTCACGGCCTGACCGACGATGAGATTTTCGGCGTCACCAAGTTCGACCCGTGGTTCCTGGCCCGCATTCGTGAGATCATTGAGGCCGAGCGTCAGGTGCGCAAAGATGGTCTGCCGGTTACCGAGGACGGTATCCGCAAACTGAAAATGCTTGGATTCACCGACGCGCGTCTGGGCAATCTGACCGGCCGTGACGAAGACAACGTCCGCCGCGCCCGCCGCAATCTGGGTGTGAATGCCGTCTTCAAACGCATCGATACCTGCGCTGCGGAATTTGAGGCGCAGACCCCCTATATGTACTCGACCTACGAAGCCCCGATGATGGGTGAGGTCGAATGCGAGGCGCGTCCAAGCGACCGCAAAAAGGTCGTCATCCTAGGCGGTGGCCCGAATAGGATCGGTCAAGGCATCGAATTCGACTACTGCTGCTGTCACGCCTGTTTCGCGCTGACCGAGGCGGGCTACGAAACGATCATGGTCAACTGCAACCCCGAAACGGTCTCAACGGACTATGACACCTCGGACCGTTTGTATTTCGAGCCGCTGACCTTCGAACACGTCATGGAAATCCTTACGAAGGAACAGGAAGCCGGTACGCTGCATGGAGTGATCGTTCAGTTTGGCGGGCAGACCCCGCTGAAACTGGCCAATGCGTTGGAGGCTGAAGGTATCCCGATCCTCGGTACCACGCCCGACGCGATCGACCTCGCCGAAGATCGTGAGCGTTTCCAGGCGCTGGTCAATGAACTGGGCCTGAAGCAGCCGAAGAACGGCATCGCCTCGACCGACGAAAAGGCGCTGGAGATTGCCGAAGAAATCGGCTTCCCGCTGGTCATCCGCCCCTCCTATGTTCTGGGCGGCCGCGCGATGGAAATCGTGCGCGATATGGATCAGCTACGCCGCTACATCAATGAGGCCGTGGTGGTCTCGGGCGATAGCCCGGTTCTTCTGGACAGCTATCTGGCCGGTGCGGTCGAACTGGACGTGGACGCGCTGTGCGACGGTAACGACGTGCATGTTGCAGGCATCATGCAGCACATCGAAGAGGCTGGCGTGCACTCGGGCGACTCGGCCTGTTCGCTGCCGCCTTATTCGCTGTCGAAAGAGATCATCGAACAGATTAAGGATCAGGCGTTCAAGCTGGCCAAGGCGCTGAATGTCGTCGGCCTGATGAACGTGCAGTTCGCCATCAAGGATGACGAGATTTACCTGATTGAGGTCAACCCTCGTGCCAGCCGCACCGTGCCTTTTGTGGCTAAAGCCACTGACAGCGCCATTGCCTCTATCGCTGCGCGTGTAATGGCCGGTGAGAAACTGGCGAACTTCCAGAAACGCCCTCCGTACAAAACGGTCGATGACACCAAAATCGCCGACCAGATGACGCTGGCCGACCCCGACATGCCGTGGTTCTCGGTGAAAGAAGCCGTTTTGCCTTTCGCCCGCTTCCCCGGCGTTGACACCATCCTGGGCCCTGAAATGCGTTCGACCGGAGAGGTCATGGGCTGGGATCGCGACTTCCCGCGCGCTTTCCTGAAAGCACAAATGGGGGCCGGTATGGTGCTGCCCAGCGCAGGTCGTGCGTTTATCTCGATCAAGGATGCGGACAAAGGGCCGGATATGCTCGAAGCAGCGCGTGTTCTGGTTGAGCAAGGCTTTGAGCTTGTTGCGACCCGCGGCACACAAGCCTGGCTGACTGAAGAAAGTGTGCCGTGCGGCGTGGTCAACAAAGTGTACGAAGGCCGCCCGGATGTGACCGACCTGATGAAGGACGGTGGCGTGCAGCTGGTCATGAACTCGACCGAAGGCGCACAGGCGGTGGAAGACAGCCGATCAATCCGGTCGATCGCGCTGTATGACAAGATTCCCTATTACACCACAGCCGCAGCAAGCTATGCCGCCGCGCTGGCGATCAAGGCGCAGGCCGAAGGCGATGTTGAGGTGAAATCGCTGCAGGGCTAAGCCCCGGCAACGATATGAATGAATAGACCCCGGCCTCGGCCGGGGTCTTTTTTCTTCCCCTCCTTGCCCATCGCCCACATGATGGGCGGGGAAGGAGTGCTCATGGACCTCTACACCACATACGGAAGCAACGACCTGCCTCGGGCTATCCGCTTTTATGATGCGATCTTCGCGGTTCTTGGCCAGCCGCGCCTGCCCGGTTGGATTGATGGCTGGGCCGGATGGGGTTCCGACCCCGACAGCGGCACCGGGTTTTGGATCTGCAAACCTTTTGACGGAGCCCCCGCCAGTACCGGCAATGGCACGATGATCGCCTTTCCCGCCAGAAGTGCCGATCAGGTCCGGCGTTTCCATGCCACGGGTTTGAAAAACGGCGGTGCAGATGAAGGCAAACCTGGTGTCCGCCCCCATTACGAGCCCGGATTCTATGTGGCCTATCTGCGCGACCCCGATGGCAACAAGCTATCCTGTTTTTATTACCATTATGATCCAAAGGAGGATTCGGGCGGATGATCAACCAGCAGCCAGACGTCGCTTTTCTTCACGGTTGAAAAACAACATGTAGAAGACAGGTGCGGCAACCATGGTCAGGATCGTGGCAAAGGCCAGACCGCCCATGATTGTGACTGCCATGGACACAAAGAACGCATCCGTCAGAAGCGGTGCCATCCCCAGAATCGTCGTGATCGCCGCCAACATTACCGGGCGCAGACGCGAGACAGAGGCCACAACAATCGCAGGACGCAGGGCTTTACCAGTAGCGCGGACCAGATCGATTTCTTCGACCAGTACAATGCCGTTCTTGATCAGCATGCCTGAGAGACTTAACAGCCCCAATAGCGCTGTGAAGGTGAAGGGCAGACCTGTTCCAAGCAGACCGATAACTACGCCATTTACGGACATCGGGACCAATAGCCAGATAATGACCGGTTGCCGGATTGCATTGAACAGCAATACGGAAATCAACACCATAATCAGCAAGCTCAGCGGCAACTGCCGCCCAAGGCTGGCCTGAGCGTCGCCTGAATCCTCGAACTCGCCCCCCCATTCCATACGATAGCCGATCGGCAGTTCCATCGCTTCAATGGCACTGCGTACTTCGGAGTGGACCTGCGCGGCGGTCATGTCAGGGGGGATGTCCGCGCCAACAGTGATGGTCAACACCCGGTCACGGCGATGAACCAGCGTATTGAGCGCCTTGTAGTCGAAGCCGTCCACCATCTGCTCGATTGGAACGAAACGTTCCGACTGATCGGAGTAAACTACCTGATCGACGATCGAATAGTCTCCATCCGCCGGGCGGCGCAAGATGATCGGGATCTGGCGGTCGCGCTCGCGCAAAACGCCGCCCGTGATGCCATCGGTCGAAAACTGCAACGTAGCCGCAATGTCTTCGCGCGATACGCCTGCTGTTTGGGCGCGCTCCGTGGCATAGATCGGCTGCACGGCCAATTCCTGCTCACGCCAGTCGTGATGCACATGTAGCGCATTCGGAGATGCGGCTGACATGCGCTGTACCGCTTCTTCGGCCAGTTGACGCAGAACAACCGGATCACTACCCGAGAACCGAGCCTGGATTGGATCGCCGCCACCGGGACCAAAAATCAGGCGTTTGGTGCGGAACTCGCCTTCGGGGAACTGGGCTGAACCGAACTCCTCAAGATCGGCTTGCAAGGCAGGAATGTCGTCCAAAGCCTCGGTGCGGATGATCATATGTCCATAGCTTGGGTTTGGCTTCTCGGCAGCGTAGGTCAACATGAACCGCGTGGCACCCTGCCCGACGAATGTGGCAACCGAGACGACGTCATCACGTTCGGCCAGCCAGTCCTCGAATACGGCCATATCTTCCGCCGTGCGGGCGATCGGCGTGCCTTGTGGCAGCTTGTAGTGCACGAAGAACAACGGCGTGTTCGAGTTTGGGAAGAATTGCTGTTTCATCAGTCCAAAGCCCGCAAAACAGACGACTGTGACCCCGATCAACCCGGCCACTACCAGCCATCGGAACCGAAGCGCCCAGTTCAGGATTGCACCGTAGACGCGGAACAGGATGCCGCCATAGGCATCCACCTCACCCTCTTTGCCCTGCTTGAAGAAATAGTGCCCAAGCAAAGGTGTCACCGTGATGGCCAGAACCCAGCTCAGCAGTAGTGAAATGCCGATCACGGCAAATAACGAGAACAGGAATTCCCCGGTCGCGTCAGGACTGAGCCCGATCCCGGCGAAAGCCATGATCCCGATCACCGTCGCGCCCAGAAGTGGGATCTGCGTTTTTGACGCAACCTCTTCCGCAGCATCGCGCGAGGATTTTCCCCGCAACATCGAAATCTGCATTCCTTCGGCTACCACGATGGCGTTGTCGACCAGCATCCCCATGGCGATGATCAGAGCGCCCAGCGAGATCCGTTCCATCTCGATCGAGAACATCGACATGAAGAGCAAAGTACCCACAACGGTCAGCAACAGTGTGGAACCCACGACGATGGCCGCACGCCAGCCCATGAAAATGCCCAGAACCGCGACCACGATGCTGACTGACATGGCGAGGTTCAGCAGGAAGGCGTTCGAGGCCTCATCGACAACAACATGCTGCTGATAGATGGGCAGGATTTCGACACCAAAGGGTATTTCGGAATCCAGTTCGGCCAGTTTGGCATCTGCACGCTGCCCGACTTCGACGATGTTTTCAGTGGCCAGCCCAGCGATACCCAGCGTGAAAGCTTCAGCGCCGTTGAATCGGATCATGATATCGGGATCATTCTGCCGCCCGCGATAGACATCTGACATATCAAACAGATTGATCACCTGCCCCTGCGATCCAACCGACAGGCCGGCGATCGCCGACACGCTGTCCGAGCCCTCGGCCGTCAAGATCGTGGTGCGGTCACTATTGGATCGCAGCGAACCCGAAGCGTTGACCGAGTCTGCGTTTGCGATAGCTTCGTTGATCGCCTGCAGCGGAACGTTCTGATTGACCGAGATCGACAGGTCCGGCTCAATAAAGATCGCCTCATCCGGCAAGCCCTGAACCTCGACATCTGCAACACCGCTTACCGTCAGCAATTCGCGGCGAAGGAAGGTCGCCAGTTCGTGCTTCTCGGCGTCAGAAAACCCTTCTGCCGTAACGGCATAGAACAGGCCGAACACATCCCCGAACCCGTCATTCACATAAGGCGCACCCACGCCCGAAGGCAGACCGCGTGCTGCATCGCGCACCTTGGCGCGCAGACGGGTCCAGATGTCGGGCAACTCACTGCCGTCATAGGTGGATTTAATCTCAACCTCGATCAGCGACTGTCCCGGCTGGTTGACCGAGGTGATGACATCCACCTCGCCCATCTGCTGAATGGCAGATTCCAGCGGTTCTGAAACCTCCAGCGCCACCTGTTCGGCAGTCGCACCGGGATATTGCGTGGCGATCACCGCCTGTTTGATGGTGAAGGCCGGGTCTTCAAGGCGACCTAGCGACGTGAAACCCCAAATGCCGCCGAACAGGGCAATCAGGATGAACAGCCACGTATAGAGAGGCCGGTCGATCGAAGCGCGTGCGATGCTCATGAAACCGCCCTCAGTTCGAGAAGCCGACAAAGCGGCGGACAGTTTGACCATCGGACAATGCACCCCCACCGGCGACGACGATTTCGTCTCCATCCGTCAAGCCGGTGAGTACGCGGACATCGCCGCTCTGCGTAGGTTCAACAGTCACGGGAACCCGGCGGACGGTGCCCTCGTCGGCGCCAGCCGGCGAGAAGACCAAAACGCCCAGCGCGCCGCTGGCATCAGCAACTACCGCCGTTGGCGGGATGATGATCCCGGTGCGTTCATCCTGCACCTGCACCGTGACGGTCACGGAGGAACCGGGAAGAATCTGCAATCCCTCGGGCGGTGTCAAACCGAACTGGATGCGAAAGGTCTGGCCCACGCTTGAGGATTCAGCATCGAATTCCCTTATTTCCAGCGGAAAGATCTCATCGCTGACAGGGAACTTGGCAGTAATCGTGATGTCGTCCTGCTGTCCGGACCGCTGAAATAGGATTTCGGGCACATCCACCTCGATACGCAGTTCAGACATATCGTGAATCCGCACGATCGGAGTACCCGCAGAAACAGTTGTAAACGCCTCAACTGCGCGGCTTGAAACCAGCGCGTCAAACGGAGCGGTCAGCGTCGCATGCTCCAGTTCATATTCTGCATCTCGAACAGCAATCGCAGCCAATTGCGCAGCTGTTTCGGCATCATCGACGGCGACCTGGCTGGCTGCGGTACCACGCAGACGCGACAGGCGGGCGAGTGTTCGATCCGCCTGATCTTTTTGCAAGCGTGTCCGGTCGCGCTGCAGTTCGAACGGTTCCTGATCAAGGCGGGCAATCAACTCACCCTTTGGGATTACAAAGCCTTCGGTCACAGGCATCTCAACGATCTGCCCTGCGACCTGAAACGCCAGATCAACGGTCTGACGAGCGGCGATCCGACCAAAGAATTGGCGCGAAAAGCCGGGAGAGGTTTCGCTTACCTGCATCAGTTTCACAGGCTTGGCAGGCTCTTGCGCCATGGCAGGCGCAGTCAACAAGGACAGTGCGAGGCAAACAGAGGTCAGGAGTTTCATTTCGTCAATCCCTCGGGAATTCCGGTTTTCAGAATGTTGTCACGGATTTTGTGAGCCAGCCGTGCGAACTCGGCGGTTTCTTCGGTGTTCAGACCCGATGCGCTGTGGAAAAGCTCACCCGCCACGGCCACCAGCATATTGCGGGCCTCTTCGCCCTGTTCGGTCAGCACCAAAAGCCAGGCGCGACGGTCTTCGGGATCACGCTGTCGGGTCAGGTGCCCCGCCAGTTCAAGTGCATCGGCGGTCGCCGTAATCGTTGACGGCACTGTCAACATATCTGCGGCCAGCACTCCCATACGTTTGGGCACATCGAGCTTGATTAGCATGTGGCATTCCTGATGGCTCAGGTCTGTTTCGATGCTGTCAAAGCTCTCTTCCAGTTTCCAATAAAGCGCGTAGACCCCCATCATCGCCTGAATCTCAGGGCTGAGGCGTCCTAACCGCATGCTGATATCGTCTGACATGATTCTTTTCCGTGCGAGTCGCGGCGAAATATACTTCGAATTTTGAACTATTCAAGTTATGAAGCGAGGGGCGATGCATTCCCTTGGGTCAACACATCTTGATCAATACGAATAGGGACTGCATTTTGTGCAGATCATGAACTCAGGGCCAGCCATGTACACTCCTGCCATCACCGGGACCGGTGTCTATACACCAGAAAACATCATAACCAACGCCGAACTGGTGGAAGCGTTCAATGCCTATGCCGACCGGATGAACGTCGAAAACGCGGATGCGATTGCAGCGGGCGACATGGAACCGAAGCAGCATTCCTCGGAAGAGTTCATCCTGAAGGCATCAGGGATCGAAAACCGGTATGTGATGGACAAGACCGGTGTTTTGAACCCCGAGATCATGCATCCCGCGCTGCGCCAGCGTAGCGACGACGAGCCTGGGATCATGACCGAGATGGCGGTGGATGCGTGCCTTAAGGCGCTAGCACAAGCGGGGCGCAGCGCCGAGGATGTCGATTTGGTGATCTGCGCCGCTTCGAACCATGAACGTGCTTATCCTGCAATTGCGATCGAGATTCAGCAGGCATTGGGGATCAGCGGATTCGGGTTTGACATGAACGTGGCCTGTTCCTCGGCCACATTCGGCATTCAGGCGGCGGCGGATATGGTGCGCTCGGGCTCGGTCCGGGCGGCGCTGGTCGTCAACCCCGAGATCTGCTCGGGTCATCTTGAGTGGCGCGACCGGGATTGCCATTTCATATTTGGCGATGTCGCGACCGCTACTCTGATCGAGCGGATCGAAGACGCCCAAGGCCCACATTTCGAGATTGTCTCGACCCGGTGCGCAACTGCGTTTTCCAACAATATCCGCAACAACAACGGCTTCCTCCGCCGATCGCGCCCCGATGGCCTGGTGGATCGCCGCGACATGCAGTTCATGCAGAATGGTCGCAAGGTGTTCAAAGAGGTCCTGCCCATGGTCAGCAAACATATCAGTGACCATATGGAGGCAGAGGGCATCAGTAGTGATGATCTAAAACGCCTCTGGCTGCATCAGGCCAACAAAACGATGAACGACTTCATCGGTAAGAAGGTTCTGGGGCGTGAGCCAGAACCGGGTGAGCAACCCAACATTCTGCAAGACTACGCCAATACCTCATCCGCCGGGTCGATTATCGCCTTCTCGAAACACTCAGACGATCTGGATGCGGGCGATGTGGGCCTGATTTGCTCGTTCGGAGCCGGGTATTCGGTGGGTTCCGTGATCGTCAAACGGCATCAATAAGCGCGCGCCTTAACTGCGCTGCTGGAATCGCTGCAAGACCAAACCGCTTTCTCAAGAATTATTCAGACGGGCTCAACGGCTCCTTCATCTCTGACCGACACATCGAAACCCGGATGCCCTGCGCATCCGAGTGATGTAGTTATGGGAGCCCGCTGTTATGGGAAATAATATTCGCTTTGGACTGGCCGCGCTGGTTGCTGCACCTTTCATTGGGGTCATGGCGACCGGCGCGGCAATCGCAGAACCGCAAACCTGTACAGTCAACACCGCGCGTGTTGCCGCCAATGAAGGCGATTTTGACACGCTCTGCGGCTGTTCGCAGGTAACGCGAGGATTTGTATCACATCTGCAAACACGATCTGATTTTGCTTCGATTCTGCAGAACACTTCGGCGCAATGTCCCGGGCTGACCCAGCTATTGAGCGATCTGCCCACAGCATCGATCTCTAACACGAATGCCGGGGAAGATCGCAGCAGCGATCCATCCTCCAACTCGGGTGACGCAAACGGAAGCGGAAGTTCGGACAACAGTGGAGGTAGCCCAGGCAACAGCGGAGGAAACTCTGGCGGCAGTAGTGATCCGGGTGATGGCGGAAACAGTCCAGGCGACGGTGGAGGCAAAGGTGGCCACGGCGGAGGTGACAAACCCGGTAAAGGCGGTGGCAAAGGTGGTCACCACGGGGGTGACAAGCCCGGAAAAGGCGGTGGCAAGGGAGGTGACAAGCCCGGAAAAGGCGGGGGAAAGGGTAAAAAGTAGCCCGAAACCAAGACAGAAATGAAAGGATCTGTGCCTCGCGAGTGGCTCAGGTCCCATTATTGGTCACGAATGGGGACGACTTACCGAGATAGCGCTCTCCCATTTGCCCTGTGCGGGACAGTCAGCTAACGCTTTCCTCTTCCAGATGCAGCTTCATCTCAATCAGCACCTGCTGCAGCATACTGGTTTCTTTCAACAGTCGCTTGGCCTCGTTCACCGTGATGATGCCATCTTCTATCGCCGACTGATATTCCGTCATCAGCATGGCAAACCGCTGGCTCAGCGC
This sequence comes from Ruegeria sp. I3, assembly GCF_056532525.1. Lineage (NCBI taxonomy): Bacteria > Pseudomonadati > Pseudomonadota > Alphaproteobacteria > Rhodobacterales > Roseobacteraceae > Ruegeria > Ruegeria sp. I3. The sequence continues at coordinate 529,163 of NZ_JBQFNI010000001.1, read as the reverse complement.
AATGACATCGGAATTTACCCCGCCCGTACGTGGGCTGTCCGAGTTTCGTCCATCGTAAGAAAGCGTGATATTCTTCAAATCCGCCAATGCCGCAGTCACGTGCGGATAGGCAGCCGCGTTTTCCAACCGGGCAACAGCATCCACCGGCATGAACCGGTCAGAATGTTCTGCGTTGTCTGAATAGTACCTGCCAAGCGTGGCTTTGGATTTCCCGGTGATCTCGCACGCTGCTTCGATTCCGACATCCTTAACCAATGCTTCGGTATGCTTTTTCAGATAGGCCCCGATATCTGCCATTTTGCTACCCTTGTTACCTGCGCCCTGCCCCCTCTGCCTGTCCATGCTGGGGGAAAGGGTAGGGAAATTTCCCATATTCGATTCATAATTGAAATGGCAATAATTGACTATCCCTCAGATATGCAGGGATTTTGTGAGTGAGTGGCGGCCGTTCGAGCCGGTAAAGAGTGTATGCGGGGCAGGATTTTAGCCTTGCATTGTATAGGCCACTTGTAGGCCGACGACGCCGCTGTCGCGAAGGCGAGGTAATCCATCCCCAAGAGCATTTGCTCAACCTCAGCTGTAGCGATGGTGGCGTCGATTTACCCCCATGAGACGGCTTGCCCAGGCAGCACATGCGAATTAGACCCACGGCATGGCAAAGCTCTATTTCAACTATTCGACTATGAACGCGGGCAAATCGACCGTGTTGCTGCAGGCCTCGCATAACTATCGCGAACGCGGCATGGATACCTACCTGATGACAGCCGCCATTGACGGACGCGCCGGTGAGGGGCGGATCGCATCAAGAATCGGAATCTCGGAACGAGCGGACATGTTTCGTCCCGACGACAATGTGTTTGCCATGATCGAAAACCGCCTGACACAAGGGGGCATCGCCTGCGTATTCATTGATGAAGCCCAGTTTCTTTCGGAAGAGCAGGTCTGGCAACTTGCGCGCGCCGTAGATGATCTGAAGGTCCCAGTGTTGACCTACGGGTTGCGGGTGGATTTTCAGGGTAAACTGTTCCCCGGGTCGGCAGCATTGTTGGCTCTGGCCGATGAGATGCGCGAAGTACGCACCATCTGCGAATGCGGGCGCAAGGCGACGATGGTGATTCGTCAGGATGAAAACGGAAACGCCATCACCGAAGGGGCGCAGGTCCAGATTGGCGGGAACGAGACTTATGTCTCGCTCTGCCGCAAACACTGGCGCGAGGCGGTGGGTTCCTAAACCGGGTTGGGTAACGTTCGCCCGGCCACGAACGCCGCGACATTGTCCAACGCCATGTGACCCATATCGGTGCGTACCTCTTCGGTCGCGGTGCCGAGGTGGGGCAGCAGAGTCACATTTTCCATGTCACACAAGGCCTGCGGCACCTTGGGCTCGAACTCGTAGACATCCAGCCCAGCGCCAGCAATCTGACCCGCATGAAGCGCTTGGATTAAGGCGGCTTCGTCCACAACTTCACCGCGCGCAATGTTTATCACAATGCCCGAGGGCTTCATCGAAGCCAAAATCTGCGCGTTGACCAAGTGTCGTGTTTTAACTCCTCCGGGGACGGCTATGACAAGAAAATCCACTGCCGCAGCCAATGCATTGAGTTCAGGGATGTACTCTGCTTGGAAGTCCAGCTGTTTTGGACCGCGTGATTGATAGGCGACGGCCATTTCAAATCCGAAATGACACCTCCGAGCAATAGCCTGTCCTATGCGGCCCATTCCAACGATGCCCACCTTTTTGCCGGTCACGTGGTGGCCCAGCATCTGTGTAGGATGCCACCCCTGCCACTGGCCTGACCTGACCAACCTTTCCCCCTCACCTGAACGGCGGGCCGTAGTGAGCAAAAGTGTCATGGCAATATCGGCGGTGGCATCGGTGACGGCACCCGGCGTGTTGGTAACCGCGACTCCGGCAGCATGTGCGGCGTCCACGTCGATATGATTGTAACCAACGCCAAAATTTGCCAGCAGTTTACAGCGAGGCTCTGGCACCTTAGCAAAGATCTCTGCCGAAAACTGATCGCCCAACGTTGGGACCACAACGTCAAACTCAGTCAGCGCCCGCAACATTTCTTCATGCGTCATAGGCGTGGTTTCACTGCGGAATTCCACATCGAATTCGGCACGGGCGCGCACTTGGACAGCCGAAGTCATCGGTCGGGCAATCAGCAGTTTCATCAATGCATCCTTCCACCGATGGGCACAGCGCCATCGGGGCCTATCAACACGATCTCACCGTTTTCGTCAGGAAGACCCAACACCAATACCTCGGACATGAATTTACCGATTTGGCGCGGGGGAAAGTTGACCACGGCCATCACCTGCTTGCCCACCAGCGTCGCCGGATCGTAGTGCGCGGTGATCTGGGCTGAAGTTTTGCGCTCACCGATCTCATCGCCAAAATCGACCCACAGCTTGATCGCGGGCTTGCGGGCCTCCGGGTACGGCTCGGCGCGTATCACCTCACCTACACGAATGTCGACTTTGAGAAATTCGTCGAATGAAATCTCACTCACGAGACAACTCCTTAGATCGGTCGGTTGCAGCTTTGACGGCACGATGTAGCAGGTCTGGGAAACCCTCTTCTTCATGCATCAACACCTCCAGTGCGGCCTGAGTGGTGCCGTTGGGAGAGGTGACGTTGACCCGCAATTGAGACGGATGCTCGTCAGCGGCCATCGCCAACGCCCCTGCCCCAGCGACGGTTGATTTGGCTAGCTTCATCGCCAGTTCCGGCGGTAAGCCGTGCGCTTCGCCAGCTTGCGCCAGTGTTTCGATCAGGTGGAATACATAGGCCGGGCCCGAACCGCTGACCCCGGTGACGGCATCCATCTGCGTCTCATCATCCAATCGAACCGTCTCACCAATGGCCGAAAGCAGGTCTTCAGCCAGTAGGATATCCGCGTCCGAGGTGTTGGCATTCCCAATCAGCGCCGTGATCCCCTGCCGAACCGCCGCAGGCGTATTTGGCATCGCACGGATGATCGGCGTATCTGCCCCAAAGACGTTCTCGAAAGTGGCCAGCGACGTACCCGCTGCGACCGATATGAAAAGACTGTCACCATTGCCCAGCGCTTGAATGGCTGGCAGGGCTTCGCCCATCATCTGTGGTTTGACCGCTACGAGTACAACTGCGGGTGCCTCGGGGAGAGGAGTGTTGATGTTGACGCCCTGCGCCTTCAGCCAATCCGAGGGGTAAGGATCAATCACCCAAACAGATGCTGCGGGCAGGCCATGTTCCAACCAACCCGCAAGCATTGCTGAACCCATCTTGCCGCATCCCAAAAGCACAAGCCCCTGTTCTGCAACTCGCGAGATATCCATGATTGCCCCTCCCCTATGGTTCGGGGCAAAGCTTTACGCGCGGCCGTAGGCCTCTGCAATGGCGACTTGCATCGCCTCTTCGGGGTCTCGGTTTCCCCAGGTCACCAGTTGGATCGCGGGGTAATAGCGCTCGGCGCTCAGTACCGCCGCGGTGATCATGGTATCGATCTGTTCCGGGCTGGCCGTCTGACCACCGGCCAGCACCAAGCCATAGCGATAGACCATCAATTTCTGATTGGCCCAGTAGGTAAACGCCCCGGCCCAACACTGATCATTCATCTTGTTCAGTAGTTCATAAAGCTCGGTTTCGCGCTCGGCCGGAGGCTCCATCTCAAAGGAACACACCATGCGGAGCGTTTCATCGTAATTCGACCAGGCCAAAGTTATCGAATATGTGCGCCACTGTCCTTCGACAGCCATCGCAATCTGATCATCCCCGATCCGGTCAAAATCCCAGTCGTGATGTTCTGCAAGATGTTCAACAATGTCGATCGGATGAAGGTCTTCTTCGAGATACTGCTCGGAAAGGGCCATAATGCCACCTCACTAATCTCTAGCATTTTGGGGCTGGCAGCGCCCCAGCGCTAGTTGCCTGCTCTACAAGCCGGGCTTCCCCAGTCTGCCTGTACTAAATATGGTGCGATGTGAGCACAGCTCTGGCAACCCTATTTATTGGGGATAACAGCAATAAGTTGTGGACAGTTGGCAACGCCGATCAAAATATTGGCGTTGGATGCAGCTTTGTCTTGATAAATTTCTGCAGAGCGGCAAAATGCACGACACTGCACAATCCAAGTTCGGATTGCGCGGCGGATGCTTTTACTCAAAATCTTAAATTCCTGCGGACGCTACTTGTCCAGCTTCGCCTCGAGCGCGGCAATTCGCTGTTCAAGTGCACCGTTCTCTTCGCGCGCTTTCTGCGCCATGGCACGCACAGCATCAAATTCTTCACGGGTTACGAAATCCCGGTCGGCCAGCCAGCGGTCCATCATGGATTTCATCGCATTCTCGGCCTCTTCTCGTGCCCCCTGCGCCACACCCATGGCATTGGTCATCAGTTGAGACATATCGTCCAGAATCTTGTTACGGGTTTGCATGGGCTTTCTCCGATTTCGCGATTGCTCTCTATATGGGTAAAGATTGGCCCGGGCTCAAGGTTGACTTGCCACGCAAACCCCGGGCAATGAGACGCACATGCAGGCTGTTTTGAATTTCCCCGATCTGTCACCCGAAATTTTCTCGATCTCTCTGTTCGGGATGGAGTTTGCGCTCAGGTGGTATGCGCTGGCCTATATCGTCGGCATCCTGATTGCTTGGCGCATGGCGCTGATGGCGCTTAGGCGGCCTGTGCTTTGGGCTGATGACACACCACCGATGCAACCCGATCAGCTTGAGGATTTGGTCACCTGGATCATACTGGGTGTAATTCTTGGTGGTCGATTGGGGTTCGTCCTTTTCTATCAACCCGCATATTATTTTGCGTATCCACTGGAAATTCTGATGGTTTGGCAGGGTGGCATGGCCTTCCATGGCGGCCTGTTAGGCGTGGTGATCGCCACGTATCTGTTCGGCAGGCGCCACGCTACACCGATTCTTTCGCTGGGTGATCTGGTTGCCTACACAGTGCCGCCTGGGTTGTTGCTGGGACGATTGGCGAATTTCACCAATGCCGAGCTTTGGGGTCGACCCAGCGAATTGCCATGGGCGGTGATCTTTCCCGGAACTGCGGCCCAGGATTGCCCCGGCGTTGTTGCGGGGATGTGCGCCCGCCACCCTTCGCAACTGTATGAGGCAGCACTTGAGGGTCTGATCCTCGGGGCGATTCTGATATGGCTGGCCTACCGGCGCGGCGCGTTTCAAAAACCAGGTCTGGTTATGGGCGTATTTCTGGCTGGCTACGGCGCATCGCGGTTTTTTGTCGAATTCTTCCGCCAACCCGATGCGCAATTTGTATCGCCCGGGAATCCGCTAGGGCTGGCGTGGCATGTTGGCGGATATGGATTGACGATGGGGCAACTCTTGTCGCTACCAATGATTGCACTTGGCTTTTGGTTCGCAATTCGGGCACAACGCAGATCATGAACCTGAAGGATCGTCTGCTCCTGCGCATCCAGAATGATGGCCCTATGACCATCGCCGACTACATGACCGAGTGCCTTATGCACCCGGAACTTGGGTACTACACAACCCGCGATCCGCTGGGCGCTCAAGGCGATTTCATTACAGCGCCTGAAATCAGTCAGATGTTCGGAGAGCTTATAGGACTGTGTCTGGCGCAATGCTGGCTGGTACAAGGCAAACCCGAAAAGTTTGTTCTGGCCGAGCTTGGCCCTGGTCGTGGCACCCTGATGGCAGACATCCTGCGCGCCACTCAAAGTGTGCCTGGCTTTCACAAAGCGGCCAAGATCGCATTGCTCGAAGCTTCACCTGTATTGCGCGACGTACAAGCCAAGGCACTGCAAGGGTATGAACCTCAGTGGATCGAGGCAATTTCTGATCTTGAATATCTTCCTCTGTTTCTGGTGGCAAACGAGTTCTTTGATGCCCTGCCCATCCGCCAGTTCCTGCGCGAAGGCGAAGGTTGGCGCGAGAGGTTAGTTGGCAAAAATGGTGCATCGCTTGCGTTCGGTCTTGGTGCGCAATCGGCACAAGCTGCGCTCAGCGAACGTGTCGAGGATACGCAGGACGGAGATCTGGTAGAACTGTGCGCTACTGCCAGTTCCATTATGTACTCTGTTGCCGGGCAGATCGCTCGTAACGGCGGAGCCGCGCTGATCATCGATTATGGTGACTGGCGCTCGCTTGGCGACACATTGCAGGCGTTGCAAGCTCATGAACGTGTCGATCCCCTGGATCAGCCCGGTCAGGCGGATCTGACCACACATGTCGACTTTGAGGTCTTGGCGAAGGCGTCTCATGCTTCGGGCTGCGCATATACAAAACTGACCCCGCAGGGGGTGTTTCTTGAACGGCTCGGGATCACTGCGCGCGCGCAATCGCTTGCCGCCCCTCTCAGCGGGTCACAGCTTGAGACGCTGGTCACTGCACATCGACGGTTGACGCACCCCGACGAAATGGGAAACCTGTTCAAAGTACTGGGCCTTTATCCGCCAAACGCCACGCCGCCACCGGGACTGGAACCATGACACTGGAAATCATTACCTCAGACATGCTGTCCCCCGTACGACACGGGTTCTTCAGCCGCCGCGGTGGCGCATCTTCTGGTATCTTCGAAGGACTCAACTGCGGAACCGGGTCGACAGATTTGACTGAGGCCGTAGCTTTGAACCGTCGGCGCGTCGCCGATGCGATGGAAGTGGCACCTGAGGCGATGATCGGTGTGCATCAAGTGCATTCGCCGACCGTGATTGCAGTCGATGGGCCGATGACGGGTGACAAACCTAAAGCTGACGCGGTTGTCACATCAACGCCGGGTTTGGCGCTTACAATATTAACCGCTGATTGTCAGCCGGTGCTGTTCGCGGATCCTGACGCAAATGTGATCGGGGCCGCACATGCAGGTTGGCGCGGCGCGTTGGATGGTGTGCTGGAATCAACACTGGACGCGATGGAAGCGCTCGGAGCCAACCGGGATAACACAGTTGCCGTAATCGGCCCCACGATTTCACAACGCGCTTACGAGGTCGGCTCAGAGTTTCTGGACGACTTCCTTGCTGACACGCCAGAGAACGCGCGTTTTTTTGCAAATGGCAAAGGTGACCGGATGCATTTCGACCTGCCCGCCTTTGGCCTGCATCGTCTGCGCGAAGCTGGTATCGGCCAGGCCGAGTGGGTCCGTCACTGCACCTATTCCGACCCCGACAGGTTTTATTCCTACCGGCGTTCGACCCATGCCAAAGAGGCCGACTACGGCAGATTGATTTCCGCTATCAGGTTGTAAATCTGGCCCAGATTAAGGCAGCTTTGCCCAGTTTCTGCCACATTTCTTGTGTTTATCAGAGTCAGAATCGTCTCAAATTTTCGCCAATGCACAGACGGTTACCCCAAGTGGGGTCGTCATGGCATGGGCGGAAGCAACTAAGAGGTACCTGTAACCTTCAATTTGTCCTCAATTCAACCCGGATCAGCCTTATAGGCGCCGCAAATCAGCGTCACATTGGCTTCATAAACGGGAACAGGGCGACCGCCCTATCGAAGCAGGACAATGGATATGAAATCGAAATCACGCTTTCTCAGCGCCGTTTTTGCGGCTGTCAGGGATCAAGAACCAGAAATGCCCTGGAAGCGGGTTTCAAGTCACTCAGTCAGAGTTGCACGCCGTTTGGCGGCGCGACGCTGACACAGCAACCCCAAAAGACCAGCTGCCGGTCTCGGAGGGCAAACGCATACCGGATGAAGCTCCGGTTCGGTGTGTGGGGTCGCAATCAGGACTGCGACCAGGGTTCGGAGCGTGTGTGTGCAGGCAATTGCAGCCTGCGGTTTACGAGTTTGTCTGGGGGGTCAAGAACTTGACCAAAACACTGGTGTTTTCTGATGCGGCGCTGTGCATTCGCGGCGACCGGCCTGTGTTTACCCATCTGATTACAGACAAAGAACAAGGTCGTCCGGCGATATTGCACGGGGGTTCAAGCCGTCGGACGGAATTTAGAGGGGACGGAATACCATGACTATTCCAAATTCTCTGGCCCGCGCTGCCAGAAACGCGGTCGAGACGTCAGCGCTATTGCGCGATGCGCCTCGTCCCGCGACAAAACAAAAAGCACAGCTTCGACGCTATGAAGTGTGCAGTCTGCTGAAAAACGGGGATATTTCACAGACACGCCATATCGCGCCAGCTTTGCCGATGTTTGAAGATGCATTTTGTGCGTTCACGCGCGGATCGTTGGTCGAGACGCCGCAAGGCCAGATGGCGATCGAAGATCTGCTGCCGGGTGATGATGTCCTCACTCAGGACGGATCATCGGAAACCGTGCTTTGGAAAGGGTCTGTCACGCTGATACCCGGACGCGAGGATACGCGCGGGCGAACCCGGCCGCTGACACGGATCATGGCCGACACGTTCGGGATGCAAAAACCGATGTCGGGCGTCATCACGGGCCCCGCCGCACGTCTGCTGGGTACGCCTACGCACATGCGTCATTTGAACGGCGGGCAGCCCATGCTGACACCCGTCAGTGAGTTTCAGGATGGAATGGGTATCATTGAGACGCTGCCACCGACTCCGGTCGAGCTGTTTCATATCTGTGTCGCCCGACATTCCGTGATTCGGGTCGATGGCCTGCAATTCGAGACCTATCATCCGGGCATCAACGCAGTCCGAATGATCAGTCACTCTTTGCGTTCGATCTATTTGAATCTATTCTCACATATCGAATCGTTGAATGATTTTGGGCCGTTGCTCTTGCCAAGAGCCGGAGATGGTGAAATTGACGCTATGACAGCGTGAACTGGTTAACTATTACTGCAAGCGTGGGGCATTATGCAGATTTTACTCAGTTGGGTTTTAACCCTTGCACTGGCAGCGATGCTGCCACCCTGTCCTGTGGATCAAACAAGAAGTAGGTTCAGGCCGTCCGGTTCATCCGGTCTTCCAGTACGTCAAATGGTACGCCTGGCTCGTCTTTTGCGCCTCGGATAACAAGCGAAGTCTTGACGCTGGCCACGTTTGGCGTGGTCAGCAACTCGCCTGTCAGAAATTGCTGAAAACTGCTGAGATCCGGTGCGACGCATTTCAGGATGAAATCAACCTCGCCATTCAGCATGTGGCATTCGCGAACCAATGGCCATTCCCGACACCGGTCTTCAAAAGCGCTGAGTTCGGATTCAGCCTGACTTTCAAGTCCGACCATGGCAAAGACCTGCACTTCGAACCCAAGCTCGCGGGCGTTCACCTCGGCATGATAGCCGCGAATGTACCCCGAATCTTCCAGCGTCCGCACCCGTCGCAGGCAAGGAGGAGCGGATATTCCTACGCGCTTGGCAAGCTCAACATTGGTCATACGGCCATCGGCCTGCAGTTCCGCAAGAATTTTGCGGTCGATTTCATCCAACCGGGTCGTGACCATCGAATGCTCCTGAGTTTTTCAGTTGTTATATCAGCAGCCCCGGGAGGCGCAATAATATTTCACAGCCACGCAATTTTCGTTATTTCAGATACATAATTGGCCGCAAAGCCAATCATTAGGCACATCACGGACCTGCAATATGAAGGGGCTTTAAGCCCTGCCTTGCGGTCGCTATATCGATCCGCACCGGACAACACGTCCGCCGAGGCAGTTTGAGTGAGGATACCATGGCCGAAACACGACACACCAAGGTTCTGATCATCGGGTCGGGACCTGCTGGATACACCGCGGGCGTTTATGCAAGCCGGGCCATGTTGGAACCGATCCTGGTGCAGGGTATCGAACCCGGTGGACAACTGACCACCACAACCGAGGTGGAAAACTGGCCGGGTGATACCGAGGTTCAGGGGCCAGACCTGATGGTTCGGATGCAGGATCACGCCAAGGCAATGGGATGCGAAGTGATCGGCGATATCATCAGCGATCTCGATCTAAGCCAGCGTCCCTTCACAGCCAAAGGCGACAGTGGCACCGTCTACACCGCCGACGCGGTGATTCTGGCAACGGGCGCACGAGCCAAGTGGTTAGGCATTCCCTCGGAAGAGAAATTCAAAGGGTTTGGCGTATCAGCCTGTGCCACCTGTGACGGCTTCTTCTATCGCGGTCAGGAAATCGTTGTGATCGGCGGCGGAAATACTGCCGTGGAAGAAGCGCTGTTCCTGACCAACTTCGCAAGCAAAGTCACTCTGATCCACCGCCGCGATGAGTTGCGAGCTGAAAAGATCCTTCAGGATCGGCTGTTCAAGAACGAAAAGATCGAGCCGCTTTGGTTTCACGAACTGGATGAGGTGATCGGAACCGATGCCCCGCTGGGTGTGGAAGGCGTCAAGGTCAAGAATGTAAAGACCGGCGAAATCACGGAGATTCCGTGCAAAGGCGTATTTGTCGCTATCGGCCACGCTCCGGCAAATGAGCTGGTCAAAGATACGCTGGAAACCCACATGGGTGGCTACGTCGTGACCAAGCCGGGCACGACGCAAACTTCGGTTCCGGGAGTTTTCGCTGCCGGAGACCTGACCGACCACGTATACCGTCAGGCTGTGACAAGCGCCGGTATGGGCTGCATGGCCGCCCTGGATGCAGAACGATTCTTGGCGGAGAACGACTAAGATGATCACAGAATTCTCCGGCCTCGTCTGGAGAATTCTGTTCCGCACCCAATCGGGTGACCCGCTCTCATCGGCCCGTGCCCCCGAAGGACGGTTTCATCATTCTGGCCAATTCGCGCTTTATGCGTCGCTTAGCGCTGAAGGGGCCGGGATCGCCATTCGGCGCTATGTCTCGCAGTGCGACCCTCCACGGACGATCCATCGCTTGAAGATATCCAAGGCGCAAGTATTGGATTTGCGAGGGCAACCTTCTGCCTCGATCGTCTGGCAAGACATGCGGGCAACCGGCATACTCTCTCCAACATGGCGATTTTCGGACAAGGCCCGCACATACGGCGCGGATGGGCTGCTATATAGTTCGCGCTCGCGCCCTGAACTGAGCCATCTGGTATTGTTCAACGCAGAACACCAGATAATACAAACCGCAGGCGCCCCCTGCGACTGGTTCCCCGAAAGGTGACCGCGCCTATCTTGACCGGCACCCGGCACCGTATCAGGATCAACCGCAGTAACGCGAAGAACAGGTGAGCTTTTGGAAAACGTTCTTTGGCGCGGCGGATGGATGAGCCGGCTCAGAATCGCAAGCGGCCTCGTGCTGTTTGTCTTTGCGTTCTTTCATTTCATCAATATCGGCCTTGGTCTGTTTCACACTGATTTGCTGCACGGGATGCAGGGCGGACGTAAAGCTGTCAGCCGTAATGAGATCGGCAGCGTCGTGATATATGGCGCATTGCTGCTGCACATGGGACTGGCGCTTGTCTCACTCGCGCAGCGCCGCACGCTCAGAATGCCTTCCAGCGTCGCGCTTCAGGTTATTCTTGGATTGTTGATCCCGCTGCAGCTTATCTCACATCTGGTTCAGACCCGATACGCGCATGAGATTTTAGGGGTGAATGATGAAATGGGTTACATCATCATTCTGATGTGGCCCAGCACCGCGATCTGGTTTCAAAGTCTATTGCTTCTGTTGGTGTGGGTCCACGGATGTATAGGGCTACATATGTGGTTACGGTTGACCACATGGTGGCGCGCGATGGTTCCATATCTGATCGGTCTCGCCGTCTTTGTACCGGGCTTCGCCTTCGCGGGCCTTCTGACCGAGGGGCGGCGTATCTGGGCCGATTTTGCCGACCCCGATCTACGAGAACAGTATGTCGAATACTATAACTGGCCTTCGCAAGAAGAGTTTCAGTCTTTGTTTTCCGTCACAGACTATACGCAGTGGGTATTCTGGGCCGCGCTTGCACTAACAGGCTTGGTCTATCTCGGGCGCAAGCTTTGGCGGCGGCGGCATTCGGTGCGGGTGCGCTATGTCAACGGTCCAGAAGTTGTTTCGGAGAAAGGCATGACCCTTTTGGAGATGTCGCGCGCAAACGGCATCCCACATACCGCGCTGTGTGGCGGCAAGGGGCGCTGCACGACCTGTCGCGTTGTGGTTGAAGATGGCGCCGATCAGTTGCACCCACCAACCGAAGTTGAAGCCCGCAGCCTGAAAGCGATCAGCGCGCCAGAGGGGACCCGCCTGGCCTGCCAGATGCGGCCGTCCGACCCGCTCACGGTGTTTCGTGTTTTCCGCCCTGACGGCGCGCGTGATCGTGCGCATGCGAGCCAAGGGCAAGAACGGCAACTGGCGGTTCTGTTTCTGGACATGCGCGGGTTCACCGCCCGCACAACGGGGCAATTGCCGTATGATATCGTGTTTCTGTTGAATCGTTTCTTCGACGCAATTGTCCCGGCAATCACGGCGCAAGGCGGGGTTGTTGACAAATACATGGGCGATGGGTTGCTGGCGATGTTTGAAACAGCTAACGCCGCAAGTTCGGCAAGCGCCGGTCTAAGGGCGGCGGCTGGGATCGGGCAGGCATTGGAGCGTTTCAATCAACAGCTTGAAGCAGAAGGCAGCCAGCCCGTACGTATCGGCATGGGCCTGCACCTAGGTGATCTTGTGTTGGGCGAAATTGGTGCAGCTAAACACGCGCCGCGCACCATCATAGGAGACGCGGTAAATGTTGCCAGCCGTTTGGAGGCTGAAACCAAAGCGTTGGGGGTCGAACTCCTTGTATCGGACAAGGTTTTGGACGCGGCTGGATTACAATGTGATCCCCGCGATCTGCGGGAATTCAGCCTGCGCGGTGTCTCTGAACCTGTCCCCGCCCTGCCCGTCAGGCACGCAGCCGACCTTGAGTCGCAAACCTCACCACTGGAACAGATTGCCTGAGAATGCGCCTAATGAGCCTGAGCGGCGGGATTTTTTCAATAACCTGAAACAAAAAACAGAAAACCGTTCCATTTCGAGAAAAAACCACGCATTTCATCCTTAGTTTTTGCAAGTCTATGGACTTCACCCTCAGGCCGAGGCACATGCCCTGCAAACACCCTTGAAACAAATGCCAACAGAACTGCGATAAGAGTTTTCCGATGACGATGTTAAGCAATCTAGCCCCTATCTCTGAACTGTATGTTTCCTACGAGTCTGCGCAGAAACTGAAGATAGAAGCTGCTGATCTGACCAGCTGGGATCTTAAGCCCCGGCAGATTTGCGATCTGGAACTGCTTATGAACGGCGGGTTCAATCCGCTCAAAGGTTTCCTGAGCGAAGCGGACTATGACAACGTGGTCGATAACATGCGCCTCGCCGACGGGACACTTTGGCCAATGCCGATCACCCTGGATGTTGATGAGGATTTTGCCGCATCGATCGAGCTGGGCCAGGACATTGCCCTGCGCGATCAGGAAGGCGTGATCCTCGGCACCATGACCGTGACCGACCGCTGGACACCAGACAAGGCGCGTGAGGCGGAAAAGGTCTTTGGTGCTGATGATGATGCGCACCCGGCTGTGAATTACCTGCACAATGTAGCGGGCAAAGTTTATCTGGGCGGCCCGGTCACTGGCATCCAGCAGCCCGTGCATTACGATTTCAAAGCCCGCCGCGACACGCCGAACGAGCTGCGCGCCTATTTCCGCAAAGTGGGCTGGCGCCGGATCGTTGCGTTCCAGACCCGTAACCCTTTGCACCGTGCGCATCAGGAATTGACCTTCCGTGCCGCAAAAGAAGCACAGGCCAACTTGCTGATCCATCCCGTGGTTGGCATGACCAAACCGGGCGATGTGGATCATTTCACCCGCGTGCGTTGCTACGAAGCCGTGTTGGATAAATATCCGGCCTCGACCACGTCGATGTCGCTACTGAACCTTGCGATGCGCATGGCTGGCCCGCGCGAGGCAGTCTGGCACGGGTTGATCCGCGCAAACCACGGCTGCACCCATTTCATCGTCGGTCGTGACCACGCAGGTCCGGGCAAAAACTCTGCCGGTGAGGATTTCTACGGCCCCTATGATGCGCAAGACTTGTTCCGAAAATATCAGGACGAGATCGGCGTCGAGATGGTCGATTTCAAACATATGGTCTACGTGCAGGAACGCGCGCAATACGAGCCGAATGACGAGATTCTGGACAAGGACAACGTCACGATCCTCAACATCTCGGGCACTGAACTGCGCCGCCGTCTGCGCGAAGGGCTGGAGATTCCGGAATGGTTTTCGTTTCCCGAAGTTGTTCAGGAACTGCGCAACCGCTTCCCGCCGCGCTCGCAACAGGGATTCACCGTGTTTTTCACCGGTTTTTCTGGCTCGGGCAAATCCACCATTGCCAACGCCTTGATGGTCAAGCTGATGGAGACCGGGGATCGTCCGGTTACCCTGCTGGACGGGGATATCGTGCGTAAGAACCTGTCTTCGGAACTGGGCTTTTCGAAGGAACATCGCGATCTGAACATCCGCCGCATCGGTTATGTCGCGTCTGAGATAACCAAGAACGGCGGTATTGCCATCTGTGCTCCTATCGCGCCTTACGCAACTACCCGTCGTGCTGTGCGTGAAGAGATCGAACAATTCGGTGCATTTTGCGAGGTGCATGTCGCGACCAGCATTGAAGAATGCGAGCGCCGAGACCGCAAGGGTCTGTACAAACTGGCACGTGAGGGCAAGATCAAAGAGTTCACGGGGATTTCCGACCCTTACGACGCCCCTGAAGACCCAGAGCTGCGCGTCGAGACCGAGAATGTCGAGGTTGACAACTGCGCACATCAGGTTCTGCTTAAGCTGGAAAGCATGGGGCTGATTGCAGCATCCTGATCACTTAAGACGAAAAAATACATCAAAGGCCCTCAGATTTCTGAGGGCCTTTTTCGCAGGTGCGGGTCTGGTTCAGTCGGGCAAATTCACCTGCCCGCGCATCAGGACATGGCCGCGCCCGGCAACTTTGATCCCCGTCATCGCATCCGAAGGTCCAACGCGTGTCACGGTCGCCTGACCGGGGCGGCCCATGTCATGGCCCTGTTCGGCGATGAATGTCTCTTTGTCCATCAGTCCGTGTTTCCAGAGATAGGCCGCCATCGCACCGGTGGCCGATCCGGTGAACGGGTCCTCCGGCGGGCTGGGGGGCGCCATCATCAGGCGCGAGAATGTGTCGCCCGTAGTCGTTGCGCCTTTCAGTGTTACAAGAAACGGTTCAGCCATGTCCGACCCCGAGAAACCGGCCTTTTCGGTAATATGACTGAGCAAAGCAACATCCAGCTTGGCAGCGCGCAGCGCCTCGTGATCGCGCAGGACCGTAATGCAAAAGGGCAGACCGGTTGAAACGAACTGCGGTGGAGAAATTACCACCTCTTCCGGCAGGCTGATGGCGGCAGCAACCAGATCTGCGGGCACATGATCGCCGAATTGCGGGGCGACCTGCGTCATTTCGATGTCATCACCATTCAGTTTGATCGATACAATCCCTGCTCCGGTCTCAAGCGTCAGAGCATCACCCTGAACCAACCCCCGTGATCGCATCGCTGCAACGGTTGCTATGGTCGGGTGCCCGGCAAATGGGATTTCCCGGCTGGCCAGGAAGTACCGGACCCGGATATCAGCGATATCGGATGGCTCGGTAAAAGTGCATTCAACCAGAGAAGTCTCGCGCACATATGCCAGGCAAACCGCGTCCGACAGCCTTGCACCCTCATGCACAACTGCGCAGCCGTTGCCACCAAAGGCCTGATCGCTGAACGCATCCACCCAATCGAAATCATACCAGCTCATCGCGCACTCCTGCGTTTCAATCAGCGGCACGATCACCGCTGAGGCAGAAAATGTCACGTCAATTCGGCGGAATGTTTGGTGGCCTAGTGAACGGCCACCGGGGACAGGTCATGTTCGCGTGCCAGTACAAAGGCCAGCTTGCGATCGGCCACCAATGCCAGTTGCTGCCCATCGGAATCGTGGACAGCATACAGCTGATCCAGATCGCCTGCCTGCTCGCGCAGATCTTGCGGCAGGTCGGCCACATCAACGGCCTTTACATAGACAATCCGATTGCCTTCGGCGTTGATCTCAATCGGTGTATTCATTGCTCTTACCCCTTCTTGATGTTGATTGTCTGAACCACGGTTTCAGGCACGGCGCGGGTCAGGTCCACATGCAGCAGACCGTTTTCCATGATCGCCTCGCCCACCTCGACCCCGTCAGCCAGCACAAACATGCGCTGGAATTGACGCGCCGCGATGCCACGGTGCAGGAATATGCGCCCCTCGCTGTCGTCGCGCTGACGGCCCCGGATCACCAACTGGCGATCCTCGATTGTAATCGACAGGTCCTCTTCCGCGAAACCGGCCACCGCCAAGGTGATGCGATAGGAAAAATCCGAGGTCTGCTCGATATTATAGGGCGGGTATCCTTCATTTCCGGCCTTTGCAGACCGTTCCAGAAGGCGTTCCAACTGCTCGAACCCCAAAAGATGCGGGTATGAGCCTAAGGTAAGTTTCGACACGTATTTTCGTCCTTCATTGTCAAAGCGACGTATTCTGCGGTCCCGATGTCGGCAACCGCGTGATATAGAATATGGGAAGATACAGGGATGTCCACAAGGTCTGGCCGGATAAACCCTGACACACTATCTTGTGTTAGAAGCACCACTTGAAACACTGAGTCGTCCATGAACGCACCCACCGATCTTTCGATGAAAACCGATGAAGTCCTGCGGGTGGAATTAGAGGTCTTTCGACGCCAGCACCGTGATTTGGACGAAGCGATCGAGGCCTTGCAGGCCAAGGGGACCTCGGACCAATTGACGATCAAGCGGCTAAAAAAGCAGAAACTGCGCCTGAAAGACATCATCCGTCTGATCGAAGACAGATTGACCCCCGATATCATCGCCTGAGACGCGCGTACCGCATTGCCACATATGCGGATTTGGCTATAGTGCGCGCTCTTTCCGATGGCAGGGGCGTAAGCGGATGAGCGATGTGAAAGTAGGGATCATCATGGGCAGCCAGTCGGACTGGCCCACGATGAAAGAGGCCGCCGATATTCTGGATGAATTGGGCATCGCTTATGAGGCGCGGATCGTCTCGGCCCACCGCACGCCGGATCGCCTCTGGGATTATGGTAAAACCGCCGTGTCGCGCGGCTTGCAGGTCATTATCGCGGGCGCGGGTGGCGCGGCGCATTTGCCCGGAATGATGGCGTCGAAAACACGTGTGCCCGTGATTGGCGTTCCGGTGCAAACCCGCGCGTTGTCGGGCGTAGATTCGCTCTATTCCATTGTGCAGATGCCCAAAGGTTTTCCGGTTGCGACCATGGCTATCGGTTCGGCCGGCGGGGCCAATGCGGGCCTGATGGCCGCGGGCATTCTGGCGCTGCAGGATGCCGCGCTTGCGGAACGGCTGGATGCCTGGCGCGAGGCCCTCTCTGCTTCGATCCCGGAAGAACCTCAGCAATGAGCCGTATCGGTTTCATCGGCACAGGCCACATCGCTGCGCCAATCGCGCGGCTGATGGCTGCAAAAGGTCATGATCTTTACGTCACCGAGCGCAATGCCCAAGTCTCCTCGGCTCTGCAGGCCGAGCTTGGGGTCCGAGTTGGCACTCCGCAAGACGTGATTGATGCGTCCGAGATCGTGTTTCTCTGCCTGCGCCCCCATGTGGCCGAGGACGTTCTGACCCCGCTAAGCTTTCGCGCAGATCAGAAGATTGTTTCGGTGATGGCCGCCGTCTCTGAGGAGCAGCTATCCGGCCTGTGCGCGCCGGCATCGGATTTTGTGCAAACGATTCCGCTGGGTTTCCTTCAGACAGGAGGTTGCCCGTTGGCCGCTTACGGCAACGATCGCCTCTTGGCAGATTTGTTCGAGCCCGAAAATCCTGTGGTCAAAGTTGCCAATGAGGCCGCGTTGAACGCCCACTTCGCCATCTGCGCCATGGTGCCAGGTATCCTGGATCTTATGGCAACAGGCACCGACTGGTTGGCTGATCAGACCGGTGACAAAGACCGGGCTGAATTCTACACCACGCAGCTTGTGTCAGGGTTTCTGACATCAATGCACAAAGAGCATGCGGGCCAACTGGCAGCCGAGCGTGACGCGCTTGCGACCGAGGGCACACTGAGCCTTCAGATGACGGATATTTTGCAATCCGAGGGCGCGCATGATGCCTTGCGTGCTGCACTGAGTGCCATTGGCAAGAGATTGGAGACATGACGATGTCAGATATGCTTACGCCCGGTGCGACAATCGGGATATTGGGGGGCGGTCAACTGGGCAGGATGCTCTCGATCGCGGCTGCACGGTTGGGGTTCAAGTCCCACATATTCGAGCCGGGCGCAAATCCTCCGGCCGGTCAAGTTGCAAATCAGGTCACGACCGCAGCCTATGATGACGCCGACGCATTGAAGGCCTTTGCTGAGTCGGTCGACGTGATCACCTACGAGTTTGAAAACATCCCCACCCAGGCGCTGGATCTGCTTGAGGCACACCGCCCCATTCACCCGGGTCGAGAGGCGTTGCGGGTCAGTCAGGACCGCTTGACCGAAAAGACATTTCTACAAGGCTTAGGCCTGCAAACCGCGCCCTTTGCAGACATCTCCGATTTGGACAGCCTGCGCGCCGCAATTGATGACATTGGCACCCCCGCTATCCTGAAAACCCGACGCTTCGGCTATGACGGCAAAGGTCAGGCCCGGCTGCGCGCACCCGAAGATGCCGGGGCGGCACTGGCTGATATGGCGGGCGCGCCGTCCATACTGGAAGGGTTTGTGGACTTCAGCCACGAGGTTTCGGTCATCGCAGCACGCGGTCTGGACGGGCAAGTTGCCTGTTTCGATCCGGGCGAGAATGTCCATCGCGATGGCATATTGCACACGACCACAATACCGGCACGCCTGTCTCCGGCGCAGCGGACAGATGCGGTATTGCTGGCCGCCAACATTCTCAACGCGCTGGATTATGTCGGCGTCATGGGTGTCGAATTGTTTGTGACGCCACAAGGATTGATCGTGAATGAAATCGCGCCGCGCGTTCATAACTCGGGTCACTGGACCCAGAACGGCTGCGCCGTGGATCAGTTTGAACAACATATTCGCGCCGTGGCCGGTTGGCCTTTGGGCGACGGTCAGCGCCACTCGGACGTCGTGATGGAGAATTTGATCGGGCATGACATGGACCGCGTACCCGAGCTTTCACGCGAACGGGACGTAGCACTGCATCTCTATGGCAAGGCCGAGGTCAAGGCCGGCCGCAAGATGGGGCATTTCAACCGGATTTCGCGATGAGGTAATCGCGCTTACGCGCGATGCCTCCGGCGGAGGTATTTTTTAGCCAGATGAAGCCGGGATCAGCTCAAGAAACGTGTTGCGATACTACCGGACATATAGCTGACACACCCGCCTGACAGTGTGGCAGCGACTTGGTGGGTTGCCGCATCGAGTATCACCAGATCAGCACGATATCCGGGCTGTAACGTTCCGCGATCCTTCAGGCCTAAAACCCGCGCGGGACCGGACGAGACAAGCGCCCAGGCGCCCGCAATATCCAGCAGGCCAGATTTTACCAACATCAGCGCAGCGCGGCGCGGGCTGGGGTAGTGGTAATCCGATGCCAATGCATCACACAAACCCATCGAGATCAGATCCACCGCGCTGGCATTTCCCTTATGTGAGCCGCCCCGCACAACATTGGGTGAGCCGAGGATGATGTGATCTCCGCCCGCCCGGGCACATTCGGCGGCTTCCAGCGTTTCCGGAAATTCCGAGATCATCACCCCGCGCTCGCGCCACTCAGCACGATCCTGCGGCGTTGTATCATCATGGCTGCCGAGCCGAATTCCTCGGTTCGCAAGGACAGTGCAAAGGCTGTCCAGTGCTGCAGGCACCTCGGCGCTGCGGTTGTGCATTGCCTTCAGCATCTCAAAATGCACTTCGGGATTCCGTCCCGCCTTCAGTGCCTGCCCCGTCAAGCGGGGTGGTTTTCGCCCCTCAGCCAGCCGGTCATGAGGTAGATGATCATTCAGAACCACATAAGGCACCTGCCAATCCGCGATACGTTCGGGCAGCCCGTCATAGTCGTCCAGCATATGGGTTTCGAAGCGCAGTTGAGGGATCAGTTGGGTTACAACATCATCCCGAACCGAAGCGATGGCGTCAAAAACCTGACCAGCAAACTCGGACCCGCGCACGCCGCCTTCCCAACTGTGGAACTGCGCCAGAACAGCTGTGGTTATTCCATTCGCGGCCAGTTCCGCCTCGACCGATAAAATGCCCTCTGCCATCTGCTTCATGGCACCGCGTCGGGGGGCAATGTGACGTTCAAAACCGTCGCCATGCAAATCAATGATGCCAGGCAGGATGAGGTATCCTGACAAATCAATCTGCCGCCCTGCCCTATCGGATTGAACGGTACCTTCGGCGATCGTCAGTTCAGCACGCGACACCCCTTCGCCGGGCAACAGAACATTCGCGCCGGTCAATGTCAGTTCCAACGAGTTCATTGAGTGGGCTCCGAGTCGGGTTCCGAGCAATCTTCCCCAAGACAGATCTGGTCGATGATATCCATCACCCCGTCAAGCCAGGTGATTTGTGGATCGAACTGTCCGAATTCGATGAAATGCAGGGTCTGCGCCATGACCCGCGGGTTGTTCATCATGAACGTATGCGTCACCGGCAAGACGATATGATCAGCCATACCCTCAACCTTTGTGGTCTCTATCGATACCTTGCCGTCATCTGGACCATCGATCAGAGACGAGAACAATGGGTTCAATGAGTTCTCGCCTGCAATCACCCCCAAATCGAAGTCCGCGGGCGGCAGGCGGCGTGGAATACCCTCTGGTCCGGTTCCCAACGCAAGCCCTGCAGGGCCATTCAGAAAGCCGAAAACCTCCCAGGCGCCAAGCTCGTCCACCAGTTGGCTGCCCTGATTAGGAGGCCCGAGCATGACAACCCGTCCCAGATTCTCGGGGTCGTTGTCCTGCAACCAATAGCGCAGCAGAATGCCCCCCATCGAATGAGCTACAACGTTAACCGTATCCTCTCCGCAGGCGGCGAACGCAGCTGGTAAAGTCTGGTTGGCGAGGTCTGGTATTGGTAGGTCTGTCGAAGGGTAACCTGGACGAACCACAGTGTAACCATGCGCATGAAAAAGCTGTTCCATGACGGTAAACGAGGCCTCTGTGCGCGCGAGGCCATGCAGAAGAACCACGCATTTCGCATTGGCCACCGCAGGCATAAGGCACAAGAGGAGAACAGCAAGAAATTTCATACACGCCAGATAAGGCCTAACCCAGGCCGAGGGAACCCCTAGCCACGGTTCCGGCGCAGCACCGCCAGTGCGATGCCGCCGAGTACAAATCCGGCGCCGAGTAGAAGCCTTAGACTTGCCATCTCGGCTAACAGGATGACCCCGGCAGCAATTGCGATAACTGGAACGCTGAGTTGCACGATCGCGGCCACCGCCGGTGAAAGCTGTGGCACGACACGGTACCATAGCGCATAGCCGAGACCGGACGTGACGCCTCCGGAAAGCGCAGCCAGCCAATAGCCAAGCGGAGACATTTGCCAATTGCTTCCCAGCAGGAACAGGGCAAATCCCGTGACGGGCAACGCCATGATGAAATTTGCTGCAGTTCCCGACAATGCATCTGGTTCGGACCGGCCCGCGATGGAATATATGGCCCACCCGACCCCGGCAGCCGTCATTAAGCCGGCCCCTGTCGGGTCGACCTGAACCGTCCCAGCAGGCCAAAGAACAAACGCCAGTCCACCAAGCGCAATACTGGCACCCAATATCTGTCTCAACGTGGGTGCAGAACCGGTCATAGCACCAATCGCAAACATGGTAATTTGCACAACCCCAAACAGGATCAGCGCACCAAGCCCGGCATCAAGCGTCAGATACGCTACTGAAAACCCGATCATATAAAGCGACAGTGACCCGGCCCCAACAACACGTCGACGATTAAAAACAGGGATCGAGCCGCCCCGAAGCGCCACCAATACCGTTAAAACCAAGGCACCAGCCAAAACCCGGATAATGGCAAATCCCGCCGGATCACTTGCGCCATTATCGATAGCAAGGCGGTTCAGGATCGAATTCGCAGCGAAGGCGCACATTGTCAAAGCGGTCAGAAGAAACAGTCGCATATCAACCGCATAGCCGTTTCAAAGGGATTTGCACACTCACATTCCCGATTGCCGAGCCAATCCCGACCCTCCTCGGACCAGAGCCTACCAGCGCCAATGATACGAATGCACAACAGACATTCCAAACAAAACCGGGGCCGCCCAAAGGCGACCCCGCTATTAAGCACTAAGGCTTAAGCAGCTTACATCATGCCGCCCATGCCGCCCATGTCGGGCATGCCGCCGGCAGGTGCCGCGCCTTCTTTGGCGGGCTTGTCGGCAACCATTGCTTCGGTGGTGACCAGCAGGCCAGCAACCGATGCCGCATCTTCCAGAGCGGTACGTACAACTTTGGCCGGGTCGATCACACCGAACGAGAACATGTCGCCATATTCTTCGGTCTGGGCGTTGAAGCCGAATGCTGCGTCGTCGCTTTCGCGAACTTTGCCAGCAACAACCGCACCGTCGACACCTGCGTTCTCGGCGATCTGACGCAGAGGCGCTTCGATTGCCTTACGAACGATGTTGATACCTGCGTTCTGGTCAGCGTTTGCACCTTCCAGAGTTTCCAGTGCTTTACCGGCCTGAACCAGAGCAACACCACCGCCCACAACAACGCCTTCTTGTACAGCAGCGCGGGTTGCGTTCAGAGCATCGTCCACACGGTCCTTACGCTCTTTCACTTCAACTTCGGTCATGCCGCCAACGCGGATAACGGCAACACCGCCTGCCAGTTTGGCAACGCGCTCTTGCAGCTTCTCACGGTCGTAATCCGACGAGGTTTCTTCGATCTGAGTGCGGATCTGAGCAACACGTGCTTCGATCTCGGCTTTCTCGCCAGCACCGTCGACGATGGTGGTTTCGTCTTTGGTGATCTCGATCTTCTTGGCGGTGCCCAGCATGTCCATGGTGACGGACTCGAGCTTCATGCCCAGATCTTCGCTGATGACCTGACCACCGGTCAGGATCGCGATGTCCTGCAGCATGGCTTTGCGGCGATCGCCGAAGCCCGGTGCTTTGACAGCAGCAATTTTCAGGCCGCCGCGCAGTTTGTTGACAACCAGAGTTGCCAGCGCTTCGCCTTCAACGTCTTCCGCGATGATCAGCAGCGGCTTCTGCGACTGGATCACCTGCTCGAGCAGCGGAACCATCGGCTGCAGCGAGGACAGTTTCTTTTCGTGCAGCAGGATCATGCAGTCGTCGAGTTCTGCGATCATCTTGTCTGCGTTGGTGACGAAGTAGGGCGACAGGTAGCCACGGTCGAACTGCATACCTTCGACAACATCGGTCTCGGTTTCCAGACCTTTGTTTTCTTCGACGGTGATAACGCCTTCGTTGCCAACTTTCTGCATCGCGTCTGCGATCTGCTGGCCGATTTCGGCTTCGCCGTTGGCCGAGATGGTGCCAACCTGAGCAACTTCTGCCGAGTCTTTGACTTCACGCGAAGCGTCTTTGATGCCTTCGACAACCTTGGCAGTTGCCAGATCGATGCCGCGCTTCAGGTCCATCGGGTTCAGGCCCGCTGCAACCTGCTTCAGACCTTCGCGAACGATGGCTTGGGCTAGAACGGTTGCAGTGGTGGTGCCGTCGCCGGCTTCGTCATTGGTGCGGCTGGCGACTTCTTTCACCATCTGCGCGCCCATGTTTTCGAACTTGTCTTCCAGTTCGATTTCCTTGGCAACCGAAACACCGTCTTTGGTGATGCGCGGCGCGCCAAAGGATTTGTCCAGAACCACGTTGCGGCCTTTCGGGCCCAGGGTCACTTTAACAGCATCGGCCAGAACATTTACACCGGCCAGCATGCGGTTACGGGCATCGGTGTCAAACTTGACGTCCTTTGCAGACATGTTGTCTCTCCTTGAGAATATCTGTTGAAATGAAGATCAGAGAAAGCAGGTGCGCTTACTCGATGATCCCCATGATGTCGCTTTCTTTCATCATCAGCAGCTCTTCGCCGTTGACCTGAACCTCGGTGCCCGACCATTTGCCGAACAGGATCTTGTCGCCAGCTTTTACAGCCATCGCGATCAGTTCGCCGCTGTCCTTGCGCGCGCCTTCGCCGGTTGCAACGACTTCGCCTTCGCTGGGCTTTTCTTTTGCGCTGTCGGGAATGATCAGTCCGCCTGCGGTTTTCTCTTCGCTTTCTACGCGACGAACCAGCACACGGTCATGAAGCGGTTTCAATGCCATCTTTGCAGCTCCTTGGGCTCAAAGTTTGTTATCCTCCCCTCGCCGACTGACGAGGCGTTAGCACTCGGGTCTCATGAGTGATAACGACGCATAGCTAGGGAGTTGCAGGAAGCGAGTCAACAATATGTGAAAGATTTTTTTGCCCGGCGCGATAGGCAGGCTGGATCAAGGCACCTAATCCGGCTGATCCCAGCTGTACGCCCAGTGTTTCAGACCTTCTTGCCCTGCCTCAGACAGCGCGTAGACGCCCTTTTCCACTTTTTCGAACCAGCCGTAATGATTGTCGTACATCAAACGTGTCGCCGCACTTACGCCAGTGGCCTTTGCGACATCAGCCCCCCTGCCCGCTCCGTTCTCTGCCAGATGGGCCGCGCATTTTAGCGCATCTTGCCGATAGGCCGTTACGATCCCATGGCGGGTTGCACCACCCGAATTGGGATCACCTTGCAACCGTTCAAACTCGCGCAGCAAACGCTTGGCCCTGACCTTATCCTTGCGCGGCGCATATGGGCCGGGATCGCATTGAACCTCGACCGTCCCATCAGAGCGCACGGTGATCAAGCCCAACCCCAGGCGACGGCACAACGCCAGATTATCCTTCAACGCCCGTCTCGCTGCCCGGCCTTTTGGTTTACAGACCCCAATGTAGACCTGATCGGTTATTTTCAGACGAGTGATAGCTTGATGAAACAGCGCGAGGCTGAAGCGAAGCTTGAGTTCAACGATCACCGGCTCCTGCCCGTCTCGCAGAGCAACAATGTCGGCGGCGCCAACTTCACCTTTCACGGTATATCCCTGACGTTCCAACAAGGCTTTGATGGGTGGATAGAGATCCTGCTCGAGCTTCATGACGCCATGCTATGCAGTTTCGCGCGGATTGCCAGCCACGGTTTGGAGACAAACCACATTGCACCTTGCAAGAAGGCAAGCGTATGTCTTGGTCATATTCGCCATTTCCGGAAGGTTCCATATGCGCTTGATCAGCTTTTGTCTCGGCCTTTTGCTTCCGATTACCGCCCATGCGGCCTGCGAAGGGAGAGATCTTAGGCTTGACCTGTCGGCCGAAAGTCAAGCTGATCTCGAGAAGACAATCAGTGACATTCCGTTTCCGGAGGGCAACCACTGGATCGCGACAAAAGACGGGACCGTCTTGCACCTGATCGGCACCCTCCACACCAGCGACCCCCGCATGGCACCCGTGGTCGAGCGCTTGGAGCCAGTTCTGAGTCAGGCCGACTCGTTTTTCTTCGAGGTCACACAGGACGAAATGGACGCGTTCGAAAAAGATCTGGCCGATGATTTCAGCCCGGTCCTGATTACGTCCGGCCCCACTTTGATTGACCTGATGTCGGAAGAAGATTGGACAGCGCTGTCCGCGACTCTGGCCGAGCGTGGCATTCCCGCCTGGATGGCCGCCAAGATGCGCCCTTGGTTTCTAAGCATGATGTTGGGCATTCCGCCTTGCCTGATGAATACCCCAGACTTTGATCGCGGCATGGACACGCGCCTGACGGAACTGGCCGAACAACACGGGATACCCCAGTATTCGCTGGAGCGGATCGAGGATCTGATCGCCATGTTCGACAGCCATTCTTTAGAGGAACAAGTGGCCTCACTGACCAGGCTCGCTGGGGCGCTGCAGGCCGGGGACGACCAAATGATCACGATGGCGAACGCCTATATCGAAGAGCAGCACGCCGCGATCATTGAGCTTGCGAAAATTCAGGGACTTGAAGCTTCAGGGATGACACCAGAAGAGTTTAACGCCGAATGGAAAGGGTTCGAGGATCAGCTTCTGGTGCAACGCAACGCCAACTGGATGGAAAAGATTCTGGACCTGAAGGATCAGACCGCGGTGATCGCTGTCGGGGCCGGACATCTGAGCAACGACTACGGCTTACTGAACCAGCTACAGCAAGCCGGATATACACTGGAACGCGCTGAATTCTAGGTTTTCAGACCAAGGGTCGCAGCAAGTTTGCTTCCGGGTGACAACCGTGTTTGACCACCCTATAAGGCGCGCAAATCCATATTCTTCAGGACACGAGACATGACAACGCTAGTTTTTGGCCACAAATCTCCCGACACCGATTCCACCGGCTCTCCAATCCTGTGGTCGTGGTATCTGAACGAAGTGAAAGGTGAACAGGCACAGCCCGTTTTGCTAGGCGAACCCAACACCGAAGCCGCCTTTATGCTTGAGCGTTGGGACCTGCTCAAGCCGCAAATCATCGAGGACGTGGCCGAGGATGCACCGGTTGTCATCGTCGACACCAACAATCCGGCCGAGCTGCCCGCCAGCATCAACAGCGCCGATATCCGCGCCATAATCGACCACCACAAACTGGTTGGCGGGCTTGAAACCAAAGGCCCCATCGACATCACTGTGCGCCCGCTGGCCTGCACGGCAACCATCATGGTCGACCTGATGGGTGACGACGCCGCCAAGATGCCCGACGCGATCAAAGGTGCCGCGCTGACCTGCATCCTGTCGGACACACTGGAATTCCGCTCACCCACAACCACCGCGCACGACCGCGCCGTGGCTGAGAAACTGGCGGCTGAACTTGGTCTGGATGTCTCGGCCTACGCCGCCGACATGTTTGCAGCAAAATCGGATGTATCGTCATTCTCGGACGCCGAACTGATCCGCATGGACAGCAAAGAATACGAAGTCGACGGCACCAAGTTCCGGGTCTCGGTTCTGGAAACCACTGCCCCCGGTGTCGTGCTGGATCGCAAGGACAGCATCGTAAGCTCGATGGCTGATGTGGCCAAGGAAGACGGCGTTGATCAGGTGTTGCTGTTCGTGGTCGATATTTTGAACGAAGAAGCGACGCTATTGGTTCCAAATGATCTGGTGAAAAGCGTCGCTGAGAAGAGCTTTGGCGCAACCGTGGACGGTGACGCGGTTGTGTTGCCCGGCGTGATGAGCCGGAAAAAGCAGATCATTCCGAACCTCAAGGTTTGAATTTAGATCATCAAAGGCGCCCGAAACCGGGCGCTTTTTTTTTGCGAGGCTCTGCCTCGTGCTCCGAGATATTTTTGGCCAGATGAACAAGGGGGGTTGATTTCGGCCGCTCCGCCTGGGCTGCACCTCTGGCCAATTGCGCCACGCTCTGCCATAGGCTTTGACATCTCGCATTCCCTGCTGCACGAGGCGCGCCATGACCCAGATCGTTTCTTCACTCGCTGAAATCTCTGACCGCTACAAAGCGCTGTTTGTTGATTTGTGGGGTTGCGTTCATAATGGGATAACTGCCTACCCAGAGGCCGTCGCGGCACTGCAAGCTTATCGTCAACGTGGTGGCACGGTGGTTCTTGTAACCAATTCCCCCAAGCCTCGGGCCGGGGTTGCCGAGCAGCTTTTACATTTCAATGTGCCGGCAGATTCCTATGACACGATTGCAACCAGCGGTGATTCGGCGCGTTCAGCGATGTTTCGCGGGGCGATTGGCGAAAAAGTCTACTTCATGGGGGAATGGCAGCGGGATGCCGGTTTTTTTGAACCCCTGAAACTGCTGGATCATCCGATCCACATTGAACGCGTTCCGCTGGACGCGGCCGAAGGCATCGTGTGTTGCGGCCCGTTCGACCCGATGGCGGACCCAGATGTGAACCGGCCCGACTTTCTTTATGCCAAGCAGAAAGGGATGAAACTGCTCTGCGCAAATCCGGACATCGTGGTGGACCGAGGCGAAACGCGCGAATGGTGCGCAGGTGCTTTGGCCCGACTTTATACCGAGATGGGTGGTGAAAGCCTATATTTCGGTAAGCCACACCCGCCGATCTACGATCTGGCCCGGCGCAGGTTGCAGGCGATTGGGGTTGATGTGTCGGATTCTGAAATACTTGCCATAGGGGACGGGCCGCAAACAGATATCGCTGGAGGCATGGGGGAAGGCATTGATACCCTCTTCATCACCGGCGGTTTGGCAGCCGCAGAAACCAAAACATCACATCATCCAGACGAAGACGCGTTGAAAGCCCATAACGAGAAGGAACAGATCAATCCAACCTATTCGATTGGTCGCCTGAGATAGCAAAAAAGACTTGATTTTCTGCAACTGCGAAGTAATAAAGTTGCCGACGAGCGGCAGATGATGGTCTTTTGTTGCTCTTTCGATCTCGAATGAGGGCAGCATGTTGGACAACCTTCCGCGCGGAACGATTTGCATCGAAGACATCGAAATGGGCATGTCACGGCACTTGCGCAAAGTCGTGACCGATGAAGATATCGAGATGTTCGCTCAAGTATCGACCGACCGGAATCCGGTTCATCTGGATGATGACTATGCCCGCGATACGATTTTCGAAGGGCGCATTGCGCATGGCATGCTGACCGCCGGCCTGATCTCTGCCGTGATCGGAGAGCAGCTGCCCGGACATGGAACCGTGTACATGGGACAATCGCTTAAATTTCTGGCGCCGGTGCGTCCGGGCGACATGGTTTATGCCGAGGTCAAGGTGATCGATATCGATTTTGCCAAACGTCGGGTGAAACTGGATTGCCACTGCGCAGTTGACGGAAAGAAAGTGTTGGTGGGTGAGGCCATGGTGCTGGCTCCGAGCCGCAAGTTCGACTGACATTTCCAGCAGCCACACTCCAGTCGTAGATTTTACAATTTACCGACAAAAGCCCAAACTTTAGCCACATTGTCGCCGAATTGCGCTCCTAGTTCTGGGCCGTTCATTAGCGCCAGAGCACCTATTTATGAGAATTTTCTTTTTATTTTCATTTTGTTACGCCGTTTTCTCAATCGCCTTGGCACTCCTTGTCCGTGACAATGCCAGCATAGCACTGAACTACGAAACCACCAAGCTGCTCGCCCGAGTTGTTAAGTTTGTGCTTTATCTAAAGTTCGCCGGGATTCCACTATTGATATTGTTGTATGTTAGTCGGCAACAAAACTGGAAGGTCAAAGCCGCTAATACGGCATATGCGTTCTTCGGTAGCCTGATGTTCTGTGCCGCATTTTCTATAACAAAAACATCCATCCCTTACGTGGTTCCCTTTTACGCCGACCCTCTTCTCGCGGACGTCGACAAATTCCTCCACTTCGGGATTGATCCGTGGGAAATCACACATCGCGTATCCGCAAATATTACGCCAGCTATGGTCGAGGTCGTCTATGTGAAAATGTGGGCCTTGCCTGCATTCTTCCTGCCAGTGCTTATCGCACTCACCGATGGCGACAAGCCTCGTAGCCATCGTTACCTGGTATTGTACTGCGTATGCTGGATTTTACTTGGCAACATTTTGGCGCTTGGATTCAGTTCGGTCGGGCCCGTCTACTACGATTTGCTGTTTGATGACAGTCGCTTCGCTGGCCTGACACGAGCACTCAATGATACAGGGATTTCCGAGAGCATTCTTGGGCAAGTCCAAGCTTTGCTTTGGAACGACTACATCAGTAACTCGCAGAATTTTGCAACTGGGATTTCAGCATTTCCATCACTTCATGTCGGGATGGCAACCGTTATCGCCCTTTACATGACTGAACGTAGCGCCTTTCTGTTTCTGCCCGGCTTCGCGTTTCTGCTCGCCGTATTATTCTGCTCGGTCTATATCGGATTCCATTATGCAATCGATGGCTATGCCTCGATTGGCGTCATATTGGTGGTCTGGGCCTTGCAGAGACGGAGAACGCTCCCGATTGGCGCATTCGCGCCTGCTTGACGGAACACACTGAAACAGAAATCCGGCGAAACTGCTGTATTGAAGCACCGCCACAATCAGATGCTTGAACCTGACGGGCAGTCCCGCTAGGCAAGCCGCATGCATATCATCCGGGACTTCCAGTTTGTTGAACCAGAAGACCGAGGCGCAAGTGTCGCCATCGGGAACTTTGACGGTGTTCATCTTGGCCATCAATCCGTCATCGAGTTGGCGCGCAATGCTGAATTGAACGCGCCGCTGGGGGTCATGACATTTGAGCCGCATCCACGAGAGTATTTTTCCCCAGAGGCACCGCCCTTTCGTCTGATGCGCGGCAATGCACGCGCGCACCGGCTGGAAAAACTCGGCGTGCAGAAGCTTTATGAACTGCCTTTTAATTCAACGCTCGCGGGTATGACGCCCGAAGCTTTTGCGAGAAATGTCATATGCGATGGTCTGGGGCTTTCTCATGTTGTCGTGGGTGCCGATTTTTGTTTTGGCAAAGGGCGCAGCGGTAACCCTCAGGACCTGGTTCGCTTTGGCGAAGAGATGGGGTTCGGTGTGACAATCGCGCCCCTGTTGGAGCGCACCGAGAATGTGGTTTCGTCGACTGCGATCCGGACAGCTCTGTCAGAGGGGCGCCCGCGCGATGCGGCAACAATGCTGGGGCACTGGCACCGGATTGAGGGTGAGGTCGTCGGAGGCGAGCAACGCGGACGAGAGTTGGGGTACCCGACAGCCAATATGTCGATCGAAGGACTGCACCCTCCAAGATTCGGCGTTTATGCAGTTTTGGTCGACGTCCTGGATGGCCCGCATCAGGGCAGCTATCACGGGGCGGCATCGGTCGGGACCCGGCCCATGTTCCAAGGCGAGGTTCCTAACATCGAGACATTTCTGTTCAATTTCTCAGGTGATCTTTACGGTGCCACGCTGTCCGTTGGTCTGGTCGACTATCTGCGGCCCGAAATGACATTCGACGGCCTTGACGGGTTGATCTCGCAGATGGATGCCGATTGCGCGCGCGCCCGAGAGATACTGGCCAGTACATGACTACGGATCCAATCGATCGAGCTGGCCTCGCGCCCCGATTCTGGGAACGCAAGCCGCTGCGCAAGATGAACCAGCGTGAGTGGGAGGCCCTGTGCGATGGTTGCGGCAAATGCTGTCTGAACAAGCTGGAAGACGAAGATACGGGCGAGGTCGCATTGACCTGTGTTGCCTGTCGCCTGCTGGATGACGAAACTTGCCGGTGCACCCAATATGATATCCGCCACCAATTCGTGCCCGAATGCATCGTCATGACACCCGATAACATCGACAACCATGCCTATTGGCTGCCCCAGACTTGCGCCTATCGACTGCTCTGGGAAGGCAAACCGCTTTACGACTGGCACCCTTTGCTATCAGGTAAGCCTGAAAGCGTTCACACCGCCGGCGTTTCCGTTCAGCGGCGAACCGTATCTGAATTCGAAACGCCCATGGAAGAGTGGGAAGACTACATCATCGAGGAGCCGAGTTAATGCATTTTGCCTCTGATAATTCCGGGCCCGTTCATCCCGAAGTTCTGGCCGCATTGGCCGAAGCCAATCAGGGCTATCAGATGGCTTATGGCGCCGACACCTTGATGAACGAAGTGCGCGACCAAATCCGCGGCATTTTCGAAGCACCGGGTGCGGCAGTTTATCTGGTCGCTACGGGAACGGCAGCGAATTCACTGGCGTTGGCAACGCTGAGCAAGCCATGGGAAACCGTGTTCTGTTCACCCGTCGCTCATATCCACGAAGATGAGTGCAATGCCCCCGAATTCTACACCGGCGCGAAACTGACTCTGGTGCCGGGTGGCGACAAGATAACCCCCGAAGCGTTGACCAAGTCCATTGAGGGGGAAGAAACCCGCGGCGTGCATGGTCCGCAGCGCGGGCCTGTCTCGATCACTCAGGTGACCGAGCGTGGCTCGGTTTACTCGCTTGCCGAACTTCAAGCCTTGTGTGGCGTTGCCAAGAAGTATGGGTTGCCGGTGCATATGGATGGTGCACGTTTCACTAACGCTCTGGTCGCTTTGAATTGCTCACCGGCAGAGATGACGTGGAAATCTGGTGTTGACGCAGTCAGCTTTGGCGGCACCAAAAACGGGCTGATGGGTGTCGAGGCCGTAATCTTCTTCGACGAAAGCAAAGCTTGGGAGTTCGAGCTGCGGCGCAAGCGCGGGGCGCACCTGTTTTCCAAGCACCGTTACCTGTCTGCCCAGATGGCTGCTTATCTGCAGGATGACCTGTGGCTGAAATCAGCTCGCAAAGCGAATGCCAATTGCGCGCGATTGGCGGATGGTCTGCGGGCAGTCGGGGCAGAATTCCTGCATGAACCCCAGGCAAACATGATTTTCGCAAGCTTTCCCCGCAGCCAACACAAGCGCCTGCACGAGGCCGGCGCCGTCTATCACTTGTGGGGCGATACGTTGGACGGTGAGGACGAAGACGAGATGCTGGCCTGCCGCCTTGTCTGTGACTGGTCCATCGGAACCGAGCAGATCGATCGGTTTCTGAACCTCTTGTAGCCGTGCCTCCCTGCCCCGGCTATTTCATCTCAGCCAGATGCTTGTCCAGATCATCAAGACGGTCCTGTCCCCAGAACCTCTGATCGTCCAGTGTGATGTAAAACGGTGCCCCGAAAACACCCCGGTCCACGGCTTCTTCCAGATTTGCGGCGTAGGTTTCCGCACCTACCAACAGGCCACTATCAGCTAGATTTGGATTAAATCCTGCCTGTTCCAGGCAATCCCGGATCACGCCGTCATCAGAGATGTCCTTTTCTTCTGCCCAGCAGGCACGCAAGAAGGAATGGCAAAGTTTACCCACATCACCTGATCCATCCTGTACTGCTGCGATCACAGCGTAAGAGGACGGTGCCATGTTCGTCGGCCAGTGCGCAGGCTGCAGGTTCAACGGCATATTCAGATTGAGCGCTTGGCGCACCAATTCCTGCGCGCGGTATTCGATGCGAGAGATATGACGATCTTTTGGTGGCGTTCCACCTGTCCGGCCAAACAGGGCAACAATATCCAATGGTTTATAGTTGATCGTCGCACCGTGTTTTTCCGCGATCTCTTCAAGGCGCATTCCCGCCAGATAGGAATAGGGCGAGAGTGTCGCAAAAAAGTAGTCAATCTGGGCCATGTTCACTTTCTCCGCTGCGTTATCTTTGCGGGACGGTAGACCCATGCTAAGCGGTGTCAACATCACGAATCTGTCACATTGCCACTGCTGCCCGGGGAAAATCAGCCGATGCCGACACTTCACGAACCCAAGCTTATCGCTGGGAACGCCAATCTTCCGCTTGCCGAAACCATTGCACGTCGCATGAGCCTGCATCGCGGCGTTGACCAGGGGCTGGTCGATGCAAGGGTCGAACGGTTCAACGACGGAGAGATTTTCGTCGAGGTTTTCGAGAATGTGCGTGGTGAGGATATGTTTATCGTTCAACCAACCTCGAACCCCGCCAATGACAATCTGATGGAGCTGCTGATCATCGCAGATGCGCTGCGCCGTTCATCCGCAGCCCGGATCACCGCTGTCATTCCGTATTTCGGGTACGCCCGTCAGGACCGCCGCACCAAGGCGCGCACACCAATCAGCGCCAAGCTGGTGGCAAACATGCTGACTGGTGCGGGTATCGAACGGATTCTAACCATGGATCTGCACGCAGCCCAGATTCAGGGCTTTTTCGACATGCCGGTGGACAACCTTTATGCCTCTCCGATCTTTGCCCTGGATGTGAAGAAACAATTCAAGGATCAGATGGACGACCTGATGGTGGTCTCGCCGGATGTCGGCGGTGTTGCACGTGCCCGTGAATTGGCCAAACGCATCAATGCGCCCCTTTCGATCGTTGACAAACGCCGCGAAAAGGCAGGCGAAGTGGCCGAGATGACGGTCATTGGTGACGTGAAAGATAAAATCTGCCTGATTGTCGATGACATTTGCGATACCGCTGGCACTCTGTGCAAAGCTGCCCAGGTGCTGATGGATAACGGCGCCAAGGAAGTGCACTCTTACATCACCCACGGTGTCATGAGTGGACCGGCGGTTGAACGTGTGACCAATTCGGTGATGAAATCTCTGGTCCTATCGGACACGATCCAGCCTACGGCTGAGATCAACAAGGCCGCCAATATCCGCATCGTGCCCACCGCGCCGATCTTTACGCAGGCGATCCTGAACATTTGGAACGGCACCAGCGTGTCATCTTTGTTCGAAGATAAGACACTGACGCCGATCTACGAGTCACTTTATCATATGGATTGATCGAAAAAACTGCTGACTACCATAGATAACGTCTGAATTCATGATGGCCTGCCTATTCGGCGACCGTCATGATTTCTTCCAACGGTTTTTTCATCTTTGCAACTTTTGGCACCTTCGCATCGTCTTGCGGGTGGCCTACAGCTACGATCATAATAGGCTTTTCATGATCAGGGCGGTTTAGCAGTTTATTCAGGAATTTCATCGGGTTGGGTGTGTGGGTCAGTGAAACCAGCCCTGCATGGTGCAGCGCAGTCAACAAAAAGCCCGTGGCAATGCCCGTGCTTTCAGGCACGTAGTAGTTTTTGAACCGATCTCCATCATCGAAATGACCCCAACGTTGGGCGAAAATCACTATCAGCCACGGTGCGTCTTCCAGATGCGGCTTCTGATCGTTAGTCCCGATTGGTTCAAGCGCCTTCAGCCATTCATCTCCGGCACCGCCTTCATAAAACCTGCGCTCTTCAGCTTCCGCTTCTTCCCGAATACGGCGCTTCATCTCAGGGTTCGAGATTGCCACAAAGTGCCAGGGCTGATGATTGGCTCCTGAAGGCGCTGTTCCGGCTGCGCGAATGCACTCTTCGATGACCGTGCGCTCGACGGTCCGGTCCGAATAGTCACGCACGGTATGGCGGCGTTTCATCTTGTTGTAGAACGCTCGCGCTTCGGCCAGCATTTCTTCATCAGACAAGTCCATACGATCCGGAAGATCCAGGGCCTCGTATTCGATATGATCTCGTGCAAACACCTGTAAGATCCTCCGGTTGCGTTAGCCGCTATTTGGGGTGGACAGTCTTCTTTATGGGACGACGCGCGAAGGTGCGCAATCTTATCTCACGAACAGGCCTGCTTCACGAGATATCCCAATCGTCTTCATGCGAAACATCTCCAATTGCGGTCCAATTCACCCGAATTCTGGCGATACGCGTATCAGACCAGGTGCGAAACACCGCATTGAATCCTTCCGGCGTTATATCTTCGGCCTGAACTTCAGCCCGTAAAGCGGAAGACGTATCCACATCCCAAAGCACCACGCCTATCTGGACGATTGGCTCAGAGCGGAACACTTCTGAAAAACGGATGCTTACGCGACGCTCACGCGGGCCCTCACCAGTCCACATCACGCCACCATCGGCGAAATCGGAAAACAAGACCTCCTCGCCCTGATCAATGCCGATGGGATGGGTTTGAAACTTTTTCATCTATCGTCTTTTATTGTTCAATTCCTGCAGCTTAACTTCAGCGAATGGCAAAATCACGACAAAAAAACGGCCCCGCGGATACGGGGCCGTTCCAAGTGATCAGAATGTCATGAACCCTTACAGGCTCATATGCGTTCCTAGGGCTTCCATGTCAGCCAGCAACTTTGCAGCATCGTCGACGATCGTCTGATCTTCACCGGCCTTGGCCGCCTCGTGCGAGGCGCGGGCGTCAGCGATCAGATCGTCCAGATGCGAACGTGTTACTTCAGCAACCGGAATGGCCTTTTCGGCCAGAACCGACAGGCCATCGCCATTGATCTGAGCAAACCCGCCGGTGACCAGGTATTCACTGGCCCCTTCGGGTGCTTCGACCTTCAGGATGCCCGGGCGCAGCGTGGTGATAGTGGGGGCATGATCGGGCATTGCCGTCATATCCCCGTCCGCGCCGGGAATCTGGACCGCGGTGGCCTCGAGCGAAGCAAGGCTCCGCTCGGGGCTAACGAGGTCGAATTGCATCGTGTTTGCCATCAGGGATACTCCTTAGGCGGCTTCTGCGGCCATCTTCTCCGCTTTGGCGATCACTTCTTCGATGCCGCCAACCATCAGGAAGGCCGCTTCGGGCAGGTGATCGTATTCGCCAGCGACAACCGCTTTGAACGACTCGATGGTCACATCCAGAGGAACCTGAACGCCCGGCGAACCGGTGAAGACTTCGGCCACGTCGAACGGCTGCGACAGGAAGCGTTCGATCTTACGGGCACGGGCCACGGTCAGTTTGTCCTCTTCCGACAGTTCGTCCATGCCGAGGATGGCGATGATGTCCTGCAGCGACTTGTAGCGCTGAAGGATCTGCTGAACGTCGGTCGCAACCTTGTAGTGCTCTTCACCAACGATGGCCGGGTCGAGCAGACGCGAGGTCGAGTCGAGCGGGTCAACCGCAGGGTAGATACCCTTTTCCGAGATCGCACGGTTAAGAACGGTGGTCGCATCCAAGTGAGCAAACGAGGTTGCCGGCGCAGGGTCGGTAAGGTCGTCCGCAGGCACGTAGATCGCCTGAACCGAGGTGATCGAGCCCGACTTGGTCGAGGTGATGCGTTCCTGCAGGGCGCCCATGTCGGTGGCCAGTGTCGGCTGGTAGCCCACGGCTGAAGGAATACGACCCAGTAGAGCCGAAACCTCGGAGCCCGCCTGCGTAAAGCGGAAGATGTTGTCGACGAAGAACAGAACGTCGGTACCGGACTGGTCGCGGAACTGCTCGGCCAGGGTCAGACCGGTCAGAGCGACACGTGCACGTGCTCCCGGAGGTTCGTTCATCTGACCGTAAACCAGGGCCACCTGCGATTCCGACAGGTTGTCCGGTTTAATAACGTTCGATTCGATCATCTCGTGGTACAGGTCGTTGCCTTCACGCGTCCGTTCACCAACACCCGCGAACACCGAGAAGCCCGAGTGCACTTTTGCGATGTTGTTGATCAGTTCCATGATCAGAACGGTTTTACCAACGCCGGCGCCGCCGAACAGGCCGATCTTACCGCCTTTGGCGTATGGGGCCAGCAGGTCAACAACCTTGATGCCGGTTACCAGAACTTCCGACTCGGTCGATTGTTCGTCAAAAGTCGGTGCGGGCTGGTGGATCGCACGGGCTTCGGTTGCTTCAACCGGGCCTTTTTCGTCGATCGGCTCGCCAACCACGTTCAGGATGCGGCCCAGAGTGGCGTTACCAACCGGAACCGAGATCGGTGCACCAGTGTCGGTCACGGCTTCGCCGCGGACCAGACCCTCGGTCGCGTCCATCGCGATGGTACGGACGGTGTTTTCACCCAGGTGCTGAGCAACTTCCAACACCAGGCGCTTGCCGTTGTTGGTGGTTTCCAGCGCGTTCAGAATTTCAGGCAGCTGATCTTCGAAGTGCACGTCGACGACGGCCCCGATGATCTGTGTGACTTTGCCTTTTGCATTCGCCATGTTTCGTCTCCGGTATGTCTCTACAGCGCTTCGGCGCCGGAAATAATTTCAATCAGCTCGTTGGTGATCACGGCCTGACGCGAGCGGTTGAACTGGATCGTCAGCTTGTCGATCATCTCACCCGCGTTGCGTGTCGCGTTGTCCATTGCGGACATCCGTGCACCCTGTTCAGACGCTCCGTTTTCGAGCAGAGCCGAGAAGATCGCGGTGGCAACCCCCTTGGGCAGCAGGTCGGCCAGGATGGCCTCTTCGCTGGGCTCGTAGTCGAATACCGCACCGCTGTCGTCACCCGTCGCTTCGTCTTCGAACGAGGCGGGGATGACCTGCTGTGCCGTCGGGATCTGGGTCACAACGTTGACGAACTTCGAGTAGAAGATCGTGGCAACGTCGAACTCACCCCCGTCGAAACGAGACAGGACGTCCTTGGCGATGTCTTGCGCGTTGGAATACCCCAGACGCTTGACCTCGCTCAGGTCGATATGTCCAACGAACAGATCGCTAAAATCACGCTTGAGCGCGTCGCGGCCTTTTTTGCCGACGGTCAAAACCTTGACCGTCTTGCCTTTGGCGCGCAACTCGTCCGCCTTTTGGCGAGCGAGTTTGGCGATGTTCGAGTTGAAGCCGCCACACAGGCCGCGTTCAGCTGTCATGACAACCAGCAGATGGACATCATCACTGCCCGTGCCACGGAGCAGCTTGGGGGCGCTGTCGCTGCCCCCGACCGAAGCCGCCAGTCCCGCCATCACGGCATTGAACCGCTCGGCATAGGGACGCGAGGCTTCGGCAGATTCCTGGGCGCGGCGCAGTTTTGCTGCCGCGACCATCTGCATGGCCTTGGTGATCTTGCGGGTCGATTTGACCGACTCGATCCTGTTTTTAAGGTCCTTAAGATTTGGCATATGCCCGCCTCTCCCTTAAGCGAAGGTTGCGGCGTATTCGTCCAGCGCAGCCTTGATCTTGTCGGAAGCGTCACCCTTGATCTTGGGATCTTCGTCCGTGATCCACTGAAGCAGATCCGCGTGCTTGCCACGCAGGTGCGCCAGCAGGCCGGCTTCGTATCGGCCAACATCGGACACGTCGATCTTGTCGAGGTAACCGTTGGTACCGGCGAAGATAACGCAGACGATTTCGGCGTTGGTCAGCGGCGAGTACTGCGGCTGTTTCATCAGCTCGGTCAGACGCGCACCACGGTTCAGCAGCTGCTGGGTCGCGGCGTCGAGGTCAGAACCAAACTGCGCAAAGGCAGCCATTTCGCGGTACTGAGCCAGCTCCAGCTTAACCGGACCGGCAACCGACTTCATCGAGTTGGTCTGAGCCGAGGAGCCCACACGCGAAACCGACAGACCGGTGTTCACAGCAGGGCGGATGCCTTGGTAGAACAGTTCGGTTTCCAGGAAGATCTGGCCGTCGGTGATCGAGATCACGTTGGTCGGAATAAACGCCGAAACGTCACCACCTTGAGTTTCGATAACCGGCAGAGCAGTCAGCGAGCCCGCACCGAAGTCTTCGTTCAGCTTTGCCGAACGTTCCAACAGACGCGAGTGGAGGTAGAAAACGTCGCCAGGATAGGCTTCACGTCCGGGCGGACGGCGCAGCAGCAGCGACATCTGACGATAGGACACAGCCTGCTTCGACAGGTCATCATAGATGATCAGCGCGTGGCGGCCATTGTCACGGAAGTATTCGGCCATCGCAGTTGCGGCGTAAGGTGCAAGGAACTGCATCGGTGCCGGGTCGGACGCGGTTGCCGCCACAACGATCGAGTAGTCGATCGCACCGGACTCTTCCAGTTTCTTCACCAGCTGAGCAACGGTCGAACGCTTTTGACCGATCGCAACGTACACGCAGTACAGCTTCTTCGACTCGTCGTCGCCTGCTGCGTCGTTGTAAACTTTCTGGTTCAGGATCGCGTCCAGAGCAACGGCGGTTTTACCGGTCTGACGGTCACCAATGATCAGTTCCCGCTGGCCACGGCCGATCGGGATCATCGCGTCAACCGATTTCAGGCCGGTTGCCATCGGCTCGTGCACCGATTTACGTGGGATGATGCCCGGAGCCTTAACGTCTGCAACGCCACGCTTCGACGCGTTGATCGGGCCTTTGCCGTCCAGCGGGTTGCCCAGACCGTCTACAACGCGGCCCAGCAGCTCGTCACCGATCGGAACGTCCACGATCGAGTTGGTGCGCTTAACGGTGTCACCTTCTTTGATGTCACGGTCGGAACCGAAGATAACAACACCGACGTTGTCGCTTTCCAGGTTCAGCGCCATACCCATGATGCCACCGGGGAATTCGACCATCTCACCGGCTTG
The DNA here is from genome assembly GCF_056532525.1 of Ruegeria sp. I3. Lineage (NCBI taxonomy): Bacteria > Pseudomonadati > Pseudomonadota > Alphaproteobacteria > Rhodobacterales > Roseobacteraceae > Ruegeria > Ruegeria sp. I3. Next base: position 489,582 of record NZ_JBQFNI010000001.1, on the reverse strand, counting down.
CACATTGTCCAGGCCGTATACACGGGCAATCCCGTCACCGACGCTCAGCACGCGGCCGATCTCGGCCACTTCGGCTTCCTGACCAAAATTCTTGATCTGGTCCTTCAGGATTGCAGAAATCTCTGCAGCTTGGATTCCCATTTATCCGACCTCTTTCATTGCATTCTGTAGGGAGTTCAGCTTCGAACGGATCGAGCTATCGATCATTTTCGAGCCCACTTTAACGACAAGACCGCCGATGAGGCTTTCATCAACGGTCGCATTGATTGTCACGGTCTTGCCCACACGCTCGGACAGCGTCTTGGACAGTTTATCCATTTGGGTCTTGGTGAGCGCCTTGGCCGAGGCGACATCGGCGGTCACCTCGCCACGCTCGTCAGCCAGCATGTCGCGCAGAACCTGCACCAGTTGCGGTACAACGAACAGACGACGTTTCTGCGCCATCAGACCCAGCGTATTGCGCAGGATGGCATGCAGGCCCATCTTGTCCGCAACAGCGGTGATTGCGCTTTCCTGTTCGGCGCGCGAAACCAAAGGCGATGCGATCAGGTCGCGCAATTCAGCGCTGTCACCCAATGCTGCTGCCAGATCGTTGATTCCGGTTTCCAGACCTGCAAGGTCATTATTCTCTTTTGCGATCTCGAAGATCGCGGTGGCATAGCGCTCGGCGATGCCAGTGGAAATCGAAGCTGGTTCGGACACGTCCACCCTTCCGATATTTGAGGCCCCGATTTTGAGTAGCGGCCGCTACCTTGGGGCGTGAGGAAACCCCGTCCATTTAGGGCGGGGATCAAAATCACCGGGGATGTAGCAGAGGTGTTCCAACCAAGCAATACGCTATAGCGGTAACAGTTTTATCCACAAATTATTATTTTTCATACACTTAACCCAACTGCGACCCTTTGGACCGATTGGGGCAGTTGAAAAATGTTACGAATATGCAGGTTTTTGCGATTCCTGTGACCTTTTTCCCGCATTTTTTCCGTTCAAAATGCGCCGGACTGTCACGCAGGCTTTAACAAACCATCCAACGCTTTGATCGGGCGCTTCGCTGTGTCTTTAGTAACGCTCCCGCTAGGTGGGCGAATGAGTTTACTGGCCTCAACCATAAGCACGCCTCCGGCCATGACGGTTGGGATGCGTTGTCCAGTCTTCTCGATCAGGCTGCCCGATTTTAGCCAGAACCGACGGAACGAAGGCGGCAGGTAAAGCGCCGAGCAATGGTTTTCCGGGACGAAGTGGTGCGCGCGCAATTGGTTTTCCAATTGGGTCGTTGAATAGGGCTGCCCAAAGCCAAACGGCGTCCGGTCTGAGCGCGACCAAAGCCCGGCCCGGTTCGGTACGACAAATAGCACACGCCCTCCGGGCCCCAGAACGCGCCAGCATTCTTCCAGCAATTGGCTGGGTCGGTTTGAAGTTTCCAAACCATGCATCACCACGAGTTTATCCACATGGCCAGTTTCGATTGGCCACATCGTCTCTTCGGTCAGAACGGAAACATTGGGCATCCCCGCAGGCCATGGCATTACACCCTGCGGACCAGGCATAAGACCAATCACACGGCGCGCATCTTTGAGGTAAGGCCGCAATAAAGGTACGGCAAAACCAAATCCGACCACAGTTTGCCCCTTGGCTTCGGGCCAAAGATCCACCAACCGACCACGGATCGCTGCCTGGGCCGCGCGACCCAGGGTGCTGCGATAGTAGAAATTCCTCAGATCCTGCACATCAAGATGCATTGCGGACACCCGGTCAATCGGCTTAGCTGGGCGCAGTCTAGCAATGAAAGGGCAAAAGGCCATGCCTCTTGAGATCGTTACCATTCCTTGCCTCAGCGATAATTACGCCTTTCTCGCCCATGATCCGGCCAGCGGTGAGACTGCCTTGATCGATGCGCCAGAGGCAGCTCCGATTCTGGCCGAACTGGATTCGCGCGGCTGGCAGCTAAGCCATGTGTTGTTGACACATCATCATTGGGATCATGTGGACGGGCTGAGCGGCATTCTAGCGAAACAGCCCGCGCGTGTGATCGGCGCAAAAGCAGATGAGCATCGGTTGCCAAAACTCGATCAGGCGGTGGTTGAAGGTGACACATTTTATATCGGCGGTGAGCCGGTCGAGGTTCTTGATGTGTCCGGTCATACAATTGGGCACATTGCATTCTACATGCCCCAAACTGGCGTTGTATTCACCGCTGACAGCCTGATGGCGCTGGGATGTGGACGATTGTTCGAGGGCACGCCTGCGCAAATGTGGGCCTCTCTCAGCAAGTTGGCGGCCCTGCCCGATGAAACAATCGTGTGCTCAGGCCACGAATACACGCAGGCAAACGCCAAGTTCGCCCTGACCATCGATCCCGACAACCCAGCCTTGCTTGACCGCGTGGCCGATATTAATCGCGCCCGCGCTGCTGGAGAACCTACTGTGCCTTCGCTTTTAGGCCTGGAAAAGGCGACAAATCCGTTTCTAAGGGCCACTGATCCGGCGATTCAGGCCCATCTGGGCATGGAAAACTCTGATCCCGTGTCCGTATTCGCCGAAATTCGAGCCCAAAAAGACAGCTTTTAACCCGTTTCAAGCCCCAATCACGGCCACGGTCACAACAAATGTGACTGTCAAGTGAAAGAAAACCCTTGAAGCCGGGGCGGGATCAACCAAACTCTAATAGTATGAGGACATGGTTGGGATGGGGATCCGGCCTGCAGCCCGCCCCCTTCCGGCCCAATACAGAGGAGCACCCGCGTGCCTTCATTCTCGAGCACACTTGAACAAGCCATCCACGCGGCCCTTGCGGCGGCGAATGAACGGCGACATGAATTCGCAACGCTAGAGCATCTGCTGCTGGCGCTGTTGGAAGAACCCGATGCGGTGCGCGTCATGAAAGCGTGCAGCGTCGATCTGGACGAGTTACGCAGCACCTTGGTCGAATTCATCGACGAAGATCTGTCAAACCTCGTCACTGATATCGACGGGTCCGAAGCAGTACCGACTGCAGCCTTCCAGCGTGTCATTCAGCGCGCCGCGATCCACGTTCAAAGCTCTGGCCGCACAGAGGTGACCGGGGCCAATGTACTGGTGGCCATCTTCGCCGAACGTGAAAGCAACGCAGCCTATTTCCTGCAAGAGCAGGACATGACCCGTTATGACGCGGTAAACTTCATCGCACATGGTGTGGCCAAAGACCCGGCCTATGGAGAGAATCGTCCTGTAACGGGTGCTGATGAAGCCGAAGAAGAGGCTCAGACGACCTCTGGTGACGCTGAGCAGAAAGAAAGCGCGCTTGGCAAATATTGCGTTGATCTGAACGCCAAATCACGCGCCGGTGATGTAGATCCGCTGATCGGACGCTCGGACGAGGTTGAACGCTGTATTCAGGTGCTGTGTCGCCGGCGCAAGAACAACCCGTTGCTGGTAGGTGACCCCGGTGTCGGCAAAACCGCCATCGCCGAAGGTCTGGCGCATAAGATCGTTGCGGGCGAGGCCCCGGACGTGTTGTCGGAAACCACCATCTACTCGCTCGATATGGGTGCCCTGCTTGCGGGAACTCGCTATCGCGGCGATTTCGAAGAGCGTCTGAAAGCGGTTGTGACCGAATTGGAAGAGCACCCTGATGCAGTTCTCTTCATCGACGAGATTCACACTGTGATCGGAGCGGGTGCAACCTCGGGCGGAGCGATGGATGCGTCGAACCTGCTGAAGCCAGCGCTTCAGGGTGGCAAACTGCGCACCATGGGCTCGACCACGTATAAAGAGTTCCGTCAGCATTTCGAAAAAGACCGCGCGCTGAGCCGCCGATTCCAGAAAATCGACGTGAACGAGCCGTCGGTCGAGGACAGTGTCAAAATTCTGCGCGGTCTGAAACCATATTTCGAAGAGCATCACTCGATCAAATATACTGCCGACGCGATCAAGACAGCTGTCGAATTGTCGGCGCGCTATATCAACGACCGCAAACTGCCCGACAAGGCGATCGACGTGATCGATGAGGCCGGGGCAGCGCAGCACCTGCTCGCCGAAAGCAAACGTCGCAAGACCATCGGCGTCAAAGAGATCGAGGCGGTGGTTGCCAAGATTGCGCGTATCCCACCCAAGAACGTCACCAAGGATGATGCCGAGGTTCTCAAAGATCTCGAAACCTCTCTGAAACGCGTGGTGTTTGGTCAAGATGAAGCGATCGAAGCGCTGTCCAGTGCGATCAAACTGGCGCGCGCCGGTCTGCGTGAGCCCGAAAAACCCATCGGCAACTATCTGTTCGCTGGCCCCACCGGTGTTGGCAAAACAGAGGTGGCGAAACAGTTGGCTGACACGCTTGGTGTTGAACTGCTGCGTTTCGACATGTCGGAATACATGGAGAAGCACGCGGTCAGCCGTCTGATCGGTGCGCCTCCGGGTTATGTCGGGTTTGATCAGGGTGGTTTGCTGACCGACGGTGTCGACCAGCACCCACATTGCGTCTTGTTGCTTGATGAGATCGAAAAAGCGCACCCGGACGTATTCAATATCCTGTTGCAGGTGATGGATCACGGCGAATTGACCGACCACAATGGCCGGACGGTGAATTTCCGCAACGTGGTCCTGATCATGACATCGAACGCAGGTGCGCAGGAGCAGGCGAAAGCCGCCATCGGCTTTGGCCGCGACCGGCGCGAAGGTGAGGATACCGCAGCGATCGAACGTATGTTCACGCCGGAGTTCCGCAACCGCCTGGACGCTGTGATCTCATTTGCACCACTACCGAAAGAGGTCATTTTGCAGGTCGTTGAGAAGTTTGTCCTGCAGCTGGAAGCACAGTTGCTGGATCGTGGCGTGACCATCGATCTGACACCGCGTGCCGCCGAATGGCTGGCCGACAAGGGCTATGATGACAAGATGGGTGCGCGACCTCTAGGTCGTGTTATTCAGGAACACATCAAGAAACCTCTGGCCGAGGAACTGCTATTCGGCAAACTGGCCAAAGGCGGCGTGGTCCGTGTCTCGATGAAGAAGGGCGAGCTGAATCTGGAAATCCTGGGCCCCGATCAGCCCCGCATTCCGGGCGACAAGCCCCCGCTCTTGACAGCGGACTAACCTACAGCCTCTATAACGAAAAACGCCCGCCTTTTCGGTGGGCGTTTTTCTTGTTTGGCAGGTGATCCAAGGTGGTTCGTACCAGCCTTATCGCTCTGTCAGCTTCAACTCGATCCGACGATTCTGGGCGCGCGCTTCGGGTGTGTCGGCGGGATTAACGGGTTGGAATTCTCCGAACCCGTTTGCCGCCAAGCGATCAGGTGGAATGCCCAGTGCGTCAACCATGTAGCGCACCACAGAAAGGGCACGACCCTGGCTGAGCTCCCAGTTGTCGCGATATCGTCCGCTGCCTGCAAGTGGCACATTATCGGTATGCCCATCGACACGGATGACCCAGTTCAGCCCTTCGGGTATTTCGGCGGCAACGCTTCGCAGGATATTGGCAACTTTGGCAACCTCCTGACGGCCTTCCGCGGACAGGTTTGCGGACCCGGTGGCAAACAGCACCTCCGACGAGAACACGAAGCGGTCGCCCTCAATGCGCACGCCATCCTGATCACCCAGCACATCGCGCAGTCGCCCGAAGAATTCCGAGCGATAGCGCTGCAAATCCTCGGCCTGTGCGGCTAGTTCCTGATTTTGGCCCGCCAGTTTCTCGGCCTCGGCTTCCAGCCGAATACGTTCAGCCTCTTCCAGCAGTCGGCGACGGCGTTCTTCCGAGGCTGCGCGCGCTAGAGCGGCATTCAGATCCTGGCCCAGCGTCTGTATCTGGATCTCGGCGGCGGTATTACGTTCTTCGTAGTCGTCTAACAAAGCCTGCAGCGACCCCAACTGGCTGCGCAGGGCTGCCATCTGCTGATTAAGCAGCGCGGTCTGACGTTGCGCTTCGGTCGAGATTTCCTGTTCCGATGCAAGCGCCTCTCGGGCGAGCGCCAGCAGCGCCGCGCGCTCCTCGGCCAGCGACCTTTGTTCAGCTTCATTTGCTAGTGCTTGGGTTTGGGCATCCAGTGCCGCCTGCAGTTGTTCCCTCAGTTCTTCGGCATTGATCTCACCGAACTGACGCTCAAGCTCTGCCTTGGCAGCCTGTGCCGCAGCTAGCAAAGTCAGGGTATCCTCGGCTTCCTTTCGCTGCGCTTCCAGCGCCAAGGTCATCGCTGTCAGTTCAGCATCTGCATTCTGCAATCGATCACGCAACGCCTCAGCAGCGGCGGCTTCGGCCAGACGCGCGGCCTCTTCCTCGGTCAGTTGCTGTTCTAGCTCGGATATCTGAGCTGCCTGTGTATCTTCGCTGGTTTCAAGTTCGGCGACGAGAGCTTCAAGTGCTTCGCGTCGAGCCGCGGCAAGGCGGGCGGCTTCGGCCTGTGCGTCGATTTCTTGTCTGCTTTGAGCAAGTGCCAAATTCAAGGCATCTTGTTCATTTAGCAACTCATCGCGTTGCGTTTCTAGCGCGGCGATATCCCCCTGCGCACGCGCCTGATCAGCCAGCAAAGCCGCGACCTGTGCTTCAAAGTCGGTTATGCGGGTTTGTGCCTGCGCCAGATCGTCTTCGACCTGATTAAGCGTTGCATTCAAGTTCCCAAGACGCGCTTGAAGGCGGCTGTTTTCCCGCTCTTCCAGCCCCAGCGCCCCGGCCAGAGCGGCGATTTCGTCGGACAGCGCAGTCAGTTCATCCTCTTGACCTGAAATGGTTTCGCGCAGCACAAATTGCACGACCATGAAGATGGTCAGCACAAAGGTCAGCACCATCAACAATCCCGTCATCGCATCCACGAAGCCGGGCCAGACCGAGCCCGAAAATCGTTGACCTGTGCGGCGGGACAGCGCCATGGGTTACTCTCCTTCCGGGGGGGTACGTACGGCGCCCCGTGGCAAGGTCAACGCTTTGACCAGTAACTCAAAATCCTTGCGCAGTTCGTTCATGCTGTCCTGACGACCAGCGGAGATTTCTTCGAGTATACGCAGCAACTGAACATCCATCGACCGCAGGCGCATGCGGCTTTCCGCATCGATCCCCTCGCCCGCGCCATGTTCGCGCATGTGATCCAACAAAGCGTCCTGCCCCAGCGCCACACGTTCAAGCGCAGCCGTTACGCCTTCGGTCTGGGCCTGCCGCTGGTTCATTTCCCCGATGACATCGACCAAATGTCCCAGTTTGGTCGAGACGTTCGTGCGATCAACTTCTTGCGCCGAGAACATGTCCTGCAGTGCATCCATCTGCTCGGACATGGCATCCAGTACTGGGGTCAGCACGGCCAGTTCCGCGCCGCCCTCATCGCCCGCAGCAAAGCCAACGCGGGTGATTGAGGACAACCATTCTTCCAATTCGCGATAGAACCGGTTCTGGCCATGGCCCGCGAATAGTTCCAGCAAACCGACTATCAAGGATCCGGCCAGACCCAGCAATGACGACCCAAAAGCAACGCCCATGCCCTGCAGCTGCGCTTCCAATCCTGTCATCAGACGGTTGAAGACGGCCAGACCTTCTTCACCTTCCTGCGGGTTCAGGCTGCGGATCGTATCAACGATGGCGGGGACAGTGGTAGCCAAACCAAAAAATGTCCCCAGTAGGCCAAGGTAGATCAGAACGTTGGTGATGTAGCGGGTGATCTCGCGCTCTTCTTCGACCCGTTCGGCGACGGAATCGAGGATCGATCGGGTAGAGCTAGAGCTGATCTGAGACCGCGCCCCGCGTTCCCTCAACAACGACGCCAGTGGGGCAAGCAGTTGCGGCGGGCGCACATCGTCACGTTCGACCCCTCCGGCAAAGGCTTCGATCCAACGAACCGATCCGATCAGCTGTGTGACTTGCAGAAAACAGGCAGCGACACCGATGACAAAAACCAGCAAAATGAACCCGTTAAGATACAGATTGGCCTGAATAACCGGCAGCACATATGGCAACGCCATGAACACGCCAAGTCCTGACAGCCCTATTGCGATCAGCATCATCAAAATCTGACGGATCGGTTGTGAAAAATGTGGTCTCACGCCCTGTTGTGCCTGCGCCATGCGCGTGGCTCCTGGTATTGTCTGCTCTGGGCTGAACCTATCGAAGTTCGCCCCGTGACGCCAAGAGTTTATGCGCTGATTGTCCGCACCCGTTGCGACAACCACTCAAGATCAGGGTCGTGCAGTCCGATCTCGGTCAAGTGCGAGGCAGTATTGTATAGATATTCGGTATTTGGCCCACGTCCGCCAACCGCGTGGGCGATGATCTGGGCCTGCTCTTCCAATGGAAGACCGCCGCAATACTGAACGTGGTGAGCATCGATGACGTAAGTCACTGCATTTACGATCTGCCCGCAGTCCAGATGCACGTCCAGCATCCGCTCCAGATAGGCTGACGAGATCAGCTCACGCTCACGCAATTCAGCCAAAGTGCGCTCTTCGTGACCTGCCTCGACAGCAAGCGCCAATCCAGTGCAATGCGCGTCTGGCTGTTCGTCCAGCGCCAATACCAAACCGGGGTCTTCTTCCGTGCCGCGATGGTGGATAGAGCGCATGCAAAACGACCGCGCATATCCGTGCAATTTAGCGCGTTCGCTGCGTGCCACCGGAAAGCCCGGGTTCCACAGCAGCGATCCATATCCGAATACCCACATCGTCATTGCACTGGTCCTTGCCCGTTTGGCCCTATAAACATCAAATCCGAGGCAGGAAAAAGGGCCATTCATCATGCGCCGTCTGATACGCGTTTTCGTATTTATCGCCCTCGCGTGGAGCGCCTACTGGTTTGTCGCCGGTTATGGTCTGCGAAACGCCCTGACCGGTTGGTTTGACCGACAGCAAGAACTGGGCTGGCAGGCCGAATTCTCGGACGTGTCGACGGCAGGATATCCATTTCAGCACATCACACGCCTGAATAATCCCGCTTTGGCCGATCCGGTCAACGGAACGGCGTGGAGTGCGGACTGGGTCGAGTTCCAAAGCCCAGCAATCTGGCCCGGCCGCCAGATGCTGCGCTTTGCCAGTACGCCGCAGCGCCTTTCCTATTTCGACCAGACCACGACCGTTCAGGCCGAAGCGCTACAAGCCGAATTGCAGCTCCAACCCGGTGTCGCGCTGGTGCTCGAGAAAATGGCGCTGACCTCAAAGCGCTGGCTGCTGACAACCGAAGGTGATCCGCAAGCCGGAGGCCAGTCGCTGAGCCTTGTGATGGAGCAATCTGGAGCGCCCGAAAGCTATGGGATTACTGCGAAGATCGACGGATTTACCCCCGGCGATGATCTGAGACGCCTGATGCGTTCAGCATCGACCCTGCCGCAATCGTTCGAAACGCTGGAAATGGATATGTTTGTCACTTTCGACAAACCCTGGGACCGCACCGCACTTGAGCAGCGTCGCCCCCAACCCGTTGCGATTGATCTGCGTTTGGCAGAAATGAAATGGGGTGAGCTGCGTCTGTTCGCCACCGGCGAACTGGAAGTTGACGAACAGGGCATTCCAACGGGTGAAATTGCGATGAAAGCCGAAAACTGGCGCGACATGATCGCGATGGCAAACGCCGCAGGTGCGCTGCCGGATCAGGCAGTCGATCCTGTGACCCGCGCATTGGGCTTCATGGCTGGACTGGGTGGCAACCCAAATGCGCTGGATTTACAGCTGAATTTCAGAGATGGGTTCGTCGCCTTAGGTCCGTTGCCCCTTGGTCCTGCCCCGAGACTGGTGCTGCGTTAACGGCAATAGGTGCCGCTGCGGTAGCGCGCGGTGTCTAGGTGGAAATGATCCCGATGGTAGCGATCAGAGTTTGGTCCGAGAACCGTGCCAAATGGCCCACACGCGCCGCGCCAAACCTTGGTCAGTTGCTTCTTGGACGGATTTTTGCGCCAGCCATTTAAAACCGTCACCACCTCACCATCGGCCATCTTGAAGCCCGAAATGTCGATGGCGCGCCCTTTACCATGCTCAGAGATCCGCGCCCCTTTACGGTTGTTACGTGTTCTACAGGCGTAATGCGCGGCGACCTGTAGCTCGACCACCGGACCTCGGCGTTTGAACGTGGGCTTTACAGTTTTGTCGACCCAATTGTTCAGCGCCTGTGCAGTGCCGCAATCCATCGTCGCTGGGCGGCTCAGCCCGACCCCCGATACTGAGGTGATTTGCACTGCATCCTTAATCCCGCAGGCTTTGATCTTGCCCTTCACACGTCCAACCGGCTTACCCTGAATATCGATATCGCCACAGACTGAACCCTTACGCAGCTTGCGTTTCTTAAGAAAGACGCGTTGTTCCAATTCTTCCGGGCGCACAAACGGGCGGATCGAATTCTCGGGCCCGAGCAATGGTAATTCAGCGGGAAGGGCTGCAGCGGCCGTTACCTGCGGCGAAGCGGGCCGTAGCACCGGCCGGATGTTGGGGGTGACGATTGCCACCATCGCTTGGGTGGTTTCCGGGCGCGTCAACGGCACAATAGATGTTTCAGGCGCCGCCGCATTTGCAGTCGTTGCCGCCAAAGCAACGCAGAAAATCAAATGGCTGCAGCCGATCTTTCTCATGTCGATGTTTTTCCCCGCCCGAAATCTGGCGCATCCGTATCCTGGCCCGCATCAATGATGCCGCGGCGGATCGCCCGTGTGCGCGTAAAGTAGTCGAACAATTGCTCTCCGTCACCTGTTCGGATGGCCCGCTGTAGCGCAAAGAGCTCTTCCGTAAACCGGCCCAGAATCTCCAGCGTTGCGTCTTTGTTGGTCAGAAACACATCACGCCACATCGTCGGGTCCGAAGCCGCGATGCGGGTGAAATCGCGGAAACCAGCTGCCGAATACTTGATGACTTCGGTGTCTGTAACCCGCCGGAGATCATCCGCAACACCCACCATCGTATAGGCAATCAGGTGAGGTGCGTGCGAGGTGACCGCCAGCACCAAATCATGATGCGCGGCATCCATTTCATCGACATTCGATCCCAGACCCTCCCACAAAGTCCGCAGGCGAGCGATCGCATCCGGATCGGAATCTTCGACCGGCACCAACAGGCACCAACGGTTGTCGAACAGTTCGGCGAAACCCGATTCAGGCCCGGAATGCTCGGTCCCGGCCAGTGGGTGCGCCGGAATGAAATGAACGCCATCAGGTATGTGTGGTGAGACGGCGTCAATCACGTGACGCTTTACCGACCCCACGTCTGAAACGGTGGCACCGGATTTCAGAACCGGCGCAATCTGCTGCGCTACCGGTCCCATTGCGCCAACCGGAACACACAGAACCACCAGATCAGCACCCTCGACCGCCTCTTCCGCGGTCTCGCAAACCCGGTCACAAAGGCCGATCTGGCGCGCCGTCTCGCGGGTTGCCTCGGATCGCGCATAGCCCGTCACTTCGCCCGCAAGCCCAGCCCGTTTGATCGCCCAGAACATGGACGATGCAATCAGGCCCAACCCGATCAGCGCAACACGGTCGTAAATCTGGCTCATACAGCGCCCCCTTTGAACGCAGTAATCGCTGCAACCACGCGACCGCAGGCGATTTCGTCGCCTACGGTGATCCGCAGCGCGTTTGGCAGGTTGTAGCCCGCGACCCGCCGCACGATCAAACCCTGCGTTTTCAAATAGTCATCGCAGGCTTCCGCCTCGGCCCTGTCAGCAAAGCGGGCGAGGATGAAATTCGTGCATGACACATCGGATGAAACGCCGACCTTCGCCAGTTCATCAGACAACCAAATCCGGAGGCGTGAATTTTCAGATAGGCAGAACCGCAGATATTCCTCATCCCGCACGGCGGCCTCGGCCGCCGCAAGAGCCGTCAGCGACAGGTTGAACGGCTGACGAACGCGGTTCAGCACATCAATAATCTCTTTCGCCGCATAGCCCCAGCCAACGCGCATCCCACCTAGACCGTACACTTTCGAAAAAGTCCGGGTCATGATGACATTGCTAAACCGGTCCACCAGCCCTGCGCCTCCATCGAAACCATCGACAAATTCGGCATACGCACCATCCAGCACCATCAGGCAATCGGCTGGCAATGCATCCGCCAACCTCTGCAATTCGGCGTCAGAGATCATGGTTGAAGTAGGATTTCCCGGATTGGTCACAAAGACAATCCGTGTCTGCCCAGTGACCGCAGCAAGGATGCTATCTACGTCTACACGGCGATCTCTCTCGGGCACCATGACCGGGGTCGCGCCAGCCATTCGCGCGATGATCGGATACATGGAGAATCCATGCTCGGTATATATCACCTCATCACCCGGACCAGCATAGGCCTGCGCTACGAACTGCAACACTTCATCACTGCCGACACCGCAGATGACCCGATTGGCATCCAGTCCGTGCCGTTCAGAAATTGCGGCGCGCAGGCTGGAATGATCGGTGCTGGGATAACGATGCAGCGAAACGGCACTTTCGCGCACCGCTTCGATCGCCTTGGGACTTGGCCCAAATGGGTTTTCGTTGGAACTCAGCTTGATGACATCCGCAACACCGTCAACATGCGACTGTCCGCCCTGATACAGCGCGATGTCCATTATGCCGGGTTGAGGTGTGATCTGGTTCATGAGGGGCTCCACTAGCTTGGCCCCTCATACCTTTCTCAACGGGTTGAGAAAAGCGGCAATTATCTTACGCCGCTTTGAAGCGCGCCGTCGCCGGATCGGCATTGTAGAATGGGACGAACTCCTCGGTCCGGCGCGACAGCTCGTTAACGCTGTCGATAATGAACTGAACGGTCTCTTCGCTCATGAGGTAAGAGAAATTCAACCGCACCCAACCCGGTTTCTTCATTTCCTCACCCTCCGACAGGGCCGCATGCAATTCTTCCGACGTTGCCCGATCAATGCCCAGCAAACGATGCGCATAGGGTCCGGCACAGGCACAGCCGCCACGTGCCTGGATGCCGTAGATATCGCTGAGCATCCGGGTAAACAGCTGCTGATGCACCGGCTGCCCATTCCGATCACACACGAGGAACGAGAATATCGGCAGGCGGTGTGCATTCTCGGCACCTAGCAATGTCAGATGTGGGTTTTCGGACCACCCATCCAACGCCATGTGGTTACACTGCGCTTCACGCTGCGCGATCTCATCCGCTCCAACCGCATCTTTCACGATGAAGGCCAAGGCCGCACGAATGTCTCCGATCACATTTGGTGTACCCGCCTCTTCCCGTGTCGCGAGATCGGCGCTGTAGTCGTGCCGCCAAGGCGAGACAAAGCTGACAGTCCCACCGCCGGGCCAACTCGGACACGTCCGCTTCACAGCGCATTGGTTAACGACCAGAACACCCGACGCCCCCGGCCCACCCGGAAACTTATGCGGAGAGACAACGATCGCGTCCTTCCGCGCATCTTCCGGCCCCATGTCCATTGGCAAATAAGGTCCACCACCCGCATAGTCCCATACCGCAAGCGCACCATGCTCTTTCAGCATCCGCGTCACTGGATCAGGGTCGGTGATGATGCCGGTGACGTTTGACGCCGCTGAGAATGACCCAATCACAAGATCGGAATCTGCGTGCTCTACCAGTGCCGCCTTTAGCACCTGCATATCGGGACCGCCATCAACGGCTTCTGGAATCTCGATCACCCGCGCCTTGCTTTCACGCCACGGCAGAATGTTCGAATGATGCTCATACGGACCAATCAAAACGACCGGCTGATTAGCCTCTTGCACTCCCAGCAGACTAACCAGCCGGTTAAGACCCGCTGTAGCGCCAGACCCGGTAAAGATCACCGCGTCCTCTTCCTTGGCGCCAACTATGCAGGCGATCTCGGCCCGCGCCTCGCGGCGCAAACGGGTTATATAGGAACCGCAATAGGAGGCTTCGGTGTGGCTGTTGGCATAGAACGGCAACACATGCTCAGCCACGAAATTTTCGACCTGTCGCAACGCGCGACCCGAGGCAACGTAGTCCGCATACACAAGCGGCACGTCCCCATGCAGACCCGGGATGAGTACCCCCTCACCGATCAGCCCATCACGCAGAGTATTTCCGTGAGCAGCAGATTGAATTTCTGCGCGAAAGTTGGACAAGGTCATTACACAGGCTCCATATTGCTAACTCCAATATGATTGATCCATCCTGTGGAAACCTCACAATTTTATGCTTTATATGTCCGAGTTTTGTGTCATATGAGTTTATATGGAGAAAAAATTAGATCAAATTGACACGCGCCTTCTGAAGGAACTGCAAAAAGACGCAACACTTTCCCAGCGAGAATTGGCAGATAGGGTCGGCCTGTCCCAAAATGCCTGCTGGCGAAGAATAAAGGCCTTGAACGACACTGGTGTCCTGCAAGGTTCTACGGCGCGCATCGCGCGCGAAAAGCTTGGGCTGAATCTGGTGGTTTTCGTCATGCTACGCACGCGCCACCACTCTGCCCAATGGTTGCAGGCCTTTCGCAGTCATGTCCTGACCATTCCTGAAGTGGTCGATTTCCATCGCATTGGCGGCGACTATGACTATCAACTCAAGGTCGTTACAGAAGATATGGCCTCTTACGACAAAGTCTATCAACGCCTCATCGATAAGATCGAACTGGACAGCGTCACCTCCTATTTCGCAATGGAGGCCATTGCCGAAAGTCGCCCGCTTCCTATCTGATCCGCCTCTTCATCTGGCCAAATATATCTCGGGGGAGTCGCGCAGCGACTGGGGCAGAGCCCCATCAAAACAAAAAAAGACCGCGCTGAAAGCGCGGCCCTTAAACTCAACAGGTCGGCGAAGATTAGTTCTTCGCGTAGAATTCGACGACCAGGTTCGGTTCCATCATAACCGGGTAAGGCACATCGCTCAGGCCCGGTGCACGCACGAAGGTCGCGGTCATTTTCGAGTGGTCGGCGTCGATGTAGTCAGGCACATCACGCTCGGCCAAGCCGACAGCTTCCAGGACAACGGCCAACTGCTTGGACTTGTCACGCACTTCGATAACGTCGCCTTCTTTGACGCGGTAGGACGGGATGTTGACCCGCTTGCCGTTCACTTTAACGTGGCCGTGGTTCACGAACTGACGTGCGGCGAACACGGTCGGAACAAACTTGGCGCGGTAAACAACGGCGTCCAGACGGCGCTCCAGCAGACCGATCAGGTTTTCACCGGTGTCGCCTTTGACACGCTCAGCTTCTGCATAGATGCGGCGGAACTGCTTCTCGGTCAGGTCGCCGTAGTAGCCTTTGAGCTTCTGCTTGGCACGCAGCTGCAGACCGAAATCAGACAGTTTGCCCTTGCGGCGCTGGCCGTGCTGGCCGGGGCCGTATTCACGACGGTTAACCGGGGATTTCGGACGACCCCAGATGTTTTCGCCCATCCGGCGGTCGATTTTGTACTTGGCAGACGTGCGTTTGGTCACGGCTGATCTCCTTCTTTAGATCGAGGCCCCGATGGGCCACTATGAAGGGCGTTGTCCTCTTGAGGTTTCCCTCATGACAGGCATCCCCTCGCGGGGGCCACCAACACCAATGAAGCCGCGCTTATATCCCTGCTTCGGCCAGAGTCAACACGCCACAGCAAGCAAAGGGTAGGATTTCTGCTTAGAGTTGGAATCTTTCTGAGAAGTATGCGTTATTCTGCAGCCCAACCGGCAGTATTTGATAGACTTACCGGTACTGAACTTGCATTTACACGAGCGGCCGGGAACACGACAACCTTGTCGTCATAACCGCTGTCAATCTCAACAGGTTCAATATGCGAAGCTGCCGAACTGACCCAGAAATCTTGATCAGGCTCAGGGTATCCATCCTCAAACACAAGCACCAGAGACGCTTCGTTCACCTCACGCACCAGCTCGGCAACGAAAGTCTGAGCCCCGTTTGACAACTCGATCTTGGCACTTTCGTTGATCTCGCCGGGGTTGGCGAAACTGGCTCTGGCCGCCAATATAGATCCAAGACCGGTGGAGCCTGCGTGCAGCGCAACTTGGTCTGCACTTGCGGCGAGTTGGACCCCTCGCCCCCTCCAAGACCAAGAGCTACCAACGCGCATGTGGGCCAAAGGCGCCGCCTCAAGCCCGTCAACTTCCGTCTGTGTCCAAAATATTGCTATTCGACCGTTATAACCGGTTCTCATCTGTCCGCCCGCACTTTTACTCATCCCACAAGTAACTGTGCTTGTGTATCAACGAAAAAATGGGCGGAAAAGAGACCGAAATGCAGCAATCACGAAAATGTTGCTAAAGAACAGCCTCATATTGATACTTATCGTCGAATGTTGGTGACCGTCTGGCGCACTGCGCTAGACTCTAGGCTCATTGAATTTCGGAGCCTGAAAATCGCTGCGAGTGCGATGGCTGATGGGAACTCTTTCGGCCATCTTTCGTAGCAGGATTCTACTCGGCTCGATTCCTTCAAGCGACCGAACATGACCTCGATGCGGTTTCGGCGCTTGAACCTGTGTTTGTCTTTTCGGACAGGCTTCTCGCGTGACTCTCTGCCGGGCATGCATAGGCGTGTCCCTTTGTATTTCATAACCTTTCGGAACTAGTCAGAATCGTAACCCCGATCAGCAATCATCCAATCGGCGGCTGGTAGGCTGCTTAGAAGTGCCCTGGCACCCGTGTAGTCACTGATCTGATCGACAGTTATGAAAGACCGGATTGGGTGGCCAGAAGCATCGCTGACGGCATGCAACTTGGCGCTCATTCCGCCGTTGGCACGCCCAATCAGGCACCAGCGCCCCTTTTTTCAACCGTAGGCTTAAAGCCATGCGATGTGCCTTCAGATACTTGCGCAGGCTCAATTGAACGCATGGCGTTCGCCTGCTCACTTTTATCATGATCGCCCTGTGATCGGAATGGTCCGAAGCCAGCCTTTCCATGATCCGTGCAAACACGCCGTTGTCGCTCTAACGTTTTTAGCAGTTGTAGAGCGTCTTGGGTGGGCCATACTCCTTCGGAGCATCGGACCAGCCCCGTATCGGACTAGCCGACCTTGAACTCGCTTTTCAATCGCTGCTACCGAAATTCACCTTAAACGCATGACAATTCCGTTTGCGGTTGTTGCAAAAAAAATTGGCGATCACGCTGCCTTGTAATGGTTGAAAACTTCAGTGGTGCCATCCTTACCGATCAGGAAAACCGAATAGGCTTCCCGCTCACTCTCCGGCCCCATACCAGGTGAGCCATAGGGCATACCTGGCACTGTCAGCCCGACCGCATCAGGGCGTTCGGCCAACAAACGCCGGATGTCCGCCGGGGGCACATGACCTTCTATGACATAGCCCTCGAGCAAGCCCGTGTGACAGGACGCCATCTCTTCTGGAATACCCTTGTTAGCTTTGTATTCAGACAAAGTCTCCCAGGAGGCATTCTGCACTTCCATCTCGAATCCTTCGCGTTGCATAATATCAATCCACGCGCCACAACACCCGCATGCGGGGTCCTTGAGAACCTTCACCAGCGGTTTGGTCGTTGCAAATGTAGGTGAAGCCAGGGCGATACCGGAGGCGCTGAGGCCAGCCAGGAAAAGGCGTCGGTCAAGTATCGTGGTGGTCATGTCATTTCCTTTCCGTGTTTACGCCTGCGCTGTGATATTCGGTCTTGTGATCGAAATCGCAGGCAAGTGCTATGATTTGTGTCAAGCACGCGATCATGACCAGCCCTGTTTCTGTTCGCTTTCGGTGCATAGCGCACGCATGTCGCAACCGCTTGGATAAGATGAGCGCCAAGGCAAATACTGATAGTTTAGCCTCTCTTCCACGCATAATAATCTCCTGACGACCGCAGTGCATGCTCGAACAGAAACAATTTGAAAACCCGCACTTTCGGGACTTTGGATGCTAGGATATTTGTGGAGGAAGATTGGGCGTCAGAGGCGCTTGAGAATTCTGGTTATCCGTGTCCATGTTAGGGTTTCTCTGGCCATAAGCTTCCACCAAAACCGCAAGTCCTAATTGGGTCGGGTTTTCACCAACGCAACAGGTTCCAGTGTGGCATGCCCCGCCACAACTCACGCAGTCGTCCGCGCAATCTTGATCGGTGGTAGAATGCGAACGGCGATTGTTGTGTTTGAATTCAGATGCTTTTGACGCGATCGAAACGCCATACAGTTTGTGGCTGTCTGCGATCTCAAAGTCGTTGTTTGCAAAAGCAACAGAGCCGATGATTGTCACAGTAAGACAGACGCACACTAAAAGCGTTTCTCTTAAAACAGGGATCAACTCATTCACCGTACTGCGGACGTAGTGTGATCGTGGCAACGTGCTGACCCGAAGCCAACAAAACTACAATTGATAGCGCGGCACGCACTAGAGAAGAGCGGATTGCAACGTCTGAAGAAAAAGATTGCCAAACTTGGAGGCAGATCAAACAACAAGGTCAACTACGCTTGGCCCAAGTTTTTTAGAATTGGACAGTCTGGGCGGTGGTCGCCAGCGCATTCTTCGATCAGATGAGACAGTGTTTCATGCATCGCCTTCAGATCGGAAATCTTATCGTCGATCTCTTTCAGATTCTGTTTTGCAATTTCTTTCACGTCCGCGCTGGCACGTTCTTTGTCCTCGTACAACGCCAGTAGTGAACGACAATCCTCAATGGTAAAGCCCAATGAGCGGGCCCGCCCGATGAAAGCCAGCTTGTGCAGTTCCTTTTCGTCGAAATGGCGATACCCATTTAGGCTCCGCTTGGGTTTGATGAACCCGATATCCTCGTAATAGCGGATGGTTTTGGCAGGCAGACCCGAACGTTCTGCTACATCTCCGATATTCACAGCGGTTCTCCTATACTATCCAGCATGCACTGAACGCAGCGTTTGCTCGGTGTTCTGCGAGATCTGTTCTCGCCCAACTTTGATCGGCTTTACCCAGCGCAACCGCAGCGCATTGGTCAGGACAAATACGCTGGACAGCGCCATGGCACCTGCGGCCAAAACCGGCGACAGCAGCGGGCCGCCAAACGGATAAAGCACCCCTGCCGCAACCGGTATGAGCAGTGTGTTGTAGCCGAACGCCCAGAACAGGTTTTGGCGGATGTTACGCATGGTGCGCTGACTAATATCGAAGGCATTGACCACGCCCGTCAGGTCGCCTGACATCAGAACGACGTCAGCCGCTTCGATGGCAATGTCAGTGCCTGTCCCGATCGCAATTCCTACGTCAGCTGCCGCCAAAGCAGGCGCATCATTGATGCCATCACCCACAAAGGCCAGTTTTCCGCCATTTGAACGCAAATCCTGTAACGCGGATACTTTACCCTCGGGCAGAACTTCAGCCACGACATGATCGATGCCAAGCTGCGCTGCAATGGATTTGGCAGCAGCGGCATTGTCACCGGTGATCATCGCTACTTTCAGGCCCAGCCCGTGCAGAGCTTCGATTGCGTCCGGCGTGGTGGTTTTGATTGGGTCCGCCACAGCGATTACGGCCGCGATAGCCCCGTCTACGGCAGCATAAAGTGGAGTCTTTCCGTTGATTGCGAGTTCAGCGCCCCGATCAGACAACGCGCCCATTTCTACCCCTTCGCGACTCATCAGGCGGTCGGCCCCGATCAGGATTTTATGGCCTTCGACTGAGGCGCTTACCCCGTAACCGGTGATCGACGTGAAGTCTTCTGGCTTGGAAAGCTCCAGACCACGGGTTTCTGCCGCGCGCACGATGGCTGTGGCGATTGGATGTTCGGAAGTGACCTCAACGGCAGCAACAAGGTGCAGAACCTCGTCTTCGGTCATTCCTTCGGCCACAATCAGGTCGGTCAGCTCCGGACGCCCTTCGGTCAGGGTGCCCGTCTTGTCCACCGCAACAACGGTGGTTTCCTGCAGCATTTGCAAGGCATCGCCCTTTCGGAACAGGACGCCCATCTCGGCAGCGCGGCCAGTGCCGACCATGATGGAAGTAGGTGTTGCCAACCCCATGGCGCAGGGGCAAGCAATGATCAGTACCGCAACCCCGGCCACCAACGCCAGGCTAAGCGCGGGATCGGGTCCGAACAACATCCATACCAGCACTGTTACAACGGCCACTGCGATCACTACCGGCACAAACCACAGCGTGATGCGGTCGACCAGGCCTTGAATCGGAAGCTTGGCACCCTGTGCTTGTTCGACCATCTGAATGATCTGGGCCAACATAGTGTCTGCGCCGATCTTTTCAGCACGGTACGTCAATGCACCCGCGCCATTTACGGTCCCCCCGACCACAGTTGCGCCCTCGGTTTTTTCGACGGGAACCGGCTCTCCGGTGATCATGCTTTCATCGACATATGACGCGCCGGTCATTACGGCACCATCCACCGCGATTTTTTCGCCCGGTCGAACGTGCACAATATCCCCTACAACGATCTGCTCAATCGGTAGCTCGACAACCGATCCGTCGCGCTCAACTCGTGCTGTTTTTGCCTGCAGACCGACCAGTTTTCGGATCGCTTCACCAGTTCGGCCCTTGGCGCGCGCCTCGAGGAACCGCCCAAGCAATATAAGAACCACGATTACCGCTGCGGCCTCGTAGTAGACATTTGCGGTTCCGGCAGGAAGAATATGCGGCGCGAAGGTCGAGATCAGTGAGAACCCATATGCCGCCGAAGTGCCCAGGGCCACCAGAGAGTTCATGTCCGGCGCGCCTTTGACCAAGGAAGGGAATCCCTTGGTGTAAAACTGCAAGCCTGGCCCAAAAAGAACGATCGTGGTCAGAAGGAATTGCAGGTAATAGCTGTTCTGGATGCCTATGGTGCTCGCTATCAGGTGGTGCATGCCCGGAATAACATGCGAGCCCATTTCGAGAATGAATACCGGCAATGCGAGCAAGGCGGCGAAGCTTGTTCGCCGCGCCAAATGGCTGATCTCTGCCGCTTTGCGGTCGTGTGGTTCGGTCTGCGTTGCGGATCGCAGGCTCGCCGGATAGCCAGCAGACGCCGCATGCGCCGCTATGGCTTCGGGTGTTGTGACCCCCTCAGCAAAACGCACAGTTGCACTTTCAGTGGCCAGATTGACCGACGCGGACAAGACGCCGCCATCGGCTTCCAGGGCTCGTTCAACGCGCCCTACACAGGATGCGCAGGACATGTTCTGAATATCCAGCGTGACCTCTGCGGTCCGCGCCGGATATCCGGCGCGGTTTAACGCATCAGCAATGGCCGCTTTATCGGCTGGATCGCGGAAATCGACCTGAACGCTTTCACTGGCGAGATTAACCGAAGCGGCATCTACCCCTGGCACATCTTTCAATGCGCGCTCGACGCGCCCAACGCAGGAAGCACAGCTCATACCCTGAACCTGGAACCGCGCATGTGAATTTTCAGTCATATTGTCACCACGTATGTTCTGCTGACGGGCAACATAAGGGTTCCAGCAAGTGGAAGGTCAAGGGATGAGGCTGACTTTCTTTCTCATCATTCATGACGACGCTAAGTATCCCGGATATGAGCTGCGGGCACCGCAAGTCAGCTATAGACAAAGCCATTGACACAGTAAGTTCCTCCGCACAGTTGGACTTTGACATGAAAAACCGCAGGGTACGTGTCTTAAGCGCTAATCAACTTGATCATATCCTTGCAGCTCAGAGTCCGAGGGATACGAAGCCACGTTCGCAACAGAAGCTTAGGGGCGCACATGCTGTCGTCCCTTAGTTCTATCTTGCGTCTCTGACTGCCTCGATTAGCCGGGTCATTTCATCTTCGGCGATCAGACCCGGGGCAAGCGCATCTCCAATCACAAACGAAGGGGTGCCACTGAAGCCAAGCTGCCGGGCCAATTCCATGGACACCTGAATATGCGCGTCGACTTCCGGCGCCTCCATGTCTACGCGCAATTGATCCTCGTCCAGGCCAAGTTCCCGAACAACTTTCAGGACACTGGCCTCAGTGGCACGACCGTTCAGAGCCATAAGCGCCCAATGGAATTCTTCATATTTTCCCTGATTACGTGAGGCAAGCGCGGCGCGTGCCGCGAAGTCGGAACCTTCTCCGAGTATGGGCCATTCTCGGTAAACAACTCGGACATCGGAATCGCCTGCGATTACGTTTTTCACGACCGGGGCCGCGCGTTTGCAATATGGGCAGTTATAGTCAAAAAACTCGACTACGGTTACATCACCTTCCGGGTTTCCGATGACAGGCGCATTCGGATCCTGTTCCAGCAATTCACGCTGATTTTCCAAGACGTTTCCAATGGCTTCGGCTTTTGCCTGATCTTCGCGCTGTTGAAGCAATTGAATCGCCTGCATGATGATTTCGGGGTTTTCCATAATGGCTTCCAGAGCCAGCCGTTTTACATCGGAGTCAGACAATTCGTCAGCACTCGCCATAGCAGCACCAATCGACATAGTGATGGCAATTAAGCCTGCAAAAAATCGTTTCACGTCAGTTTCCTTCCGTTTGTTCTGCCTCGGTGCGCTGCTCTTGCAGCTTGCGTTCCCGATCCGGCCAACTCTCCTTGATGAAGGCAAGGATGTCCCAGATTTCCTGATCCGAAAGAGTGTCCTCGAAACCTGGCATACCGCTTTTGACATCAGCGACGCCCATCTGTTTTAGTGTTTGGTACCCGCCAAGCTTTGTATAATCGAACAACAGCTTGTCGCCGTGATGCCAGGTGTGCCCTGTTCGGTCATGCGGGGGAGCTCGCAAGACGCCATCTGGATCAGGTGTCTGCCAATCTGGTTGACCCTCCAAATCTGCCCCGTGGCATGACGCGCAGTTTTCGGCGTACAAAACTGCACCACGTGCCGAATCCGCTGATGCACCGTTTTGTGCGCGCCCGCTCAGGCCCCAGCCAGCGACCGCGACAATGATCACCACAGCAGCTAGTGACACCCATTTCGCCGCGCTCTTGTTCATGACGCCACGCTCAGCCAGGTCTTCATTCCAGCGGCCTGATGCGAAAGCATGTGGCAATGAAACAGCCAGTCCCCCGGGTTATCCGCAACGAACGCAATCTCCCGCGTTTCCATCCGGTCAACCAGTATTGTGTCTCGCAGAGGTCCCAGGCTCCCGTTCGGCAGAACTTCCTGAAAGTGCGTCCCGTGCAAATGCATGGCGTGCGCAAAGACGGTGTCGTTCTGCATCTGAATACGGACTATGTCGCCACGCGAAACAGAAGCGAGCGGGTCTTCGGGTAACCCTGCGACTCCGTTGAATGTCCAGATCTGTCCTTCCTGAACCAACTCATTAGCGCTCATGACTTGGCCGTTGTAAGTACCTTGACGCAGTCCGCCCATCGCCCCGCCTTCCATCACCAATGGAACCTTTAAGGCGTCAGAAACATCTTCAAGAAAAGAAACAGGGTTGGGTGGCAGAGCTTCGATCTCACCGCGGCTGGCAGATGTACCGCTTCCCGAAACCGGGATCTCAGCGATAACAAATGATTCATCGCGTTCGTGAAGAGTTATTTGAACGGCTTCGTTCGATTCCGCTGTGACGTCGACAATCAAATCTGCTCGCTGCGCAGGTCCGAAAACAAGTGTTTCGAAATCTTCTGGCTGCCTTACAGGCATGCCATCATAAGCGACCAGTTTCCCGTTTGCGCCACCTACTGACACATACATGATCCGATCAGTTGCCACGTTGACCATTCGAATTCGCAATCGCTGGTTCGTCAAAACTTCGGTCATTGGCGATATGCGCGCGTGAACGTAGTTTCCCATGCGACCTGCATGGGTCCAATCATGCATTGCACCAAAATCATCTACTATTTGAGCGTCCTTACCCAACCGCCAATCATCCAGAAGGATCGTGATGTCATGGTCCGTGTCTGGCGGGTCCGTTTCGTCGACGATGAACGCGCCGTAAAGGCCCCTGGCCACTTGTTCCGTTGACTGGTTGTGAGAGTGATACCAGAAGGTCCCCGCGTCCTTCAGAGGCAAGTCATACTGAAATTTGCCGCCGGTTGGTACAGCCTCCTGCGTAAGGCCCGGCACCCCGTCCATATTGTTCGGAACCCGCAATCCGTGCCAATGGATTGCTGTAGGCTGAGGTAGCGAGTTCAGGAGTGTCCGGCGAACCGTTTCGCCTTGCCGGGCACGAATTTCAGGGCCTGGAACACCGCCATCATATCCCCATATCTCGGTTTCCGGATAGTTGTTGGGGGCAACACGCGCCAATCCTGAACGCGCCTCGATTATTCGGGGGGCGGTAGCCGACCTCCCAATAGTCGGCACTGCGATTAGTGCCGACGTGCCTGCAACGAATTGCCTGCGATTGAGCTTCATTAGGACTTCCTTCCAAAGAATACTTGATCTCGCACTGGATTATCCCCCGTCGTGCACATCCAGCAGATAGGTCGCCATTGCCTTCAGGTCTTCGTCTGTCAGAAAGCTGGTGCCATAGTTTACGACCTCTCCCATGGCGCCGCCGAAGACATCGCCATCAGGCATGACGCCGGTGCGCAACGCGTAGGCCAGATCATCAACTGTCCACCCACGCATTTGCAGGGTCTCAAAGTCGATGGCCGGTGCCTTGTCACCGCCCGGCAGTGAGTCACTTCCCTTGAAGTGTTCCGTGTCAGAATTTCTTGCGCCAGCCAGGTTTCTCCCGGTGTGACAGGCGGCACAATGCGTGGCACCTTCAACGAGTAACCGGCCCCGGTTCCATACATCATCATTGCCCGGCACGGGATCGGTCCGCGGCGGTTCCAAAAATGCCGCCCGCCACAGCTTCAGGCCCCATCTCTGATTGAAGGGGAACACCATTTCCTGCTCTTTTGACGGTTCCGCTACTGGCGGAACCGTTTGCCAGGCGGCCCAAAGATCGGCGATGTCCTGATCCGTGAAGTTGGCATAGAACGGATAAGGAAAGGCCGGGTAGTAGGGTTGCCCGTCAGGCGACACACCCTGACGCACAGCGCGGGCAAATTCCTCGATGGTCCAATCACCGATCCCGTGATCGGGATCTGTGGTCAGGTTCGGCGAAAAGAGCGTGCCGAACGGGGTATCCAACTCCACCCCACCGGCCAAGGGCTCACCTCCTTTGGCAAAGTCTGTGTGGCAGGCGATACAGCCGCTTGCCCTTGCCAGATACGCCCCGCGGTTAACGTCACCTTGAATGTCGAGAGCTTGTAAGGGCTGGCCAATCGGCCAAGCCATCACAGCAACAAACCCTGCTGACGCCGTAACGGCGGCAGCAAGACCCAACCGTATTATCGGCTTCATGATGCATTCCTATTCCGACCGAAATCGCGTGTGACACGCCGAGCATGTCTGGCTCAGCATCATGAACACACCATCTGCCGGCATTTCAGACAGCTGTGCTAAGTTTGGACTGCCAGCCATCATCCCGCTGCCCATCATGGAACCACCTCCCATCATGGAACCACCTCCCCTCATGGAACGACCTCCCATCATGGATTTGCCGCCCATCATGCCGGAACCATGACCCGATCCGGACGCCATCAGCCCGTTGTCTGCCGAAAGCGCAAGGCCTTCTGAGTAGATTTCCAACTGTCTGGCTATTTCTGTAAAGGAACCCCAATCCTGCCAGATTTGCGATTTGGCCTCCGAGGGTTTGCCATCAGATCCCTCTGGAAACAGCTTAGTCATGCTCTCACCGGCGTGGCTTCCGATTTTCTTGGCTTCGCTTCGTACCGTTTGCGCATTGTAGGGCGTTTTCCCCTGCATCATCGGTGTAAGGACCTTCATGCTGTCCTTCATCGCGGACATACCGTCCATGCGTTCTTTGACGACGCCGGTTGCGCCACCATGCGCCAAGGCGGCCGCCGCAAATAGAGAAACCAGGGCCACGCCTGTAGTCATTTTTAGAAAGTTCATTTATTTGTCCTTTTCGTCTGCTTCGACGCGCCCATCTTGAGCGCAATTCGACTCGTCAGATCAGGACACGCGGCGGTGGTGGGTCAAACGCGATAATACTAAGAACCCGGTATTGAGCCCGAGGGATCGAGTATCTTCGTTCCGTGCCTTGGGGACCAGGCAGTGTTGGACCCATCAAAAATAGTCCAACAGCGTTGCAGATCGCTCCGCCATGACAATGCCCGGGATGACCCTGCTTGACATGTTCGACGTCCGCAGAGTCGGTTTGGTCAATCACATGCTGTGAATCACCGCCATGTGCATGAGCAGAATCGGCCGTCACAAGTAGCCCGCCAATAGCCAGCGCAATTGACAGGATGGAGTAACGAATTGCTGTGCCCACTCGACTCGTCACCTTCAGAAAATCCCGTTTTCTTGCTGCAACTCTCTTATGTACGCCACGATGCCCTTCACATCCGCGCGGGTCAAACCATCGACCGGCGGCATGTTACCGAACTTCCAATGGTGTGCCCGAACACCATTCTGGACGGCCACGTAAAATGCCTCGTCCGAATGGTGGCTTGGTTCATAGATTTTATGCACCAATGGTGGTGCAAGGCCCTCCAGACCAGTTGCATTCCCGCCATGGCACGCCGAGCATTTTGCGTCGAATGCCACTTTGCCGACGGCCGCAAATTCGCTTAGCTGGTCCGGTAGATTGACGTTTTGGATTGGATCTCCCGACGCCAGCGTCGACGTATCAGGTGTCGTCATCGAATGGCCAGCTGGTTGCTGATTGAGATTGTAGACGATTGCGACGGCACCTGCGATCGCCACACCGCCTATCATGAGTGTAAGTTTATCCATTTTACTATTTCACGTCGTTGTCAGTTACCGAGCTTAAGCACCTGTCCAGAAAAGCCGACTTGACCATGGTCAGATCAGTTTTACCTGCGTGCCTACAGCGGCCAGCTCGAACAATTCCGCAATCTGATCGTTATATAAGCCGATGCAGCCATTGGAGGATCTTCTTCCGATCTTGCGTGTGTCGTTGGTGCCGTGGATCCGGTAGTATTGCCAGCTCAAATATAGTGCATGTGTCCCCAGAGGATTCTCCGGACCCGGGCCCACATAGTCGGGCCAAGCGGGGTTGCGCTTTTTCATTGCTGGTGTCGGTCGCCAAGATGGCCCCTCAACCTTGCGAGTTACTGTGGTGTAGCCCAGCCTTGTAAGGTCTTCCGTCAGCGGCACGCTGGTTGGATACATCCGATAGACGCTCTCGTCTTCTGACCAATATTGCAGGACCTTGGACTGTGTATCGGACAGGATCACACCATTCTTAAGCGTATCAAAGTGATCCTGCCATTTAGCAACGCGGAATGAGGAAACATTCCGGCGCGTCCCCTCGGTTGTCATCGATTGGGCCCAAACGGCCGGTGCTGGAAAAAGAGTTGTCGCAGCAAACGCGGCAATCACTCCGCGTCGCGTAACAGCCTTTCTATCCCTGTTCGGTTTCATGCCTGCCATCCCAAACGTGTATTCTTGCTTTACGACTCATTTGGGCTGTATGCCCGGTTCCCGCGCTGGAAGGTCAACAAACAACAGGTTTTGCGTAAGGGATATTTCATCTGGAATGCCGCCGCCGTGGGCACATGGGGCAGTTTCAAAGGTGGCTTCAGATCGTCAAGCCATTGTGAAAATCCAACTTTTCTTAGACATAATGCCAGTTCGCTTTCAGAAAGAGCTTTGTTTTCTGCACCGATCAAACACAATAAAAGCAACGTTAACAATCGCTTAGATTCTGGTGAATTGATTTGATCAACTGCCGGTGCGAAGGTATCAGAAGCTAAGAATGACAATCATGCTGGTCGAAGCACGATTCTTGTAGGAACTTGGGGACAGCAACCGCTGGGTAAATTCGTATCGAAATTCGCGCCGCATGAACTACGCACAATCAGAGTCTCCACTTCGTTGGCAAGTGGTTGATCGAAGTGCGCTAATAACGCTTCCATTGCTTCGTCAGTGGTCCTACCGGGCGCTACGCAAAGGATTTAGTAGATAGGCTCCAAGTGCTCATATTCGTCTGAAGTTAGTGTGAGTGGCTCTCGGGCAAACGCAAAACAGGGGAAAAAAGCTGCGTTGATTATATGTTTAGCAATTTTCATCATCCGCTCTTAGATATTCAATCTGACTTTCTAAACACTCTGAAAATGAGATTAGGAAATGTCCGAAGCATTAAACGGACACCAAAGCGGCCAAATCTCTCCGCTCGTCAGGGCATCTCGCGCTGATCTCCGCGCCTATCGCCGCCGACAAAGCCCAACGATACTCGCGGGCGAAGCTCGCCAAGAAGTTAAAGTGTCATCCGTTATTTATTGCCAGGATTGAGATCGGCCAAAGGCGCATAGATGTGCCAGAACTTGTTATACTATCGCGCGCACTTAGCATTCCCCCGGAGCAGTTCTTAAAATTTGTCGCAGACGCAATGCCACTCGACGAACGAGTTTAGGGTGCTGCTCTATTAAAGGTTCAAGGTTTGAACCTGCACCTGACGCTTGAAGAACTAAAAAGTACTCCAAAGCAAATGTTTGGAACAAATGCCATGCATCAAGTCGCACAGAGAAGCCGAAGCAACTCGCCAAAGGTGCTTCGGTCGACAAGGCCAGTAAATTTCCTTCAGACAAGAAACGTAAAAAAACTAGCGCTTCTTAGGTTCCGTCAGCAGGTCGGCAGATCGCAGTTAGAGGTCATTTGGTGACAATAATGGCGGTGTCGCCTGAAGCACCACAACATCAAGTCCTCTTCCGCCAAATCAGCCACACTTAGAATGACCGCAGCTGCGGCAGGTCATGCAGCCTTCGATCATCACCATGTCGAACTGACCACAGGATGGGCAAGTCTTGCCACGCGGGGCGTCCATGTTGACCACCTGCGCCTGAGGGTCGGATTTCAGGCCCATGCCTTCGCCCTCAAGGAAGCCGATATTGACCATGTGTTGCTCGATCACGCCGCCAATCGCGGCCAGGATGGACGGAATGTATTTGCCTTTGACCCAGGCCCCGCCGCGCGGGTCGAACACAGCTTTCAGTTCCTCGACCACAAAGGACACATCGCCACCGCGTCGGAACACGGCCGATATCATCCGGGTCAAAGCCAGCGTCCAAGCATAATGCTCCATATTCTTCGAGTTAATGAACACCTCGAAGGGGCGACGGCGTCCGCCAATGACGATATCGTTGATTGTCAGATAAATTGCGTGCTCGCTGTCCGGCCATTTCAGCTTGTAAGTCGACCCTTCAAGCGATTGTGGGCGATCAAGCGGTTCGGACATATAAACGACCTCGCCCCCGTCAACCTCATGCGGGGCATCCGCGCTTTCACCTGGCGCTTTGTCGTCGCTTTCCGATACGCTCAGAACCGAACCGGTGACATCATTGGGGCGATAGGTTGTGCAGCCTTTGCAGCCCTGATCCCAAGCCTGCATGTAGACGTCTTTGAAGGCGTCAAAGCTGATATCTTCGGGACAATTGATTGTCTTCGATATCGAACTATCGATCCACTTTTGCGCCGCCGCCTGCATTTTTACGTGATGGGACGGGCTTAGTGTTTGCGCATTCACGAAATACTCGGGCAATTCGGCGTCGCCAAACTTGTCGCGCCACATCTGCACCGCATAGTCCACAACCTCTTCTTCGGTGCGCGAACCGTCCTTTTGCAGCACCTTGCGCGAATAGGCATAGGCAAAAACCGGCTCGATCCCCGAAGACACGTTGCCCGCATAAAGCGAAATCGTACCCGTCGGCGCGATCGAGGTCAGCAGCGCGTTGCGGATGCCGTGTTCGCGGATTGCGTCGCGCACATCGTCATCCATCTGTTGCATGGTGCCGCTGGCCAGATATTTCTCGGCGTCAAACAGTGGGAAAGCGCCCTTTTCCCTCGCCAAATCGACCGACGCCAGATACGCGGCGCGCGCGATTGCGTGCAACCAGCGCTCGGTCTGACGCGCCGCCTCGTCCGAGCCGTAGCGCAGACCCAACATCAACAGCGCATCGGCCAGACCAGTCACGCCCAGCCCGATGCGGCGCTTGTCTTGCGCCTCGGCTTCTTGTTCGGCCAGCGGGAATTTCGACGCGTCCACCACGTTGTCCATCATGCGAACGGCGGTGGCCACCAGCTCTTCCAAGGCCTCCTCGTCCAGATGCGCGGCATCCTCGAACGGCTCGGCAACCAACCGTGCCAGATTGATCGAACCCAGCAGACAGGCACCATAAGGCGGTAGAGGTTGTTCTCCGCACGGGTTGGTCGCCGAGATCGTCTCGACGTAATTCAGATTGTTCGCCTGATTGATCCGGTCGATAAAGATCACGCCCGGCTCGGCATAATCATAGGTGGCCTGCATGATCTTGTTCCAAAGATCGCGCGCCTGAACGGTGTGATAGACCTTTCCGTCAAATACCAGATCCCACGGTCCATCGGCCTTGACGGCCTCCATGAATGGATCGGTGACCAGAACCGACATGTTGAACATGCGCAAACGCGCCGGGTCGGATTTCGCGGTGATGAACTGTTCGATATCCGGATGGTCGCAGCGCATGGTCGCCATCATCGCACCACGACGCGAGCCTGCAGACATGATCGTCCGGCACATGGCGTCCCAGACATCCATAAAGCTCAGCGGGCCAGAGGCATCAGCGGCAACCCCTTTCACATCCGCGCCACGTGGACGGATGGTTGAGAAATCATAACCGATTCCGCCACCCTGCTGCATGGTCAGCGCGGCCTCTTTCAGCATGTCGAAGATACCGCCCATGCTGTCGGGGATCGTCCCCATCACAAAGCAGTTGAACAGGGTTACCTGTCGCGCGGTGCCCGCCCCGGCGGTGATGCGGCCAGCAGGAAGGTATTTGAAATCCTCTAGCGCCTCATAGAATTTTTCTTCCCAATGCGCCGGGTCTTCTTCCACACGCGCCAGATCACGAGCTATGCGCCGCCAGCTGTCCTCGACTGTCTGATCGATGGGCGTACCATCCGCCTGTTTAAAGCGGTATTTCATATCCCAGATCTGCTCGGCGATGGGGGCGGCAAAGCGGCTCATTGGTGATTCCCTGTGCTGAAAGAGGCATTCAGATTAGCCCAGATCACATCTAAACCACAACACCTTGATGACAAGCGCATGAGGGCTACAATATAGGGATCATCCTTGGGACGACTCTGTGGGAAAGCTGTGGATAAGTACGTAAACCTCATCAAACTTTCGGTTGGGTCAGAAAGCGTCGACACGCTGATGGCGTGGCAAGACAGCCGCAAACCACTCTATGAGGACGGTTACCCGCGTCACGTCACCCGCATGTGGCCCAAGCACGACGCTGAAATTCTGAATGGCGGGTCGATCTATTGGGTGATCAAAGGTGTGGTCCAGTGCCGCCAGCGCATCCTGCGGCTGGATGAAGTCCGAGGCGAGGATGGCATCCGCCGCTGCGCCATCGTCCTGGACCCCGAGGTACACAGAACGCAGAACGCTCTGAAGCGTCCATTCCAGGGCTGGCGGTATCTCAAGCCTGAGGACACCCCTGCCGACTTGCCTAAAAATCGCGAGCAGGACGATGCCCTGCCCGACGATCTGAACCGCGCATTAGCGGAAATTGGGGTGCTTTAGGCCAACCTGTCCAGCAGCTCATTCAAAGCCGTCTTTTCAGCCGCATCGTATTTGGCCACGCGGCTGCGCCACAGCGTGGCCTGCGATTGCAGGATCAACCCATCCGACAGGATTTTCAGGTGGTTCGCCCGCAGTGTTTCCCCGGTCGAGGTGATATCGGCAATCGCCTCGGCTGTCTCATTCACCACCGTCCCCTCGGTTGCGCCCTGGCTGTCGACCAGCGTGTAATCGGCCACTCCCGCTTCGGTCAGGAATTCGCGGACCAGACGGTGGTACTTGGTAGCGATCCGCAGCCGGTGGCCATGCGCCCTGCGAAAACCCGCCGCCGCCGCATCCAGATCATCCAGAGTGTCCACGTCGACCCAGCAGGCTGGGGTTGCAATGACAAGGTCCGCCTTGCCGAACCCCAAAGGTGCAACCTCTTCCACCTGCTGTTCCCAGCGCGGCAGCTTTTCATGCACAAGATCGATGCCGGTCACGCCCAAATGAATGCGTCCCGCCGCCAGCTCGCGCGGAATCTCTCCTGCAGACAATAGGATCAGCGAGACGCCACCAATCCCATCAACCTTGCCCGCGTATTCCCGGTCTGATCCGCTGCGCGACAGTGTAATGCCGCGCTTTTCAAACCATGCGAAGGTCTTGTCCATCAACCGGCCCTTCGAAGGCACACCGAGTTTCAGGCTCATTGCGCAGCCTCCTCGATTTCGAGCATCAGGTCCGGGCGGATCACGCCGCCAATTGCCGGAATCTCGGCTCCACCACCCAATTGCCTGGTCAGCGCATCATAGCGCCCACCGGTCGCGACCGGTGGCAGATCAGGGCGGCCTTCGGCGTAAAAGCCGAATACAAACCCGTCGTAGTACTCCATCGAGGTCCTGCCATAAGACGCCTCAAAATCCAGTGTATCCACATCCACGCCACGCGCCTGCAGGGCTGCGATACGAGCTTCCAAACGATCCAAAGCAGATGTGATCTGTGGCAGATCAACCGCAATGTCACGCAGTTGTTCCAGCGCGAAAGGCATGGTTTCGCGCACATTAAGCAGCGTCTCCAAACCGGCCAGTTCATTGTCCGAGATCGGCGGTGCAGCGCGGTCTTCGCGCAGGGCTTCAATCCGGTCGAGGATTTCCGGCGCGCGGCGTTTACCGATCATGGGCACGTCAATCGCCAATGGGTCGACCGCGTCAAGCAAAGCATCGCGCCCCTCGAGACTTGCTTTGCGTCCGGCATATCGGTCCAGCAAAACGCGGAACCGGCGAGGCCGCCAGAGATGCCGCATCAGTGCAGCCTTACGACGGCTAGTGGTCTTGAGACCCTCAACAGCGGCGATCAGAATACCGATATCACCTGTCGCTGCCCGCAAGGGCAGCCCGCGCAATTGCAGGGCAAATAACGAAAACACCTCGGCATCGGCTCCGGCGGGGTCTTCGCGATCAAAGACTTCGTAGCCGACTTGGATATACTCATTAGCACGATCCGGATCGTGTTCCTGACGGCGGAACACTTCGCCGGAATAGGTGTATCTTGCTGGTTCAGCCCCATCGGACATGTGCATCTGTACCACCGGCAGGGTGAAATCCGGGCGCAGCATCTGCTCACCCCGCAGCGCGTCCGAGGTTACGTAAGCACGGGCGCGGATATCTTCTCCATAGAGGTCCAGCAGCGTCCCGGCTGGCTGCAGCAGAGGCGTATCAACCACCTGCGCGCCCGCTGCCTCGAACCGGACACGCATCATGGCGGCGCGGGCCTGTATTTGGGAACGGTTCGGCATGGGTCAGTCCTGATTGTCCAGAATCTCGCGCACCTTAGCGACCAGATCGCCGCGGGGCACTTCGAACTGGCTGGGCCGTTCTTTCCATTCCTCAAGCGTGGCGCTTTCGGCAATCTTGGCGCCAAGGATCAGGTCCTTGATCTGTACGATCCCATTTGCCTTTTCGTCACCGCCTTCGATCACCGCAATTGGAGAGTTCCGCTTGTCCGCATATTTCAGTTGGTTGCCAAAGTTCTTGGGGTTGCCCAAGTAGACCTCGGTCCGGATTCCGGCATTGCGCAGTTCTGCCACCATCGCCTGGTAGTCCGCCATGCGATCGCGGTCCATCACGGTCACAACCACTGGGCCGGTGGCCTGCGCCGCGATCCGCCCCTTTTCGCGCAAAGCGGCCAGCAATCGGTCAACACCGATGGAGATGCCGGTCGCGGGTACTTCCTGTCCGGTAAACCGTTTGACCAGATCATCATAGCGACCACCACCCGAGACCGACCCGAATTGCCGCTTGCGGCCCTTCTCGTCGTATATTTCGAAGGTCAGTTCGGCCTCATAGACCGGCCCGGTGTAATAGCCGAGGCCACGCACGACCGAAGGATCAATCTCAATCCGGTCCGAACCATACCCGCCTGCATCCAGCAGCGCACCAATCTGCTCCAACTCAGCGATCCCGTCCGCACCGATCTTGCTGTCACCCACAGCCGCGCGCAGGTTGGCCAGCGTTCCAGCGGTATCTGCAGCTTTAGAAGTCAGGAAGGCAATCACCGGCTCGGCCTGATCACCGCTAAGACCAACACCATCGATAAAAGCGCCAGAGGCATCCAATCGGCCTTTGGTCAAAAGCTCACGCACACCAGCCTCGCCCACCTTGTCGAACTTGTCGATCGTGCGCAGAACGTTATCTCGGGCGGCGGCGTCTTCACCCAAACCCATCGCTTCGAGCACGCCATTCAGAACCTTACGGTTGTTGACCCGCACCAGATAGTCACCGCGCGGGATTCCAACGGTTTCCAGCGTGTCCGACAGCATCGCGCAAATCTCGGCATCCGCAGCCATCGAAGCCGTGCCCACCGTATCCGCATCGCACTGATAAAACTGACGATACCGCCCCGGCCCCGGCTTCTCGTTCCGCCAGACCGGACCCATCGCATAGCGGCGATAAGGCGTCGGCAGATCGTTGCGGTGCTGCGCATAGACACGGGCCAAAGGCGCAGTCAGGTCATAGCGCAGGGCCATCCAGTCGCCCCCGGAACCTTTTGAGCCGCCTTCGTCAAATTCCTGCCATGCAAATACGCCCTCGTTCGGGCGGTCCACGTCGGGCAGGAACTTGCCCAACGCCTCAACCGTTTCAACCGCGCTGCTTTCCAAGGCATCGAACCCGTAACGATGATAGACACCCGCAATCGTCCGCAGCATCTCGGTGCGCTGCGTGACTTCCTCGCCGAAATAGTCACGGAACCCTTTCGGCGTTACGGCCTTGGGGCGGGGCTGTTTCTTGGGCTTGGCCATGTGGGGCGTCCTTGGGATTTAGTGTTCCGCGCGCGGTCTATCCCATGGTCTGTTTCGGGGCAAGGCGGGGTTTCTCTGGCCAGGGCGTCACAGGGTCGCTATGAGACGCCTATAAGGAGAGCCCCATGCAGCATCTGGAAGAGCAGATCGCCCATCTGACCCGCACGGTCGAAGAGCTGAACTCGGTCGTCACAAACCAACAGAACGAGATCGACCGCCTGACCCGCCGCGTCGAGATGCTGTTGCAACGCGAGGCGGAACGCGCGCAGGAAGGCTCAGGCGGCGTTGTGTTCGGCGACGAACGCCCGCCGCATTATTGAGGGCAAGCTGATGGCGAGTGAGGACAGCAACGCGCAATGCGTGTGGATTGCTACGACGGTGAACAATATCAACGTCATAGAGGGTGTATCGCGCAGAGAATACACAGACAATTGGCGGAAAAAACAATCTGCCGAAGACGTCGAATGGTCGAAGAGCATCCTCCGTCAAGCCTCTCAAAGCTGGAAACGCGGTGATCTGCTGACCAAAGAACAGGTTGGTAGCGTTTATCATTACAATTCTAAAGCCGAGTATTATACGGCTCCATTCATCAATGGCGGTGGCAAGCCTATGGTTTCCCAATCCGCCAAATCCGTTCTGGAACAGTTCGATCTGGGGGACACGGTATTTCATCCGTTGACGCTGATGGATTCAACTGAAAACCATCTGACCACGTCCGAGCGGTATTACTTTCTGAACGTGTGTAACAAACGACCCATGGGTAATTATGATGTGCTGGGCCCAGAGGGGGATATCCGTTCGCCGTTAAATAACATCGGCAACGGAATCTGCTACCTTCCTAGAAGCAGTCAAGAAACCAAACTGGTAGTCATACCCGAAGCGTTGGGCGGACCGGACATCTGGCTGGACCCGAAAGTTCCAAAACTCTTCTTTTTGTCCGACCGTCTCGTCTCAGGCCTGAAAGCGGCCCAGATGGACAAGGGCTGGGGCCTCATTCGTTGCCCGGTTGGCAGGCTTTAGCGCCCGCAATAACCAGCGCTCGCTTACATCCCCAACGTCGATTTCACCGCGTTATCGACCACACCGCCCAGAAGGGCGTTCTTGTCGGCGGCACAGCCCTCGGACAGAGCGGCGATGAAGGCTTCGCGCAGTTGGGCCTTTTCCTCGTCAGTGGCCGCATGATCTTCGATATTGATCTGGCGGTTATAGAGTGACAGGGCCGTCATTTTTCCAACAACGGCCACGACAAAATCTTCGTCGCCATCAGCCTCCTCTGCGATCGACGCACATGTGTAGTGCATCACAGGCAAGGCATCCTGTACCATCTGCTCTGCTGAATCGTCAGCCAGCGCGAATGTGGGTACGACAAAGAGCGTGGCACAGAAAGTAGATTTTACGAGAATTGACTGCATCAGCTTCACTTCCAGTTATGTCCGATAATCGCACCGGCCACCCCACCGACCGCAGCCCCTTTACCATCGCCGACCAGCGCGCCAACGCCCGCGCCGACCAAGGCCCCGGTAAGAGTATTTTTCTTCTTTTTGTCGTCTGCATGTACCGCAGTGGCCAATGCAAGTGAACATGCCGCGGCGAGTGTATATATCCTGAAAACATTGCCTGAACTTGCCATTTCGGAACCCTCCTGTGAAATGACCTTTGAGGATGTTCACCCAGCCTAGCGGGGTCCATCGCGTGTGGCAACATTACGGTTCGGGATCAGATTTCTTCGATCTCCGATATCCCCTCGAGCGATTTCAGCGCGCCTTTGATTTCTGGGTTGATCGGAAATTCCCGGCCCAGATCCATCTCGACCTCGCCTGGCAGTCCGGGATCGAATAGACAAACATAAACAGGTCCCTTGGCCACCCTTTTGGCTGAAGCCTCCGCGCCTTCCAGTACCGTGGCCATGTTCGGCAAAACCTTCGAATCCTCGACAAACACACGCAAACCCGTTGCACCCGCATCGGCCACAACTGTATCAACCGGACCAACGGAACGGCCCAGCAGTTTCAGCTGATCGGCCTCCATGGTCGCTTCGGCCGTCAGTACCACCTGTGCGCCGGTTTCCAGAAACTCTCGGGATTTCTCCAGTGTTTCCGAGAATAACGTGACCTCGAATGCTCCGGTGGGGTCAGAGAGCTGGGCAAATGCGAACCGATTGCCGCGCGCTGATTTCCTTTCTTGCCGTCCGGCAACGACGCCTGCCATCTTGGCAATAAATGGGCCAGAGCGCGCCTTTTCAGTCACCTGATCCAGTGTCAGTACCTGTTTGCGCTTCAGGGCCGGCATATAGTCATCCAGCGGATGGCCAGACAGGTAGAATCCGATGGCCTTGAATTCCTCGCTCAGGCGTTCGGCAGGTAGCCAATCAGGCGAAGGGGACAGACGCGGTTCGGGCAGGTCATCGCCTGCCTCGCCAAACAGGGAAACTTGGTTGGAAATCTTCTGCTCGTGAATCGCCGCCGAATACTGAACCAACGGATCAAGGCTTTCAAACACACGGCGACGATTTTTATCGAGCTCGTCAAAGGCACCGGCGCGAGCCAGCATCTCAAGCGGGCGTTTGCCGACCTTCTTCAGGTCAACACGGCGGGCGAAGTCGAACAGGTTTACGAAAGGCTTTTCGCCACGCCCCTCAACCACAAGATTCATTGCCTCGACGCCTACGTTCTTGAGCGCGCCCAGCGCATAGACCAAATGCCCATCGGCCACATCAAAGGTCGCTTGGGATCGATTTACGCACGGCGGAACATAGGGCAGCTGCAGCCCCTTGCGGACTTCCTCAAAATAGATCGCGAGCTTGTCGGTCAGATGGATATCGCAGTTCATGACACCTGCCATGAACTCAACCGGGTGGTTCGCCTTTAGCCAGCCGGTTTGATAGCTGACCACCGCATAGGCGGCGGCGTGGGATTTGTTGAAGCCATAGTTGGCGAACTTGTCCAGCAGGTTCCAGACTTCGGTCGCCTTGGCCTCATCCACATTGTTTTCGGCAGCACCTTTGAGGAACTTGGGCCGCTCTGCATCCATCGCCTCCTGAATTTTCTTACCCATCGCGCGGCGCAGCAAGTCCGCGCCCCCAAGGCTGTAACCCGCCATTTCCTGCGCGATCTGCATCACCTGTTCCTGATAGACGATGATGCCCTGCGTCTCATCCAAGATATGGTCGATGGACGGGTGCAGCGTGTCGCGTTCGCTAAGCTTGTTCTTGACCTCGCAGAACTTGGGGATGTTCTCCATCGGGCCGGGTCGATAAAGCGCGACGAGGGCGATGATATCCTCGATACAATCCGGCTTCATCCGCTTGAGCGCATCCATCATGCCCGAGGATTCCACCTGGAACACCGCCACCGTCTTGGCCGCCGAATAGAGTTTGTACGTCGCCTCGTCATCCAGCGGGATGGCGTTGATCTGATTTATTGCCCCTTCGGCGGGTTCATAGAGCTCCGTGCCATCGGGAGCAATGTGAAGGTCACGCCCTGACTTAAAGATCAAATCCATCGCGTTCTGGATCACGGTCAGTGTTTTCAGACCCAGAAAATCGAACTTTACAAGCCCGGCCTGTTCTACCCATTTCATATTGAATTGGGTCGCAGGCATGTCCGAACGCGGGTCTTGGTATATTGGAACCAGTGCATCCAGCGGCCGATCTCCGATCACCACGCCGGCAGCGTGTGTCGAGGCGTTGCGCAGCAGCCCCTCGACTTGCTGGCCATATGTGAGCAGACGGTCCACGACCTCTTCATTGCGTGCCTCTTCCCGCAGGCGCGGCTCATCCTTCAGTGCCTTTTCGATGGAAACGGGTTTGACGCCTTCGACCGGAATCATCTTGGACAGGCGATCAACCTGCCCGTATGGCATCTGCAATACACGCCCAATATCGCGCACAGCCGCCTTCGACAGCAAGGCACCGAAGGTGATGATCTGCCCCACTTTGTCGCGCCCGTATTTCTGCTGCACGTAGCGGATAACCTCTTCACGGCGATCCATGCAGAAGTCGATATCGAAGTCGGGCATAGAAACCCGCTCGGGGTTCAGAAACCGTTCAAACAGAAGCGAATACCGCAGCGGATCAAGGTCGGTAATCGTCAGCGCATAAGCCACCAGTGATCCCGCACCCGAGCCTCGCCCCGGACCCACCGGAATGTCATGATCCTTGGCCCATTGGATAAAGTCGGCAACGATCAGGAAATAGCCTGGGAAGCCCATCCCTTCGATGATGCCAAGTTCGAAATCCAGCCGTTCCTGATATTCTTCAGGTGTCACGGCGTGCGGGATCACGGCCAGACGTTTTTGCAGACCCTCGTTGGCGATGCGACGCAGTTCGGCGACCTCATCATCTGCAAACTTCGGCAGGATCGGGTCGCGGCGATAGGCCATGAAGGCGCAGCGTTGCGCGATTTCAACCGTATTCTCGACGGCTTCGGGCAGATCGGCGAACAGCGTCACCATCTCCTGCTGCGACTTGAAATAGTGCTGCGCGGTCAGACGTCGGCGACCGTCCTGCTGGTCGACATAAGCCCCCTCGGCGATACAGATCAGCGCGTCGTGGGCCTCGTACATGTCCGAAGTCGGAAAATAGACGTCATTGGTGGCCACCAGCGGCAGGTTCTTGTCATACGCCATCTCGACATGACCGCGCTCGGTCAAGCGCTCGGCCTCAGGTTGACCTCCTTCGCCAGGGTGACGCTGCAACTCAACATAAAGGCGATCCGGGAAAATCGCGGACAAACGATCCACCAAAGCCTCGGCAGCAGGGCGCTGACCTTGCTGTAACAGCAACCCTACGGGCCCATCTGGACCGCCGGTTAAGCAGATCAAATCATCTGATCGTTCCGCCAATTCGTCCAAAGTGACCTGCGGCAACTGCCCGCTTTTGTCTACATACAGGCAGGAACTGAGCTTCATCAGATTCTCATATCCCACCTCGGATTGTGCCAGCAGCACCAGCGGCGCGGGTGCTTTTGGCTTTTCTCCCGGCTGCGCCTGAACGTAACTGAGATCGACCTGACAGCCCATGATCGGTTGCACACCCGCCCCGCTGGCGGTTACCGAAAACTCTAAGGCCGAGAACATTGAATTGGTATCCGTCACCGCGACGGCGGGCATCTCCATCTTCTGGCACAGGTCCGGCAGCTTCTTCAGCCGCACGGCACCTTCCAGCAACGAATATTCAGTGTGAACGCGGAGGTGAATGAATCGGGGGGAACTGCTCATACAGGCTAAGCTATCTCAGCCAGCGACGTTGCAAAAGCGGGAACCGGCACCATCGAATGCCGAAAAAATCATCGGTGATTATTCGGCTTTTTCAGAAGGTGCTTCGGGCGCAGGAACGCACACCTTCCCAAAAAGTGTTTATTTTCAATTTATTAAGTTTCACACATACACGACAATCATGGGCCGCTCGGGTGCAATGGTGTATCATATAGGCAGTTTTTCTTGCCAGATAAGGTGCGCTGTTTCTAACATCTGACGGCAAGCTACCGCCCGCCACTCTTTCTACGTCGCATCGAAGGAGGGCCGAACGGGCGCAACCGGGTAACGCGACGGGTTTCTCGAATGAACATCACGTTTCTTCTGAACGGAGAGACAGTGGAGCTGCCGGATGTCGATCCGACGGCCACCCTACTGGACTGGCTGCGTGAAGATCGCGGTCTGACAGGCACCAAAGAAGGCTGCAACGAAGGCGATTGCGGCGCGTGCACGGTTATGGTGACGGACGAAGACGGCGCAAAAGCTCTGAACTCCTGCATCCTGTTCTTGCCCCAGCTGCATGGCAAAGCGGTCCGTACAGTCGAAGGGGCAAGCGGCCCGGATGGCGAAGCACATCCCGTTCAACAGGCAATGGTTGACCTGCACGGCTCGCAATGCGGTTTTTGCACTCCGGGTTTTGTCATGTCGATGGTCGCCAGTCATGCGACGGGCGCCACGGATCATGACACCCAGCTTGCCGGAAACCTGTGCCGCTGCACTGGCTATGCACCGATTATTCGCGCTGCGAAAGCGGTCGAGGACCGTCCCGTGCCAGTCTGGGTCAAAGACAAGCCACTCGCATCTTCTGCTGCGTCGCGCATGCTGCCTGAATCTTCCGATGAACTGGCAGCTGTTTATGCTGAAAACCCAGATGCCACGCTGGTTGCCGGAGCAACAGATGTCGGCCTGTGGGTGACAAAGCAACTGCGCGATCTGGATCCAGTAATCTTCCTCAACCGTTGCGATGATCTCAAACAAGTCACCATCACCGACGATGAAATTCGCTTTGGCGCAATGGTCGACATGAATCGGATGGGTGAGACTCTGGCCGATCTTCACCCCTCTTACGCCGAAATGATCCGCCGCTACGCCAGTGTACAGGTGCGCCATGCTGCAACGGTGGGCGGCAACATAGCCAATGGCTCGCCCATTGGGGACAACCCGCCTGCGCTGATTGCTCTGGACGCAACCCTTCATCTGCGCAAAGGCGACACCCGCCGGTCCCTTCCGCTGGAAGAGTTCTTTATCGACTATGGCAAACAGGACCGCGTTCCCGGTGAATTCGTCGAAGCTGTCAGCTTCCCCCGTCAGCTGGATCGCCTGAAGGCCTATAAACTCAGCAAGCGGTTCGATCAGGACATCTCGGCGGTCTGCGGGTGTTTCAACATCACCGTCTCGGGCGGCATCGTCACGCAGGCGCGCATCGCGTTCGGCGGCATGGCCGGCATTCCGAAACGGGCAACTCATGTCGAGGCCGCATTGGTCGGTAAACCTTGGGCGCGCGAGACGATTGACGCCGCGCTGCCTGCCTTTGCTGACGATTA
Organism: Ruegeria sp. I3; assembly: GCF_056532525.1. Classification (NCBI taxonomy): domain Bacteria; kingdom Pseudomonadati; phylum Pseudomonadota; class Alphaproteobacteria; order Rhodobacterales; family Roseobacteraceae; genus Ruegeria; species Ruegeria sp. I3. The sequence continues at coordinate 448,254 of NZ_JBQFNI010000001.1, read as the reverse complement.
TTCACCACTCACGGACATGCGCGCCTCGGCCACCTATCGACTGGAAACCGCCAAAGCGATGCTCGAAAGATACTTCCTGGAAGATCAGGGCGAAGTGACCAATGTGCTGGAGGTATCGGCATGAGCGTGACCAAACCCCTCCCCCACGACGCAGCACCGCTGCACGTTTCAGGAACCGCGCGGTATGTGGACGATATCCCAACACCCAGGGACAGTTTGCATCTGGCTTTTGGCCTCAGCCCGATTGCCAAAGGCAAGATCACCGCAATGGACCTGTCTGCGGTGAAGGCTGCCGAGGGCGTCGTGATGGTTATGGCTGCGGATGATCTGCCCTTCGCCAACGACGTATCGCCTTCGATCCATGATGAACCGCTGCTGTCGGACGGAACAGTCCACTATATCGGCCAGCCGGTGTTTCTGGTCATCGCCACCAGCCATCTGGCCGCCCGCAAGGCCGCACGTCTGGGCAAGATCGACTATGCCGAGGAAACGCCAATCCTGACGGTCGAAGAGGCTCTGGCCGCCGACAGCCGGTTCGAGGACGGCCCGCGCGTTTACGCCAAGGGTGATGCAGATGCGGCTATCTCTGGCGCGACACACGTGATCGAAGGGTCTTTCGAACTTGGCGGGCAGGAACATTTCTATCTCGAAGGTCAGGCGGCGCTGGCCGTGCCGAATGAAGGCGCGGATATGCTAGTGCACAGCTCGACCCAGCACCCGACCGAGATCCAGCACAAGGTGGCGGACGCTTTGGGCGTTCCGATGCACGCGGTCCGCGTTGAAACCCGCCGTATGGGCGGAGGTTTTGGCGGCAAGGAAAGCCAGGGCAACGCTTTGGCTGTGGCTTGTGCTATAGCCGCACGTGCAACCGGCAAGGCCTGCAAGATGCGCTATGACCGCGACGATGACATGATCATCACCGGCAAACGCCACGCCTTCCGGATTTCCTACAAGGCTGGGTTCGATGAGAATGGCCACATTCAGGGCGTTTCGTTCTTACACCACGCCATCTGCGGTTGGGCGCAGGATCTGTCCCTGCCCGTCGCCGACCGCGCGATGCTGCATTCGGACAATGCCTATCTGTTGCCAAATGCACGGATCGAAAGCCACCGGCTGAAGACCAACACCCAATCCGCCACCGCTTATCGCGGCTTCGGCGGCCCGCAGGGCATGGTTGGCATCGAACGCGTGATGGACCACGCCGCGTATGAGCTGGGTCTGGACCCGGTGGAACTGCGCCGCCGAAACTATTACGAACCGGCCCATGCGATTGCCGAGATCACGCCGTCCGAGAACCCTTTGGGTCATCCCGACCCGCATGAGGACCTGACGAGCCGCGGCGCGGTCGAAACCGGGGACGCCCCCGTGCGCCCTCTGCCCGCTGGTGGCAATACCACACCCTACGGAATGGAGGTCAGCGATTTCGAATTGCACGGGATGACTCAGGCCCTACTGAAATCCAGCGATTACGAAACGCGCAAGGCCGCCATTGCGAAATGGAACGCCGAGAATCGTGTGATCAAGAAGGGCATCGCCTTCTCTCCGGTCAAGTTCGGGATTTCCTTCACGCTGACCCACCTGAATCAGGCAGGCGCTTTGGTGCATGTGTATCAGGATGGCTCGGTCCATCTGAACCACGGCGGCACCGAGATGGGTCAAGGCCTGTTCCAGAAGGTCGCGCAGGTGGCGGCTTCGCGCTTTGGCATCCCCCTGGAGATGGTCAAAATCACCGCCACGGATACGGCCAAGGTACCGAACACTTCGGCCACGGCAGCATCCTCGGGCAGTGACCTGAATGGTATGGCCGTGAAGGCGGCCTGCGATACGATCCGCGATCGAATGGCGGACTATCTGGCCGAGCGGCATCAGGCCGATCCGTCGACTGTCACCTTCTCTGATGGCCATGTTTCGGTTGGCGCAGAACGCTACACCTTCGCTGAAGCTGCGGCGCTGGTCTATCAGGGTCGGATCAGCCTGTCGGCGACCGGTTTCTACAAGACACCCAAGATCGAATGGGACCGGATCGCCGGACGAGGCCGTCCGTTCTTCTACTTCGCCTACGGAGCGTCGGTCACTGAAGTGGCCGTCGACACTCTGACTGGTGAGAACCGCATTCTGCGCACCGATATCCTGCATGATGCCGGTGCTTCGTTGAACCCGGCGTTGGATATTGGGCAGGTCGAAGGAGGTTATGTGCAAGGCGCGGGCTGGCTAACGACCGAGGAACTGGTCTGGGACGGCACGGGCAACCTGCGCACACACGCACCCTCGACCTACAAGATCCCCGCCTGCTCAGATCGACCCGACGTATTCAACGTCGCACTCTGGGATGCAGAAAACCGTGAGGACACGATCTATCGTTCGAAAGCGGTGGGCGAACCGCCGTTCATGCTGGGTATTTCAGCATGGCTGGCCCTGTCGAATGCGGTCGCGGCCTGTGGAGAGGCCTACCCCGCTCTTGATGCACCAGCCACGGCTGAAGAGGTTTGGCGCGGCGTCCAAAAGATGAAGGGAGGCATCTGATGGGATTTGACTTGGAGGCTTTGAGGGAGGCGGTCAAAACCCACGGAACAGTGGTCCGGGTGGTCATCGCCGGCATCAAAGGGTCGTCTCCACGTGAAGTGGGGGCCGCGATGCTAGTCTGGAAGGACGGGCAAAGTGGCACCATCGGTGGAGGCACGTTGGAGTATCAGGCAACTGAAGCTGCGCGATCCCAAACCACCGCCACCCGACTAACGCATCACGCTCTTGGCCCCGACATGGGGCAATGCTGCGGCGGTGCAGTTTCATTGCTGAGTGAAGTATTTGATCATGAAGCGCTGAATGCACTGGACGATACCGTCATCGCGCGTTCGGCCTCGGGCGGAGAGATGCCGCTATCGGTCAAACGTCGGCTGGCGGCAGCGCGAGGACAGGGTGTCGCGCCCGAGCCCCAACTGATCGAAGGTTGGATGGTCGAACCCGTTCACAAACCGACGCGTAATCTGTGGATCTGGGGCGCAGGCCATGTAGGCCGGGCGCTGGTGGACGTTTTGTCCCCCTTACCCGATCTAGCAATCACCTGGGTCGATACCGGACCCGAGCGGTTTCCCGATGTGGTTCCAATCGGTGTAACCCCGGTTCCGACCGCAAAACCCGCCGAGCTGGTTCGCCACGCGCCAACCGACGCCGAGCATCTGGTGCTGACCTATTCGCACAATCTGGATCTGGAACTGTGCAACCGGCTGCTTTCGCACAATTTCCTCTTTGCGGGGCTTATCGGCTCGGCTACGAAATGGTCGCGATTCCGGTCGCGACTTGCAGCCCTTGGGCATCCGCCCGAGCGGATCGGCCGGATCACCTGTCCGATCGGCGATCCGGGCTTGGGCAAACACCCGCAGATGATCGCCGTTGGCGTGGCAGCGCAACTGTTACGCCCCGCCCGACAGAACGAATTGAAGAAGGACCTGAGCGCGTGACCACTCCACTTCTGAGCTTGCAAGGGCTGACCAAAGCCTATCCCGGCGTCGTGGCCAATGATCAGGTGTCCTTTGACATCGGTGAAGGCGAAGTTCACGCGCTGCTGGGCGAGAACGGCGCAGGCAAATCCACGCTTGTCAAAATGATCTATGGGCTGGTGAAGCCCGACAGCGGCTCAATGCTGCTGCTGGGGCAGTCCTATGCACCGCCTGAACCGCGCGCCGCCCGTGCTGACGGGATCGCGATGGTGTTCCAGCATTTTTCGCTGTTCGATGCGTTGAACGTCGCCGAGAACATCGCTCTGGGGATGGAAAACCCGCCCCCAATGGGTGATCTGGCCTCGCGTATCCGCGAAGTATCCGAAACCTACGGCCTGCCCTTGGACCCCTTCCGCACGGTTGGCGATCTGTCTGCAGGTGAGCGTCAGCGGGTCGAAATCATCCGCTGCCTGCTGCAGGACCCAAAGTTGCTGATCATGGACGAGCCGACCTCGGTTCTGACGCCGCAAGAGGTTGAAATCCTTTTCGAAACGCTGAACAAATTGCGCTCGGAAGGGACATCGATCCTGTATATCTCGCACAAGCTGGAAGAGATTCGAACGCTATGCGACCACGCCACGATTCTGCGGCTGGGTAAGAATGTGGGCGAATGTGTACCAGCCGAAACCTCAGCGCGCGATATGGCTGAGATGATGGTGGGCTCGACCCTGCAGACACCTGAACGTTCCGGCCGGGAATTCGGTGACGTTGCGCTGGATGTCAGCGGATTGTCAGTGCCGTCGCCGTCGGAATTCGGAACCGCGCTTCGCAACGTCCACATGACCGTCCGCAAGGGCGAGGTTCTGGGGATCGGGGGTGTCGCGGGGAACGGTCAGGATGAATTGCTGGGTGTGCTTTCTGGCGAAATTCCGACCACCGCAGATGCGATCAAATTCAACGGTCAACCCATCGGCAAACTCGGCCCGACCGCGCGGCGTAAGCTCGGCGTGTTGACCGCGCCCGAAGAACGGCTGGGCCACGCGGCTGCCCCTGATATGAGCCTGACCGAAAACGCTCTGCTGACCGGGTCGGTCCGCGAGGGGCTGGAGAATAACGGCTTTCTGAAGTGGTCCGAGACCAAGAGCTTTGCCGAAAAGATCATTAGCGCCTTTGACGTGCGTACGCCGGGTCCTGAAAATGCCGCCCGGTCGCTGTCGGGCGGGAACCTGCAGAAGTTCGTGATTGGTCGCGAAGTGCTGCAAAACCCGGATGTTCTGGTCGTGAACCAGCCGACTTGGGGCGTGGATGCGGCGGCGGCGGCTTCGATCCGGCAGGCCATTCTGGATCTGGCGGCCAAGGGAACTGCGGTCATCTGTATCTCGCAAGACCTCGATGAACTGATGGAAATCTCAGACAGCTTTGCCGCCTTGAACGAAGGGCGACTAAGCGCCCCGCGTGAAACCACGGGTCTGACGGTCGATGAGATCGGCCTGATGATGGGCGGCGCGCATGGCATGGAGGTGGCCCATGTCTAAACAGTTAAAAGAAAAGAGAAACGCGGGGGTATGAGCAAATGATTGTGTTGGAGAAACGGCCTCAGCCGTCCAAGGCGTGGTCTTATGCCACCCCTCTGGTCGCGGTCCTGGCGACGATGGTTTTTGGTGGCATCCTGTTCGCCATTCTGGGCAAAAACCCGGTCGAGGCTATTGGAACCATATTCTGGGAACCCCTGTTTGGCGAGTTCGCCTTCTATTATCGGCCGCAATTGCTGGTTAAGGGCGCGCCCCTCGTTTTGATCGCCATCGGCCTGTCTTTAGGCTTCCGCGCCGGTATCTGGAATATCGGGGCCGAGGGTCAGTACATTATGGGGGCCATTTTCGGTGCGGGCGCTGGTCTGGCATTCTATCCGCTGGATGCATTCTACATCTTTCCGATCATGGTGATTGCAGGCGCGTTTGGAGGCTGGCTATGGGCAATGATCCCAGCCTTCCTGAAAGTGCGCTTCGGTACCAATGAAATCCTTGTGTCGCTGATGTTGGTCTATGTGGCCGAACAGATGCTGGCCTCGGTCTCGCTAGGCCTGCTGAAGAATCCCGAAGGGTTCGGCTTTCCGGGTTCGCGCAATCTGCAATCCTACGACAGCGCGTATAATGCCGAGCTGATTGCGGGTTCAGGCATGCACTGGGGCGTAGTCACTGCCCTGATCGCTGTTATCTTTGCATATGTCTTGCTGAACCGGCACATGCTGGGCTTCCACATCCGCCTGACAGGTGAGGCCCCGCGTGCGGCGAAGTTCGCCGGTGTAAACCCTGCCCGCCTGATCCTGTTCTGTTTGGGTCTGGCCGGCGCGCTGGCCGGTCTTGCGGGGATGTTCGAAGTCTCGGGCCCTGCTGGCGTGGTCAGCATCGATTTCAACGTCGGTTACGGCTTTACCGCGATCATCGTGGCTTTCCTTGGCCGTTTGCATCCGGTGGGCATCCTGCTGGCCGGAGGTCTGATGGCGTTGACTTATATTGGTGGTGAAATCGCCCAATCTCAGCTGGGTCTGCCCGCCGCAGCCATTCAGGTATTCCAGGGGATGCTTCTGTTCTTCCTGCTGGCATTCGATCTTCTGACAAACTACCGCATCCGTGCGGCCCGTAGCGAGGTAGCGTGATATGGACCTTGGTGAAATTAACCCCGTCCTTCTGGTCGCCTCGCTAATGGTGGCCGCAACCCCACTTTTGTTGGCCGCAATCGGAGAATTGGTGGTCGAAAAAGCAGGCGTCCTGAACCTCGGTGTCGAGGGCATGATGATCGTGGGCGCAATCAGCGGCTTCGCAATCTCAGTCGAGACCGGTTCGCCCTGGCTGGGCTTTATTGCGGCAGCAATCGGTGGCGCGGTGCTATCGCTGTTGTTTGTGCTGCTGACGCAGGTGGCGCTGGCCAATCAAGTTGCCAGTGGCCTGGCCCTAACATTGTTCGGCCTCGGGTTCAGCGCGCTGATGGGGCAGAGCTACGTAGGAATCAAGCCACCCAGCATGGGTGAAATCCATATCCCGGTGATCAGCGATATCCCTGTTATTGGACCAATCCTGTTTCAGCACGACCCGATCCTCTACGTCGGAATTGCCCTGACGGCCGCCGTCTGGGCCACGCTGAAATACACACGCATCGGCCTGATATTGCGCGCCGTTGGCGAAAACCACGATGCGGCGCATGCGCTGGGCTACAAGGTCATCAAGATTCGCATCATGGCGATCCTGTTTGGTGGTGCTTGCGCTGGCTTGGGCGGCGCCTACATCAGCCTGATCCGCGTGCCGCAGTGGACCGAGGGCATGACTGCCGGTGTCGGCTGGATTGCCTTGGCGCTGGTGGTTTTTGCCAGCTGGAAACCATGGCGTGTCTTGCTGGGCGCCTATTTGTTCGGCGGCATCACTGTGTTGCAGCTTAATTTGCAGGCAGCGGGCGTTGCCATTCCTGTCGAGTATCTGGCAATGTCGCCCTACATCATCACGATCCTTGTGCTTGTGATCCTTTCGGCCGACAAGAGCAGCGCACCTGCCGCATTGGGCCGGACCTTCCATGCCTCGCACTAAGCGAGGCCAACTGAACCAACTTGGGGAGTAACACATGAAATTCACTACACTTTTGGCAAGCGCCGCAATGGCGCTGGGTCTGGCCTCGGGAGCCATGGCCCAAGATAAGACCAAAGTCGGCTTCGTCTATGTCGGCCCAGTGGGCGACGGCGGCTGGACCTATGAGCACAACAAGGGCCGTCTGGCCGTGGAAGAGCACTTTGGCGACAAGGTTGAAACCGTGTTCGTCGAGTCGGTGCCTGAGGGCCCAGATGCAGAACGCGTGATGACCCAGATGGCACTGGAAGGCGCGGACCTGATCTTCACCACCTCGTTCGGCTACATGGATCCGACCATCAACGTCGCGAAGAAATTCCCGGATGTGAAATTCGAGCACGCAACCGGCTACAAGACCGCCGACAACGTCTCGGTCTACTCGGCCCGCTTCTACGAAGGTCGCGCCGTTCAGGGTCACATCGCCGGGAAAATGACCGAGTCGAACATCATCGGCTATATCGGTTCCTACCCGATCCCTGAAGTGATCCGCGGCATCAACTCGGCATACATCCACGCCAAGAAGGTAAACCCCGACGTCGAGTTCAAGATCGTCTGGGCTTACACTTGGTTCGATCCTGCGAAAGAAGCTGACGCCGCCACAGTTTTGATCGAACAGGGCGCGGACGTGATCCTGCAGCACACTGACTCGACTGCACCGCAGGCAGCCGCGCAAGAGGCAGGAAACGTTGTCACCTTTGGCCAGGCCTCCGACATGAGCGAATACGCACCCTTCCCGCGTGTGTCTTCAATCATCGACGATTGGGCTCCCTACTACATCGCGCGGACCCAGGCCGTGATGGACGGAACATGGGAAAGTGCCAACACATGGGATGGCATCCGGGAAGGCATGGTAGCAATTGGTGAGATTTCGGACGCCGTTCCCGCCGACGTTAAAGAAGAAGCACTGGCGCTGAAAGCCGCGATGGCAGCCGGTGAATACCATCCCTTTACTGGCCCGCTGAAAAAGCAGGACGGCAGTGACTGGCTGGCCGAAGGCGAGACCGCCGATGACGGTACGCTGGCGGGCATGAATTTCTACGTTGAGGGGCTGGAAGGCGAAATTCCGCAGTAAAAACTGACCTGGAAACTAACAACAAGGCCCGCATGTTTTTGCGGGCCTTTTTAGTCGCCCTGAGCCCAATCTGGACATTGACGAATGGCTATGCGCATCGTGAAACATGTCGCTCACGGAAGACCTGAACCAAATTTTAGAAACTGCCCTGCCGACCGATCCCAGTTTTCGACAGATCGAAAAGGCCGTGATTGACGACTGTATTGGTGAAACCCGGCAATATGCCTCAGAGGGCTCTGTCGAAGCCTTCCTTTTGTCAGCGATGCGTTTATTGGCACTTCCCGGCAATGGGCACACACGGCTGATCCCGAATGATGCGATCGCGGTGCTACCGCTGAGATTCGTGAGCGTTGGACGTTCCGTTCAATTCATCGACGCGGCGCCAGAGATAGCCGCACCGCGAGGAGAGTTGATAGCGGTCAACGGCTCAGCTTTGAGCCAGATTGAAGCCACTGCAGAGAAATTTCTGGCGGGAACGTGCCAAAGGAAACGGGTCATCGGCCCGATTCTACTGGCTTGGCCCTACGCTTTGGCGCGTTTGGGTTTTTCGTCAAACTGCGGCATGACCGAGTACCGTGTGCAGGACGAAAATGGGCGGATAGCCAATCTGAAAGTGGCCAATGAACATACAGTTCCTGGATCGGTGCTCTACCCGAGAAACGAGCACGGCAAGGCTGATCCAGCCTGGGAACCCGAGATATTTGTAGAGATAAAGGACTGGCAAGAGCTAGGGCTATCAATAGCGTTACCAAGCTTCTTTGATCCGAACGAAAATGCGCTGCCTAAAGCCATCTCAGCCGCGGTGAAATGCGTGCGCGCATCCTCGAACAAAACACTACTAATTGATGTTCGCGGAAACACTGGTGGCGACTTTCTTCTAACGATGCCCTTGATCGACGCGATCTCAGAAAGCGCAAACAAGCAGGTTGTTATGCTTGTCGATAAATTCACGTTTTCCGCAGCGATAGTGTTTGTAGCCATCCTCAAACATCGATTGGGAAACAGGCTCAAACTCATTGGTGAGGAAATGGGTGATGCGCTGACGTTCTTTGCCGAGGGCGGATTGCTCGAATTGTCGACCAGTGGAGCGGTCGTTCGATACTCATCAGCCTTTCACGACTGGAAGAATGGAACGACTGACGATACCACGCCGCCCGAAATCGCAAGAAAAATCGTACCTGCGGGATCACTGAACTTGGATTTGGAATGGGTCGAAAGACCTGCAGTTGAGGATGCACCAACCGAACTCCATCAACGAGTTCTCAAAAGCATGAGCAAATCGCTAAACAGCCGCTAAGTCCGCATAGCTGCATTCAAAGAAAGCAAATGCTGCACGCACGGCGAAGGTCTACTTGGTGGCCAGTCTTATTGGAGACCCAACACCATCGGCCCGTGGGCAATATTAGCCACGAGCGTTTTGATACCCAGCTGTCGTCGGGTCAGGACTTCAAGCGATTGAAACGCCGCAATGGTCAGCTTCTAGGGCGTGAAATTAGTGTCCTCCCAGCACCAGAGTGTTCACCGGCATCAGTATCAGTCGCAGGCGCAGGCCTGCCGCATGAACGACGCCAATCGTGTCTACCACATGCAGGAACGATTTTTCCCAGAAGCCGAGGCTCTCATCCTCCAGCTTTGCATGATTGTCCGTATAGATATTCGCCAGACAGTTGCTGCCTGGAGGCACATCATCGGCCATGCTTTTGTAGAGCGGTTCAAGGTAGACAAGGATCGAACCCGGATTAGTGTTGCTCTGCACGTCCCGCAACTCATCAGATGGCCTGATCTGCCCCGATGGGATCACATCCTGCACCTCGACGACAACCACCGGGATAACGGTAAAGGGCTTGGTCATGCAGCCCAATTCGCCAATCATACCCGGTTTGACCACCTGGGCCGAAAGCTGACTGAACGCCGCCTGGAATCGGTCATGTCCGGAGGAGGATGGCACCAGAATACCCGCCGGGCGCAGCAAAGGGCTGACATAGTCGCCGACCTGAAGCCCGAATTGTTCAACCCTGCCCGTCACTCCAGCGTTGACCACAGTCTTGTCCAACTCGGTCAATGCCGCATCCAGCTGCGCATTGGCACTGGCAAGTTGGGCCGGGATCAGCTCTTCGATCTGTTGTACAACCGCTGCGCGTTTTGAGACGGCTGCTTTGACCTGCGCTTCACGCTCGGCAACCAGATTTTCCAATCGATCAATCTCGGCCAAGCGCACCGCGCTGGATCCCTCGTCACGTAGGGTGGTATTGCGTTCCAGATCTTCGAGCGACTGATCCAGAGCTGCGCGCGCGCCTGCAATCCCGGCCTCAGCCTCGGCCAGATCGGTTTCCGCCACCTTCAACGAGGCTTGAACCTGAGCAATCTGGGCATGCGCCGCTTCGACCTGCGCGGTTTGCGTGAAGTCTTCGATCCGGAAAATCGGCTGTCCAGCTGTCACCTGTTCATTGTTGCGCACGTAGACTTCGGAAACGCGCCCCCCTAGCTGCGGCAGGATCGTTACCGTCCGGAAGTAGGAAGCCGCTGTTTTGCTGGACGGGTGAAAATAGAACAGCGTTGTGATAACGGTTAGCGCCAAAATAGCGCAAGTCGTCAGCCCCCAGCGCAACTCGTACCACATGGTGAACAGCGTGATCTCGTGTCCGATCCGTTTGCCCTGCACAAAGCGGCGAAACAGATAGTCAGGAAGCACGGTAATCAGGGCGCACAGCATCGTCTCGATCATTGTTCAGTGCCCCTGTGCTGCCGGTTCGGAGGGTTTGGATTGTTCGGGCTCAGTTTCCGGCTCAGGAGGGGGTGAAGCGTGTTCTTTGTCCTGCCCAGGCGCCAAAGATCGGATGGCATCGGCAATCGAGCGCAGCGGTGCCGCGAAATCAGGGAACTGGAACCCAGCCACAAGGATGGCGGCAACCCAGAAAAGGCCGTTATGCGTAAACAAAGCCAAAAGCGCCAGAATCCCAACCAATTGGAATTGCGGGTGATTGGTTTCATGCGCCATTTTTTCCGGGATCGAATGCAACGTAAAGTAGGCAACCCCGATCAGCACGACCATCCCGACGGTAAAAAACAACATGAAGGTGAAGAGGAAGTCGCTACCATCTGCTTGTGTCACATATGACGGAATGTGCCCCGTTGCCATCGGGTGAATATCTGCCGCGTTCACGTCCGCCTCCGAATCTTATGTTGTTTGCACTAAAAGCAGGCTGGCCGCCTACGATCAAGTTTCCATTGCGGTGGGCTTGTGTCTTTTCGTTTGGCAGTACGCGTGCCATGGTCCGCCAATGTCGCCAGTCAACTTACCACCGGCTCGATCACTTGGCGGCCGGAAACGGAACAAAACGCATGATTGATTTTCTGATAATCGGTGGCGGTGTCGCCGGGCTAAGCGTAGGTGCGCGCCTGTCAGAGCACGGCACAGTTACGGTGTTAGAGGCCGAGGACGGATTAGGATATCATACTTCGGGTCGTTCAGCCGCCCTGTTCGAAAAGGGTTACGGTCCAAACTCGGTCAAGGCATTGAACGAGGCAAGTGCTGCGTTCTTTGAAACAAATGCGTACCTCACACCACGCGGCCTGATGCTGATTGGCGGAAGGGATCAACAGGCGCTGTTTCAAAAAGACGCCCAAGATCTTGGTGTGCAAGAGATTTCGCCGGAAGATGCCATCGGACACATTCCTGTCCTGAATGCTGAAACTGTCGGTTATGCAGCCATAAGTAATAGCGCATATGATATCGATACAGATCGCGTCCTGCAGGACTTTGCGCGAACCGTCCGCAAGAATGGCGGTTCAGTCCTGACCCGTCAGAGGGTCAGCAGCATCCGCAAATCGGTTCATTGGACCGTCGAAACCTCAGAATCCTTAGAGGCACGCAATCTGGTAAATGCCGCCGGAGCCTGGGTCGATGAGGTGGCGCAGATGGCAGGAATCTCCCCCATCGGGATCACACCTTACCGTCGATCGATTGCGCGCATCCCCGCACCGGGCGGACATGACCTGCGAAACTGGCCAATGATGCTGGGCGCAGGCGAGAGCTGGTACGCCAAACCTGATGCGGGCAAGCTACTGGTCTCGCCTTGCGAGGCGGACCCAACCACACCCCATGACGCTTACGCCGATGACATGGTTCTCGCAGAAGGACTGGCACGATACGAAGCGATGGTTACTGAAACTGTAACTCGGGTAGAAACCAATTGGGCGGGGTTACGTAGTTTTGTTGCCGATGGCACGCTGGTGCTCGGACCTGATCCAACCGATCCATCGTTTATCTGGTCGGCAGCACAGGGAGGGTATGGGTTTCAGACCGCTCCTGCTGCCTCGCAACTTGTGGCGGATCTTGTGACTGGCGCGTCGCCGCGCCTTGATGCGGCGATTGTGAAAGCGCTGACACCCGGTAGGCTGTAACGATGACAAAACGCAAACTGCCCTCAAATGCCAGCGTCGCCACCGAGGGCGACGGCAGCAAACTCGTCGCCCCAGCCGCCAGCCGAAACACGGTTGTGCTGTGCGATCTTCTGGCACGGGTCGCTCCGTCATCAGGACAGGCCCTGGAACTGGCCAGTGGAACCGGACAACACATTTCGGCCTTTGCCCAGCGGATGCCCGGGTTGCATTGGCAACCCAGCGAAGTCACCTCCGAACGGCGCGCCAGCATCGATGCGTACACCAAGGGTTTACCAAACACCGCCGCAGCCGTTCATCTGGATGCAACTGCGGAGGGTTGGCACAAATCAATGGCGCAGCAAGATTTGGTTTTACTGATCAACCTCTTGCACCTGATCAGTTTACCCGAGGCTGAAACCCTCGTTGCCGAAGCAGCGTGCGCTCTGAAAACGGATGGGCGTTTGGTGCTTTATGGCCCTTTCAAACGTGACGGACACCTGACAAGCGATGGCGACCAGCGATTTCACGACGCACTGGTCCAACAAGACCCTGAGATCGGGTACAAAGACGACACACATATATTGTCTATGTTAAAGGACAACGCCCTCGAACTGGTCAAAATCGTAAAGATGCCTGCGAACAACTTGGCATTTGTCGCCCAAAAAACTGGAATCTGATCAGGATCAAAGTCTGCTTTGCTCTTCACCATTCATATGCAGATTATCATATGTATCAAGAAGGACGTGATAATGAGCTGGCAGGATTCACTGAACGAAACGCGCAAAAGCTTGCGTAACCTTAACGGAGCCATTCCTGATACGGCGCGTGCCTTCGGGGCGCTGGGAAAATCTGTCAAGGAAGGCGGGACGCTGGACTACAAAACCAAAGAGTTCATCGCGTTAGGCATGTCAATCGCAGTACGGTGTGAGCCTTGCATTACCCTGCATTCCGAGGCGTTGGCCAAGGCAGGAGCCACCCGCGATGAGATTTCGGACGTTCTGGCAATGGCCATCCAGATGGGCGGTGGGCCGTCCATGATGTATGCCGCCAAGGCACTAGACTGCTTTGATGTATTAAGCGCATGAAAAAAGCCCACCGAGAGCGGGCTTTTAATAGGCGGTGCTACGTGAGTACCGCCTTATTTCTTGGAAGCGTCAGCCGTCTTTGCGGATTGTTTCGTTCTTCGGATCGTAGGGGCTGTCGCAAGTCACGACCGCATCCCACAGCTTGTCCTGAATTTTGACCTGCAGCTTGGTGCCTTCGACCGCCAGCTCGGGCTTGACGTAGCCCATACCGATGGATTTCTCGAACGCCACCGAGTACCCGCCCGAGGTCAAACGACCCACGCGCTCACCTTCCGGCGTGTACAGTGCCTCGCGGCCCCAGGGGTCGGCATCGTCCGGTCCGTCGATCAGCAGAGTGCAGCACTTCACGCGCACGCCGGTCTCTTCCAGCTTGGCTTTGCCATAAAAGTCTTTCGACAGATCAACAAAGCGCGGCAGGTCAGCTTCCAGCGGGGTCGCGTCGCGGCCCAGTTCGGTGCCGAAGGCGCGATAGGATTTCTCCTGGCGCAGCCAGTTTTGGGCGCGGGCACCAACCAGTTTCATGCCGTGCTTTTCACCGGCCTTCTCCAGCAGGTCGAACAGATAGTTCTGCATCTCGATCGGGTGGTGCAGTTCCCAGCCCAGCTCACCCGTATAGGCCACGCGGATCGCGTTGACCGGGCACATGCCCAGTTCGATCTGACGGGCCGACAACCAAGGGAAGCGCTTGTTGGACAGCGCGGTTTCCGGATCGGCGTCCTTGATGACCTCTTTCAGAACGTCACGCGACTTGGGTCCGGCGATCGCGAAGACGCCCCACTGGGTGGTCACGTCCTGGATTTCGATGTAGCCGAACTCCTCCATCTTGTCCTCGGCCGCCTTGCGAAGGTAGTCGGCGTCGTACTCGGTCCAGGCACCGGCAGAGACGATGTAGTAATTGTTCTCGCCATTGCGGACGATGGTGTATTCGGTGCGGGTGGTGCCGTGCGCGGTCAGCGCGTAGGTCAGGTTGATGCGACCGACCTTGGGCAGCTTGTTGCAGGTGAACCAATCCAGGAACTGGGTCGCACCGGGGCCTTTGACGACATGCTTGGTGAAGGCCGACGCATCGATCAGGCCAACGCCTTCTCGGATCGCTTTGGCTTCTTCGACGGCATACTGCCACCAACCACCGCGGCGGAAGCTGCGGCTTTCTTTGTCGAAGTTATCAGGCGCATCCAGCGGGCCGAAATAGTTCGGACGCTCCCAGCCGTTGACCCAGCCAAACTGTGCGCCACGCGCTTTCTGACGGTCGTAGGCCGGAACGGTGCGCAGCGGACGGCAGGCTTCGCGCTCTTCGTCAGGGTGGTGCAGGATGTAGACGTGCTCATAGCACTCTTCGTTCTTGCGCGCCGCGAACTCGGTGGTCATCCAGTTCGACGAATACCGCTTGGGGTCCAGCGAAGCCATGTCGATCTCGGCTTCGCCATCGACCATCATCTGAGCCAGATAATAACCGGTGCCGCCCGCAGCGGTGATGCCAAAACTGAAGCCTTCAGCAAGCCACATGTTGCGCAGCCCCGGAGCGGGACCGACCAGCGGGTTGCCATCAGGTGTGTAGCAGATCGGGCCGTTGAAATCGTCTTTCAGACCGGACTCAGCACAGGACGGCACGCGTTCGGCCATCGCCATGTACTGATCGGCGATCCGATCCAGATCCAGCGGGAATAGGTCAGCGCGGAAGCTGTCCGGCACGCCGTGTTCGAACTGCGCAGGAGCGCCATGTTCGTAGATACCCAGAATCCAGCCGCCACGTTCTTCGCGCGCATACGACTCGTTGTCGGCATCACGCACAACTGGATGCTCGGGGTTGCCCGCTTCACGCCATTTGACCAGCTCGGGGTCTTTGTCCATGACGATGAAGGTATGCTCGACCGGGATCGCGGGCATCTTGATACCCAGCATTTTCGCGGTCCGCTGTGCGTGGTTGCCTGACGCGGTCACAACATGTTCGGCGGTGATCACAACCTGCTCATCTGACGGAATGAGGTTGCCGCCCTTTTCGACCATCTTAGTGCAGGTGACTTCCCAGTGAGTACCGTTCCAGCGGAACGCATCGGCCTGCATCTTGCGAACGATGTCGACACCGCGCTGACGCGCACCTTTGGCCATCGCCTGGGTCACGTCCGCAGGGTTAATGTAGCCGTCTTCAGTGTGATAGATCGCGCCTTTCAAGTCCGAAGTTTCGATCAGAGGCCAACGTTCCTTGATTTGCTCGGGCGTCAGCCACTCATATGCAACATCACAAGTTTCCGCTGTGGATGCATAGAGCATGTATTCATCCATACGCTCTTGTGTCTGTGCCATACGCAGGTTTCCGACTACGGCGAAGCCTGCATTCAAGCCGGTTTCTTCCTCTAGTGTCTTGTAGAAATCGACTGAGTACTTGTGGATGTGGGTCGTGGCATACGACATGTTAAACAACGGCAACAGGCCCGCTGCGTGCCAGGTGGAACCGGATGTCAGTTCGTCCCGCTCGATCAGCATCACATCATCCCAGCCCGCTTTGGCCAGATGATAGGCAATCGAGGTCCCGACGGCGCCGCCGCCAACGACCAGTGCTTTGACTTGGGTTTTCATAGCCGGGTGTCTCCCCTTGAATTCAGTTGACACCATATGGCGCATTTGAGGGGCTCGACGCGACATTCATCCGACCAGTGATATAAGAAAAGCGACCTGAGCGTTGCACCACGTCGCTTTCCAACAGTCGATCTGACGTGTTATCCGCCTCCCAATTTACACCTTTTGAACGTTCCGGTGGTTGCGCAATCAATGCCCGTTCCGGAACCGCCTCGGTTTACCCGCACGGCAGTTTCTGCTTCGGAATCAGAGCTACCAAAGGCTGATAACAGTCCGGACAGGAAGCCTTCATTTTCGTTTGCAGATGCGACTTCTTCAGAGGTTTCCTGATCTTTGAATTTGGCGAACAAATTTCCAAAGAAACCCTCGTCATCTCTGTCTGCCTGCTGCATCTCGTCTTCAAGCAAATCTGTCAGTCCTTTGCGGTATCCGACCTGGACCAAATCATCCGCAGATTCGATTCTGTTCGCGGTCAAGTCGAAGGTGTCTGCCGGCAAACCGTATTGCGCGGCCAAAGTATTTGCGACAAGAGACAATCCATCAATGTTTTCTAGCTTCAATCGCGCCAGCTCGCTGCGCAGCTTGACAAACTCGCCGCGCAAGGCGGCCATGTTTGTCGCCAATTCACTTTCTCGTTCAGCATCAAAAACGGTATCGTTGCCGACGCCAGGCACTTGCTTTTGAAGCAGTGCGTTCAATCCGTCATAATCCAGTCGATCCAGAAACGCTCGCAGCATAGGCGCTGGTGCATCGGAATAGACTTGCAAACGAATTTCTTCGCCCAGTCCGATTGTAGCCTTGTAGATTTCAAACCGAGGTTCGACCTCAAGGTCCGTCAGGCTCGCCGTGATCATTGACCAAAACTTTCGATCTTTCACTGTGACGGGTTTGTATCGGCTGTTTTCAAACCTGAAATACGCAGCACCACCAATTATGCCGAATGGAGTGTAGCCACTCGATCCTGCGCCCAACCCTTCGACAGACCTGACGATGTTGCCAGTCAGTGTATTGGATTTAGCGTCTTTCCTGAGTTTCGCCTGTAGCCAGACCGTATGCTCGCCGCTTTCGTAGACCCAACTAGAATTATCGAGTTTTCTGGCCAGTTGTTCGGTCTCTTGCACAGCAACTCTTTTTGCAATTGGACGAGCAGCTTCACTTATTCCGTCCTGCAAAACACCTTCTCGGGCATCGCGTGTAAAATCTGCATCCACGATCGAACGACGCACCCAGCCTTCGCCCGAATCCGGCAGGTACGGCTTGGCCCCCTCACGCCAACGCTTCTGCCTTTCGCGTTCAACTTCTTCCGCGGCTAGCTCCGCCTGATATAAGTTGAACCGCTGATTAATCGTGTCGACATATCCGTTGAAGGACAACCTGCCTTCGACTTTCTTATCCTGCTGATAATAATCCAGACCTACGACAACCACGACGGCAATCAGCAAAAACCCAATGAAACGCAACGCGCCCATGAATAACCTCGGAATCAAATACTGCTCTTTCCTAGATCATTCACCTAAAATTGAGGCGCTGTTATGGCCGAACCCAACAATCGCGGTCAAAGTACCTTGCCCGGATTCATGATGTTATCGGGATCCAGCGCTGCTTTGATCGCCGCCATATAATTTGTCGCCGCACCAAGTTCTTTCACCAGATAGGGGCGTTTACCCTGCCCGATTCCGTGTTCTCCGGTACAGGTGCCCTCCATCGCAATTGCAAGATCATTTAGCCAACCGACGAATTCCTCTGCACTTGCGACCTCTTTTTCGTCATCCATGTCGATTAACAGAAGTGTATGGAAGTTACCGTCACCAACATGACCCACGATTGGGGCCAGCAAACCCAATTCAGCGGCCTTATCCTGTGCGGCGGTCACACATTCGGCCAAACGCGAGATCGGAACACATACATCCGTAGAAATGCCCCGCGCGCCTGGGCGCAGTTGTAAGCTGGCCCAATACATATCGTGCCGGGCCTGCCACAGCTTGTTGCGCTCTTCGGTTGTCGTGGTGGTGGTGATATCGCTGCCACCAAATTCTTCCGCGATTTGGCCAAAAGTCTCTGCCTGTTCCGCTGCACCGCTGTCCGAACCGTGAAATTCCAGCAGCAGCAGTGGCGTTTCTGGCAAATCCAGTCCCGAATAAGCGTTTGCAGCTTTGACCGACATCTGGTCCAGCAATTCGATCCGCGCAACCGGGATACCATACTGAATAGTCATCATCACAGCCTGACAGGCTGCATCCACCGATGGAAACGAACAGCGAGCTGAACTGATGGCCTCGGGGATACCCTGCAATCGCAATGTGATTTCGGTGATTATTCCCAGCGTGCCCTCGGCACCGATTAGCAAGCGGGTCAGATCAAAACCCGCCGAAGATTTGCGCGCACGATGCCCGGTGCGGATCACTTGCCCGTCCGGCATCACGGCCTCAAGACTAAGCACATTGTCTTTCATTGTCCCATAACGCACAGCATTGGTGCCAGACGCGCGTGTCGCGGCCATGCCACCTAGCGACGCATTCGCGCCCGGATCAATCGGGAAGAACAACCCCTGATCCCGCAGATGGGTGTTCAATTCAGCTCGGGTGACACCCGGTTGGACAACGCAATCTAGATCACCGACATTGACCGCCAATATCTTGTTCATCTGACTCAGATCGACGGATATGCCACCAGCAGGAGCGTTTACATGACCTTCGAGTGAGGTGCCTGTTCCGAACGGGATGACTGGCACCTTGTGCTCGGCACAGGTCCTGACGATATCGGCCACTTCTTCGGTTGAATGCGGGAAGACGACTGCGTCCGGACTCTGGTTTTCAATCCACGTTGTCGTGTGCCCGTGCTGCTCGCAGATCGCAGCACCAGATTGCAGCCGGCCTGCGAACCTCTGCTTCAGAATTCCCAGCGCCGTGTCGATCCCGGCCTCGTTTCGCGGCAAAGCGGTTGCCTGAACCATTGCGTTCCCCTTTTCTCAGGCCACAGCCTAAAGCATTGCAGGCACAACCTGATCTGGCGGGCGATGACCGTCTTCGAAGGTCTTGATGTTGATAATGACTTTCTCACCCATCTCGATCCGACCCTCAAGCGTAGCCGAGCCCATATGAGGCAGCAGCACCACATTCGGCAATTGCCGGAGGCGTGGGTTCACATCCGTGCCCTGTTCATAAACATCCAGACCAGCGCCTGCGATCTCACCGGCGCGGATCATGCGTGTCAGGGCGTTCTCATCGACGACTTCACCGCGTGATGTATTCACGATCACGGCCGTGGGTTTCATCAATTTCAAACGCCGCGCATTCATCAAATGAAAGGTCGAAGGGGTCGACGGGCAGTTGATCGAGATGACGTCCATCCGCGCCACCATCTGATCAAGACTATCCCAGTAGGTCGCCTCCAGTTCCTGTTCAATCTCGGGGCGCAACCGGCGGCGGTTGTGATAGTGAACCTGCATTCCAAACGCGCTTGCACGTCGCGCAACGGCCTGCCCTATCCGGCCCATCCCAAGAACACCCAAGCGGCGACCACCGACCCGGCCACCCAGCAAGGCCGTCGGGGCCCAACCGGCCCAATCGCCCTTTTGCATCACGCCTAACCCCTCGGGGATACGTCGTGTAACCGCCAGGATCAGAGCCATAGTCATATCTGCAGTATCGTCAGTCAGTACTCCTGGTGTGTTCGAGACAAGGATCCCGCGCTGCCTCGCCGTCGCCACATCAATATTGTCGACACCGGCACCATAATTGGCGATCAGTCGCAATTTCTCACCAGCCTGCCCCAGGATACCGCCATCAATTGTATCGGTTATCGTCGGAACCAACACATCTGCTGTGTTCACTGCCGCCACCAGCTCTTCGCGAGTCATGGGATCGTCGGTGTCACGCAGTTTTACATCGAAAAGCTCGCTTAGCCGTGTTTCCACCGCTTCGGGCAACCGTCGCGTAACGACAACACTCAGACGTTCTCTTGGCACCTTGACCCTCCTACCGCTTTGCAAACTGCCGCGCGCCATGGCATCGTGGCGCAGGATTACACGGGGCACAAGAACCCCTTGGGCATCGTCTCAACCTTTTTTGCATACGATCCACAGGCATAAGAGCAGACAGGCAGTGAGTGCTAGTTTTTCAGTGAACCGCCATTTTGTGGTGTTGATATCGGTTTTCCTGCTCGTGCTCGGCGCAGTGGCCGTGTCCGCGCAGGAAAAACGCGGTCCAGTGACGAATCTACCGCTTCCACGATATGTCTCGATGAAAGCCGCCGAGGGTAATGTCCGTCGCGGCCCTTCGCTGACTCACCGAATCGATTGGGTGTTCAAACGCCGTGGCATGCCGCTGCAGATCACGGCCGAATATGGAAACTGGCGCAAGGTTCAGGATCGCGACGGTGCCGGGGGTTGGGTGCATTACGCGCTGCTTTCAGGTGTGCGGACAGTCCTTATCGAAGCCGACTTGCTGCCGGTTTACGCGATGCCCGATCCCAAGTCGCAGGTGAACGCGCATTTTGAAACCGGCGTCGTCGCCCGGCTTGAAAAGTGCTCACCCGATTGGTGCCGCATCTCGGCAGGCGGCTATCGGGGCTGGACCCTGAAAAGCAATCTTTGGGGGGTCGACCCCGCCGAGATTCGGGAATGACGTGCGTGCGCGACAGCGCCGACTGAGCTACTCCGCGCCTGCAGCGCTGCCGCGTTTGGCCAGTTCCTGATCCAACAACAGCAGGTTCCATCGGTCCCCGCTGGCCGCCTTGGCCTTATCCAGGATCGATGTGAACAGGTCTTCTTCCTCTATCTGTTCGGCCAGGAACCAGTTCAGCATATTCTGTGTGCTGTATTCTTTGACCTCATGCGCCAGCTCAAACAACGCGTTGATCTGACCCGTCACGGTTTGCTCCTGCGCCAGCGCCTGCTCCAGTACATCAACGGGTGATTCATAGTCCGTTTGCGGTTTTGCGATGCCGTCGAGATTTACCCTCCCACCCCGCTTGGCGATAAAGTCGAATATAAGCATTGCATGGGTTTCCTCTTCGGCAGAATGCCCCCGAAACCAACTGGCGAATCCAGGCAGATCCTGCGCCTCAAAATAAGCCGACATCGCCAAGTAGGTGTACGAAGCGTGGAGCTCATTGTTGATCTGCTTATTCAATGCTTCTGCAACTTGCGGGTTCAATTTCATTGCTCGCTCCTTTTTCGTGCTGGTTAGCGGACTTTATCTAGCTAGGTCCGAAGCCAAAGACATTCAACTGATAAAGGTAATTTTTATCGCTATTAATCAATAATTTAATCCAATTCTTGTGCTATTGAAACGCAATCGCAGGAACGAGCGTTGTAGCGCATTGCGGATTGTATCTCGCGACCGCAAAACCAAGGATTGCCAGTTGGATTTTCGTTTTAGAGATCTAGCTTCGCCTCAAACAAACGCCTGACCCATATTCGACCATCCCGACGATCCAACCGCCATCAAACTAAATTGCATATCCACATCAAAATTGTCCAAAAAAGCCCTTGAACCCTGAAAGCAACAGTCGTAGATAGCCGCTCACCGTTGGGGTGTAGCCAAGTGGTAAGGCAGCGGTTTTTGGTACCGTGTATCGTAGGTTCGAATCCTACCACCCCAGCCATGAGCTTCCAAAGACACAATAAAATCAAGGGGACAGAACCCACCCCTGACTCGCAGTGTGCTACAGCCCTCAGAAACTGAGACACATAGTGCAAAACACCCGAACCACAGAAGTGTACAATGAGTGAGCGGACCATCCGCCTTCTCAGAGCAATAAGCCGGAGCATTGGCACCGTTTGTGGGCTGACTATCAGAATTTCTACAAGACCTCTGTGAGCGAAGAGATCTACAAGGCATCTTTAGAACTGCTTTTATCTAGTCGTTCTGTTACTTTAACCGTAGGATCGCAGAAGTTGACGGCAAAGCGATAGGATTGTTTCACTTTCGATACCATCGCTTTGAGTAATATCTCGAAGATGCCTGCTATCTAAAGAATCTTAATCGCGACGCCTATGTACGAAGGAAAGGTTTTGGTTAAGCGCCGATCGCAGCAGTACACGAAATGGCTAAGATCATCGGAATCCCTAACACCTTTTCAGCGCGTTTGTTGTTGCTGGAACGGTGCAAATTTCCATTCGGATCGTTAGCGGGTGGAGCAAGCTCAAAGAACCGCTTCATCTCCACCCAATAAGATCAAATCATCGCGCCTTCATTCACTACATCAGCGAAGGACTTGAAGAATTTTCCAGCGAGCTTCTTGGCTGTGCTCTGGATCAAACGACTGCCGAGCTGAGCCAGTTTTCCGCCAATCTCGGCCTTGGCTTCATAGCGCAGGATCGTTTTGTCGCCGTCTGCACTCAGCGTCACATCTGCGCCACCCTTTGCATGACCAGCGGTACCACCATTGCCCTGACCAGACAGAGAGAATGCATCAGGGGCGCCGGTCTGGTCCAGGGTGACATTGCCTCCGAACCGCGCCTTTACGGGCCCTACTTTAAGCAAGACCTTGGCCTCCAGTTCAGTATCAGAATGCTTGATTAGTTCTTCACAACCCGGGATGCATTGTTTCAACACCTCGGGATCATTCAGTGCCGCATAGACGCGATCTTTCGGGGCGTTGATGATGATTTCGTCGTTCAGTTCCATAGTCTAGTCCTTCTTAGCAACAGGGAAATCTTATGTTGTCTGCTTGTTCAGTGGTCATTTCGAGCGATTTAAGACGCCCGCGCATCCAGATCAGAAGTCGGCTCATGAGATCGGCTCGTTCGCGGTTTCCAAATGGGTCGCATAGTCATCCGGGGTATCGACATCGGTGTAGAACCCTGGCGATGGCAGCTTAGCGGCTTGTACATGTTCGGGATGATCGCGCGTGAAGCCCAAGCAGCCGGGGCGTGCGGGGTTTTCCAGCAATCGCCGGCGCAATAGCTGCGGGATAGTAATTGGATTGCCTCGTGCGCCGTTATGGACAGGTATCGTCACTTTAGTCGCATCACCTGCAACGTGAGCGGCAATCAGATCTTGCAGATCCTGAGTGGTCAATAGCGGCTGATCACCCAAGCCGATCAGAAGCAGATGGGCGTCAGGTGCACAATGCAATCCCGTGGCAACCGAGCTCTGCTGGCCGCTGGTGAAGTTTGCATTGTGAACCAAAGAAACAGCTAGCCCTGATAATGCCCGGCGCACGGCGCTCGCCTCATGTCCTGTTACCACCGTCAGGTCAGTATCAATGGCACCTAAGTAAACCATGGCTACCCGGCGGATCATCGGCACGCCGTCTATTGGTAACAGCAGCTTGTTTTGCGCCCCCATGCGACGGGAAAGACCGGCGGCCAGAAGGATCGCTGCAACATCAGCCATCGGCAAGCCCCACAGTCTGCCGTCTGACACGGACTAACTGCGCAAGGATCGACAGCGCTATTTCCTCGGGCGTGACCGCCCCCAGGTCCAGACCCGCCGGGGCGTGGACGGTGTTGATGGCCTCGGGCGTTATGCCGGCGGTCTTTAGTTTTTCAGCCAGTGTCGCGAATTTCCGAGCGCTTCCGACGAAGGCAACATAGTCGGGCAAATCTGTCAGTACGGATTTGAGCGCGTCCAGATCTCCTTGGCCTTGCGTCGCAATGACAACGAAGCGGCGTCGATTGCACGTCGTATCAGCCGACGTGGTGCCAGAAACCGACCAGTGGAATTGCGGTGCCAGGGAACTAAGCGCTTGGGCCACAGGGGATGCGCCAAGCACGACAAGTTCGGGCATTGGCAAACAGGGCTCGATAAAAATGTCGACGGTGCCTTTTGACGGGCAACCATTGCGCGCAAAGCGCGTCCCGTCGATCTCATCCCCCGCTATCACGCCCATTTCTTCCAGGAGTTCCTCGGGCGCGACAGAAACCAGTTGCGGCTGACCGGCGCGCAAAGCCTCTACTGCAGCGCGTTTGACTGCGCCACGCGTGCATCCGCCACCAAGCCATCCATGCAGGATTGTCCCGTCCGCGCTGAGCAGCGCTTTGGCACCCGGCTTGGCCGCCGTCGCCCCCGCAGTGCGCACGATTGTCGCGAAGGCGAAAGGTTCTTGCCGGTCACGCAGGTCTTGTGCCGCATCGGCAAGGTCCGTGTCTAAGATCTCTGCCGGACTCATAGCGTCACCAATTTTGGTTCCAGGGCGGCAAGATCGGCAAGGGTGTTGGCCGGTTGAAAAAGGTCGAGATAAGGCAAGGCCGCAGCCATTCCGCCAGCTACGGGCGCGTAGTCGCTCCAACCCTTCAGTGGAT
This sequence comes from Ruegeria sp. I3, assembly GCF_056532525.1. Classification (NCBI taxonomy): domain Bacteria; kingdom Pseudomonadati; phylum Pseudomonadota; class Alphaproteobacteria; order Rhodobacterales; family Roseobacteraceae; genus Ruegeria; species Ruegeria sp. I3. Next base: position 423,835 of record NZ_JBQFNI010000001.1, on the reverse strand, counting down.
TGAGCCAGATGATCTTACAGCCGCGTTTTCTCAGCTTCTCAAGCGCTGCTGCCAGGATTGCGGGCGGCTCGGTATCATAGCCGTCCGACAAGATCACTACGACAGACCGGCCATCTACAAAGCGCCGCGCATAGGTATCGGCAAAGCGTTGCAACGATGGCCCGATCTTTGATCCACCGCCGAAGCCATCTGCCATCAGCGACATCCGACCAATTGCACGCAGTGCGTCTTTGTCGCGCAATGCTTCAGTGATGCGTACCAGCCGTGTGTGAAAAAGATAAGCGTCGGCATCTTTGTCAGCGCGCATCAGCCCAGCGAGAAAAGCAAGAAAAACTTGCGCATAGACGCTCATCGATCCCGATACATCGCAAAGCGCTACGATTTTGCGGCTGCGATCAGGGCGAGACTTGCGCAAGAGCTGCAGAGGTTCCCCTCCTGTCGCAAGGCTCAGGCGAATGGTCTTGCGAAAATGCAGGCGGTCGCCTTTGCGGGCGGCGATCCGACGGCGCGAACGTCGATCGCGCAAAGCGGCACCGATGCGACGCGCAACTGCTTCGGCCTCTGCGATATCATCCGCGCGGACCAGATCACGCAGATCGCGGCGGCTGAGATTGCGTTGCTGAGTTGCGATAAGTTTACCGGTGCCATCGCTGTCGGCCTCGCCGTCACCGGAATCAGGAGCGATGGCGCTGCCCGATGCGCCCATATCCTGACCCTTGGCTTGACGAGAGGAATGCACGTCATCGCTGAGCGCAGACTGCGCTTTGGGCACGGCCCTTTGCTTCACCCGACCGGAATCCATCCAAAAACTATCGAAGAGGCTGTCGAACCGTTCGGCCTCATCCTTGCATCCTGTGCAGATGGCCCGTAACGCGCGACGGCTTTCATTCGGGACAGCGGCATTGACCTCGCCGAGGGCAAGCAAGGCAAGCTCTGCCTCTGCCACACCTAGGCGCAGGCCGTTCTGGCGCAAATGCGCAATGAACCCGGCGACACGGGCCGCTGGCCCCGGATCACGCGCCGCAAATTTGGTAACCCGGCTCATGCGGCCTTCCCCGCGATACGGGCCGCGACTTCGGCGGTGATCTGTGCCTGATCGCTTTGAGTTTTCAGCAGCGTGGTTAAGGTGGAGTGCAACACGGTTGGATCGTTGGTCAGATCCGCAATCCCAAGTCCCATCAAGGCGGCAGCAAAATCGAGCATCTCAGCGATGCCGGGTGTCTTTTCCAGTTCCTCCTCGCGAAGCTTTTGTACAAAGCCTACGACTTGCGCGCCAAGACGCGCCTCAATCGCAGGGCAGCGGGCTTTGAGGATTGCAAGTTCTGTCTGTCGGTCCGGATAATCGACATAGGTGTAAAGGCAGCGACGACGCAGTGCATCGGATAGATCGCGTGTGCCGTTTGATGTCAGGATCACGATCGGCTTACTAGAGGCCGTGATGGTGCCGAGTTCTGGCACAGTCACTTGATAGTCGGCCAGAACTTCCAGCAAGTAGGCTTCGAATTCCACATCAGCGCGGTCAATTTCGTCAATCAACAAAACAGGCGGCGTGTCCTGGGTAATGGCGGCCAATAGAGGGCGTTCCAACAGGAAATCACGGGAAAAAATACGCTCCTCAACGCTTTTGCCCGTCTCACCATCTTCGGCGGCGGCGCGGATCGTCAGCAATTGCCGCTGGTAGTTCCATTCGTAGATGGCCTGCGCGGCGTCGAGCCCCTCATAGCATTGCAGTCGGAGCAATTTGGTGGCGCGCGCATCGCTCAGGGTGCGCGCGACCTCTGTCTTACCTACGCCCGCGGCGCCCTCCAGAAGAAGGGGCCGCTCCAACGTCAGCGCCAAATGGAGAGCAACTGCTAGGTCGTCGGATGCGACATAGCCCTGCCCTTCAAGAGCGGATTGTAAATCGGTCCAGGTCATGTGTGTCTCCGGGCAGAGCGGAACGTCTCCGCCCTGCCTTTCGCCTTTAGCCGTGCAGGCCAAGCTCATTGGCGGTCTTCCAGATCCGCCAGTGATCATGTGGCATGTTGGTATGCCGCAGACCAAAGGCCCGGAACGCATCCTGCACCGCGTTGGAGAAGCATGGCACCCCGCCCACATGCGGACTTTCGCCCACGCCCTTCGCGCCGATGGGATGATGTGGCGACGGCGTGACGGTGTAGTCGGTCTCGTAGTTCGGAACCTCCCATGCCGTCGGCAGGAAGAAATCCATCAGCGTGCCCGTCTTCACGTTGCCCTGATCGTCATAGGCGATTTCCTGGCCCAAAGCGACGGCGAGTGCTTCGGTCAGGCCGCCATGCACCTGTCCTTCGATGATCATCGGGTTGATCCGGGTACCGCAATCGTCCAGCGCGTAGAAGCGGCGGATGTCTGGCACGCCTGTATCCACATCAATATCCATCACGCAGACATAGGCACCGAACGGATAAGTCATGTTCGGCGGGTCATAGTAGCTAACCGCTTCAAGCCCTGGCTCAATCCCTGGAATGGCCTGATTGTAGGCGGCGAACGCGATTTCTTTCATGGTCTTGAACCGCTCGGGCGCTCCTTTGACCACGAAACGGTCGACGTCGAACTCGACGTCATCGTCATGCACTTCCAACAGATAGGCCGCGATCATCTGCGCCTTGGCGCGGATCTTGCGGCCAGCCATGGCCGTAGCCGCCCCGGCAACCGGGGTCGAGCGCGAGCCGTAGGTGCCCAGACCATAGGGCGCGGTATCGGTGTCGCCCTCTTCGATGGTGATGCTATCGGCAGGTAATCCGATCTCGGAGGCCAGTATCTGTGCGAATGTCGTCGCGTGGCCTTGCCCCTGCGAAATCGTTCCAAGCCGTGCAATTGCAGAGCCCGTGGGATGGATGCGAATTTCGCAGCTATCGAACATGCCGAGACCCAGGATATCGCAATTCTTCACTGGGCCAGCACCCACGATCTCAGTGAAGAAACTGAGACCGATTCCCATGAGCTTGCGCGTTTCGCCCCGTTTGAACGCCTCTACACGCTCGGCCTGTTCCTTGCGCAATCCCTCGTAGTCGACGGTGCTGAGCGCTTTGTCCCAGGCAGTGTGATAATCGCCAGAGTCATATTCCCAGCCAAGCGCAGCCTGATAGGGGAATTGCTCTTTCTTGATGAAGTTGATCCGGCGCAAATCTGCCGCGTCCATGTTCAACTCGATCGCCAGCACCTCGATCATCCGTTCGATGAAATAAACCGCCTCTGTCACGCGGAAGGAACAACGGTAGCTGACCCCGCCCGGCGCTTTGTTGGTGTAGACGCCATCAACCTCAAGGAATGCAGTCGGGATATCGTAAGATCCGGTGCAGATATTCATGAAACCCGCCGGGAATTTGGTTGGGTCGGCGCAGGCGTCAAATCCACCATGGTCCGCTGTCACATGGCAATGCAACCCGGTGATCTTGCCGTCCTTGGTGGCAGAAATGCGGCCCTTCATCCAATAGTCGCGGGCAAAGGCGGTGGTCATCAGATTGTCCATCCGGTCTTCGATCCACTTTACCGGCTTGCCGGTGACGATGGAGGCGACGACCGAACACACATAGCCCGGATAGGCCCCAACCTTATTTCCAAACCCGCCGCCAATATCGGGAGAGATCACACGGATATTGTGTTCCTCGATCCCGGAAATCAGGCTGACCACAGTGCGGATAGCATGGGGCGCCTGGAACGTGCCCCAAAGAGTCAGCTTGCCATTGACCTTGTCCATTGAGGCGACACAGCCGCAGGTTTCCAGTGGGCATGGGTGCGTACGGTGGTAATACATGGTCTCTTCGGCAACGACCTCGGCATTGTCGATTGTCTCGAATGTTGGACCCTTGTCGCCCGCTTCCCACGTGAAGATGTGGTTGTGATGCTTTCGAGGACCATGTGCTCCATCGATTGGTTTGCCATCCTCGCCCACGGTGTCTTCACGCAGAACTATCTGTGATTCCATCGCCTTGAACGGATCGACCAGAACCTCAAGCTCTTCGTATTCGACTTCGACGGCCTCGATTCCATCTGCCGCCGCATAGCGGTCTTCGGCGACCACAAACGCCACTTCCTGGCCTTGAAACAGAACCTTGCCATCGGCCAGAACCATCTGCTTGTCGCCGGCCAGCGTCGGCATCCAATGGAGGCCGAGCGGTTCAAGGTCCTTGGCGGTCAGCACAGCGAGAACGCCGGGCACTTCAAGCGCTGCCGCCGTATCGATGTTGGTGATCCGTGCGTGAGCGTAGGGAGAGCGGACGAAATCTCCAAAGAGCATCCCGTCAAGCTTCACGTCATCGACGTAGTTGCCCTTGCCTTGAGTAAAGCGGGCATCTTCCACCCTTTTGCGCGAACAGCCCATGCCCTTGAGGTTCGCGGTGCGTTCCTCACGATCTGGTGTCATGTCATTCATTGGGCCGCCTCCTTGGCTGCATTCATCTCGGCCGCTGCGGCTTTGATGGACTTCACGATGTTCTGATACCCGGTACAGCGGCAGATATTACCTGCCATGCCAAAACGGATCTCTTCCTCGGACGGGTTCGGGTTCTCTTCGAGCAACTTTGCCGCGCGTGTGATCATGCCCGGTGTGCAGTAACCGCATTGCAGCCCGTGATGTTCCTTAAACGTCTCTTGCAGCGGGTGCAGCGCGTCAGGCCCACCGATGCCTTCGATGGTTGTGATATCCTTACCATCAGCCTGTGCCACGAACATGGTGCAGGACTTGACTGATTTGCCATCAATGGTGACGGTGCAAGCGCCACAATGGGAAGTCTCGCAGCCAATATGCGGGCCGGTGATGTTGAGCCGCTCGCGCAGCGTGTAGATGAGAAGTTCGCGTGGCTCGGCAAGGAATTCCTCTTCCTTGCCGTTCACCGTGATCTTGTAGTGTTGTTTCTTTGACATCGGACGATCTCCTCACGCACGCGACCAGGCGCGCTCAATGGCGCGGGTCAGAATGATACCTGCCACGTGTTTCTTGAAAGCGACGGGGCCGCGGTTGTCCTCGGTGGGGTCGATATCACCGAGCATGGCGGCCACAGCGGTCTTAATGGCATTTGCATCGACGCCGGTGCCAACCAGAGCGGCCCCAGCCGCCTCGGAAAAGACCGGTGTGTCGCTCAGATTGGTCATTGCAATCGAGGCGGAGGCACAGGTGCCACCTTCTTTCACGATCTGGACTGCAGCAGCAGCGGTAGCATAATCGCCAATCTTGCGCTTTTGTTTTTCATAGGCGTAACCGCCATGCGGCGTTGGGATGGTGACTGCAGTCAACACTTCTTCGTCTTCCCGAGCGGTCATGTAGGCGGCTTCGTAAAACTCGCGGGCAGCGATTTCGCGTTCCCCGTCAGGACCCTCGACAGTGAAACGCGCATCCAGGCACTGCATCAGGCCGGGCATGTCATTGCCGGGGTCGCCATTGGCCACGTTGCCACCAACTGTCCCCATGTATCGGACTTGCGGGTCTGCGATCTGAAGGGCAGCTTCGCGCAGAATCGGAGCGGCGTCAGCCAGTGCGTCGTGATCAATAATCGCGTGCTGGGTGACCATCGCACCGATGCGAATACTGTCACCTCCGATCTCGATATCAGACATGCCGCCAACATCCTGAAGATCGATCAGATGCGGCACATCCGCCATCCGCAGCTTCATCATCGGAATCAGGCTGTGCCCACCGGCCATGACGCGGGCATCATCGCCATGCTCTTCCAGGATCGACAGCACACCGGCCATGTCCTTGGGTCTGTAGTATTCGAATGCCGCTGGAATCATCGGCTCTCCTCCCTTCAAGCAAATGTTCTGGCTGAAAGGATCACTGCATGCGCTTGGATGGCGACGCTTCAGTAAATCAACAAAAAACAGGTATTTTGCACGAAATGCGCCCTAGGTCGCACGAATTGCACCGACCTGCGATGCAAGCGCATCCTGAACCGTCTTGAGTTTGGATCGACTGACCGGCGCGGGTGGCAAACCATCCCCGTCGAACAGGCATCGGCCCTTATCCTTGGTGCGCTCAAACCGCGCCACGCGCTGAGGATTGACAAGGTAGCTGCGGTGGGTCTGGAGAAATCCGGTGGGCACCAATCGCTTGGCGGCCTCGGTCACTGGCCAGACACAAAACAACCGATCCGTTTCGGTGTAAACTTGGGTGTAGTGCCCATCCGCGCGCAAAAACAACACATCTTCGGCAGAGATGAAGACCTTTCCACCATCCCGTTCGCAAGGAATTTGCAGCAATGGTTTTACATCCACGGCCGCTTCTGTTGGCTCCGGGTCTTTCCTCGAAGATCCAGGCAAATAGGTCACGCTGACCCACAAGCAAGCACCAAATATGATGAAACTGAACAGGATTACGCCAATGGCCAGCGTCTCATTGCTCATCAACGGGCCAAACTCAACCCCACTTGGCACGGCGACGAAACGGGTGCTCGCCAGAGCAAGAAAATGAACGGTGCAAACCGCCGCTGCAAAACACAAAGTGCCCAGCAAAATGTTTCTGTTTGTTCGCTGCCCGTAGGCAATCGCGAAAGCCAGCATACAAAGCGCTATTGCAGCAATCGAGGACAAGATGACGCCACTGGGCGTATACACTGCCCGGCAAAGCTCCAAGCCAGCCATGCCAATATAGTGCATCGCCAAGATGCCCAACCCAACAACGCCTCCTGCCATCGCAATCGTGGCGCGGTTGCGTTCGGTGAAATGCAACAGAATAAGCGCAGCTCCGACGAGCAGGATCGCGACAAGCGCAGACACAAGTGTGATTGCAGCGTCGTAATAGAACAGGATCGGCATCTGAAGCCCGAGCATGGCCACGAAGTGCATGGCCCAGATTCCACCGCCAAGCGAAACAGCCGCAAGAGCCACCGAGGCCTTCTTTTCAAAGACCGGCTTCGTCGAAAGATCTCGCGTCATCGACAATCCTGTAAACCCTGCCACGAAGGCAACAATGCAGGACATGGCGACGAGGAAACTGTTGTGGCTGACGTCGAGAAACTCCATTGTCGCAAATTGGCTAAAAAGTATGCGTTTGGCAAATGGATCAACGATGTCGGACGTTCAAAGAGCGGTTACACATTAGGCGATGCCCAGCTCCGAAGCATTCGTGCCGAGGTGGCTAGCACGCTGCTATTCGGCGGCTTTGAGGCCAAATCCGCCGTTCACATTGATTGGGTGAAAACCACAATTTAAGGCTAATGAAGGTCTGCTCGCCCCCTCGCGCCGTCATCATTTGATGTTTAATTTGTGACTTCCAAAAGCTGTTGGGTGGAATGGCTAGAGATGCCTTTAGACCGCTTCATAAACTTGCCAGTCTTCGGATAAGCCCTTCAGTTCTTTTGTTCCAAGACTTTCGAAGTCCAAACCGGACCCAGCCACCAGATCTTTTACTGTTCTGGAAACGACGATGTCGCCGCCTCCGCCCAATTCAGAGATACGCGCTGCAATGTTAACGGCAATTCCGCGCACATAATGCAAAGAAACTTCGACTTCGCCTGTGTGAACCCCTATGCGAACTTCCAGATTCAGCTTGGAAATGGCATCGCCAATCGCCTTGCCACGATGGATCGCCTGGCCGGGTCCGTCAAACGTAGCGAGAAAGCCATCGCCATATACTTGGTAGGCAATGTGCACCTCATCACTGTGCCTCCTTAGGACAACCCTATTGGCAAAGAAAGGCTATGAGGCACGCTTGGTTCAATCAATTTCTTTTCAATCAGTAGTGAAGGCCAGAAGGCCAGCCCGTTAACCGATGGTTCGATCCTTATAGCAATCGATTATCCACAATAGTGCTTATGGTTTCGCTTTTTATGCTAGCGTTGGGCAGTTGCGAGCACGCACGTTTGAGTATGCTGACGAAAGTGGGAGTATGGAGATGCTGGTTGACCGATATGGACTGACGCTGACGACCAGCCTGCCAGAGGCGCGGGACGCCTATGTCGCGGGGCTTGATCACATCCTTGCAGCAACGTTTGGTGCAAGCGAAGCTTTTTCCGCCGCCATCACGGCCGATCCCGGCTTCGCCCTCGGTCACGTTGGGCTTGCTCGAGCTCGAATGTATGAAAACGATATGTCTGGCGCTCAAGAGGCAATGGCGTCGGCCCGCGCTTGCGCACCTGGGTTGACTGAGCGCGAAGTGGGTCATCTCGCGGTATTCGATCTCTTACTTCAGGGACGTGTCTCACAGGCACGAAACGCAGTTCTGAAGCACGCTGCTCATCACCCCCGCGATGTCCTTGTCGCGCAGATCTGTACCAACATTTTTGGTTTGATTGGGACATCGGGTGAGCCTGGTCGGGAAAGCACGCAACTTGCCTACACGACCAAATTATTTGATGCCTTGGGCGAAGACTGGTGGGTTATGAGCGTACACGGTCAGGCGCTGTGCGAAGTTGGGCGGCTTGATGAGGCCATGTCCATGATGGACGGCTCGCTCGCTTTGAACAACGCCAATGCAAACGCGTCACACTTCAAAGCGCACACGCTCTACGAGCAAGGTTATGGAGAGGCCGGTCGCGCATACCTTGCCGACTGGATCGCGGATTATGATGTGCGCTCGGTATTGCACGGCCACTTAAGTTGGCATCGCGCTCTGTGGGCTTTGGAGCAAGGGGATGAGGCTGAGCTATGGACGATTTACGAGGGGGCTATCGCACCCGCAGCGTCCTATTCTTTGCCGATAAATGTTCTAACCGATGCTGCTGCACTTTTGCACCGCACTGAAATTGCGGGTCTAACAGTTGCGCCCAAACTTTGGCGCGACCTGAGCGAATACGCATCACGGTTTTTTCCAAACCCAGGCATGAGTTTTGCGGACATACATGGCGCGCTGGCTCATGCAATGGCAGGGGAAGGAGAACGCCTTGCGGTTCTGACCGAAACAAGCTTGGGTTATGCGGCAGATCTTGTTCGCCCGGTGGCACGTGCTTGGGGTGCGATTGCGCGACAAGATTGGACGGATGCGCTGCAACAGCTGACTCCGGTCATGGCAGATCACGCTCGTCTGGGTGGCAGCCGCGCACAGCGTGACCTATTGGAGCTGACTTACCTGAATCTGCTATTGAAATCCGGCCATATTCAAGAAGCTCATCGAACGATTACAGCGCGACGCCCGATCTTCAGTCATAATGCGCCCGTTGCAGGCTTTGTCTGAATTCACAAAGCTCTAGTTTATCAGCTCTTCTTACCCCTCCTTTAGCTAGGCTGCGCACGACCGGAATGGACTGGTTACTTCCTGATTACAAATCCCGTATCACGCCATTTATGGTATGCAAGCCTGATCAATCGCTCTGCAACCTGGTCGTAATTTCTGACAGGCGAGACCAGGATTGTAAGGTGACGGGCAAAGCAAGTGCGGCTTCCGCAAACTCCCACGAATAGCTGATAATCGAAAATATCATGCCCGGTGTCGCATCCAGGTTTTGGGTCGCGAACCACAGGTTGAATAGGAGCAGACCTATTAACAGAATGAAGATTACGCCATAAAGAACGGCTTCGGTATCCGAGAGCTTTACTTCGAACCGGCGCAGTTTACTCAGGTGGACGAAAACCGGACGGTCACGTCGTTGTTCCAGAACACTGACCTGATGCTCCATTTGCTCATTCAGCGCACGGTTCCATTGCCAAAACGTCGAATGAAACAGAGCGTATACAGATATCATTCCGACAAGAACCCCACAGGCAGACAGGGCCAGAACTGGCGAGAAGTAAAACAGCAAAATTGCTGATACGACGAACTGCACCACCCCCGCGATTGCCGAGGGCAGGATCTCTTCAAGAAAGTCGGCCAGTTCGCGCCCCATCCCGATCCGGGCGTTCAGCGACGAAATTGGAAGATTTGAAAACCGCGCGGCAAGCGCCTTGCCCAATTCGACACGGATCATACCGTAGACACGTGTATCGTAAATCCGCCGGATCACGCTGATCATAGTGAGGGCAACCATGAGCGCACCTAACTGCACAAAGGGCTCAAAATCTTCGCTCAGCAATCCATCTATGGCGAAGCCGACGAACAGCGGAATCAGAACCGTCAGGGCAGTTTCAACCAGGATCAGGAACCACGTAAGCCCTACGCGCCAGCGGAACACACTCAGAAGCGTGCCGATTGTCAGTTTTCGATCTGTCAGCATGTCGAATTACTGATCATAGTGAATGCGAACACGCACATCGCCCGGCCAGACCGAGGCAGCCTTGAAATCCGGCTCGTCCTGAGGGTCTGAGGCACCTGTTGAACCCAGCCCCTCCAACAGTTTTGTCTCAGTCATGTTCAGGTCATCGTCCTTGTTTTCGTCATGAAACAACAGCACAGCGTATGGGCCCGCATTCAGGCCAGAAAACTCATGGCTGGCGCTGCCTTTACGTGACGGAATCTGGGCGTAGTCAATGGCGCTCCAGACATCCAAACTGTCAAAGGCGCGCGCGTTATCGAATACAAGGATCACGATGTTGCCGTTGGCGTTGCGGATGCCGTCCACAGTCACATTCAGACCCTCGGCGGCGGCCGGTGTCGCAAGCGTTACCACGGCGAACGCAGGGGCTAGAAGGTTCCGTATCATGGCTTTGTCCTTTCTTCAGAAGGCTGCGGAAGGGGTGACTTGAAAATGGCAATGACATCCTCGGTGATGGCGATCAGTACCGGCACCAACAGCAGCATGAGGGCTGTGCCGAAGAGTTCTCCAAAAGCTAAAGAGATTGCCGCAGGGATCAGATACTGCGCTTGCTCAGAGGTTTCGGTCAGCAAAGGCAGCAGACCAATCACTGTGGTTGCGGTGGTCAGAAAGATCGCCTTGAAACGTCCAATGCCTGCGCTTCTCAGCGCCAGATTCACGGGCTGACCTTCCTCTCGCGCCTGATTGTAGCGGGTGATCATGACCAGACTGTCGTTCACAATCACACCGGTCAGAGCAAGCATGCCGAAGAACGAAAACAGCGACAGCGAGACATCCATGATCAGGTGCCCGACGGCGGCTGCGATAAAGCCGAATGGCACGATGGCCAGAATGACGAAAGGCTGCCAATAGCTTTTTAACGGCACGGCCATCAGCACATAGATCAGAACGGCTGCCAGCAACAGCGCGCGCTTCAGGCCATCGCTTATATCGGCCATCTCTTCCAGTTCACCGGCCGGCAGGACGGTTACGCTGGGATATTTGGCACGGAGTTTCGGGACCAGCTGCTCGAACACCGCCTGCCCCACCTCTTCGGGAGCAACAAGGTCGCGGTCGATGGACGCGGCTACGATGTTCATGCGCTTGCCGTCACGGCGATCGATAGTGCCAGAGGCATAGGTACCCTCGATTTCGGCGACGGTCTCAAGCGGCACCCAAGCGCCGGATGCGCTGCGCAACCGGGTCTGCACCAGATCCGCCAACGTATCGCGGTTTTCACGCGCGTTCTGTACGACTACGCGGACTTCGGACCCATCGCGTCTGACCTTGGTCAACTCGGCCCCGCCGAACCCATAGCCAATCTGTCTGGCCAGAGCCTCGGCGTTAAAACCAAGGTGCCGCGCGTCCGGGCGCAGGCGGAGTTTCAGTTCAGGTTGGCCGCCCACCAACCCATCCCTTACATTTGCCACGCCCTCGATGTTCGACAGGAAACCTTTCATTTCGGCGCTGGCTTGCTGCAGAAGGTCTTCGTCTTTTGACGCCAACCGGATTCGGAACCCTCCGGCAAGCGTTTCCGATCCGGTGAACTCCAACTCGGTGGCGCCCTCGACCGCACCGACCCGGTCGCGCCATTCGCGGACCACAGAAAGGATCGGGACATTCGGACGCTCAGCTACCGGGATCATTTCAGCGAAAATTTGCGCATTTCCAGCGCTGTTGATGATGGTGAATACTGTCTGAACGGGTGGAGCAGACATGCTCGCCTCTTCTGCAAGCTCGACGTTCAGCTCGTTCAACACGGCTTCGATCCGATTCACGTTCGTGCGGGTCAGTGCAAAGGGGGAGCGGGCATCCATTTCCAGGTTCATCGTGATGACCTGACCGGGCACCTCGGGAAAGAACACCGTCCTGACCTTGCCCTTGTACATCAGGCCAAGCCCCAGCGTTGCGGCGGCAATGAACAAGATCAGCACGGCATAGCGCTGACGCACCGCCGCGACGAGCAAAGGCTGGTAGATGCGATCCCGCACCCAGTACAACCCGCCCTGCGCAGAATCCTGTACCCGCCCCCACAAGCGGGTCAGCAGGTATCGACGCTCTTGCCGCATCGAAACCTGCGCCAGATGGGCGGGCAGGATGAATTTGCTTTCGATAAGCGAAAAGATCAGCGTCAGGATCACGATGCCCGCGAACCCGGCAAGTACCTTGCCCAGCGGATTGTCGATCAACAGCATCGGGAAAAAGGCTGCGATTGTGGTCAGCACGCCAAAGACGGTCGCAACGGCCACGCGATGCACGCCGCGTTCCGTGTCCCTAATCGGGTCCTTCCCCTTGCGGCGTTCTTCAAAAACACTTTCGCCGACTACAACGGCATCATCGACCAGAATTCCCAAGGCAATGATCAGACCAAAAGTCGTGACATCGTTCAGCGAATAGTCCACCCATTTCGAGCCCGAGACAGCAAGCGCCCCCATGACCGAAACGGGAATGCCCATGGCAACCCAGAAGGCCAAACGCACGTTCAGGAAAATCGACAGCATCAGGGTCACAAGGATCAAACCCTGCACCCCGTTTGAGCGCAACAGCGCCAGACGGTCCGAGATGTAGCCAGCGCTATCACCCCAGACCTCGACCTGAACCTGCGACGGCAGTTGTCGGCTGAACTCGTCAACCGTGCTGCGCACGACATCACTGATCTCCAGCAGGTTTTCCTTCTGCCCGACCAGAACCTCCATCCCTACGGTTGGTTTGCCGTTCAGGCGAAACAGGTACTCGCCGTCCTGAAACCCGTCTTCGATTTTGGCAATATCGCCCAAAGGCACATAGGACCCGTCGTCACGTTCGATAATCGGCAGAGCTGCGTATTCCGGCACGTATTTCGCCCTGTCATCGGCCCGCAGATAAATCGTACCGCCATCAGTCCTCAGACGACCTGCCTGAAAGGCCAGCGAATTCCCTTCGATGGCGCGGGTCACATCCGAAACCGTCAACCCATAGTGGCGCAGCAACGCCGGGTCGATTTCGATGCGTAATTCACGCGGTATCAGGCCCCAGATTTGCAACCGCGACAATTCCGGTTGCGCCAGCAACTCTTCTTTCAGGCGTTGTGCCAAGCTCTGCAATGTGGCGGGGTCTGTTTCTCCGAACAAGTTCAGATACAGCGCCGGGAAATCGAAACCCGAGGCTTCGATCACGGGTCGGCGCGCAGTATCAGGCAGATCAGTCAAGCCGTCGATCCGAATACGGACACGATCCAGGACGGCTTGTAGTTTCTGGCCACCTGCGCGGCGGACAGTCACGACACTTAGGTCATTTTGGGATTGTGAGATCACACTACGCACGCCCTCCAAACCTTCGAGGGCCTGCTCAACTTTCTGGGTCACCAATTCATCAACCTGTTCGGCTGTAGCGTCCGGAAACTCGATCGCGATTGTAACACTTTCCGGCGGAATGCGGGGGAAGCCTTCGATCCGAATGTTCAGCAGCGTTTGCACCCCAAGAAATAGGATCAGCGCCATCATCAAATTGGCAGCGACCGGATTTCGGATAAACCAGGATGTCAGAGCGTGCATGGCTCAGCCCCCATCTGATTGCGGCGTCACTCGCTGACCCGGTAGAAACGAGGCCAAAGGTGTTTTGGCCACGCGCCACGGGCCGGTCCCTTCGGGAGCCGATACCGTCACTGTACTTTCGCTGCGGAACAGGATGTTCGGGCTAAGCCTCTGCAATTGGTCCTTATCGTCTACAATCCAAATGTATCCCGCACGGGTCAGGACGCTTTCGGGTAGGGTTAATGTGTCCGAGATTCGGCGTCCGGGAATGTGAACCTGCAGGAAGTCTCCGGCGAGTATGCGTTCATCGGGCTTTGTGACATCCAGAAAGACCCGCACCTGCCGTGTGTCTTGATCCAGAAACCCTCCTCCACGCCGGACTTGAGCCCGCCCCAACGCTCCGCCCGAGCGCTGTGTCAGATCAGCAGTGGCGCCAGAGATCGGATGATCCAACAACGCCCAGTCCGCCTGACTAAACTCGGCGACCAGTTCGAATTGCTGGTCGTCCGAAAGGTGTATCAGGGCATCGCCTGGGTTGACCGTCTGGCCCAGGCTGGCAAAGCGATGGGTTACAAATCCCGAAAAAGGGGCGACAACCTCCGCGTCCTTCAGTTCATTTCGCGCCGCATTCAGCCGTGCCTGTGCAGCTGCAACGGTTTTCTCGGCAATGCGCAATTGCGGTAGATTCACAGCCAGTTCGTTTGGCGGTTCTGTTTCATCCCGATCAAACTGTCGTTGCGCGACTGTCACTTTGTTCTGCGCGCGCAATAACGCCAGTTCCGCTTGCTCAAGCTCCATCTCAGCGGCTGCAACGGCGCTTTGATAAGGTGCATTTTCGATTGAAAACAAAGGGGCACCCCGTTCCACCTTAGTCCCTGCCAAAGCGGCGTTGTGTACCGCAATGATGCGCCCGGACACAGCAGATCGCAGCTTGGCATCCCACCGAGGCCGAACTTCGGCAAACGCCGAAACCCGCGCTTGTACGGTTGCCGAAACTACTGTGACGACGGAGACGGTCGGTGGCGGAGGTGAGGTCGTTGTTGCCTGAACATCAATTGTATCTTCTGTATCAAACAGGAGGACGACGATCGCTACAAACAGTGCCAACGATAGTCCAATCCAAAGCCATCGCCGGGTCGGTCTTTGCCGAGTTTCCAAAGATTTTTCTGTCATAGACCAGTCTTTCCTGTGCCGCCGAATCCATTGCACCTTGTGGCATTCGATAGAGTGTCATATACTATGAACGATCGTTCGTTCAATATTAAGTTGAAAAAATGTCCGATGACACCAAGAAGCCGGAATCAATCCGGGAAAAGGCAACAGCCAAGCGTCGCAACCAGATTTTGGAGGCCGCAGTTATGTGTTTCCTTGAGCGCGGCTATCATCAGACAGGCGTCCGCGATATCGCTACGCGGGCGGGCGTCAGCCTTGGAAATCTCTATAATCATTTTCGCGGCAAACATGATGTGCTTGTAGAAATCGCAATACTTGAACGCCGCGAGATGGAGCCGTTTCTGAAAATCCTGAACTCAGATGCGCCCGCGCCCAAAGTCATAAGAAAGTTCATCAAGGCCTACGCAAAATACCTTGCTGCGCCGGATAACGTTATTTTAACATTGGAAATTTCGAGCGAAGCAGTTCGTCAACCGGACATCGCGCAGCTGTTCGTCGAGAACCGGTCGAGTTTGACTGAGGCCCTGGAAGCCGTAGTGAAGCGAGGAATTACCGGCGGTGAATTGCGCGCCGTTCCGGATCCCCTTCAGGCGTCACAACTGGTGATCGAAGTTCTGGAAGGCAGTGCATATCGTAGTGTGCTGTCAGAATTGCCCATGACCGGGATCATTGTGTGCGCTGAAGACTTTATTATGAGTTCCCTGTTGGCACGTCATTAGCACGTGGGTAGCGTGTCGTTTTGGAATTCGTGAATGTTAGCCAAAGGGAGCTGCCTGAGACAATCATGTAGGCAGCAAAGACCGATTTTGAGTCGGCCGAAACGCGGGGGAGGTCAAAAGAAAGTTGGAGTTGCGGTTAGGACTATTGGCTAACGCAATATCATCCGAGGTTCGGTTACCAGACTTCGTTTAGTCACAAGACAAAGCGGTCGCAAAGCGAATGCAGATTCCAACCACCGGCACAGCGCCAGATCGTTTTTAATGCGATTGACGCACTGATCTATTGATACTGTAGGGATCAGGCGATCAGATACGATGGCAGATTTCTCAAGCATCCGCCTTAATCAGGTCGCTTGCCTTTTCGCCAATCATGATCGCTGGTGCGTTGGTGTTGCCGCTGACGATTTCCGGCATGATCGAACAATCAGCCACCCGCAGGTTCGAAATACCGTGTACCTTTAGTCTTGCGTCGACAACAGACGTCTCGGCGTTCCCCATCGCGCAGGTGCCGGTTGGGTGGTAGATCGACACGCTGTTCGATCTGGCCCAATCCAGAGTGCCGTCATAGTCTTCGCAGCTCAGCTCTGCCGTTGGTCGAAACTCTTCTGATATCTTCGAGGCCAGAGGGTTTTGTTTGGCAATCCCGCGCGCGATGTTCACGCCGTCGACAATGGTTCGGCAGTCCGTTTCAGTGGACAGATAGTTCGGGATGATCTTGACATGTTCGGATGGGTCCGGTCCGTTCAGGCGCAGCTCTCCCCGACTTTCCGGACGCAGTTGGCAGACCGACATCGTGAAGGCCGAAAACGGATGCACGCCTTCGCCTGGGCTGTCGGCGGACCAGGGTTGCACGTGGAACTGAATGTCGGGCGTCTCAACATCGGGCCGGGTTTTCATGAAACCAGTCGCAAGGCTGGCGGCCATTGTCATCGGACCCGCACGGAATAGTGCGTATTTCAGCGCGATTCGCGCCTGATTGAACAGGCTGCGAACTTCGTCATTCAGTGTGGGCTCATTGCATTTGAACACCAGCCGCGCCTGCAAGTGATCCTGAAGACCTTTGCCAACACCCGGCAGGGCGTGCAGCGGTTTGATACCATTTTCCTTTAGATGATCCGGCTCTCCGATCCCTGACAACATCAGGATTTGGGGAGAGTTGATCGCCCCACCGGACAGGATGACCTCGCGCCGAACTGTCAGGGTCTGCTCGGCACCAGAACGATCCCGGTAGACCAGCCCGGTTACTTTTTTCCCATCCAGAACCACACGCGACACAAGCGCTTTGGTGATGATGTTGAGGTTCTGACGACTGCGAATGGGCTTGAGATAGGCGACGGCGGCGCTACAGCGGCGGCCATTGCGCGTGGTCAGTTGGAAGTAACCCACACCTTCTTGCTCGGCCCCGTTATAATCTGGGTTGAACGGGTAACCGGCGGCCTGTGCCGCCGCGACCCAGGCATCGCAGATCGGGCGCTGAATGCGCATGTTGGACACTGACAAGGGGCCATCGACGCCATGATATTCATCCTCGCCGCGCTCTTGATCCTCACAGCGTTTGAACAGGGGTAGCACATCGTCCCAGCCCCAACCCTCGTTGCCCATTTGCCGCCAGCGGTCGTAATCTTCCTTCTGGCCACGCACATAGAGCAACCCGTTCAGCGAGGATGAGCCACCCAGCACCTTGCCCCGTGGCCAGTCGATGGATCGACCGTTAAGGCCGGGGTCGGGCTCAGTGCGATAGCACCAGTCAACCGAGGGGTTATGCATCGTTTTGAAATAGCCGACGGGGATGTGAATCCACGGGTTGGTATCGCGGCCACCTGCTTCGAGCAGCGCAACAGTTGTGTTGGGGTCTGCGCTCAACCGATTGGCAATGACACAGCCCGACGATCCTGCGCCAACAACTGCATAATCCACCTCCATGACCGCCTCCTTCCAACGTCGCTGAAAAAAACTCTATGCAAGATGCAAGAATTATACTAGCCTTTTTTGATACAAAACGTCTCAATAATTGCGATCAGGGAGGTAAGCAATGGAGATCGGACGGAAACTAAGTGGTATTTCACGGCGAGATTTCTTCCGCGTGGCCGGGCGTTACGGCATGAGCTCGACACTGCTGGCGGCGGGCGGGTTCGGCGGCGCGATGAGTCTGGCGAATCTGGCGCAGGCCGCCGAATCCACCTATGAAAAGCGCTTTTCGAAAGAGCCGAAGCACACGCTGAAATTCGGCGCGTCGGGCTTCAACACCCGCAACCTGTTGATTGAGCGCGCCGGCGCAATTGAGTTCGCGCGCGACCTGGAAGAACGCACGGACGGCGAGATTCGCATCGAATTCATCGGCGACAACCAGATCTGCGGCCAGCTGAGCTGTGTCGAAAAGACCCAACAGGGAATCGTCGATATTTATGCCGCCTCAACTCAAAACTCGGCCGGAGGCGCACCTTATCTGAACGTGCTGGACTATGCCTATATGTTCCCCAGCCGCGCGGCGCAGTATCACTTCTTCTATAGCCCGGCGAGCCAGCGCATCCTGCGTGATCCGCTGGAAAAACGGCACGGGTTGAAGTTCCTGTTTACCCATTGTGAGCTACGCGGCCTGCAAATGGGTTCGACCTTTGCCGACAAGCCGACCGTCACCAAACTGGAAGAGTTGTTTGGTACCAAGAACCGCGTGACGGGTACGCAGTTGGGCCGGATTGCAATGCAATTGCTGAATCTGAACCCAGTCCCGGTGGCTTGGGAAGAGACACTGGATGCGCTTAAGACAGGTCTGATCGATGGGGCGGAAACCTGGGCCTCGGCAGTGGCTTACGCCAACATGGCGCCGGTGGTTTCGCAGTCGGTCAATCTGAAATTTTTCTGCGGCACTGAACATACGTCCATGTCGGCCGAGGTCTTTGACGGTCTGAGTGGAGAATTGCAAGACGCAGTTATGGAATCTTCCTACTTCACTCAAGCGTTGATCCAGGGTGCGAATGAAGCCGCATTGCTGAATACTGTAGGCTTCTCGGAGCCGCAATTGCCGGACACTATCTTCGCCGAAAATGGCGTGCGCCCGGCATTCCTGGCTGACGATCAGATCAAGCTGGCCGAAGAGATGTGCGCTCCGAACTACAACCCAGAGCCTTGGGCCCAGTGGCGCGAACGTCTGAATAAATGGGCAGGCGGCATTGATACCTATCAGGAAATCTACGACATCGCGCGCGAGATTCCGGCTGACACCCTGCCGGAAAATGTCGAACCGCGCCGTTGGTGGAAAGGCGAAGCCTGATAGACTGTTACGAACCGGCCCTGAGCGGGCCGGTTCAACTTCATACCGACTGGGAGGACGGGGTTCATGTCGTTTTGGGCAGACATCGGCGCGATTTTCAGCGCCTTTCTCAGCCAGGATTCGTTCGAGATTCAATCCGCACTGGAATCCGACGCCGCCTGGGTGTTGGGCGCGATTGTCTCGGCGATTGGCGGAATCGTGATCATGTTGATCTATCGGGCGGTGCCCTTTGTTGAACGTCATCTGGAACGGTCGGTGATGGTGTATTCCTACCTTGCGATCGCATTAATCATCTTCTGGGGCGTGATCGACCGGTTTGTGTTCAACGATCAGGAACCCTGGTCGACCACCATTCCCCCGCTGCTGTTCATGGTCATGGCGTGGTTTGGGGCGTCGTACAATGTCCGCCTGCGCACACATTTGAGCTTCAGCGAATTCCGCACTGCAATGCCGAGGGCTGGGCAATTGGCTTGCCTGATACTCGACGCGATATTGTGGTTCATCTTTGCGGTGATCGTCATCGTGACCACAACACGGCTGGTGGCATTGTCGGCATCAAACTTTCAGATCGTTCTGGGAACAGACAATATCATGCAGTGGTGGTTCCTTCTGGCCGCACCGCTGTCGTTCTTTCTGATGGTCGGGCGCGTGTTTCAGAACCTTGCCGATGATCTGAACAACTGGAAAACAGGCGAGCCGCTGATCAAGCAGGCCGTGATCGGAGCAGACTGATGACAGACGGAACTATGGTCACACTGATCTCTCTTGCGGTTACCTTTCTGTTCATGCTGGGTGTGCCGGTTTTGTTGGTAATCGGCTATTGGGTCATCGGCTGTTCGTTTGTTCTTGGCCTGACGCTGGACAACATGGGTGCTGAACTTCTGAACGTGTTCAACAAGGGTTTCGCCTTGCTGGCGATGCCGCTGTTCATCCTGACCGGAGACCTGATTAATAAATCGGGCATCGCGCGGCGGCTCAGCGATTTTGCTTATGCCTGTCTGGGCTGGATACGCGGCGGGTTGGCGATGGCATCCCTCGGGGCTTGCGGATTGTTCGCAGCAATCTCAGGCTCAAACTCGGCCACAACCGCCACGATCGGTTCGATGCTGCACCCCGAGATGGTCAAAGGGGGTTATGACGAACGTTTCAGCGCAGCCACCGCTGCGGCTGGTGGAACTGTGGGGATCATCATTCCTCCCTCGATTATCTTTATCGTCTACGGTTTCCTGATGAACCTGCCGATTTCCGAGCTATTTGTGGCGGGTATCCTTCCGGGCGCGCTGATGGTCTTTGGCATGCAGTTCGCCTGCTGGATCATTTGCCGCATGAACGGGTGGGGTCATCTGATCCCGCTGCAACTGAACCGGGTGCTGAAAACTGCATTCGGTGCCTGGCTTGGATTCTTCGCCATCGGGCTGGTGCTGTGGGGTATATACACAGGCAAATTCTCACCAACTGAGGCAGCCGGAGTGACGGTCGGCTTCTGCGTTATTGCGGGGTTGGTCAGCTATCCGATCAATCGGATCATGGGCGCGCGGAACGACATCTCACCCACCGAAAAAAGCTATGCCGAGATGTTTGTCGTCGAAGGCTTCACGATCCCCGAGATCCCCTCAATCGTGATCCGCTCGGCCCAGATCACAGGTATCCTCGCACCGCTGATCGCGATTTCTGTGGTGATGCAGCAGATCCTGTCATTGCTTGGCGCTCAGCAAACCATTGGGGATTTCGTAACCTCGATGGGGGGCTACCATGCGGTTCTGTTTACTTCGATGGTGATCGTTTTCTTCTCGGGCATGGTACTCGAAAGCCTGCCTGTCACGATCATCCTGGCCCCGATTCTGGCACCGATAGCGGCCTCGGTCGGGATTGATCCGATCCATTTCTCGGTAATCTTCCTTGTGGGGGCTTCGATTGGCTTCATCACACCCCCCTACGGTCTCAATCTCTACGTGGCATCAGGGGTGACTGGCGTTCCCTACTTCCGTCTGCTTCGGTACACTGTGCCCTATCTAGCAGCGCTGATATCAGTGTGGATTTTGATCTCGCTTGTACCTGATCTGGCCTTGATCCTGCTGCCAAATAACTAGACTGTTGCGGGATGGCCGAAACGGAAACACAAGACAAAGAAACCCAGATCCCAACTAACTTGCGCCTTCTCCTCATCCTTGAGGAGGTGGCGCGACGCGGGGTTGCCGTCAAACCATCGGACCTGATCGAGGCACTCGGTCTGGCGAAACCAACAATCCACCGTTTGTTGCAAACAGCAGAGGCCGAAGGTTTCCTGCAGCGTGATCTGGATGGCCGCTCATACGGTCCCGGGCACCGTCTAAGGTTGCTTTCAGTCAACACCATGTCGTCCGAGCATCTGCGCACAGCGCGTTTGGCGATCTTACGCAGTGTCGCCGAGCAGGTTGGTGAGACATGCAATCTCGCCATTCCTGACCGAGAGGGCATGATCTATCTTGACCGGGTTGAGACGAAGTGGCCTTTGCGCATTCAATTACCGGTCGGGACACAGGTTCCCTTTCATTGCACCGCCAGCGGCAAGATGTACTTGTCCACGCTCCGGCAGAAAACACTGGATGGATTTCTTTCAGCAGGAAATCTGCAGCCACAGACTGAAAGTTCCCTGACCGATCCGCAGTCATTGCGCACGGAAATCCAACATATCGCTGAGAACGGTTATTCCACTGATGATGAAGAGTTCATGAGTGGAATGGCGGCCCTAGCAGTACCCGTTCAAGATGGGCAAGGCCGATTGGTGGGCACACTTTCGGTTCATGCACCGACACAACGTCACAACGTCAACAGCCTGATGTCGTTTCTGGGTATCCTGAAAAAGGGGGCAAATGAACTTTCGGCTCTGTTAACCACGTGACCAGAACCTGAAAGACAGCCGCGACAAAATAATTTTTGCCCGATTGCCGCGGCAGGCATCGTCCGGTTCGGGGCATTCTGCATCGCAACGGATGAGCCGCGTACAAAGGCCTTCCTCACAGCTTTCTTAGTCTGCTAGCCATAAACTCTTAGTCTAAGAAATACTCACACCAGTAGTTCAAGTTGGATTGGCCGTGCATGCCGAATCCGGGTCGTACATCGTTGGTAGATTCGAGCGGGTAGATTTCCAGAGATAGCCCTCAAGGTTGGGATCACACAATAGTGCGGGCAGGACCGAGTGATTGACGTAGTCTTATTTCTGTCGGCAACTCAACACTTTGACCGCTGTGCGCATCACGAAGTATCTGGATCAGCATCCCAGCAGCGCGACGACCCATCTCGCGATGCGGGACATGGACCGTCGTAAGAGCGGGTTCGGCGAGCATTGCAATTTCGATATCGTCAAAACCGGTAATTGAGAGATCCCTGGGCACCTCAAGCCCCATTTCCCGAGCCGCACGTAAGGCTCCGACCGCCAAAACGTCATTGACGCACATCACGGCAGTGGTTTCTGGTGCGGCTGTCATGACCTCGCGCAAAGCAACTTCACCAGTTTCAACGCCGTAAGCGGTCTCGACAAGAAACATTGTATTCGGGTCTTGACCGGCCTCTTGTTTGGCATCCCGAATGCCTTGAACGCGTTCCCTTGCCCGATCATTCGAAGCGGTTGGAGCAGAGATACACGCGATATGCCGATGCCCATATCCAATGACCTGCCGGGCAAGGGCAAACATCGCAGCCCGATTGTCAAAGCCAATGGCCGGCGGGGATTGGTCAGGATCAAATGACCAGGCGATCAAAGTTGGTACACGCTGCTTTTCCAGAAACGCATAGATTTCCGGTTCGCGATCGTACCCAATCAGCAGCAACCCATCTGCACCCCGCGCTACCAACGCACGCACCTGTTGTTCTTCCAGCTCTGAATCATAGGCGGACGAAGCAACCAAAAGCGTTTTACCATGCCTCACCAGTTCTTCCTGAAACGCCTGTAGTCCGCGTGCAAAAACAGCGTTCTCCATAGTCGGTATCACGGCGGCAATCGTATTTGTCTGCCTTGCTGCAAGGGCTTGGGCTCCGAAATTTGGCGCGTACCCAAGTTCTCGTACAGCTGCCAGAACTCGTTCCCTTGTGCTTTGCCCTACCCGCTCTGGCGAGTTCAGGCACCGCGAGACAGTTGCGGTGGACACGTTCGCATGTCGGGCAACATCTGCAAGGGTTGGGACTGTGTTTTCGTGACCGCTTTGAGGCATGGTTTTTCTTGTCATTCTGGATGGGCAACTAGCTCAAGACAAATTCTATCAAAAGCACGATTTGTCGGGAACCTACAGCACATATGCAATGTAAGCGCTTGCATAACAAAATGTAAGCGCTTACATTGCGGACGACTCAGTGCAAGACATTGGATGGGTTGGGGAGGACGCATGCCATACTTGATAGCTGGAATATTGCTGCTCGCGTTTGTAGCGAACGTAGTGATCGGAGCAGTCTCGAATGCGCCCTTGGTCAACAATATCTGGGAAATGTTGATCTTGTTTGCTGCGGCCATCGCCTTTTCGATCGGCATTCTGCGGAGCGAAGCAAAAGAAATTTCGGAGAAAAAATCAAAGGAATAAATCCGAAAAAAGTCCAACGGGAGGAGAACACATGGACAAGACTAAACAGGAGCTGGCTTCGGCCGAGCGTCGGAATTTTTTGAAACTCGCGGGCACCGGCTCGTTCACGGCAGCTATGGTCGCCGGCGCGGCTGGGACATTGTGGTCCAGCGAAGCGGCAGCACAGACCGCCGCCGAGGAACGCGATCGCGAAAACGCGGCTGAATTCAAGATGACGTTGGCAACGGCCTATGTTCTGGGCGCGTCTCGCAGCTATCCGATCATGCAGCTGGACCTGAAAGAAAACATCCAGAACATGACGAATGGCAAGGTCTATGTGAAACTGGCGCCCGGTGGTCAGCTTGGTGCAGGTGGTGCGTTGGCGCAGGCGGTTCAGGGGGGGACCATTCAAGCCGCGCAACACTCGTTGTCAAATTTCGCACCCTTCGCAAGCGTCGTCGACCTGATCAACCTTCCATATTTCTGCGGGTCCAACCAGCGGTTCACGAACCTAACTTCCTCTGAAGCTTGGAAGGCGGAAGTAGACCCCAAGATCGCGGCATCCGGCTTTAAAGCGCTGATGTATATCGTGATCGATCCGCGCGTCGTCGCTGTTCGCCAGGGAGGCAACGCAATTATCACCCCCGGCGATATGTCCGGTGTCAAATTCCGCGTACCCGGATCAAAAATGCTGCAGCAGTATTATGGCATGGTGGGTGCGAACCCGACGCCTGTTGCGTGGGGTGAGACTCCGTCAGCGATCCGGCAAGGCGTCGCAGATGCGCTTGATCCCTCGGTGGGCGCGCTGCATGTCTTTGGCTTTGGTGAGATCCTCAGCCATGTGACCTTCACTCAGGCGGTGCCGGACAGTCAGGTCTATTCGATCAACCTTGAATGGTTCGACAGCCTGCCGATGGACGTCAAGGAAGGTATCGAATTTGCGGGCGAAGTCACCCAGCAGCAGAACCTGTCCAAAGTGCCTTCGGCACGGGCCTACGCCATGTCTCAATTGATCGCGAACGGCGTCGAGTTCCACTCGCTCAGCGAAGATCAGTTGGGCGAATGGAAAGAGGCCGGTGGCTATCAGCGCAGCGAATGGGACAGCTTCAAGACCGAGCTGGCCGGATCGATGGATGCGTTCGCCAAGCTGGAAGAAGCCGCAGACACGCGTGCGAAATACTACGTGCACGACGCCTGATCGCGTCTTCGGGCCGGCGCGTCCAGCGTCGGCTCATCCGATGTTTGCCCATTAAAAACCCGCTAGAACACGTCGCCGCCGCGTGACGGTAGTGAGGATGCTATGTCTCAGCTCTTTCGAGCGATTGATAAAAATGCCGAACGTTGGCTGCTTTTAGTCTTCTACGTCATGCTCGTCGGCACGATGTTTATCGAAGTGGTCCGGCGCGAGGTCTTTGCCTACTCGTCCATCTGGGGCGAAGAAATCGTCCGGTATGCGTTCATCTATCTCGCATGGATCGGTGCCGCCGCTGCGGTCAAGGAACGCGGGCATATCCGCATTGATGTTCTGATGCACTACGTCCCGCGCACGGTCAAAACGCTGCTCTATATCTTCGGCGACATCGTGATGTTCATCGTGGCACTCGTCGCGATCTATTGGTCGTGGGAGACAGTCCACGTGTCCTGGAAATTCGGGTCTGTCACACACGGCCTGCGGATCAGCCAGGTCTTTTTCCTCATGGCGGTGCCGTTTGGCTTCGCGCTAGTCATCTTTCGGCTGGTGCAGTCCTTCCTCCGCGATATTGCCGACCTTCGAACGGGCCGTCCCGTCTACGAAGGCGACAAGCTGTTTGATTAAGGGAGGGCCTGAGCCATGATGTGGCAACAACTCGGCGGTCAAACGCTTGAACTTGGGTGGGATTTCTACGCCTCCGTCATTCTCTTCGTCGCTCTTGTCGCGCTCGCCGTTCCGGTCTGGGCCGCGATCGGCGCAGCATCGATCACAATGCTGATCATGTCAGGCGCATTGCCGCTGAGCCTTGTCGGCGAAAAGCTGTTCTCGGGCATCGATGCCTTCGCGCTGACAGCTGTGCCGTTGTTTATCCTGACCGGAGACGTGCTTGTCCGAACCGGGCTCAGTCGAAAGTTTCTGGACGTCGCCGAAGCCCTGACCTGCTGGGCCAAGGGTGGCTTCGGTTCGGCCACCGTCCTGGTCTGCGGCATGTTCGCGGCGATCTCCGGGTCGGACGCAGCAGGTGCGGCAGCGGTAGGGCGCATGACTATCGACCGGCTGGTCGAGAGCGGTTATCCCCGCCCCTACGCCTGTGCTTTGGTCGCAGCAGGAGCCTGCACCGGCATCCTCATCCCGCCCTCTATCGCCTATATCATCATCGGCCTCGTGCTGGGCATAGCGGTCTCGACCTTGTTCCTTGCTGCGCTGATCCCCGGCCTTTTGATCCTGACGGCCATCCTGATCACCAACGTCGTGATGAACCGGCTGAACCTTTGGGAAGGCGGCGGCATGATGACCGCAGCTGAATGGCGCGCGAACCTGTGGAAGACGGTCAAGTCCGGCTGGTACGCTTTCCTTGTCCCCGGCATCATTTTCTACGGCATCTTCTCGGGGAAACTGACCCCGACCGAGGCAGGTGCCGTGGCGGTCGTCGTGACCATCGTCATCGGGTTTATCCTGGGCACACTAAAATTGTCCGACTTCCCGGCCATGCTGGTCAGTTCGGCCAAGGTCAACGGTGTGATCCTTCCGATCATCGCCTTCTCGATCCCTCTGGCCGAAGCTCTGGCGATCATTGGAGTGCCGCAAGGATTTGTCGGAGCTTTGACCTCAGTCAGCAGTAACGAATTCGTACTGATCGCCATGATGGTCCTTATCCTGATCATTGCGGGCTGCGTTATGGAAACGACGCCCAACATCGTGATCCTGGCACCGATCCTCTACCCGTTGGCGCAAGAGATTGAGATGAACCAGATTCAGTTCTGCATCATGATGATCACCGCGCTGGGGGTCGGGTTTATTACTCCACCCTTGGGGCTGAACTTGTTCGTGGTGTCGGGGATTACGGGCGAGTCGATCCTCAAGATCGCCTACCGCGCCATCCCGTTTGTTTTCTTCATGCTGATCGTGACGTTGATGATCGCCTATATCCCGGCGTTCTCTACCTCGCTGTTGCCTGATGTCTATCGATAAGCCGCCGAAAGACGCGGTAAGAAAAGGACCTAATTCATGACCCGTGAATACCTGAAGAAAGCCACGCTGACCGCGCGCAGCGGAGCGTCGGATGTCAGTGAAATTGTGCAGGGAATCCTGACTGATATTGAAGCAGGCGGCGATGCCAAGGCGCTAGAGTACGCTGCCAAATTCGACAAATACGAAGGCAACGTCATTCTCAGCGATGCCGAAATCCAGGCCGCGATGGATGCAGTGCCAGAAAAGCTGAAGCGCGACATCGAGTTCAGCCACAACAACGTCAAACGCTTTGCCGAGGCACAGAAAGCGTCCATGACCGATATCGCAGTCGAGGTCGTCCCTGGTCTGACTGCAGGTCAGAAGATGATCCCCGTGGATGCGGCAGGCTGTTATGTACCGGGCGGGCGATACAGCCATATAGCCAGCGCCATCATGACGGTCACCACGGCAAAGGTGGCGGGATGTAAGCACATTGTCGCGTGCTCGCCGCCGCGCCCGGATGTCGGTATCGCGCCTGCGATCGTCTACGCCGCGCATATCTGTGGCGCCGACAAGATCATGGCCATGGGCGGCGTGCAGGGGGTTGCGGCGATGACCTTCGGGTTGTTCGGGCTTCCCAAGGCTAACATCCTTGTGGGCCCCGGCAATCAGTTTGTGGCCGAAGCAAAGCGTATCCTGTTCGGGCGCGTCGGCATCGACATGATTGCGGGCCCGACGGACAGTCTGGTCCTTGCGGATGTCACTGCTGATCCGATGGTTGTTGCAACTGACCTCGTTGGGCAGGCCGAGCACGGATACAACTCACCGGTTTGGCTGGTGACAGACAATCGCGACCTCGCCGAAGAGGTTATGCGCTTGGTGCCAGTGCTGATCGAGGACCTGCCCGAAGTGAACCGCGAAAACGCTACGGCTGCGTGGCGCGATTATGCCGAGGTCATCCTGTGCGCGGATTGCGAAGAAATGGCGGCGACATCGGATCAATACGCTCCAGAACACCTGACAGTCATGGCCGATGATCTTGATTGGTGGCTGGATCGGCTGACGTGCTATGGGTCGCTTTTCTTGGGCGAAGAGACCACGGTTGCCTTTGGCGACAAAGCCTCGGGCACCAATCACGTGCTGCCCACGAGCCGGGCGGCCACTTACACCGGTGGCCTCAGCGTCCATAAATACATGAAGATCGTGACCTGGCAGCGCTCGACCGCTGATGCGATGAAGCCGATTGCGCAGGCGACGGCCCGTATCTCACGCCTTGAAGGTATGGAGGGGCACGCGCGTACCGCGGATATTCGACTAGCCAAGTTCTTCCCCGATGAAAACTTTGACCTGACAGCCGAAGACTGACCCAACCCGTGACCTATCATCCTGATCTCACTGGACATACCGCTCTTGTGACCGGGGCCAGCTCCGGCCTTGGTCGCAGAGCGGCAGAGGTACTGTCGCATGCTGGCGCTAAGGTCGTGGGCGTGGCGCGACGTGCAGAAGCGTTGGCCGAGCTGGATCAGGTTCATGCGCTGCCATGGGATCTTTCGGATCGCGATCGGTTGGCAGAGCTGGCCGTTGCCGCGTCGCAGCCGTTTGGGGCACCGGATATTCTGGTGCATGCCGCCGGGATCAACACGCGCGAGGCTGCGGATGATGTATCGCCTGAGGGGTGGGACATCACACTGGGATTGAACCTTGCCGTTCCCTTCTTTCTGTCGCAGCACCTAGTGCCCGATATGAAGGCCAAAGGCTGGGGACGGATCGTAAATTTCGCATCGCTCCAGTCCAGCCGGGCTTTTCCAGGTGGGCTTAGCTATGGGGCGTCTAAGGGCGGCGTGGCACAGCTGACCCGAGCAATGGCCGAGGCCTGGTCATCAAGCGGAATATGCGTAAACGCGATTGGCCCTGGGTTCTTTCGAACCGAGCTGACGGCTGCGGTGTTCAATGATCCTGAACGCGCGAACCGTAATGCTGCGCAGACCTGTATCGGTCGCAACGGTGAGCCCAAAGACCTCGACGGCCCGTTGCTGTTCTTTTGCTCTGATGCCTGTGCCTTCGTGACCGGGCAAGTTTTGATGGTCGATGGAGGGTTTACAGCGAAATGAAAGCTTTGGTTTACACCGATGTCGAAACACTGGAATACCGCTATTTCGCGGACCCGGAGCCCGGCCCCGATGAGGTTCTCGTCCGCATCGATAGCGTCGGTATTTGCGGGTCCGACATGCACGCCTATCTGGGCCATGATGATCGCCGCCCAGCACCGCTGATCCTGGGCCATGAGGGGGCCGGTGTGACTGCTGATGGTCGCCGCGTAACCATCAATCCGCTGGTAAACGACCCCAACAGCGCGGCCAGCCGGTCCGGACGTGAGAACCTTTGCCCCTCGCGACAGATCATCTCAATGCCGCCGCGCGAAGGCGCTTTTGCGGAATACGTCGCTATCCCAGAGCGCAATTTGATTGAAGTGCCCTCGCATATCACGCTGGAGCAGGCCGCACTCGCCGAACCGATTGCAGTCAGCTGGCATGCGGTGCGGCTGGGGCTTGCGTCCCTGCACCCGGCAGACGAACGGCGTGCCCATGTGATTGGCGGCGGGGCAATCGGGCTAGCGGCAGCTCTCGCGCTCACTGCGATGGGGGTCGAGCAGGTGACCTTATCCGAACCCAACGCAGCCCGTGCGACCTATCTTCGCGACACCTGTGGAATCGCCGTTGTGGACACACCGGAACAGGACATTCCATTGGTGATCGACGCAGTGGGGTTTTCGTCTACCCGTGCGGTTGCCTCGGCGCTCGTCAGCCCGGGCGGGGTGATTTTGCACATCGGCCTAGGCAGTTCCGAAGGTGGATTGGATATCCGACGCATCACGCTGCAGGAAATCACGCTGATCGGCACCTACACCTATACCGCACAGGACTTCCGCGACACATGCAATGCCATGTTCAACGGCCGCCTCGGGACGCTTGACTGGGTTGAAACCCGCGACCTGTCCGACGGGGCCGCGGCCTTTACAGACATTCGCGCTGGCAAGACGCTTGCGCCGAAAACCATCCTTAAACCATAGCAAAAACCGGAGACCTTCATGTCAAATCCAGCCCCAAATGAAATACCGCACCTTTTGGTGCATGAAGAGGAAGACAATGTCGGTGTCGTGGTCGTCGAAGGCCTGACTGCAGGCACCGACATGCTGTGCTGTATTACACATGACAACTCGACCTTTCGCCTGACCGCAGGCGCGGATGTTCCGATTGGCCACAAGATTGCGCTCACGGACCTCAAGAACGGCGATACGGCGATCAAATATGGCGAAGACATTGGTAAGATCATCGCTGACATCCCACGCGGCGGGCATGTCCACACGCAAAACTGCAAGACCAAGCGCTGGTAAGGGGTTAATACCATGAGCAAATATTCAAACATGACTGTCATGGGCTACCGGCGCGAAAACGGCCGGGTTGGTGTGCGCAACCACGTGCTGATCCTGCCCGTCGATGACATTTCCAACGCCGCCTGCGAGGCAGTCGCCAACAACGTCAAGGGCACGCTGGCAATCCCACATGCTTATGGCCGCCTTCAGTTCGGCGAGGACCTCGAGCTGCATTTCCGCACTATGATCGGCACAGGGGCCAACCCGAATGTCCACTCGGTGGTCGTCATCGGCATCGAGCCGGGTTGGACCAAACGCATTGCCGACGGCATCCGCGAGACCGGCAAGGACGTGGCAGAGTTCTCAATCGAACAGAACGGTGACTTCGAGACCATCCGGCGCGCTTCATGGGCCGCCAAGGATTTTGTTCACAAGGCCACCGAGGTCCAGCGCGAGGAATGCTCGATCAACGAGCTTTGGATTTCGACCAAATGCGGTGAAAGCGACACGACAACGGGTCTGGGGTCCTGCCCAACCGTTGGCAACATGTATGACAAGTTGCTGCCCGAAGGGATCACCGGGTTCTTTGGTGAAACCTCGGAAATCACCGGGGCGGAACATATCTGCCAGAAACGCGCCATCAATGAAGAAGTGGGCGAACGCTGGTACAAGATGTGGAAAGCCTATCAGGACGATGTAATCTTTGCCCATCAGACCGATGACCTCAGCGACAGTCAGCCAACCAAGGGCAACATCGAAGGTGGCCTGACCACCATTGAGGAAAAGGCGCTTGGCAACCTCGAAAAGATCGGCCGGACTTCGCAGTATATCGACATTCTGGAACCTGCCGAGCAACCTAACTCGGGCAAAGGCCTCTACTTCATGGACAGTTCATCAGCTGCGGCGGAATGTGTGACGCTGATGGCGGCGGGCGGTGCTGTGATCCATACCTTCCCGACAGGTCAGGGCAACGTGGTGGGCAACCCGATCGTTCCGGTCATCAAGATCACCGCGAACCCGCGTACAGTGCGCACCATGGGCGAGCATGTGGATGTTGATGTTTCAGGCATCTTGCGGCGCGAACAAACCATCGATCAGGCTGGTGATGCTCTGATCGATATGATCCGCAGGACAGCAAACGGCCGTAACACCGCGGCAGAGGCGCTGGGACATCGGGAATTCTCGATGACAAAACTGTATCGCAGCGCATAGTAAACTCAAGGCGGCCATTGCATATGCGGTGGCCGTCTTTCTCTTGAACCGAGGTCCAGAATGGGCGCGGCTCGAGGTGTTTGGCCACTAAGGCAGGGCGGGGTCCTGGGCAACAGATCAGAACCTTTAATTCTGAAAGTACTTATCAAGTTATGATGCACCAAGCCCTGCTCGTTGACATCGCCGAAACTCACTGGGAGTGCTTTACATGTATAAATCCATATTGATCCCCGTTGCCATTGATCATGAAGAGTTGGTTGCCGAGAAAATCACCACTGCCCGCAAGCTTTTGGCAGCTGACGGAAAGATCACACTACTTACAGTTCTGGAACAGATCCCGGGTTTTACGGCGGAATTCGTGACAGTGAAATCCGAGAACCATCTGACCAACAAAATCATGGGAACCCTAAAGTCGATCGCCGGAGAAGCGACCGATATAAACTGCCAGGTAGAAACGGGAAAGCCAGGGCTGCGCATTACCGAGTTCGCACGTGAAATCGGCGCTGATTTGATTGTTGTCGGAGCGCATCACCCATCGGCAATGGACTATTTTCTCGGATCAACGGCAGCGCGTGTTTCTCGTCGGGCATCGTGTTCCGTCTTGATTCAGCGACCGCAATCTTGAAAATTCTCTAAGCGTCGACCCGAACGCTACGGCTGCGTTGCGAGAAGCAGGTGGCCACGGCACCACTCCATGGGTTCGCACCCCTGTTGGATGTTTTCAACTGTGTGCGATCGACGCCAGCGAGAATTGCCCAGGTGCACTATGGGAGCCGACGATTGCCTTCGAGATATGCGGACATTTACCCCTCGGAACCTTTACTAAACAGCGATGCGATCGAGCGGCCTTCGGCTGCAGGGTTGATGTCCGTTCGGTATTTCCGGGCTGAGCCGGATCAGATGCCCGAGGATGTTTTCAAAGAGCATCACGTGCTTCTCAATCTCCAGACCATTCCGCACAGAGTTCAGAACTGGAGGGATGGTGAGTTGCGGGATTTCATGTTTCACAAGGATGAAATCATCGTCACTCCGGCTGGTATGCGATCGGGTTGGCGGTGGTACGCGACGTCTGATGTCATCGTTATCACGCTGGACCCGGCTAAGGTTGAACGCTTTGCTCAGTCCGAGCTGGGCATGCTGCTTGACCCGCAGCAATTTCGGGATTTGCCGCAGTTCTCGGACCCTGATCTGTGCACGGCTGGCGTTATACTGCGCGACGCATTGGAATCGACCGACATGTCTTCGGTCGTGATGTTCGAAGCCATGAGCCGCGTATTCCTAGTGAAACTGCTCCAGAAATATGGAAAACGCCGGATCGAAGATGTTCAGTTGTCATCCCGCTTCACATCCCGGCATTACCAGCGCGTTTTGGCCTTTGTACAGAACCGGCTGGATCAGACCATAACCGTTGAGCAGCTCGCGACCGAGGCGGGAATGAGCCCTTCGCACTTCGCACGCATGTTCAAAGAGACGTTGGGCACGACCCCGATGCAATATGTCATGGCCTACCGAATTGAACAGGCGATGAAGATGATGCAAGACCAGCAGCGTCCTCTGGGTGATATCGCTTTGGAATGTGGCTTTTCCGATCAGGCTCATTTCACGCGCAGCTTTAAACAGGTGGTGGGACAAACCCCCAAGGCTTATCGCGCGGCCAACATGGCTTGATGCAGGATCATTCAAAAACACAGCAGTCCGGTGCAATCAAGTGAACCTCCGGCAACGTATCTCTTTCGTCATCGGGCTTGCGCCCATCCAGACAGACTTTGGGAGATATCGCGATGAAAACCCTCGCTTTGAATACCGCTGCGGCTTTAATGGCCTCGACAGCTGCCGTCGCACAGGTCGAAACCCGCATTGTCACCTTTGAGAATGAAGGTGCCACCCTATCCGGCACACTGTACCTACCCGAAGAACGCGGCGATGCACCTTTGCCAACGGTCGTGGTCACAGGGGCCTGGACCTCGGTACAAGAACAGATGCCGGCGAACTATGCCCGGGAAATGGCCGAACGCGGATTTGCCGCCTTCACCTTCGATTTCCGAGGCTGGGGTAAATCCGGCGATCTGCCGAGCCAAGCGCGCTTTGTCGAAAGCCCCGAAGCCAAGACCTCGGACATCAAGGCAGCGATCGAATTCATAGCGACCCTGCCAGAAGTGGACGCCGAGCACATCAATGGGCTGGGTATCTGCGCCTCAGCGGGTTATATGGTCGATGCCGTCTCGGGCAACCCGCTGGTTCAGCGACTTGGTTTGGTTGCTCCCTGGCTGCAGAACGCCGAAATTGTTGAGGCCGTCTACGGCGGCTCAGAAGGTGTTGCCGGCTTGCTTCAAGTCTCTCGGGCTGCCGAAGCCGCCGGGGGCCAGATCATTCCTGCCGCGGGTCCAGAAGGTGCCGAAGGCGTGCTGATGCCGATCGGTGGTTACTACTATGAGGCTGACCGTGGGGCGATTCCGGAATATGATGACAAATGGAACAATGCAGGCTGGGAAGGCTGGCTGACCTACCATCCCGCCGACAACCCACAGCGTCTGGATAAACCGCTGACCATTGTTCACTCTGAAAGCGCAGCGATCCCGCAGGGCGTGCAGACCTTCCTTGCCGGATTTGCCGGTGACGCGACTGCGCAGTGGCTCGAGGATGTCACGCAGTTCGATTTCTACGACAACCCCGAGGACGTGACCCGGGCGGCCGACGCCGTTGCCGACCACTTCCGCGCCGGATTGGATAATTGATCCTGCTGATCAGGCGTCGGGCCTCGGTATCCGACGCCTCATTCCCTTGGAGACCCCGATGACCCGAAAACTTCAACTAGCACTCGCGGTCGCGACCGTTATGGGAGGCAATGCAATGGCCGATACCCCCGAAGACAATATGAAAGTGGTTCAGAACTTTTTTGCGGCTTACGGCTCGAACGACCTTGATGGAATCGCCGCAGTCATGGACGAGGACGTACAATGGCACATTCCCGGCCGCCATCCGCTGAGCGGCACCAAAAACGGTCGGGATGAAGTTTTGGCCTTCTTCGCCCAGTTGGGCGCAGCTGGGTTTCAGGCTGACCCGATCTACTTTGGCGCGGATGAAACCCATGTTGTAGATATTCACCGAGGCTGGTCCAACGCCGAAGGTAAGCCGAATGTCGATACCATCTGGGCTCTGGTCTACCGGATCGAGAACGGCAAGATCGTCGAGGCCACCAATCTCAGTGCCGATCAGGATGCGGCAAATGCGTTTTTTTGGTCGCAATACACCTTAGCGCCCGTGCCTGAACGCCTGGCTAATGAATGAAGCAGGCGCAACAACGTACGTTGCTTTGTCCAACTCTGACAAAGGACCCGGATATGAAACGATCCCTCATCGCCATGCTCACCGCCATAACAATGATTGGAGGCCCTGCATTGGCCGATCAAACCGACATCACCCGCACCCTAACGGATATCGCTGCAGGCGCAGACCGGCATGATTGGACCCGTGTAAGGGATGCCTTCGCCGATCACGTCACCATTGACTACACCAGCCTTTGGGGTGGAGACCCGGCAACCCAACCCGCTGACGAACTTGTTGCGGGCTGGGCCGCCTTCCTGCCCGGGTTCGACAGCACGCATCACATGGTGACCAACCATGCAATCACCTCAGTTTCAGAAACCGCCGCGACAGCGCAGGCTGATTTCACCGCCACCCACCGTCTTGACGATGGCCTATGGGTATTGGGCGGCCGCTATGACTATGCGTTGGAAAAAACAGGTGAACGCTGGGTTGTGACAACGATGACGATGACCGCTCTTTGGGAAACCGGCGACCGTGGTCTCGTCGCCCTCGCCGGTGAACGCGGGGCCGGGGCCAACTGACATCAGTTAACGCCGCATCGTTGCGCGCCGGTTGCCTTGCCAGAGCGATGTTGGCAATCTCACTATTAGGCTTTGCTTTCGGTTAACTGACGAAAATTCAAAGGAAACCTCATGACCGAACAACGTATCGCACTTGTGACCGGAGCCAATCGAGGCATCGGTAAAGAAGTCGCCCTACAACTGGCCCGCGATCATGGATTATTTGTTTTGGTAGCATCGCGCGACCCGCAAAAGGGACAAGCCACGGCCGAAGAGATTGGGCATGGAGCTAAGGCCTTGCAACTGGACGTGTCCGATCAGAGCTCGGTCAACGCTGCCTTTGATAAGATCAACTCCGAATACGGATATCTCGACATACTGGTAAACAATGCAGGCGTTGACTACGACACGGATCAGCACTCGCTCAGCGCCGACCTGGTGCGCGTACGCCGTGCTTTTGAGACCAACTTCTTCGGAGCCTGGGCAACAACCATTTCGGCCGTTCCTTTGCTTCAAAATGGTCATGATGCCCGGATTGTAAACGTGTCTTCCGGCTCAGGAGCGCTGACAGGCATGTCATCCAGCACTCCCGGATATGGCATCTCGAAAACAGCGCTCAATGCACTGACTATCAAGACTGCGGCTGATTTGAAACCCGAAGGCATCCTTGTCAACGCAGTGTGCCCCGGCTGGGTCGCCACTGACATGGGCGGGGGTGGTCGCCCGGTTCCCGAAGGGGCTAGGGGCGTCGTGTGGGCTGCAACACTGCCCGTGAACGGTCCAACAGGTGGTTTCTTTCGGGATGGGGTGCAAATTGATTGGTAGGATTTATCCCGGTGCCATGAAATCGATCAGTTTCCTGACACGCTCGGGCAACAGGCGACGGCTGGGATAAACCACATACATGTCTCGAGTCAGCGGGACAGTATTCTCAACTTCCAGTCGTCGCAGATCGCCCTCCACCATATCCTTCGGCAACATCGCTATCCCCAGATTACGACGAGCGGCCTGTGCTATGACATCAAGGTCGCCAATATTATGGGCTATGTGGGCTGGATTCACCGTCTCTCCCGTTTCCAGTACCCAGGGTTGACCCGCTATCAGCGCAGGAAGAGTCTGGAACTTCGGTCGCGTCAAAGGTCCCGAAAGTCCGTGCTCTCGAATGAAGCCCTGCCCTGCGCAAAAACAATATGGAACTGACCATAACCGCTTGGCAACAAGACCGGAGTCCGCAAGCGGACCGACCCGAAAGGCGAGGTCGATATTGTCCGCGAAAAAATCCAGCATGATGTTAGTCGTCGTCAGTTCAAGCTGGACCTGAGGATTTTGTTCCGCGAAATCCACCAGCTTTGGCCCAATCGTTGTACGAGCTGCCAAGGGTGGGGCCGTAATGCGGATCGTGTGGTGCCGCGTGTCATCGGTAAAACCCGCAACACGCTGAAGCGCTTCAATCGGATCCTGGCAACGATCCAGTAGACGGCGCCCCTCTTCGGTCAGGCGCACCTGCCTTGTCGTGCGCTCGAATAGCTTAGCGCCCAGATGATCCTCTAACATGGCAATCCTGCGACTAATCCTGCTAAGCGGAATACCCAGCCGATCTGCAGCTTTGGAAAAGCTGAGGTGGTGGGCGACAACAGTAAACAGGCCAAGGTCGTTGTAGATCATAATTCTATTTATGAGATAATACCTTCCAAATTCAACTATTATCACGAAATGGCGTCATCGCTATCTTCTGCGAAACAAAAGGAGATGCATGATGCCGTACGCAATAGAAATCACCCAAACTGGCGGGCCCGAAGTTCTGCGAAGCGTTGACCAAGCTGTCGCACAGCCCGGTGCCAGAGAAATCCTGATCCGTAATCATGCCGGGGCGGTGAATTTTATCGATACGATTATTCGCCGTGGCGAAATGCCAGAGGGCATGATGCCAGACCTGCCCCATGTACCCGGCGTTGAAGGTGCCGGAATCGTCGAAGCGACGGGCAAAGATGCCGTTGGTTTCGCCGTGGGTGATCGCGTCGCATGGATGGGCCCGATTGGTGCGGGCGGCTACGGTACGCATTCCGTAATAAGTGCACCTTATGTAACCAAAATTGCCGATACCATCGCCTTTGAAACCGCAGCAGCAATCCCTGTCAACGCAATGACGGCCTATCACATGCTGGTCAATCTGGGCGGTGCGGCGGCCGGAAGATCCGTACTGGTGCATGCGGCTGCAGGCGGAGTGGGCACGATGGCCCTACACATCGCCAAGCATCTGGGCATGACTGTGATCGCTTCGGTCAGCACTGAAAAGGTCGGATACGCCCAGGCGCAAGGAGCAGATTTTGTCATCGACTATCGTACTCAGGACGTGGCCAAGCTGGTGTCAGAGATCACAAGTGGGCGCGGTGTTGATCTGACGTTGAATCCGGTTTCCGGTGACTCCTTGAAATCAGACCTTGATGCGCTGGCTCCCCTTGGAACGGCTGTGCTCTTCGGATTCCTTGCCGGGCCGCCAGCTGGCGATTTTGCCGAGGATCTGGCGAAACACTTCCAGAAATCTGTCTCAGTGCGGGTCAGCGATATTTACACGTATTTTTCCAACCGACCAACTGCATTCGGCGCGGACATGACCAAGGTATTCAAGCTGTTGGAAACTGGCATTCTGCGTCCTCAGATCACCACATACCCAATCGCCAAGGCCACGGAAGCGCATCGCCGCCTAGAGGCGGGCGAAACCACCGGCAAGTTGGTGCTCAGCATCGATTGACTCATTTAACAAACACGACAAGCAAGGAACCAAAGCAATGAACTCGGTTTTCGAAACGGCCCTCATCGGCAAACACGTTGTTATCATTGGCGGCAGCAGCGGCATGGGTAAGGCCACCGCAAAGCTGGCGCTGGCGCTTGGTGCGAAAGTTACCATCGCCAGCCGGAGTCTCGCCAAGCTGGAGGCAGCAGCGGCAGACATCGGAGGCGAAGTTCAGATCGCACCGGTCGATACCACAAACGAAACTGGCATGAAGTCCTGGGCCAGCGGCCTTGAAAAAGTAGATCATCTGGTCATCTCTGCCTCAAGCGCAGCGCGTGGGGCCTTCGCCGAATTGCCAACCACTGACCTGCGCGCGATGTTCGAGGCTAAATTTATCGGGCCCTATGTGGCGGCGCGTGAAGTCTTGCCTGTCTTGACTGAAGGCGGCTCCATCACCCTCTTTTCTGGCGTCCTCAGCCGCCGACCCTCTGCCGGTGCAACGGGTCTTGGGGCCGTGAACGCGGCGGTCGAAGCCCTGTCCAAGGGGTTGGCACTAGAGCTATCAGGCCGTGCGCGCGTGAACTGCATCAGCCCTGGAATGGTTGCGACCGAGGCTTACGCGGCAATGTCGAATGAGGCTCGCGAGGCCATGTTCGCTCAGGTTGGTAACAGCCTGCCCGTCGGACGTATTGGTGAGGCCGAGGACATCGCCCAAGCTGTGATAATGGCAATGACAAATGGCTATCTCACAGGCGCTGTGCTGGATGTGGATGGAGGTCACCTGGTGCGTGGCTGAATGGCCAATGCGGATTGGCCTGATCCAATCAGGGCTCTTCCGCGTGATATAGGCCTAGCTGATGGCGACGCTTGTGAAAGGTCGCCACTCTTTCGACAATCTCGTCGCTGGCCACTGCAATGACGAAGGACAAAAGCGTTTCGAGCAATGCGATAGTACTTACTGATGACGGGAAGAATTGCGGCGTATCCGCCGAGATGACGAACCCGTGTTGTGCATTGCGCAGAACAGGGCTGGCTGGGCTGTCAGAAAGACCGACCACCGTCATGCCCTGCTCTCGGGCAACTTGCACCGCCTCGACCACTTCATTCCGATAAGGTTTGCAGGTCATCGCAATTAGCACATCGCGTTTGTCCGCCCATGCCAGATCGTCAATCGGATTTGATCCGGCGCGCGGGATAGCATGAAACTGCACCATGCCCGTCGAGGCCAGATAAACAAAGTTTCGCGCATTCGAATTGTTCACACCAACGCCCAGCACGAACACGTTACGCGAATTCCAGATATCTTCAGCGGCGGCTTTCAGCTGTTCGGACGAGATATTGGCAAACGTCTCCTCGACATTGCGCAGGGCGTCCTGAACCATATCCGCATAAAGCCCGCCCATATTGCCGGACTTACGAATATCCTGCAGCCAACGCGCGCGCTCCGGGAAATCGGCCTGCCCGCGCCTGATCGCCTCGCGGAAGGGAACCCGGAAATCTTCGTAGCCTTCGAACCCCACCTGCCGC
Organism: Ruegeria sp. I3; assembly: GCF_056532525.1. NCBI lineage: Bacteria > Pseudomonadati > Pseudomonadota > Alphaproteobacteria > Rhodobacterales > Roseobacteraceae > Ruegeria > Ruegeria sp. I3. The sequence continues at coordinate 384,692 of NZ_JBQFNI010000001.1, read as the reverse complement.
GCCATTCTGACAATGGTATTGGGTTTCACATTGGCGGCTTCAGCAATTTCGCGTACAGTCGATACGCCCACGTCGCGCGGGTTCTCAAGCACATAGGTCGCAGCCTTGCGTGCCTCGGGTGTCAACTGAGACAGTTCTTCCGCCAGCCGTTCCAAAACTAAATTTGATACATCTGTCCCATTCATGATTGACGATGGTATTTTTGTTTGCATACGGTGTCGAGACCAAATCGACTCAGGGGGCCGGACCGATGTATTTCAGCTCACTCCCGCGTTTGATTGAGGTCACCGTAAATGCATCGACGGAGTTTGCCGCATGGCCCAATCCGAGACAATGAAGGCGATGGTCACCATGGGGCACGGTGATCTTGATCAGATGGTCTGGCACGAAAACTGGCCCTGTCCCACTCCCAAACCGGGCGAAGTTCTGATCAAGGTCGGTGCCTGTGGCCTGAACAATACCGACGTAAACACTAGGTCCGGCTGGTATTCTAAAACAGTCAGCGATGCGACCACCGGTGGCGCGTTTGAAGAGGTCGGCACTGATGACCCAACCTGGGGCGGAGCGCCACTGGCCTTTCCGCGCATTCAAGGGGCGGATGTCTGTGGGCAGATTGTTGGAGTTGGGGACGGCGTGGATCCAAACCGCTTGGGCGAGCGTGTGATAACCGATTGCTGGTTGCGCGATCCGACCGATCCGATGAACAAGGACAAAACCGGCTACTTCGGATCAGAGCGAGATGGCGGCTTTGCCGAATACACAACGATCCCGGCTGTCAATGCGATAGCCATCCAATCAACACTTTCGGATGCTGAGCTGGCAACCTTCTCCTGTTCCTACTCAACCGCCGAAGGCATGCTGACCCGCGCCAAGGTCACCGCGGCTGACACTGTTCTTGTTCCGGGCGCATCTGGCGGCGTCGGTGGCGCTCTGGTTCAACTGGCCAAGCGCCGAAATGCGCGGGTCATTGCGATGGCGTCGCAGGCTAAGCACGACGACGTAGCCCTGTTGGGTCCAGATGTCATCCTGTCCCGCGCCCCCGATGATTTGCGCAAATCGTTGGGAGACGAAAAGATCACGGTCGTTGCCGACGTGGTGGGCGGGTCATACTGGCCGCAGCTTATCAGCATTCTTGAACGCGGCGGACGCTATACCTGCTCGGGCGCCATCGCGGGCCCTATGGTCGAGTTCGATTTGCGGACGTTCTACTTGCGCGATCTGACCTTTACAGGCTCGACCGTCATCGACCCCGAAGTAATGCAAAATCTTGTACGTTATATCGAAGCGAGCGAAGTAAAACCGGCCCTGGCCGCAACCTACCCTCTAAGCCAATTGCATGAGGCACAAACCGCCTTCATCGCGAAGAAACACACCGGAAACATCGTGGTGATCCCATGACGTTGGATGATGTTTTAATGGCCGCCATGCGATTGCATCAGAACCACCCGGATTTGGCGGGTTTTGGGGGTTGGCCAACAGATTTATCCAGAACGGACTTACAGCCCGCACAGATTCCGGCAACCCGGCTTGTCAGCAAATTTGGTCTGAACGGTACGCCCGAAACACAGGCATTGGTTACGGCTATTGCAGCAACTGCAGAGCAAGCGCACTGGAAACTGACCTATTCCGAATCCGAAGTCGGTGCGGATTTCTTGTCTCGATACGGGTATTACGAACTGTTCGGACCCAGCGGGCATTTCCATTCGACCCAACTACGCGGTTATGTCGCCTATTGGGGCGCAGGTCTGCAGTATGACTGGCACAGCCACCAGGCTGAAGAGCTATACCTGACGCTCGCTGGAAAAGCCTGTTTTAAGGTTGAAGGGAATGCACAGCTTGTCGGGCCGGGCCAGACCCGCCAGCATGAAAGTTGGCAAAGCCACGCCATGACGACAAGCGATCATTCAATCCTGACCTTTGTCTTGTGGCGGGGCGATGGAATGGATGATCTGCCTCGGATGGATGCCGCATGACATACTGCGTCGAGGTGAAACCAAAATGAAAATTACCGGGATTTCTGTCTTTCAAATCGACCTGCCATTGGAGCATCCATACTGGCTGTCAGGCGGGCGATTGAAGTTTGAGAAGCTGGATGCGACGCTGGTCAAGATTGAAACCGACAAAGGGCTTGTTGGTTGGGGCGAAGGCACGCCCTGGGGGCATACCTATGTACCCGCCCACGGCCCCGGCATACGGGCCGGGATCGAGACGATGGCACCGTTTGTTCTTGGCCTCGACCCGCGGCGAGTTCTGGATGTTGAACGCGCGATGGATCAGGCCCTACCCGGACATCTCTACGCCAAAAGCCCGATTGACATGGCGTGCTGGGACATAGCCGGTCAGGTTGCTGGTCTTCCGATTGCTGATTTGATGGGGGGAGGGTCGCGTACGCCGCGCCCAATCGCATCTTCCGTAGGAGCCAAGACAATTAAAGAAACCCGCGCAGTCATCGGACGATACCGACAGCGCGGCTATGTCGCCCATTCCGTGAAGATCGGCGGTGATGTGGCCCGTGACATTGCCCGAATCCGTGACGTGGAAAGCCTGCGCAATCCCGAAGACATCATCCTCTATGACGTCAATCGCGGCTGGTCGCGGCAGCAGGCATTACGCGTGATGAGTGCGGTCGAAGACCTCAATGTCATGATCGAACAGCCTTGCGAAACACTGGATGACATTGCCGCGATCTCAGGCAAACATGCTTCGCCTGTTTCCGTTGATGAAAGCCTTGTGACCCTTCAGGACGCGACGCGCATAGCCCGCGATGGCATTGCCGAAATATTTGGCATCAAGCTCAACCGGGTCGGCGGGCTGACCAAAGCGGCCCGAATGCGCGATGTCGCGCTGGCGCATGGGATCGACATGTTTGTAATGGCAACCGGTGGTTCTGTGCTGGCGGATACCGAAGCGCTGCATCTGGCGGCGACAATACCGGATGCGAATTGCCATGCTGTATGGGCCTGTCAGGACATGATCACCGTCGATATCGCCGGTGGGCGTGGACCGAGAAATGTGGACGGTCACCTGCATCTACCCGAAACACCCGGCCTTGGCGTTCACCCAGATGAAGACGCGTTGGGTGATCCTGTGGCGATCTACCGGTAACGATACACGCCTTTTGTGCAAGTTCGATGACGGTCATCTGCCGAGGTTGACCTTGCCGCTTCGCCATGGGAACGATGCGCGATGGCTTAGTCGAACAGGATAGCGCGATGAAGATCGAACCCTTTGGCGTCGAAATCTGGATGGATGAATGGGAAACCCGCTGCGCCTATAACCTTGCAGAGACTTGCGTCGAGAGCCTGAGTATCGCCGAGCTTTTGAAGCTTTCCGGCAAAAACTCGGATGATCTGTCTGAATTGCTTGGGATGAAGATGACCTATGGCGCGATCCGGGGCTCGGACCGGCTGCGCGATGCGATTTGTAGCCTATATGACCAGCAAAAGCGTGAGAATGTCATCGTCACCCATGGCACCATCGGTGCCAACATGCTGGTCCACAAAACGCTGGTCGAGCGCGGCGACAAGGTGGTGGCCGTCGTGCCCACCTATCAGCAACACTATTCCATCCCGGCCAGCATCGGCGCGGAGGTGACGCAGATCCATTTACGGGCCGAGAACGCTTATTTGCCCGATCTTGAGGAGCTGCGCGCCGCCGTAACTCCGGGCACCAAACTGATTGCCATCAACAACCCCAACAACCCAACCGGTGCGGTGATGGATCGCGCGTTCCTGATTGAGATCGTCGAAATCGCACGCTCCGCTGAAGCATGGTTGCTGTGTGATGAAGTCTATCGCGGTACCGGGCAAGAAGGTTCGGGCATGACGGATGCGGTTGCGGATCTTTATGAGAAAGGCATTTCAACCGCGGGCATGTCCAAGGCGTTTTCGCTGGCAGGGCTGCGACTGGGTTGGATTGCGGCCAACCCAGAACTGATCGAAGCGGTTTCGATCCATCGGGACTATGACACGATCTCGGTCGGGATGATCGACGACCATTTCGCGGCGCTTGCGCTGGAAAACCACGACAAGGTTCTGGCGCGCAGCCACGCCATTACGCGCGGCAACCTCGCCATGCTGGAAGAATGGGTCGAAAGCGAGCCCAAAATCAGTTGGGTCAAACCCAAGGCCGGAACAACCGCGCTGTTGCACTACAACTTCGACATGCCCTCGCGCGAGTTCTGCGTGAAACTGCTGCAGGAAACCGGCGTGATGTTCACACCGGGCTCTGCCTTGGGTCTCGAAGGCTGTGTTCGGATCGGTTACGCCAATACTCCGTCGATCATTCGCGAAGGGCTGGAAAAAGTTTCCACCTTCCTTGCGAAGCTCGACTAGCGCCTCATCGACTGACCGTTGTGGAACAGATGCACCTTTTCGGGTGCCGCCGTGACCGAGACGGTTTTTCCTCGCAGATTGCGCTGAACACCAGGTAGTTTTGCAATCACGGCCTCCCGTCCATCCGGGACTGCAAAGTAAAGCAGCGTGACCTCACCCAAAGCTTCGGTGAAATCCACCAAGCCGGAATAAATTGGTGTTCCATCAGTGATGTTTAAGTCCTCAGGCCGGACACCGATATTGACCTTTTTGCCTTCGTCAGCGGCATCCGTCGGGATTGATGAGATTGCCACGCCGCCATCATCCAGCGTGACGGTTGTTGTCTCTCCTGTCGCGGTAATAGTCCCGGGCAGCAGGTTCATTGCTGGTGAGCCGATGAACTGCGCGACAAACTCGTTATCTGGCGTCTCATAGAGTTCCAGCGGCGTGCCAACCTGCGCAACTCCCTTATTGGCCAAAACCACAATGCGGCTGGCGAGTGTCATCGCCTCGACCTGATCGTGGGTGACGTAAATCATCGTGCTGTCGGGCATCGCCTCTTTCAGGCGTGCGATCTCGATCCGAGTCGCCACGCGCAGGGCAGCGTCGAGGTTCGAAAGCGGCTCGTCGAACAAATATACTTTGGGGTCGCGCACGATGGCACGACCGATGGCAACGCGCTGGCGTTGTCCACCAGACAATGCCTTGGGCAGGCGATCCAGCAGGGGTTCAAGCTGTAGAATCTGGGCCGCGCGCTCCACGGCGGCATCAACCTCAGCGCTCGGCATCTTCGCGATCTTGAGCGCGAAGGCCATGTTTTCGCGCACCGTCATATGCGGGTAAAGCGCATAGGACTGGAACACCATCGCGATGCCGCGTTGCGCAGGTGGCACATCGTTCACCACCTGCCCTTCGATCTCAAGCGTACCGCCAGTGATCTTTTCAAGGCCCGCGATCATCCTCAGCAAAGTGGATTTTCCGCAACCTGACGGGCCGACAAAGACAATCAGTTCGCCTTGCTCGATCTCGAGATCGATATGTTTCAGAACATCGACAGGACCATAGGATTTGGCCACATCCGTAAGCTTGAGTTCCGACATGGTTTACCTCTTTTCCCGAGCCAATAGACAGAATTGAGCGGCATCCAGCGTCACGTTGCTTTCCCCGCGAACGCCGCCCAACTCCTCCCCGATCACTTGCCAGTCACCTTCTGGCAGGGTCACGTCAACCGGACAGTCACCCAGATTGAAGGCGCAGAAGACCTGCTCGGCTTCATCCTCTCGGGTGAAGGTCAATACCGAACCGATTTGTGACATCCCTGTCTGCGCGCCGGACATCAGCGCTGAGTGCGCATGACGCAATGCAATCGCATGGCGGTAGTGGTGCAGTATCGACGCTGGATCTTTTTCCAACCGATCCACCGCCCGCTCGGCCTGCGCAGCGCTGACTGGCAACCAGGGACGGCTCGTGCTGAACCCGGATTGTTCGTCCTGTGCGGCCCAGACCATCGGAGTACGGCAGCCATCGCGACCTTTGAATTCCGGCCAGAATTCAATACCATAGGGGTCTTGCAAATCTTCGAACGCAACATCTGCCTCGGGTAGCCCCAGTTCCTCACCCTGATAAAGACAGGCTGAGCCACGCAGGCACATCATCAGAACGGCGTGCTGCCGGACAGCTGCATCGTCCAAACCCCAACGCGAAGCATGGCGTTGCACGTCGTGGTTTGAGAAGGCCCAGCATGGCCATGCATCACCCGCCTTGTCCTCAAGCTGGTCAAAAACCTGCTTTGCGTAAGCTGCCGTCAAAGCCCGCTTTTCGAGGAACTCGAAAGCATAACACATGTGCATCCGTTTATCGCCGCTGGTGTATTCGCCCATAATCTCAAGCCCGCGCTGCGCGTCGCCGACCTCACCCAGACAGGCGCGGCCCTCGTATTCGTCAGTCAGGGCGCGCAGCCTTTCCAGGAAGGCGATATTCTCGGGCTGACTTTTGGAATAGAGGTGATCCTGATGGTTATACGGGTTCACCATCGGCGCAATTGATGAGTTCCTCTGATCCATCGGCAGGCCAGGATTGTCACGTAGCTGGGCGTCGTGGAAATAGAAATTGATGGTGTCCAGACGGAACCCGTCGACCCCCATATCCAGCCAGAAGCGCGCCACATCCAGCAACGCATCCTGAACTTCCTTGCAGTGGAAGTTCAAATCCGGCTGCGAGGTCAGGAAGTTGTGCAGATAATACTGCAACCGCCGCGCATCCCACTGCCACGCCGAGCCGCCAAAGATCGAAAGCCAGTTATTCGGAGGTGTCCCGTCGGGTTTGGGATCAGCCCAGACATACCAATCGGATTTCGGGTTCTCGCGGCTGGCGCGGCTTTCGTTGAACCATGGATGCTGATCTGAGGTGTGGGATAGCACCAGATCGATCATCACCTTCAACCCATGCGCATGGGCTTGATGCAGCAGCTCTTTGAAATCTCCCATGGTGCCGAACATCGGATCGACATCGCGATAGTCGCTGACATCATAACCGAAATCCTTCATCGGAGATTTGAAGAACGGCGAAATCCAGATTGCATCAACCCCCAGCGAGGCGATGTAGCCTAACCGCTGGGTGATACCCTTTAAGTCTCCGATCCCGTCACCGTTGCTGTCCTGAAAGCTGCGCGGATAGATCTGATAGATCACCCCGCCCCGCCACCAATCTGACGCCGACTTGGTTTTTTCGAATGCTGTCGCGTTGGTCTGCACGTTCATCACACGCCCTTATTTTACGGAACCGGCCAGCAAGCCGCGAACCAGATATTTCTGCATTGCAAAGAAGACTGCCAACGGCACCGCGATTGAGACAAACGCCGCCGTGGCCAAGATTTCCCAGTTACCGCCCCGCGTACCCAGCAGCTCGACGATACGGTTGGTCATTACCGTTGTCTGGCCGCTGGCATCGATCAGGAAGACTTTGGCAACCAACAGATCGTTCCATGTCCAAAGGAACTGGAAGATCGCAAAGGATGCCAGTGCCGGAAAGCTAAGCGGCAGGATCAACTTGGTAAAAATCTGAAACTCGGTTGCGCCATCTACCCGGGCGTTCTCAATCAGGTCACGAGGCAGCCCGGCCATGTAGTTACGCAATAGGTAGATCGCCAATGGCATCCCGAACCCGGTATGGGCCATCCAGACCCCCAGGTATCCTTTGCCGATCCCGATATTGAGATGCAGTTTCAGCAACGGGATCAGCGCCAGCTGCAATGGCACCACCAATAGGCCAACCACCGCAGCGATCAGCAGGGCACGCCCCGGGAAATCCATCCATGCCAGCGCGTAAGCCGCAAATGCTGCGACAAGAATCGGGATAATCGTCGCCGGGATCGTCACCGTCAGGGTATTGAAGAACGCCTTGCCCATACTGTCGGAACTGCTTTCGTTGAACAGAACATGGGCATAGTTTTCCAAGGTGAATTCAGGCGGCAGAGTAGTCGTCACAAACACGCGAGGGCCGCGCTTGCCCGAAAACTCTTCTGCGTTTTCCATCCGATAGTCACCGTTGGCCTGAACCGTGATCGTCCCGCCACGACGAAGCTCAGCCGTTTCGCCCGGAGCAAAGGCATCAATCGCACGGGAATTCACACCCCATCGCGAAATGTCCGAGGCCCGATCACCATCGAAGATATTGCCTTCGATCACATAGAGACCATCCTGCAAAACTTGCGTTTCAGGTGCCGCCGCGCGCAGAGTCAGGTTTTGTTCCGACGGGAAGAGCGCCCGCCACCAGCCGCTGCTGGAAATCTGGTCCGCTGTTCTGAATGACGAGATCAACAAACCGAGTGTTGGGAAAACCCAAAGCACCACAAGCAGCACGACCGAGGCGTGAACGACCCATCTTAGGGCTGGGCGGGTTCCTGCAATATCGCTCATAACCCCGTCCTCCTACTGCATTTCTTTGCGCGCATTGCGCACGTTCCAGATCAGGATCGGCGTCACCAGCAACATGATCACCATGGCCGATGCCGATCCCACGCCCCAGTCATTGGCGCGGAACATCTTGTCGTACATGTAATTGGCCAGAACCTGCGTCTCCCACTGGCCGTTGGTCATCGCAAATACGATGTCAAAGACCTTGAGGACCACGATGGTGATGGTGGTCCAGACCACCATGATCGTGGTTTTGATCTGCGGCACTTTGATCTTGAAGAAAATCTGGAACGGATTGGCCCCGTCCAGAATGGCGGCCTCGATGGTTTCTTCCGGGATGCCGCGCAGCGCGGCGGACAGAATGACCATGGCAAAGCCGGTTTGTATCCAGACCAGCACGATCATCAGGAAGAAATTGTTCCAGAAAGGCAGGGTCAGCCAGGTGTGTGTTTCGGTTCCACCAAAGAAGATGTAGATCGCGTTCAGGACGCCGATCTGATCCTGATCGGCCGGACGCGCATCATAGACCAATTTCCAGATTACCGAGGCGCCAACGAAAGAAATCGCCATCGGCATGAAGATCAGCGACTTGGCGACGTTACCCCAGCGGATGCGATCCGTTAGCTGCGCCACGAGCAGGCCAAATGCGGTGGACATGGCAGGTACAACAATCAGCCAAAGCATGTTGTTGCGCATCGCCTCCCAGAATTTCGGCTCGGCTACCATCTGGGTATAGTTGTCAAAACCCGCCCATTCATATCCGCCTCCGGCTACGCGATCAGTCAGAGACAGGCGCAGCGTCTCAAACACCGGATAGGCAAGATAGACCCCAAGGGCGAGGATCGCGGGAAGCAGAAACAGCCAGGGCCGGATCATATTCGCGCGGTTGATATTGCGACCCGCGTTCGGTCCACGCGCAGGGAACAGGACTTTATCCAGAAATTGGTTGGACAGGTAGAAATAGCCCACGCATCCCGACACACCGATTACGATTGTTAGCAGGCCCTGAATTGCCGGATTCATGGCGTCCTCTCCCTTGCTAGGGTTTCGGGCAACCTGATTGAAAGGTTGCCCGAAGGTTCAGCGGATTACTTGATTGCGTCCCAAGATGACTGGATTTCGCCGGTGACTTCTTCGGCGGATTTCCCGCCAGTATAGTCAACCATGCCGGTCCAGAACGTACCCGCACCCACGGCGCCCGGCATTAGGTCCGAGCCGTCGAAGCGGAAGGTGGTCGCGCCCAGTAGAATGTCACCCAGACCGCGCAGAGTATCATCCTTATAGGCTTCGGTGTTCACGCCCTTATGCGGGGTCAGGAATCCGGTTTGTGCCATCATGACTTCATGTGCAATCGGTTGCTTGAGGAACTCCATGAACGCGCTGGTCGCATCCGATGGATTGCTTACCGCCATCAGAGTACCGCCACCCAGAACCGGGTTACCCAAGTCCTTGTCTGCGAAAGACGGCATGTAAAAGAAATCTGCATCCAGGCCGAACTCGACATCTTCGGGGAAGAAGGCCGGAACAAAGGACGCCTGACGGTGCATGTAGCACTGGGGCGGCGATGAGAACATGCCTTTGGGGCTGTCGCGGAAGTCAGTCGAGGCGACAGCATCTGACCCACCCGAGACCTTGGCGTCATCACGCGCAAACCAGCCAAACTCTTCGATTGCGGCGATAACGCGCGGATCGTCAAATGGGATCTCGTTTGTCACCCACTGGTCGTAAACCTCGGGCGGCTGAGTCCGCAGCATCATGTCTTCAACCCAGTCGGTCGCGGGCCAACCGGTGGCGGCACCCGATCCCAGGCCAATGCACCACGGGGTTTCGCCATCGGCGACGATCTGCTCGGTCAGGGCCTTCAGTTCTTCCATGCTCGTCGGCACTTCGTATCCGGCATCCTCGAAGTTTTCCGGGTTATACCAGACCAGAGACTTGACGTTCACATTGTAGAAGAAGCCATACATCTGGTCATTGCCGTCGGCGTCTTTGTAAGTGCCAAGATCAACCCAGGAATCGCCAGCCGCATAATTGTCACCAACCCAGGCCGCCATATCTTCACCCAGCGGTGTCAGCTGCCCTTTGGATGCCATGATCGCCGCCAGTCCTGGCTGCGGGAAGACCGCGATATTGGGGGCTGATCCTGCCTCGGCATCGATAACGATCTGCTGCTCGAAACTGTCGGAACCGGTATAGATCACATCTGCGCCAGTCGCCTCTTCGAAATAGGCAATCATGTTGTTGAAGTAACCGTCTTCCGGGGTCAGCCACGGACCAAAAATCGTGACCGTCTGACCGCTCAGATCCGGGGCGCTTTCGGCCCAGGCATTATAGCTGTCCCAGTTGAACGGCCCCTCGCCCGGCGCGAAGACCAAATCTTGTGCTTGTACCGACCCGGCCAGCAGAGCGATCGCCGCCGCACCCGAATAAAGTGCGTGTCTCATGAGTTCTCCTCCCAATATTTTCGGCGCAAACGAGATTCGTTTTCAAAGCGCTTTGGATGCGGTACTTTATCCGCTAACATTCAGATCCTGTCAATATCTCGCCTGCTAACCCCTAAAAAACTGCCATTCTAAGGCATTCTCTCGAAACATGTTGACTGAGCCAGGTTTTCACAACAAAACAAATGGGAATCAATTTGAAGGCGCTTTGAGTGAAATGAACCTAAAGCAACTCTCTGAGATCCTCGGCCTTTCACAAACGACCGTCAGCCGCGCGCTGAACGGTTACCCGGAGGTCAGCGAAGGGACGCGCATCCGGGTTCAGGCTGCTGCGAACAAGCATGGTTACCGCCCCAACAGCCGCGCAAAGGGGCTAGCGACAGGGCGGTCTATGGTCATCGGCCATGTGATTCCCACCTCGTCCCGGCACGAAATGGTCAATCCGATTTTCGGAGATTTTGTGGCAGGCGCAGCCAAAACCTATGCGGCGAACAATTATGACATGATGTTCACGCACGCGCCGGACACATCAATTGAAGAATCCTATCGCAGCCTGTTCAATCGGGGCGTCGTAGACGGCGTGGTCCTGCAAGGCCCCAAGGTACGAGAGCCGCGCATCTCGGTATTATCGCGCCTCGGCGTGCCCTTCATTGTTCATGGCCGGTCGACCTACGCCAAAGAGCCCTATGATTGGATCGATGTGAACAACCAGCGTTCATTCGAACGCGCTACTCGGTTTTTGATCGATCTGGGCCATCGGCGCATCGCCTTGATCAACGGGCTCGAGGAAATGGATTTCGCGCGTCGGCGGAGGAACGGCTATCTGGCGGCGCTCAAAGAAACCGGGATCTCGCCTGATCCAAACCTGCTGCGCAGCGCTGAGATGACCGAGATTTATGGGCATCAGACAGCCTGCGACATGCTGAAGCTCGACGACCCGCCAACAGCAATTTTGGCCTCTTCGATTATCTCTGCGGTTGGAGTCCGGCGCGCACTGGAAGAAAGCGGCCTGAAAATGGGGCGCGATATCTCAGTGATCGCTCATGATGACGAGTTGTCATACATGCGCAATGGTATGGATGTTCCAATTTTCACCGCAACGCGCTCGTCGGTCAGACACGCGGGCGAGGTGGCTGCCGAAATGCTGATCGAGCGGATCAACGCTCCGGATGACCCACCCAAAACGCGCTTGCTGGAGGCTGAACTTGTCGTCGGCAGCTCGACGGGGCCAGCCCCACAAAGGATGTGAGATGAAGTACAAACGCGCAGATTTCCCGCCAGATTTTCAGTTTGGTGTGGCGACGTCGGCCTATCAGATCGAGGGACACGCCAATGGGGGCGCAGGCAAGACCCATTGGGACAGTTTCGCTGCAACTCCAGGTAACGTCGCCAATGCGGAAAACGGAGATTTGGCCTGCGATCACTATAACCGGTTCGAACAGGATCTGGATCTGATCCGGAGCGCAGGCTTCGACTGTTACCGGTTTTCAACCAGTTGGGCGCGCGTGCTGCCCGAAGGGCGCGGACCGATCAATCAGCAAGGCTTGGATTTCTATGATCGCCTGACCGATGCGCTGATTGAACGCGGCATCAAACCCTGCGCAACGCTGTATCACTGGGAACTCCCGTCACCACTCGCCGATCTGGGCGGTTGGCGAAACCGGGATATCGCGAATTGGTTTGCAGACTTCACCGAGATCATCATGGGCCGCATAGGCGATCGGGTGTTCAGCGTCGCACCTGTCAACGAGCCTTGGTGTGTAAGCTGGCTGAGCCATTTCGAAGGCCAACATGCCCCCGGCTTGCGCGACATCCGGGCAACCGCGCGCGCGATGCATCATGTATTGCTAGCCCATGGCCGCGCAATCGAAACTATGCGCGGATTGGGCATGTCGAACCTTGGCGCAGTGTTCAACCTTGAATGGGCGGAACCTGCTGACGACAGCGATGAGGCTCAGACTGCGGCGGCGCTTTACGACGGGATTTACAACCGCTTTTTCCTGGGCGGCGCATTCAAGAAATCCTACCCTCAGAATGTTCTGGAAGGATTGGAGCCGCATCTGCCGGACAAGTGGCAGGATGATTTCGACACGATAGCTGCACCTGTCGATTGGTGTGGTCTCAATTACTATACGCGCAAGTTGATAACGCGCGCAGATACGTCTTGGCCTTCCTTGACCGACGTCCCCGGCCCCTTGCCAAAAACGCAAATGGGGTGGGAAATTGATCCGGCAGCCCTGTCCCGTTTCCTGATCCGGACCGCGCAAGAGTATACTGGGGACCTGCCTATCTACGTGACCGAAAATGGCATGGCGAGCGCAGAACGTCAAAACGACGCTGACAGAATTGACTACTTGAACCAGCATCTTGCCGAAGTGTGTAATGCCCTGGACCACGGCGTTCCGATCAAGGGATATTTCATCTGGTCCCTTCTCGACAATTACGAGTGGGCGCTGGGATATGAAAAACGGTTCGGGCTGGTCGATGTAGATTTCGAGACGCTGGAAAGAAGGCCAAAGGACTCCTACCGCGCGTTGCAGGCCGCATTGGTCCGGGATCAGTCTGGTTGACCGTCAAGCTTTGCTACTGCGGGCACACGCCGGTTCAGTTTGGCACCTTCAAATGTGGCGTTTGGCGTTCCACCGTAAGGTTCTGTGTGGCCGAGGATGATGTCAGCTCAACAAACAAGCGCTCGGCGCGCGCAAACCGTTCGAAATAGGTGAACTGGATTGAAGTCACTAACGACGGCTCCTGACACTGCACCAGATAGTCGGCCTGAAATTCGGTGTGATGCGCGGCATTATCGCTGACTTGCCCCTCATCCTGAACGAAGACATCACCAACAAGCGCGACATTGGCCGTTGCAGTCACACACCCCGCTTCAGGCGGCACCTCAAAGATCTCAAGCGGTTTAGAAAGGTCCGAGATTGCGACGGCAACATCCGCCCTCTCATCTTCGTTCTCGGCAGTGTGCTCGAACCCAACAATATCTACGCCTGGCACTTCAAGCGTCAGGCTAAATCCGGTTTCAACAAATGAAATTGCCATATGACCCGCGCCATGAGTATGCGCTTCGATGGCGGTCTCTGCCTGCGCCATCAGCGCGGCTGGTATTAGCGCAAGAACAACGGCCGCGCGTTTCATTCTGTTCACCATTAACCAAACAAACCGTAGGGCATTTTAATACAATTGCGCCTCAGCGCAATGTTCGCCGGGTGCCTCGGGCTCCCCAGATATGGTTAGTCAGAAATGGGAATAATACCTGACAATAAAACTCAGGTTGACATTACTGACTATTTCTCTAAGAAATTGCCGCATCCAGCCCCGCTGCGTCTGCCGGGGTCCGAATCCCGCTAAGAAAGAAAAGTGTTCCACATGACCAGATTGTTCAACGCGGCCAGTGCCCTGACCTTGTGTATCGCAAGTACAGCTGTCGCCGAGGCCCCGTCCAAAGCCGATGTTCTGACCACATACTCCAATATCGCCGAAGCCAAATATGACGACAGTCTGATTGCAGCAAAGAAACTGCAAGCTGCCGTCAACGCCCTCATTGCTGACCCGTCCGATGCCACTCTGAACACAGCCCGTGCCGCATGGATCGCCGCGCGCGTGCCGTATCAGCAGACCGAGGTTTATCGCTTTGGCAACGCCATCGTCGACGATTGGGAAGGCAAGGTGAACGCATGGCCTCTGGACGAGGGCATGATAGACTATGTGGATTCCTCCTACGGCGGCCCCAGCGATGAGAACGAGTTTGCCGCGCTGAACGTCATCGCCAACCCCAGCTTTGATCTGTCTGGCGAGACCATCGACGCCAGCGAAATTACCCCTGCCCTGCTGTCGGATACGCTGCACGAGGCTGACGGGATAGAGGCGAACGTCGCCACCGGCTATCACGCCATCGAATTCCTGCTGTGGGGTCAGGACCTGAACGGCCACGGCACGGGCGCAGGAAGTCGTCCTTATACCGATTATCTAGTTGGTGACGGCTGTACAGGTGGCAACTGCGATCGCCGCGCCCAGTATCTGAAAGCGGCAACCGATCTGCTGATAAGTGATCTGGAATGGATGACTGCCCAGTGGGCCGAAGATGGTGACGCACGTGCCGCTCTTGCCGCAAATGAAACTGCTGGCGTTAGTGCGATCCTAACCGGCATGGGTTCGCTGTCCTACGGCGAGCAGGCGGGTGAGCGTATGCGCCTCGGCCTGATGTTGAACGACCCCGAGGAAGAGCAGGACTGCTTCTCAGACAACACCCACAATAGCCATTACTATGACGGCCTGGGCATCCAGAATGTGTATTTGGGCAGCTATACCCGCATCGATGGCACGCCTGTTTCGGGTGCATCCCTATCGGATCTGGTGACCGCAGCCGATCCGACGCTTGATACAGAGATGAAAGCCAAGCTGGCCAACACCATGCTGGCGCTAGGCCGTATCAAATCAACCGCCGAAGCGGGTTTTGCGTATGACCAGATGCTGGAACGCGGCAATGAAGGTGGCGAAGCGCTGATTATGGCTGGCGTCAATGGACTGGTCGATCAAACCAAGACCATCGAACGCATCGTGACCGTGCTGGAGCTTGACCAGATTGATTTCGAAGGCTCGGACAGCCTGGATAACCCTGACGCGGTATTCCAATAGGCATCATGGCCGGGCGCATTTTTAGTGCTCTCGGCCTTTCTCAACATCGAGTGTGGCGTCTTGGCACTGGACGCGTCCTCAATAACCTACTATTTCACTAGGAAATAGCATACCCCGACTGAGTCGCCATGATCGTTTGCCAATGTACCAACATCTCTGACCACGACATCCGAGCGGCGATCGATTGGATGCGCACGGCAGACCCACAGACCATCATCACTCCCGGCAAGATCTATCATGCCCTTGGCAAGTCAGCGGATTGCGGCGGATGTATGCCGCTTTTCCTAGACACAATGCGCGCAGACGATAATCTTAAAGTCCCCATGCAGCTTCGGTCATTGCGATCCGAAGTATCACAGGAGAAAGCACATGAAGGGCGATCCCAAGGTCATAGAATACCTCAACAAATCACTGCGGCATGAACTGACGGCGGTCAGCCAATACTGGCTACATTACCGCCTGCAAGAGGATTGGGGGCTTGGCCATATGGCCAAGAAAAGCCGTGAGGAATCCATTGAGGAGATGGGCCATGCAGACAAGCTGATCGAGCGGATCATCTTTCTGGAGGGCCACCCCAACCTGCAGAAACTTGACCCACTCCGCATCGGGCAGACCCCGAAAGAAACACTGGAATGCGATCTAGCCGCCGAACAAGACGCGCGGGCGCTTTATGTCGAAGCGCGGGAATACTGCCGCGAGGCCGGCGACTATGTGTCCATGGGCCTGTTCGAAGAATTAATCAGCGACGAAGAAGGACATATCGACTTCCTCGAAACGCAGCTCGACCTTTATGAAAGGATTGGCGAAGCCAATTATGCGCAACTTAACGCATCCAAGATGGACGAAGGCGAGTAAGCTTGCCCTTGCATCGGTGGCCGCACTCACGGCCACCTCTTCCCAAGCCACCGAGCTGCGGGACCCTCATCTAAATTTCCTTCCAAGAACTGCCGAAGAACGCGCCCGGATCGACGCTGTCACAGCAACGCCGGACGACTTCAGTGTGCCGCAACGGTTCGAAGAACTGTCCGCTGGTGCTGCGACTGTGCGGGCGCGCACTGATGCGGACGCGTTTTCTCAGCCCTCCGCCAATTTAAGCTTCGAACAGGAGCTGGACTTCAAAGTCGGCAACGGGTTGTTCAAAAAGATCTGGGTCTCGTCTCCGTCGTCCACTCTGGCTTCGGACGGTTTGGGTCCGCTATACAACGCCCGCTCGTGTCAGCGCTGTCACATCAAGGACGGGCGCGGTCATACGCCTAACGGCCCGGATGACAATGCCGTCTCGATGTTCCTGAGAGTTTCGGTTCCCGGCAAGCCAGAGGGCGCGCCTGCCGAGATCGAAGACTATATCGCCACCCTGCCTGATCCGAGTTATGGCACTCAACTGCAGGATTTCGCTCTGGCAGGCCATCCCGCAGAATATCGGCTGGACATCACGTATGAGGAAGTCCCCGTCGCGCTGTCCGATGGCGAAATGGCCTCGCTCCGCCGCCCCAGCTATAAGGCCGCCGATTTAGGCTATGGCCCGTTGCACCCGGACGCGATGCTTAGCCCTCGAGTTGCGCCGCAGATGATCGGACTGGGGTTGCTGGAATCAATTCCGGTTGAGGACTTGCTGGCCAAAGCCGATCCTGATGACGAAGATGGCGATGGTATCTCGGGCCGTCCGAACATCGTATGGTCGACGGAATTTGGCGAACCAATGATGGGCCGCTTTGGTCACAAGGCCGGGATGCCCACGGTGATGGAGCAATCGGCGGCGGCCTTCGCAGGTGATATCGGCATATCAAGTCCGCTTTACCCCGCGCCGCACGGCGATTGCACCGAATTGCAGGCCAACTGCATTGAGGCACCGCACGGTGACAGCGATGTGCGGGGATTCGAGATTGACGCAATTGGCATGGACCTCGTCGCCTTCTACAGCCGCAATCTCGGTGTTCCGGCGCGCCGAGACACCGATGACCCTGAAGTGCTGCGCGGGAAAGAAGTGTTTCTTGCCTCGGGCTGCGCATCCTGCCACACGCCTGCATATGTCACCCACAGGATGCCCGATAGGCCCGAACAGAGCTTCCAGCTTATCTGGCCCTATACCGACCTGCTGTTGCACGACATGGGCGAGGGTCTGGCCGATAACCGCCCCGAGGCCCGCGCAACGGGCCGCGAATGGCGCACGCCGCCTTTGTGGGGCATCGGCCTGACACAGCGCGTCTCGGGCCACACCCAATTCCTGCACGATGGTCGCGCGCGATCCCTGCTTGAAGCCATCCTTTGGCATGGTGGCGAGGCGCAGGCCGCCCGCGACACGGTTGTTTCAATGCCAAAAGCCGACCGCGACGCCCTGATCCGCTTTCTTGGGAGCCTCTGACCCATGCGTAGCCTTACTTTCGCCGCCGCCCTGCTAGTGCCCTTGGGCGCCTTTGCTCAGGATCGTGCTCCGATTTTGATGGATGTGACCGAAACGCATATTCTACCGCGCTTTGCAGAGCTGGCTGACGCAACCGGTGCTTTGTCGACCACAGCCCAAACAGATTGCGAACCGGAGTCAGACGACCTGCGCGCTGATTACGCCACGGCATTCGATAGCTGGATTTCGGCCAGCCATTTACGTTTTGGGCCGTCCGAGGCTGACGATCGCGCTTTTGCACTGGCTTTCTGGCCAGATACCAAAGGATTCACGCCCAAAACCCTGTCCCGACACATCGCCAGTGAAGACACTGCCGTCGACGACCCCGATGCCTTTGCCGAAACCTCAATCGCCGGGCGCGGCTTTTTTGCATTGGAACGAATGCTCTTTGATCCAGCGATGACAGAACAAGGAAGCGCCGACTATCGTTGCGCGCTTATCCGCGCCATCACCACTGATATCAACCGAAATGCCGTCGCGATCAACGCGGACTGGCAAAGCTACGCACCACGACTGACGCAGCCGGGGGACAACAGCCCCTATCGCTCGGGCGATGAGGCAATGCAGGAGCTGTTCAAGGCGCTTACAACGGGGCTAGAGTTCACAGCCGACACACGCATTGGACGCCCTTTAGGAACGTTCGAGCGTCCGCGCCCGAACCGTGCTGAAGCGCGGCGGTCCAAGCGGTCGTTGCATCATGTCACGCTGTCTCTGATCGCCCTGCGTGACTTGGCCGCCCGTCTGTCCTTTGACCACCCCGAGATTGCTGCAGATCTGGATGCCGGTTTCGCGCGGGCCATCGACCGGGCTCAATCACTGGACGACCCCGCCCTCGCCGGTGTTGCGACACCGCAAGGTCGCGTCCGCATCGAAGCGCTGCAGCAATCGATCAACGACATTCGCGAGATCGCCGCGACCGAGCTTGGCCCGACGCTCGGCATCAGCGCCGGATTCAACTCACTGGATGGGGATTGACCATTGACGAACCGCCGCGAATTTCTTGCAGGCCTTGGTGCCGCCAGTCTTGCTTCGGTGCCGGGCTGGGCGTCCGTCGGCGCGCCCCGCTATCTGGCCGCTGCCTTATTCCCAGATGGTAGCTACCGCCTGTCCGGCCTGGATAACTCGGGCGCAGTTTTGTTCGCTATACCGCTACCCGCGCGCGGGCACGCCGCCGCGGCCCATCCGTTCAAAGCCCAAGCGGTCGCCTTTGCCCGCCGCCCCGGGACCTTTGCAATTGCAATTGATTGTACAGATGGTTCTGTCCTAAAGCGGCTGGAGGCACCCAATGGCCACCACTTCTACGGGCATGGTGCATTCTCGGCTGATGGAACACAGTTTTTCACAACCGAAAACGACTATGAGGCCGCAGAAGGTGTGGTTGGCGTCTGGGACGCGATCAGCTTCGCACGGCTGGGAGAGTTCTCGTCAGGTGGGATAGGCCCCCACGACATGCGCTTGCTGCCCGGTGGCGACATACTGGTCGTCGCCAATGGTGGCATCGAGACACACCCCGACAGCGGTCGGACCAAGCTAAATCTGCCAACGATGCAGCCCAACCTGAGCTATCTCGACATTTCGGGTTCGATTTTGGAGCAAGTGGAGCTACCCCGCGCGCTGCACAAAAACTCGATCCGCCATCTTGCGGTGCGTGACGATGGTCTAGTGGGTTTTGCAATGCAATGGCAAGGCAGCCAGACCAAGTACCCTGCCCTTCTGGGGCTTCACCAAAGGGGCGAAAAGCCTCGCCTTTTGTCAGCGCCCGAAACGCAGCAAAGAGAGTTGCAAGGGTATGCTGGCAGCATTGCCTTTTCCACCGATGGCCAATCGGTTGCGATCACCTGTCCGCGAGGCGATGCATTGCACCGTTTCGACGTAAATAGCGGAGCATTCATCGAAGCTTTAGTGTTCGAAGATGTTTGCGGTTTAGGCGCCGGCAAGGCTGGGTTGGCGTTTACCACCGGAACCGGTGCATTTGGCACTCTGACGACCACCGGCGCCGAAATCACCGCGCGGTCGGATTGCCAGTGGGACAACCACCTGATCCCGATCCGTACATACGGCTAGAATTCGGCGGCGAACCCTCTCACAGTTTACACTTGGACGAATCAAACCGCTGCCGTATTGGCAGGCGCTAAACCAGCACACCCAAGTTAAGGACTGATCTGATTGAAACAGACGCCCGACGCACCGCATTCCATCTACGGGGTTGAGAAATGGGGCCATGGCCTCATTGAGGTGACAGAAAGGGGCGAGATAGCTCTGCGCAATCCGATGGCCCCCGAGGCCGAGGCAATCAGCCTGCCGGGCATCCTCAGCGATCTGGACGACCGGGGGATCAAAGCCCCGATGGTTTTGCGTGTTGCGTCTTATCTAGAGCATGAAATCGCGCACCTGAACGAGAGCTTTGCCGAGGCAATCGCGCGCGTAAACTATAAGGGCCACTATCGCGGTGTTTTTCCGATCAAGGTGAACCAACAGGCGCAGGTGGTCGACCGGATCGTCGAGTTCGGCAAGAAATACAATTATGGCCTTGAAGCAGGATCAAAACCTGAACTGGTGGTGGCCCTGGCCCATCGCCTGGCCCCCCAAGCGCTGATCGTCTGCAATGGCGTCAAGGATGCTGAATTCATCCAATTGGCGATCCTGTCTCGCAAGATCGGGTTCAACACCGTCATCGTTCTGGAAAGCCCAAAAGAGGCCAATACCGTCATCGAGGTCTATAACCAACTGGGGATCGAGCCCCTAATAGGCGTTCGGGTCAAATTGACCAATCAGATCAGCGGCAAATGGGAAGAAAGTTCGGGCGACCGTTCCGCCTTTGGAATGAACACCGACCAGCTTGTTGCCACCGTGGACAAGCTCAAAGCGGCGGGTTTGCTGCACTGCCTCAAGCTGCAACATTCGCATCTGGGTTCACAGGTGCAAGACGTTAACGATGTGCGCCGCGCTGTTGGCGAGGCATGCCGGTATTACACCGAACTCTCGCGTGAAGGTGTACCACTCAGCTATCTGGATCTCGGCGGCGGCATGGGGGTGGATTACACGGGCGAAAAAAAGGCCGCGGAAAACTCGATCAACTACACGGTCGAGGAATATTGCGCCAACGTAGTCGAAACCGTGGCTTACGCCATGGACGAGGCTGAAATCGACCACCCCACACTGATCACCGAAAGCGGCCGTGCGGTGGTTGCGACGTCGTCCATGCTGGTCTTCAACGTGTTGGAAAGCACACTCTACGACGCCCCGGACGGACCAATGGCCGAGCCCGATGACCACCACATGGTTTCGGACCTCGCCGCAGTACACGGCTATCTCAGCAAGGATCGGCTGCAGGAATGCTGGAACGACGCAACTTTCTATCGCAATGAATTGCGCGCGCTTTTCAGGCGCGGGTATGTCGACCTGCGCCAGATGGCCCGAGCCGAGCGCATCTACCTGTCCCTTATGGCCCGTCTCAAGGCCTTGGCGGCAAGTGATGATCTGGACACGGAAGTGGATGACCAGCTTGAGAAGGTCGCAGACATCTACCATTGCAACTTCTCGCTGTTCCAATCCCTCCCCGATGTCTGGGCCATCGACCAATTACACCCGATCGTGCCGCTGCAAAGCTTGAATGAAACACCAGACCGCCGCGCGGTCCTGTCCGACATTACCTGCGACAGCGACGGTAAGATTGACCGGTTCATTTTGGCCGACGGCGTGTCCCCCAGCCTGCCGGTGCATTCGCTGCCCGAAGAAGGCGAGTATTTCATGGGCGTCTTCTTCGTTGGCGCCTATCAGGAAACACTTGGCGACCTACACAATCTGTTCGGCGACACCAATGTTGTCACCATCGACCTGCGCACCGACGGTGGCTTCGACTTGCTGCATGAACAAGAGGGCGACACAATTTCTCAAGTCTTGTCTTATGTGGAATTCGACCCGCAAGACTGTGTCGCCGCGTTCCGCAAAATGGTGGACGAGGCGATTTCGACCGGTACTCTGCAAGCCAAGGACCGAAAAACCCTGATGAGCGCCTATCGCGACTCGATCAACGGCTACACCTATTACGAATAACCCCTTGAGAGGAGACTATCCCATGGGCAAAACACTGGTTGTCGGCGCGGGCGGCGTGTCCCACGCAGCCGTGCACAAAATGGCGATGAATTCGGACATCTTTACCGAGATAACGCTCGCCAGCCGAACCAAGTCAAAATGCGATGCCATCGCAGCGGCCGTTAAGGACCGCGTCGGTGTGGACATCGCGACTGCCGAGTTGGACGCGTACAAGGTTGAAGACACAGTCAAACTGATCAAAGAAACGGGTGCAGAAATCCTCGTAAACCTGGCCCTGCCGTATCAGGATCTGGTTCTGATGGACGCGTGTCTTGAGGCCGGCATCCACTATCTCGACACCGCGAACTATGAGCCTGAGGACGAGGCCAAGTTCGAATACCACTGGCAATGGGCCTATCAAGAGCGGTTCAAAGAGGCTGGTTTGACTGCCATCCTCGGCTCGGGCTTCGATCCGGGTGTTACATCCGTCTTCGCCAAATGGCTGAAGAAGCACAAGTTGGATACGATCCGTCAGATCGATGTGCTGGACGCGAATGGCGGCAGCAACGATCAAGAATTCGCCACCAACTTCAACCCGGAAATCAACCTGCGCGAAGTGCTGGCCGAGGTGCGCCATTGGGAAAACGGCGCATGGCAGCACAGCCCGGCGATGACCCACAAGGTCGAGTTCGACTTCCCCGCCATCGGCCCCAAGAACATGTACCTGATGTATCACGAGGAACTGGAGTCGCTCAGCACCCATTTCCCCGAGATTGAGCGTGCCCGCTTCTGGATGACCTTCGGCGACGCCTACATCACCCACGCCAAGGTGCTGGAAAACGTCGGTATGACTCGCATTGACCCGGTGATGCATGACGGCAAGGAAATCATCCCGATTCAGTTCCTGAAAACCCTGCTGCCCGATCCCGGCGATCTGGGCGCGGAGACCAAGGGCAAAGCCTGCATCGGTGACATCGCCACAGGTCAGGCCAAGGACGGCTCGGGCGAAAAGACCTATTATATCTACAACATCTGCGATCACGAGGAATGCTACCGTGAGGTCGGCAGCCAAGCCGTCAGCTACACCACCGGCGTCCCCGCCATGATCGGTGCGGCGCAGGTGCTGAAAGGCAATTGGCGCGAACCGGGCGTGTGGAACATGGAGCAACTCGACCCTGACAACTTCATGGACATGCTGAACGAACATGGTTTGCCATGGCAGGTCCACGAACTCGACGGCCCCGTCGATTTCTGATCCGCATCAGCTTCATCTGGCTAAAAATATCTCGGGGGGTCCGGGGGCAGCGCCCCCCCCGGCCTCTCCACAATCCGGAGACACCCGAATTGTCCGACATGATGACCACCCAAGCCGGAGATGCCGGAGCTTTCCGCAATTTCGACTTCAACCGCGTGCCCACCCCTTGCTTCGTGGTCGATGAGAAAGCCGTGGAGCGCAACCTGACCATCCTCTCCGAGATCGGCACCTGCTCCGGCGCACATGTCCTGAGCGCGCTCAAGGCGTTTTCCATGTTCTCGCTGGCCCCACTGGTGCGCCGACACCTTGGCGGCACCTGCGCGTCCGGCATCTATGAGGCGCGGCTGGGGCGCGAGGAATATGGCGGCGAGGTCGCAACCTTCTGCGCCGGATATAAAGACGCGGACATGGACGAAATCCTGTCGCTATCGGACCACATCATCTTCAACTCACCCGCGCAAAAGGACCGCTTTCTGGCAAAAGCCCAAGCCGCCGGCGTACAGGTCGGTCTGCGCATCAATCCGGAACATTCCGAAGGCGAAATCCCCAAATACGACCCTTGCGCGCCCCGCTCGCGTTTGGGCACGCCGGTCAGCCAATTGATCGCCGAGACTATGAGTGGCGTGGACGGGCTGCACATGCACACGCTCTGCGAACAGGGGTTCGCGCCGTTGCAGCGGACATGGGACGCGGTTGAGCCAAAGCTCAAACCATACCTTGGCCAACTCAAATGGCTGAACTTCGGCGGCGGGCATCATATCACCCGTGATGACTATGACCGCGACGGGCTGGTCGCCTTCATCAAATCCATCCGTGAGATACACGGTATCGACGTCTATCTGGAACCCGGTGAGGCGGTGGCCCTGGATGCGGGCATTCTGGTTGGCGAAATCCTCGACTTGCCGACCAACGGTATGACCCTTGCGATCACCGATATCTCGGCCACCTGCCATATGCCGGACGTCATCGAAGCCCCCTATCGCCCCGCCCTCATGGATGAGGCCGAGGCAGGCCATACCTATCGCCTGGGCGGCCCGTCCTGTCTGGCGGGCGACGTGATCGGTGACTACACATGGGACAAACCACTGGAAATCGGCCAGCGCTTTGCCTTCCTCGATCAAGCGCATTATTCGATGGTCAAAACCAACACCTTCAACGGAGTTCCGCTGCCGACTATAGCGCTGTGGAACAGCGAAACGGACGAACTGAAAATCATCAAACAGTTCGGCTATGACGACTTTAAAGGCCGCCTCTCATGAGTATTTTCCTCGACAGTGAACTGTCCGCATCCGAGCGCACCGAGGACGCGCGGTTCCGTGTGATCCCTGTGCCGCTAGAACGCACCGTATCTTACGGGGCGGGCACCGCCAAAGGCCCGGACGCAATTATCGAAGCCAGTAATGAACTGGAACGCATCACTGGCGACGCCGAGCCCTGCGTCGAGGGGATCTTGACCGAAGAACCCGTTGACTGCGATGCAGCGTTGTCAGAGATAATGGAACGCCTAGCCCAACGCACGGAAGCGGCCGTTCGCGCCGGCAAAATCCCGGTGACGCTAGGTGGAGAGCATTCACTTAGCTACGGCGCAGTGTTGGGTGTTGCCCGCGCTCTAAACCAACCGATTGGTATCGTGCAGATCGACGCCCATGCTGATCTGCGCAACGCCTATCAGGGCGAGAAACATTCTCACGCCTCAGTCATGCATCTTCTTGCCGAAGAAGGTATCCGTCTGGCTCAATTCGGCGTTCGCGCCTTTTCGACCGAAGAAGCCCAAAGCCGCCTGAGAAACCACGTGTTTCATGTGGACGCCGAAGAACTGGTTACCGGCAACATCCACTCGGTTGATCTGCCAAAGGATTTTCCCGAACTGGTGTACGTCAGCTTTGACGTTGATGGGCTGGACCCGGCAATCATGCCCGCCACTGGAACACCCGTCCCAGGCGGGCTGGGATATTATCAAGCCCTGCGCCTGGTGGAACACGCCCTGAAGGGCCGAAAATGTGTGGGTTTCGACGTCGTCGAACTGGCCCCGAACGGCAATGCCGCCTGGGATTTTACCGCCGCCCAGATCGTCTATCGCCTGATGGCCGCCTGTTAAGCCTCGGCGGTCTCATTCAGTTCCATGTGCCCTTCGCCCTTGTTCAGAACGCGGCGTAGCATGGGCTCGAAGAACTCCAGCGGTTTGGTCGGATAATCCGGGTCGAACGCCTTCTGATCATATTCATGACAAAAATAGCGGCAGTCCTCCCAATACGGACTGTCGCGATATTTGTCGCGGGCATTCCGATCACCACCTAGATGATGATTGTAGTAGTAGCCCTGAAACACGCAGTGGTGCTTGAGAATCCAGTGTGTCTTCTCACTGACATAGGGCTTCATCATCGCGGCGGACAGTTCCCCGTGATTATAAGGCGACAAGATATCGCCGGTGTCATGGATCAGGGCAGCCACAACCAACTCTTCGTCAGCGCCGTCCTCATACGCTCGTGTCGCGGCCTGTAGGCTGTGCTGATAGCGATTTACCGGATACGGCGTCCATTCTTCGTCCAGTGAACGAATGGCGTCCAGTATGCGATCCGGCAAAGCAGCGTTGTAGCTGTCTTCATACTCCATGACCGCATCCCAGTCGGCCTTGGTCGCCTCTTCAAAACTGGTCCAGGTGGGTTTGTGGCTCTTGTCCAGCATCGCGCGAATCCTTTGGCTACGTTAGTCAAATCACTTTAAAGCGGCAGATATAGGCAAAAAAATGAATTGATTTTATCAATACGATCAAAAAATACTTTCAATATGCAAACCAAATCTCTCGAAACATTTTTAAGCGTAGCCGAAACCGGTGGGTTTCACTCAGCGGCCCGTAAGTTGAATGTAACCCAAACCGCAGTCAGCGCCCGGATCAGGGCCCTGGAAGACGCAACAGGCAAACCGCTGTTTTCGCGCGGGGCAGGCGGAACGGTATTGACCGAGTACGGTCGCCAATTCAAACCCTATGCTGAACAGATGCTGTCGCTGTGGTCGTTCGCAGCCAACGACCTGCCTGAACAGATTCAAAATCGGTTGGCACTGCGTCTGGGTGCCCAGTTGAGCGTGTGGGATCCGTTACTGGTGGACCTTGCTGTTCGCTTTGAACAACGGTTTGGACAATTGCTTTTAACCCTGAATTACGACCATGATTTGGATATGGTCGACGCCGTTGCTACCCACGTACTTGACGCCGCGCTGACCCATGAAAAACCTGCGGACCGGCGCGTGGTATTCCACGAACTTGCGCCCGAACGGCTGTCTTTGGTTCAAAGCAGGAAGGATGCGAACACCGACGCTGAACGGGTATTTGTCAACATAGAACTGGGCGAGACCTACCGGGATCATGTCCGTTCCACTGCGCGTCTCGCGACAGGGCAAACTATCTTTCTGGGTAATTGCTTGATGGCTTTACGCTATCTCCTACAGCGTGGCGGGTATGGGTATTTCCCGGACTATGTCATCACTCAGCATCTGAACTCGGGCGAGCTGTTGCGCGAGAAAGATGCGCGCGACTTAATGCTACCGCTGTATTTGGTGGTCCGTTCGGATAGTCAAGAAGTTGAAAACATCCTGCAGTGCCTGGAGGAACTTCGCCGCTGACTTCAGACCGGTGACGGCTTTGTTGCTCCGTTTCGAACCCTTTTTCGCAGCAAGGGTCGCCCCGCGGCCAGTAAAAACAGAACCGACACAAGCACGCCCATAACGGCGGGAAGATACAGCAAGCCCCAAAGTCTGGGATCATTGATGACGAACGGGGATACGAATCCCCGAACCCCCTCAAGCAGGACCAGAATGGTAAAGGCACCCAGGATCTGAGGCCAAAGCCCAAAGCGCGAAAAGCTACCCAGCATCAGGGTCGAATATCCGACCAATGCGACCGCAATACATATCGCAATCCACGAGAACCTCTGGTGCAGCTCATCCACCAGATGGCCGATGCTGTGATCATCTTTCACTGAGACCGCTTCGCGATCCCAGATCAACTCGACCGTCGGGATGGCTTCAAGGCTGCGATGGCCCATACTCGAATTCTGGGTCAGTTCGGAAATGTCGTAAGAGGCGTCTTCGAACAACGTGGATGACAGCGTGTTACCAGCCTGATCATACCGTAGCGCAATCCCATCCAGCATAACCAGATGAATGCCCGAAGCCTGATTGACCAGATAGGCCGTAGCACTGGAATAACTGACAGGGTTAATCCCATCGCGACGGTCCGAGACGAAGACTTCGCGCAGCGTTCCGTCCAAATCGATATTGCCGATATAGACGGTTACACCTTCTGCTGGATGCAAGAACTCGCCCTCATTCAACAGCTGTGCGGTGACATCTCCGGCAACTTCATCCTGTCTTAATTCCAGTTGATCAACCGATGCAGGTCGCAAAAAGACGCTGATGACAGCCATCATCAGTCCCGCACTGAGCCCGAACACCAAGACCGCTCGCGCAAGTCGCCACGGGCTGGAGCCTGTTGCCAGCATCACCGTCATCTCGCTTTCGCGGCTCAAACGGTTGGTGGCGTAAACAGCGGCCGCAAACACCGCCATGGGCATGACCGTCCGGATCAGCGTCGGCAAGGTCAACGCCGTGAACTCCAGGAATACCATCGCCGATTGGCCGCCGCTGATGACCCGATCAAAAAGGCTGACTGAACGCGTGATCCAGAACACCCCGACAAGCACAAGGGTGAAAAAGCCAAACAGCACCAGCAATTGCCGCAGGAAATACCCATCAAAACGCGACATGCGACCTCTTGTTTCTTGGCGATTGGCGTTGCGGCGGACTTTAGGTGATTCAACGCGCCGAGGAAACCTCGATTAAGCCTGATCAGCGGCGGGGATCACGATGCGATGATACCAAAGCCAGCGCAGAATGCGCGACGCCGTGTGCGTGGCCAAAACCTCTGACCAGCTCTTGATGATGTTCAAAGTGGTTGTCGGGGCGCCCAGCCGCTCTAACAACGGTCCCAGCATTGCGCCCTCCAGATTTGCAACTGGCCTTGGAAGATTCGGGTGCCCTATGACAAGGCCGGGTTCGATATGCGAAGCGGTTTGCACGCCGGAAGTGATGAGCTTGGCCTGAGGTGACAGGATGAGGGGCTGATCATCACGCAACGCCTCCGTGTTTGGATCGAACGCTGGAGACTTTACCCAATCCAACGGCTTTGCGCGCTCAGCCCAGAAGTGCGAAGGATCGACAGCATGCTGCCGTGCATAGAAATCGGCTGCGAGCGCTGCATGGGTCTGCACACGCTCGAATTGCCGATCCGCATAAAAAGACAAGGCCAGATCACTATGATCGGGGGTTGTCAGAAGCGTGTTCACCACAGCTGCGGCCTGCACCGCCTGCCCCATCGCCAATTGCACCCCCTGCGACGACAAAGCGTCGACCGCGAAGCTGGCCTCTCCGACCCGCAGAAGGTCGCGCGTTGGCGGTGTTGTCTCGGCCTGGCTGGTCGCATCCGCCCGCCGCGCAGGCCCGATACGGCGCTGTTCCAGACAGGGCGCTAGTAGTGTCGAACGGGCCAGAAGATTCAGATAGAGATCGCGTCGATCTGCGGGTGGCAGCCCGATGCAGGCGTCGGGATCGACAAAAACCATTGCGTTGACCACTCCTCCCGGTAACAACGCGCCCCAATACCAATGCCCTTGTCCCGCCTCGACCCGGGCTTGCGGGCCAAAGCCCGGCGGCACGTGCCAATAAGCATAAAGCGCCAACAAAGGTTGGGATGCAGGGCGAAACCTGCGGCCCAGCCCGGCTTGCCGTCCCGCTGCGTCCAGCAGGATTTGTGCCCGGATCCGAAAGGCGCCCGTGTCGGTCCGAACGGGAATCTCCCAACCAGACTGCTGGCGCACCGGGCGGTATGCGCGCGCAGGTTGGACGACCTGTGCCCCCGCCGCTTGTGCTGCATGTAACAGCACCGCATCAAACTGGCCCCGGTCAACCAAAAGTCCGGGGTGATCACCTTCGACGCCGCGACGTTCGAACGCTCCGGCCCAATGCAAAAGCGATCCGCTTGCACGCAGAAAACCGGCTTGGGAAACGGTTTCGTCGACCCCCAACAGGTTCAGGATCGGCCAGATTGATGGCGGCAATGACTCGCCGACATGTTGGCGCGGGAACGTTTGCCGCTCGATCAGGCAGACGCGCCGACCTAGCTGAGCCAACCTCAGCGCAGCAGCGCTACCTGCCGGGCCGCCTCCGATCACGCAGATTTCGGTCTCAATCTCCATCCGTTCAGGCAGAGGCCACCCGTGCGGACACGCCAAAATAATCCGGACGTGCTTCGGACAAGCGGACATAGGCTTGAAGGCAATAGTGCAGCCAACCTCGAATGTAGTCGCAAGCGGGGCGTCCGCGATGGATGACTTCGTGATGACACCCGCCGCCGCAGAGATACCGCGCCCAGCAGGTGCCGCACGGGGATTGTGTGTGCACGTGCCGATCCGCCAACCAGTTCTCGCGCCGAAGATCAGGGCCATCATATACATCGCCCATGGCTCCGGCTTCGTCTTCAACAAAGCGATGGCAGGCGAACAGGCCGCCATCAGCGGACACGCCAAAATACCCGCCCCCTGCCCCGCAGGCATAGGGCCGGTGGGTGCCTCGGTGGATCTCCTGCATCGCCGCTGCCATATTCGAGAAAGGGTAGCGCCACCCTTCGATTACCGCCGCCTCGAAAACTTCGCCGCAACGGATCATCTGCGATAACATCTCGTCCAAATCACTCCGGTTCAGTTCATGCTGACCGTTGGGCGAGGCCAGCATGGGCGAGAATCCAATCGAATGAAATCCCATTCCCACAAACCGATCCAGCGTCTCTGGCAGGTTCATATTCTTCGACGTAACCGTTACCCGGGCACCAACCTGCATACGGTGTTGAGCTGCCAGCAAAGGCTCGACCCGCTTCAGGATCGTATCAAAACTACCCCGACCGCCACGATTTGGGCGCAGCTTGTCATGGACCTCGCCCACGCCATCCAGACTGATGGTGACAGCAAATCCATGCGCATCGAAAAACGCCGCATCCTCGGGGCGTAGCAGGGTCCCGTTGGTTGTGATCGATAACCCGACGCTCAACCCGTTGGCCTGCGCCTGATCG
The DNA here is from genome assembly GCF_056532525.1 of Ruegeria sp. I3. Lineage (NCBI taxonomy): Bacteria > Pseudomonadati > Pseudomonadota > Alphaproteobacteria > Rhodobacterales > Roseobacteraceae > Ruegeria > Ruegeria sp. I3. The sequence continues at coordinate 354,569 of NZ_JBQFNI010000001.1, read as the reverse complement.
ACGGCATATTCCGTAGTGCGTTGCACCAGATCGCGGTTGATCAGAGGTTCTCCACCCAAATAGGCAAGGTTGATCCGCACACCGGGTTCGGCTTCGGCCACCAGCCGATCAACCGAAGCCTTGGCGACTTCCCATTCCATATTCCGCGCGGGTCCGCCAAATTCTCCCCCTGCAGCATAGCAATAAGTGCAAGCCAGATTGCATTTCTGCGCCACTGCCAGTGACAGCGACCTCACGGGCATACTCTGAGGCGGCGTGTCATCGATGAAAGGTGTTCCATCCAATCCCATGGACCTGAGGAAAGCGCTTTGACTTCTCTTGTCCATCGTTGCGAATTGGTCCGCCGTCCCCTCAGGCACATCAAACACGCGCGATCCATCAACGGCCAGCATGTGATCTCCATGCCCTGTGTCAAAGAAATGCACCTGCGCGGCGGGTGGGATCACGCCTTACCCTCCGTCCAGAACGGGATGCCAATCCCCTTGGCGGCCAGCGCTTCGCCCTCGACGCGGAACAGCTTCATGTCATCGCGCACCTGCTGGATGTAGGCCTGGGAGTCTTCAAATTTGCCATCCGCTTCAAGCGCATAGGCGTTGGCCAACCCATCCTTGACCTTAGCGTAGAGTTCCAGCGCCGTCCTGGCCTCCTCTTCAGTGCCAACCTCAATCTGACGCAAATAGGCAGGCGTGCCCTCTCCCGTATCGTATTTGGCCAAAACGTCCTTCATTTGACTGAAGCGCAGGAAGTGCTCGTCCCCGTCGGTGTCGATCCGTACCGCCAGCGCATAAAGGCGGCGTTCCGGGAACAAATCCTCCTGCTCCAAAGTCGCCACACATTGTGCATAAGCGCGGTCAATAAAGCCTCCGGGGCGCTCGATCTCGATGAAATCCGCAAGCGCTTCGGCCGTTAGTGGCCTCAGTGCGCGCGGCTGCGTCTTACCCTTGCCCGCCGGCAAGGTTTCGGACGGGGTCAAGATGGGTTCATACCCCTCAGGCTCAAGCTCCCAAAGCAACTGGTTCGCCCAGCGCATATGGGTCATCTCGCCAATCGCGACCTCCAGCACCGAACGCCGGGCAAATATCAGATCGTCTTTCAGCGTCGGCCATTTTCGGGTATCCGCCGTTTCGGGATCCGCCAACGAAAAATAGGCATAGAGATATTGCAGGCTCAGCGTCATCTCCATCGCGGCCAGACGCGTCTTGAGGTCCTCGATCATCGCCTGCGGCGTGTCATAGGGCTCCACGCCTGGCATTTCGGGATCAACTTCATAAACCTCGCCCGTTTCGCGGCCTTCAACGACGATAGGCAATTCGCTCCACATCTGATTTACCTGATAATGGTCAATCTGGTAGGGGCGGTTTTGTTCGACCGTATTCAGCGCCGCGACGTTACCGGACGGAGACTTGTCCGAGCGCAGCCAATCCAGATAGGTCTCGGCCTCGATCGGGTTCTTTGACTGACCCGAGGGTAACTGATCGTCATGTGCAACCTCGGCCATCACCACATCGGGATGGTTCGAGGGCCAGTAGTGGCAGCCGCAGTCGCGGAAGTCATGGGACCACGGGTTGCACAGGCTTTGCGTCAATTCTCCGGGATCATAGGCTTCGCTGAAGACCCCCGCCTCGGTCCGGTACTGGCGGCGGAATCCGTGCAGGACGACCTGCTCGGTATCCACGATGCCCTCATGATTGCGCCGTTCCAGAGCAATGCTGACCGGTTTGTTATCACCATGTTCCAGACTGCGGATGAACCGCCAAATCATCAGCCCGTCATAGGGTGTGCCGTCTTCCTCCTTGAAAGTGATGCGCTTACCGCTCTGCTCGACCCATGACAGGAACCAGCGACCTTGGCTGAGCTTTGCGCCGATGTCACCGCTGTAGGCCTCCAACAGCGTCTGCACCCACTCCTCGGGGCTGTTGTCAGGCAGCATCGGATCATAGAAATAGTCCACAAAAACCAGATGGAAGCCCTGTGAATTCTTCGGCGCCTCGGGCACGGGGTTCAGCGGCACCCGCGCGGCGTTGAACACCAGACCGGGGAAAAAGCGGCGGTCCAGGTTGCGCACATCCATTTCCAGACCGGGAAAGCAATTCCCCACCGATCCGTCCAGTCGCGTGTTGTCGGGGTTGCCCGGTACCTTATAGGCCGCGCGGGCGGTCAGGTTGCGGGGTTTAACGCGGATTTGGCCGGGCTGATCAGACATTCTGAGCCTCCGTTTCCTGTGCAACCAGATAGTCGATGAACGAGATCACCAGATGGTACTGCCTGCGCGACAGCGACAGCGGGTAATAGTTGGAATCGCGCATATAGGGCGGCATCCGCGCGTCGTGCATCGAGTCGCGGATAATCCGAGGATCGCGAAAATCCGGGTTCGGATTTTGATCAGGGTTCGGGTCGGTTTCAAGCTCGGTCAGGATACCATATGGTGGACGCAGCAGTGTTTTAACGAAATCCGGGCGACGGCGTAGGAAATCCAGCAGGTTGGCCTCGTCAATCAACTGCTCATGCACGAACTTCGTCGCCACTGTATAGGGCAGCCGATCATTCGGCACGGAGTTCGAAAAGACCGAGATCGGTTGCGGGCGGATCAGTTCGTCGATCTTGTCCGGCGGCCTTGCATCCTCCTCCGTCATGGATTTCGCATCGGTTGACGGCAGGCCCGGCGTCGGGGAAATCCCGGTTTTCGCCTGTAATTTGGCATTGTCCTTCAAACCTTGCGCGCGGATATCGTCGAGGTTGATCAGGCTGTTGGTCTCGAAGGCGCGGCGGAAGATATCGACCACCTCGTCTTTGGCCTGGGTGTAGTTTTCTTCAGTTACCGAGATTAGCGACAGATCACGATCGGCCAGATCATCCTCAAGGCTATAGAACGGACGCGCATCAGGTGCAAAATCGGGTGGTCCGGTCATGATCGTGGCGCGTGCGGTTAGGCGTTCGCCACGCACAGCCAGCGTCGCCTCGATCACGCCATCGCTGGTGTCATCGGCCACTCCCCAGGATTGGTCATTGCCCACACGGGCACCGTCGTAACTATCGTGCGGCTCAGGGTCGTCCGAGGTGCCGGACATCATGATCCATTTCGACCAAGGGGTGTCGGGGTTCAGGATGCGGTTCTGTTCGGGCACGATTTCGTGGATGCGACCATATTCCGATTTCGGCGGGTCGTTCTGATAGCCCGGTACGGCCAGCGTCGCCGGACCGTATGCAGCATCAGGCGGGCCATAAACCTCACCTTTCGGAGGCATAAAGCGCAGGCGCAGGATGCTGCGGTCGATGAACTCCCCTTCGACCGGTTCATCATGACCCTGCACAGGATGCATCACACGGATTGAGCCTAGCGGGATCGGGTTATGCTCATAGACCATCGGCTGTTGTTCGGACGTATACGGGCTGAAGGCCAGCAGGGGTTTCGGGGTGAAATCCTGACCCGCAATCTCGACCCGTGCACGAAACCCGCAAGCCGCGTCGCCAGTCCGGCGCTCGGCCTTGGTGTTCCCGACGGTGACCGAATAGCGCACGTTTTGCAGCGACAGGCCCTGATCGTCGAGCAGATCGAGCGTCACCGGTGTCTCATATTCCTCGCCGGTCTCGGCATCATGCATCCGCGCCCACAGCTCAAAGAACGGGGCAACCGGGCGCAACGCGCCGCCTTCGTCGCGAAAGCGGATCGTGTCGGGATCGGGAAGATAGGCGGTGACACTGCCATCTTCGATCTCGCGAAAGGTTATGTTCGACCGGATGACCGTTTTGTTGTTGCCATGGGCATCCATGTCCTGCTGCCACTCATAGCTTTCCAGCGGTGTCTCACCCGGTCCAAGACGGGCAACCGCCATGGGTGGCAGAAAGAAAATCTCTTGGATCGTGTCCATACTGGGCCCTCCCCCGTTTGGCCTTGGCAGCCCCCGCTTTCAGGGGTTCGAATAGCTCTCGTATGTGATCGTTGGGTCGTCGAAGATCGACTTGGACGTATCTCGGATGATGTCTGGCGGAGCGTCATCCGGCACTGGCGAAATGCTCTGCTGATAATGGAAGAAATTATGCGGGTCGAATTTCTGCTTCACGAACAGCAAAGAGTTGAAATACTCGCCCCAGTATTGCCAGCGATAGTTCTTCTGAGTCCGCCGTGGATAGTTCTGATAGACGCGGTCAATGAAATAGCCTTCTTCGGTCATCAGTTCCATGAATCCGTCGAGCCACGGCACCACGATCTCTTTTTCTTCTTCCGACACCCAGAACACATCGACGTAGAAGTTCAGCGACACATCACGGTGAATGAAGGCATTGCCTTGTTTGCCCAACGGCATCCGATTGATCGCCCCCCCATAGGGTTCGATGGCCACAGCGCCATAAGCGTTGGGCGTGCTGTCGAGATAGTCTACGACGCGCTGCCATTCGGCTTCGTTGAGCTGGCGTTCAATATATCCGGCCTGCTTATCTTCACGCGCCTGATCGGGGACGACGGGGATGTCATATTTGTCGTCATACAGCCATGAGTTGATTTCTTGATAGGTGCCATAGTTCTGGTCGTCCTCACCCATCTCGCCGCCGATTTCATCGCTCAGCAGGGGCTGTACAAACGCGTTCCCCTCTTCGGACGTGCCATCATAGAGCGCCGACACCAGCAGTACCTTTCGATCTCCCTGATAGGCCAGAAAGATATAAGCCCCGAAACGGTCATCTTCGCAGGTGCGCATGTAGTTGGCCTGCAGGTACTCCAGTGCCTTGGCGGCTTTGTCCAACGGCCATGTGATGTGGCAACCCCAGACTTCATACAGCTGGTGCAGCTGGTAGCGGATTTCCAGCAACACACCAAAGTTGTTGCCGGTCCCGCCTCGTATGGCCCAGAAGAGGTCGGAGTTCGTGTCTTTGTCCGCGATCACGATACTGCCGTCCCACAGCATCACGGTGACACCCAGAACGCTGTCGCAAGCCATCCCAAGCCTGCGCGAGGTAAAGCCATAGCCGCCGCCCATCATGAAACCCGCCACGCAGACATCCTGACAGGCCCCGCCCGGCACGTGCAGGTGATAGGAGTTCAACTCCGAATTCAGCATCTTGAACGGTGTGCCCGGACCGACATAGGCCATCGGCACCTTTGGATCGACGGTCACGTAACGCATTCGGCTGGTATCCAGCACCATCTGGTTATTGACCGAATATCCCGCCGTGCTGTGACGCCCTGACCGCGCAACAACCCACAGGTCATGCTCGCGCGCGAAAGCAAGGCTGGCGCGTACATCCTGAACGGTCTCGCAATAGACGATGATCTCTGGGTAGTCCTGGAAAGCCGGATTCCAAACCTGCCGGTCATTGTTGTAATCCGCGTCGGTCGGCAGAGTGACCGTTCCGATCAGTTTCTTCTCAAATTCACGTATCTCATCGGGCGTGATCGAATGGTACTGCTGCAGCGCCAGATCGGTACGGCTTTGCGCCAAGACATCCTTGGCCAGAAGGGTTTTGCTGATCTTACGCATTAGGTCTCCTCATACCACAAGAGCGGGGCGCCGGACTGGTGACCCAGCGCTAAAAAGTCGAAATTCAGGTATCATCCCAACTCTGCCCGCGCCCAAGCTGGCAGCAAGTTGGCCTTCGGGTCAAGTAATCGTTTCCATCAACGCTCGTGCGTCTTTGAGGTCCGGCAGTTGGGCATCTTGATGGAAATGCGACATGACCGAATTCAACGCCTCACCAACCGGTTCGCCTCGGTGTTGCCGCCACTCCGCCAACGCGACCGCTGCACGAAGCTCGTAAAGCCGCGCGCCTTGCCTTTGCGCTGTTTCGATAGCGCGCAACAGCAGCGGTACGGGATCGCCCCCGGTCTTGGCTACAAGGGCGGCCTCAATACGCAGTTGATCGGCCTCGGCCCATTTCTCTTCGGTTTTGCTCAGAACATCTCTGGCGTGCGTCAGAGTCTGATGCGCAGCGTCGTGATGGCCGGCGTTTGTCTGAATCTCGGCAATCAGCGAAGGGAAGAAAGTCTTGTAATTTCCGGCCCCAACCGACCACCAGTCTTCCGACGCCTGACGCAGGTCCTCGATATGCTCGACTTCAGAGGTCGTGGTCGCCTTTGCCCAGCTTTCCCATAGCCGCGCAATGGTCGCCATAAAGGGTAGCGAATGCTCCTCGGCGACTTCGGACAGCGCCTTAACATCCCTTTGCAATGCAGGGATGTCGCGCGCCAGCAGGTGAACCTTGCACATGTAAACCAAGATCTGCGCCACACTATGCGCGTGCTTGAGGTTCTTGGACCATTCCAGCGCTGTATTCTGCACCTGCAGGGCATCTTGATGCCGACCCATCAGGCAATAACATGTGCCCAGAAATGCTGATGTAATCGCGGCATGATCCGTTCCATAGACATAGGCTAGCTGGCTGTGCTGATCAAAATCATAAAGCGCCCAAGCTTGCTCAAGATGGCGCTTTGCATCTGACAGGTTGCCCAGATGCAATTGCACCGCCCCCATGGCGCGATGACCGACCATGCGGTGTTCGGTCTTGCCGCTTGTCGCCGCCAGATCGAGGATCTGCGCAGCCACGCCTTTCGCCAATCGATATTCGGCACGCACAAGATGGAATGCATATAGCCCGTTGAGCACAGGAAACAGCCGCTCGGTCTCGTCAGCTCGGTGACATAGTTCGCGCAGACGCCCATAGGCCTCACCCGTCGCATCCCCTGAAATACCGCTTGTTGAGCGCAGGACACCGGCACGCAGAATCTGGATGTCGATCTCTTGCAAATCCCGTGCACGGCTCTTTGGCAGATCGGCAAGCTGATCCAGAGCTTTCGACAGATGGGTCAACGCCTCGGCCTGGGCCGAGCGTTCGATCGCTCGACGCCCCGCGCTTTGCCAGTGCATCACGGCCTCATCCGCGCGTTGGGCCAACGTGTAATGCTGTGCCAGAACCTCGGGCTGAGTCTGGGCCAGTTGCGGCTGGTTCTCTAGCAATGCACCCGCCGCGCGGTCATGCAGCGACTGCCGTTCCGTGCGCAGCAGGCTGTCATAAGCCATGTCGCGAATCAATGCGTGGCGGAAGATGAACTCATCCTCTGCCGCATCCGGGGCTTGAAGAATGATCCCGGCCGATGAGAGCTGTTCCAGTCCGGCCTGCAGAACCGTCGGAGACAGAAACGAAACAGAGGCCAGCAACGCGATCGAGAACTGCCGCCCGAACACGGCGCCGGTTTGCGCCACTTCTTTGGCCTTGCCCAAACGGTCTAGACGCTCCATCAGCGAATCCTGCAACGTGCTGGGAACTGAAAGCGATGGCAGGGGGCCGCGCACGACATACCCCTTGTCGCTCAAGCGCAATTGCCCCGATTCCAAAAGACCGCGGGTCACTTCCTGGACATAAAGCGGAATGCCATCCGTCTTGGCCGCAATAAGGTCGCAAACCTCGGGTGGTACAGGGTGCCCCCCCGCCACCTCAGTTACGATCTCAGCCACATCCCGATTGGTCAAACGCTTGAGAGGTATACGCAGGGTATTGTTGTGGTGACCCCAACCCGGATCGAAACCGGTACGTGCTGTTACGACGATCAGCACCGGTAAGTCCCGAATATGTTCGATCACCCGATCTGTAAGAGACAAGGTGGTCGGATCAACCCAATGCGCATCTTCGAACAACAGCAACACCGGTCGTTCTCGCGCTAGCGTTGCAAGCTGTTCTGTCACTGCCTCCAACGTCTTCTCAAGCTTCACTTGCGGCGGCAGGTCGAGAGGCCCCAGCATAGCATCAGCATCAACGCTCAACAAATCAGCGATCAGGCGCACATGCTCAGGCGGGTGATGGCGCAAGAGGTACGAGAGTTTTCCCAGTTTATCCTCATCGTTGTCTGTCGGCGCAAATCCTGCGGCGCGTTCCAGATGCTGAATGATCGGATAAAGTGCCGAGTTGGCATGAAAGGGCGAACACTGGAAGTTCAGGCGAAGCGCGCCTTGATCCAGCACTTCTTGGCTAAGCCCCTCAATCAGGCGTGATTTGCCGATCCCTGCCTCGCCAGTGACAAGAACCGATTGTCCAGCGCCCTGACTTGCCTCATTCCATTTGTCGGTCAGCTTGCGGAACTCTGCCTGGCGCCCAATGAGCCGACCAGAACCGGCATCAGGCATTATGTCAAATCTGCGCTCGATCCGCGCCTGCCCTGTGACGCTCCAGGCTTGTATCGGTTCCGAAAACCCTTTCAGTGCGAAAGACCCGCGATCCTGCAGTTCAAATGCATTGCCCACCAATCTGCGAGTGGACGGGCTGATGATCAGTGTATTGGGCTCGGCCAAACTCTGCAAACGTGCTGCCAGATTGGGTGTCCGCCCCATGACCACGTCATGTTCCTTCAACCCTTCGCCATGGATCTCGCCCACAACGACAAGACCGGTCGAAACACCGATCCGCGCAGTCAGACGCTCCTGGCCTTCCATGCGATTCAATCCTTCAAGAATATCCAGACCCGCATGAACGGCGCGCGAGGCCGCATCTTCCACCGCATGAGGATACCCGAAATAGATCATCGCCCCGTCACCCATGAAATCGGCGATATGTCCACCAAATCGAGCAACCGAGGTCGAGCAAATTTCCTTGAACCGCCGAAGCAGCTCCCCCAAGTCTTCGGGATCAAGCCGCTCGGACATGGCAGTCGAGCCAACCAGATCAACAAACATAACTGTCAGTTGCCTCCGCTCGGCGACAATCTTCCCGCTGCCTTGCACCGGGGTCGGATTGGCATCCCGCGCCTGCCCCAATGCGGCCATCAATCGGCGCCTTGGTCCAAGTGGCAGCCCAAGGTCGATCAAATCATGTTCGGAGAGATGTGCGAGATCGGCCAATGTAACTTCGTTCGACGCGAATACCGGCGCATATTTCGACAGCCCGTGTTCTTCAAGGAATGCGTCGATCTCTGTCATTATCCCCGTTGTCCCCGATCGTCTCCGGGTTCCCCTACCCGGTCAGGCTTGCATATTGTGACACAAAAGCCGAACGACTTTAGCACATTAGCTGGACAGTCCTGATGGCTTTTCCTTCAGCCTTGATCAAGCTTTTTCTTTATTGCCGCACACGTCAAGTGAATTGCGCCACACGTAAGCACCAAGCCCACGCCTCTGTTGCAGGAATTTCGCTTGTCTGGTGGGAAATGGCAGGGGCAGCAGGGTTCGAACCCGCGACCTACGGTTTTGGAGACCGTCGCTCTACCAACTGAGCTATACCCCTAGGCTGGGCCATCAGATATGACAGAGGCGCAGCGGACTCAAGAGGCTTTTTGAGTTTTCCGAACACTTTACCGCTGACAAAAAAGTTGCGCCCGGCGCGCAGTTCTTTAAGACAAGGCTCGGCCAGCAGGAGGACCGCAGCCTTGAGCATCCGCAAGAAAATCGCAGACAGCGAAGCCGTGCTGAACTGGGTCGCGCGACGGATCGCAAGCTATATCCGGTTGGTGCATCGCAACACACGCTGGCAGCGCATCGGTTACGAAGAGCTGGATCAACTAGCCGAACAGGGCGAACCGGTCATCGTGGTGCTGTGGCACCAGAGACTGGCACAATCGCCATATTTCTTCCCACTGGACAAGGGCCGCATCTGCTCGATCACTTCGGCAGCGCGCGCGGGCAGCATGGTGGGGCGAGTGCAGAAGCTGTTCGGGATGGATACAATTGCAATGTCCAGCCGCAAGCGCCACGTCGCCTTGTCGCGCGAAGTGCTGGGAAAGATGAAACAGGGTATCTCGATTGGCATTGCCGCCGACGGCCCTCGCGGACCCGAGCGGGTATCCTCGACCGTACCGCTGGTCTGGGCTCGCACATCAGGTAAACGAGTTTTCGGCATCACCTATTCCGCGCGGCACGGGCGCGAAGCCGGAACTTGGGATCGTCTGCTGATGCCTCGCCCCTGGCGCAACGACGGCGTGTTTCTGTGCCGCGAATGGACCGATCCAGTTCCACGCAAGGCCAGCGAAGAGCAGATTGAGGCCCTTCGTCTGAGCCTTGAGCAGCATATGAACGACATCACCGCCGAGGCCGACCGGATGGTCGGGCGTGAGCCATGGGCAAAGAGCATTTGAACCCAGAACCCGGCGTGAAACGACTATTGCGCCGTTAGGCTGCGTCTGCGCTGGTTTTGACCGAGGTCGCTCCTCTCGCCATGCTGTCCGACATTTCAGCAAGCTTGATATCAAATCGCTTGCGCTCTCGGCAAAAGTCGCTGATTTTGCACTCAACTTCCTGTTCGTCGTCACCGAGAACAGCGGCTCTCATATCGTCCAAATCCTTGCTGTGAAGGATTTGCGTTCCATAATTTAGAAATTCAAAACCAAACATCTTGGTCTCCCCTGATCGCCGGGACGCGCTTGATTTGCGCGTCACCCTTGCTGTTGCAATAGAGAGCTGGGAGTTCAGTCTTCGTTTGGAGTGGACGGTAGATTAAGAATGCGAGATCGACAGCTGTTTTGTTCAATGAACTCAGCTTGCCCGAGATCATTCGACGAACAATCTCAATGCGCCGAGAAGATTGGATGAGAAAAGGCCGCCCCATGTGGAGCGGCCTTCTTTAGTTCACCGATTTGTCGGGCCAAAGCCCGACTACCGTGATTACTCGATGATTTTCGAGACGACGCCGGCGCCGACGGTGCGGCCGCCTTCGCGGATCGCAAAGCGCAGGCCGTCTTCCATCGCGATCGGGGCGATCAGCTCGACGGTGAAGCCGACGTTGTCGCCGGGCATAACCATCTCGGTGCCAGCCGCCAGGGTCACGGTGCCGGTCACGTCAGTTGTACGGAAGTAGAACTGCGGACGGTAGTTCGCGAAGAACGGAGTATGACGACCGCCTTCTTCCTTGGTCAGGATGTAGGCTTCGGCTTCGAACTTGGTGTGCGGTGTAACCGAACCCGGCTTACACAGAACCTGGCCACGCTCAACGCCGTCACGGTCGATACCGCGCAGCAGGGCGCCGATGTTGTCGCCCGCTTCACCGCGATCCAGCAGCTTGCGGAACATTTCAACACCAGTACAGGTGGTTTTCTGAGTGTCACGGATGCCGACGATTTCGATCTCGTCGCCAACATTGATCACGCCACGCTCGACACGGCCGGTCACAACGGTACCACGGCCCGAGATCGAGAACACGTCTTCGACCGGCATCAGGAACGGCTTGTCGACTTCACGCTCAGGGGTGTCGATGTAGTCATCAACAGCCGCCATCAGTTCCTTGATCTTCTCTTCGCCGATTTCCGGGTTGTTGCCTTCCATCGCGGCCAGAGCCGAACCTGCGATGATCGGAATATCGTCGCCGGGGTATTCATAGCTGGACAGCAGTTCGCGAACTTCCATCTCAACCAGTTCCAGCAGCTCTTCGTCGTCAACCTGGTCAACTTTGTTCATGAACACGACCATCTTCGGGATGCCAACCTGGCGGCCCAGCAGGATGTGCTCGCGGGTCTGCGGCATCGGGCCGTCAGCTGCGTTCACAACCAGGATCGCGCCGTCCATCTGAGCGGCACCGGTGATCATGTTCTTGACGTAGTCGGCGTGGCCGGGGCAGTCGACATGCGCATAGTGGCGGTTGTCGGTCTCGTACTCCACGTGGGCGGTCGAGATGGTGATGCCACGTGCTTTTTCTTCAGGCGCGCCGTCAATCTGGTCATACGCTTTGAAGTCACCGAAATACTTGGTGATTGCTGCGGTCAGCGTGGTCTTGCCGTGGTCAACGTGGCCAATCGTGCCGATGTTGACGTGCGGCTTATTACGCTCAAACTTTTCCTTTGCCATTCCTCAGGCGCCCTTTTTGCAATTTGGGGGACCCTTGGTCCCGTGGTTACATCTGCGCGCGCGAGATATTTGGTTCAGGGGGGAAAATCAAGCACATCCTGAGGGAAATGCATCCATCACGCCGGATTTTGTGTGACAGCTTCGGTTTCAAGCGGCTGGATCAAGCTGGGGCGCTTGTCAAACCAGCCATCATCCTTGTGCTCTTCGGCCAGCCACTCCTCAACCCGGTCGGCAACCTTCAAGGCCAGACCGTTCATCTGTTCTTCTCGGGTGCGCGCATTTCCTGATCCAGTAAGGGCGCTTTCACCGGTGGTATCTTCGAGCACCTGAAACTGCTTGCCTTTAGCAAGGAACTCTTTCTTTTCGACGTCATAGACGTTTACCAGAACGATGGCGGTGCTTTTGGGGTTGTAAATCACAGGAATTCCCGGAGGTGCCAACATGTAGCCCTCGAGACTGATGCCAATGTCGTATTCCTGTGAACCTTCATACCGGCCAAGCCTGATGTCCACTGCATTCTGGATCGCTTTGGTCCATTCATCCGGCGTAGCATCCCGCGAAACCGGTCCCTGAACGGCCTTTTCCGCAAAGGCATAATTCACGCGTAGCTTGAATTCACCCAGCGACTCGGGGTCTTCATAAACCTGCGTTTGGGTGCATGCGCCCATCAGGGCCAACCCGGTGATCAGTGTCAGAATGCGCAGCATGTCTCTCGTCTCGATAGGCCTGTTTTCTTTGGATGTAGCGCACCGATACGGGTTGTGCCAAGCCGTATCGGCAGATTTTCACCAAGCGGACAGCATATCACGAGAACTTGTAGTCCCTCGGAAAGCCATAAGGTGCTTTTTTCCCAACACCCGCACGCTTGGCCAACCATTGGGACATATCTGCCTCGTGCCGGGTTTTGTCGCCGCCCATGGACCATTTCAGGCCCTCTTCCCAGTTGAAGGTGGTGATATCGGATAACCCACCATCCAATTCCAGTGTGCCCTGCCGCCCACGCGCCATGTTGTACTTCTGCAAGCGGACACCCTTACCACGGGTCATCTCGGGCAGCTCCTCTGTCGGGAAGACTAGGAATTTCCCGTTCTGCGAGACAACAGCAACATGATCGCCCTCAACCGGCTTACAGATCATCGCCGTCTCGTCTCCTTTGACGTTCAGCACCTGTTTGCCATTCCGGGTCTGCGCCAGAACGTCATCTTCCGGCACCATAAAGCCGTTGCCCGCATCTGAGGCCACAAGCAGCTTGCGCCCCGGTTTGTGGATCAGGATGTCGATAATCTGCGCCTCGTTCGGCAGGTCGACCATCAGACGTAGCGGTTCGCCCATGCCACGCCCGCCAGGCAGGTTAGCGGCGCTGACGGTATAGAATCGGCCATTTGACGCAAAGACCAGCAGGCGGTCCGTAGTTTCCGCGTGGAAAATGAAACGCGGGCCGTCACCATCTTTGAACTTCAACTCGCGCTTCAGATCGATATGGCCGGTCATTGCCCTGATCCAACCCATCTGAGAGCAGACGACCGTGATCGGTTCCTTGTCGATCATCGCCTCAAGCGGCACTTCCTCGACCTGACCTGCCTCGGCAAATTGTGTCCGGCGCGCGCCGCCTTCATAGTCTTTGCCGAAGGTCTTCTTGGTCTCTTTGAGTTGCTCAGCGATCTTGGCCCATTGCAAGGCGGGATCAGCCAGCAGGTCTTCGAGATTGGCGCGTTCCAGCATCAGCTCGTCGCGTTCGCGGACCAGCTCCATCTCCTCCAGACGGCGTAAGCTGCGCAGGCGCATGTTGAGGATGGCGTCGACCTGAACTTCGGACAACTCACCCTCACCCGGTTTGGGCGAGATATAGTCGGACTCATCGGTTGCGCGGACGTGATCGATGCCCCAATCTTCGCGCATCAGAGCGGCCTTGGGGTCGTCGTCGTAGCGGATGATATCGATCACCCGGTCGAGGTTCAGGAAGGCGACGATAAAGCCCTCCAATACCTCAAGGCGGTGGTCGATCTTGGCCATGCGGTGACGCGACCGCCTGATCAGCACCTCTTGCCGGTGGTCAAGGAACGCGCGCAGCACTTCCTTCATCGAACAGACCTTGGGCGTCACCCCGTCGATCAGCACGTTCATGTTGAGGCTGAAGCGCACCTCAAGGTCCGAGTTGCGATAGAGCATGCCCATCAGCACCTCGGGGTCCACGTTCTTAGAACGTGGTTCAAGGATCAGGCGGATGTCATCAGCGGATTCGTCGCGGACATCGGCAAGGATCGGGATCTTCTTGGTCTGGATCAGTTCCGCGATCTTTTCGATCAGCTTGGATTTCTGAACCTGATAGGGAATCTCGGTGACGATGATCTGCCACTGGCCACGCCCCAGATCTTCAACCTTGTATTTACAGCGCAGCCGGAATGATCCACGCCCGGTGCGGTAGGCCTGCGCGATATTTTCGGGCGGCTCGACAATGACGCCACCGGTCGGAAAATCCGGGCCGGGAACATAGTTCAATAGCGTATCGTCACGCGCATCCGGCGTCTTGATCAGATGCAGACAAGCGTCGCACAGCTCGGAAATATTATGCGGCGGGATATTAGTCGCCATGCCCACCGCGATACCGCTGGCGCCATTGGCCAGTAGATTCGGGAACTGTGCAGGCAACACGACCGGTTCGGTCAGTGTGCCGTCATAGTTGTCGCGGAAATCGACAGCGTCTTCGTTCAACCCTTCCAACAGGGCTTCGGCCACGATGGTCATCCGCGCTTCGGTGTATCGAGAGGCCGCCGGATTATCGCCGTCGATATTGCCAAAATTCCCCTGCCCGTCGACCAGTGGATATCGGACGTTGAAGTCCTGTGCCAAGCGCGCCATTGCGTCGTAAATCGCCGCGTCGCCATGCGGGTGATAGTTACCCATCACGTCGCCAGAGATTTTCGCTGACTTACGGAAACCGCCCGTCGCACTGAGTCGCAACTCGCGCATCGCGTAGAGGATTCGCCGGTGAACCGGCTTCAATCCATCGCGCGCATCTGGCAAAGCGCGGTGCATGATGGTGGAAAGCGCGTAGGTCAGGTAGCGCTCGCCAATTGCGCGGCGCAGCGGCTCGGCTACCTCGCCCCCATTGTCAGGGGTCTCCATATTGGGGTCGTCGATCGTATCGTTCATACATGATGTGATACGACGCAAGCGCGCGCGGGTAAAGCAATCGGCGCATATTTTGCTGGGGACAAGTCGGGCTTTTTGCAACAGGGGGAGGCAAGTATCGGATTTCCCCCGCTTTTCGACTCGAAGCTGAATCTATGGTAGGCTTTCGAACATTAAGACTGCTGCCTTTTATTGATGTTACGATTGCCAGGGGGTGCGCCATGAAGCGTGTTATTGTTATCACTTTCGCCATGCTCGGCTGGAGCTTCTATGTGATGAGCGGAGGCCCGGATTTCGAACCGCGCGGCACCCGCACCGAGCAACCGGTTCGCGTTGCCTCTGTGCCAGAACATGAGCCTGCATCCGACCACGCACCTCGGGCTAAAGACGACCACGCACCTCGGGCTGAAGACCTTGTGACCAACGTTGCCGCGCGCATTGTACAGGCGCGCGCTCAGCCCGAGCCACAAGTAGAGGAGGATGCCGCAGTCGTTCTGTCACAAGTCACCAACGATCCGCTGTCTCAGTTCTCTGCATTTGACGAGAACGGCGTCAGCTTTACTCTGGCTTCGCTTGAAGACGGAGCCGCCGGACTGTTGCAGGTCGAGGCCGAGGTGCAGGATGACATCACACCTGTGAATCAGGTCATCGAGCCCGAGAAAGATATCCGCGAAATCTCGGGCACGCGGGTCAATATGCGCGATGGGCCCGGAACGATTTACCCCATCATCGCCAAAGCCAAACTTGGCCAGCGCGTTGAGGTTCTCAGCGATTCCGGCACCGGCTGGCTGCGTTTGCGGTTATACCCTGATCAGCGTGTGGGTTGGATTTCTGCCTCACTGGTTCGGAAACCAACAAACTGACGCAACTGTGTCATTGTCCTGACCTATAGCTCGCCATAGCTATGGGCGAAATACACAGGCGGGGGCAATATGCAGAAATCAATTCTGATCACAGGCTGCTCATCCGGGATCGGTCTGGACGCGGCGCACGGGATGCGCGCGCGCGGTTGGCGCGTTTTTGCCTCATGCCGTCAACAGCGTGACTGTGATCGGCTACGGGCACAGGGTTTCGACAGCCCGCTGATCGACTATACCGATTCCGATAGCATTACCTCAGGCCTGCAGCAGGTTTTGGACGCGACCGGTGGTACGCTGGATGCGTTGTTCAACAATGGCGCTCACGGCCTTCCCGGCGCGGTTGAAGATGTCCCAATCGAAGGGCTTCGCCTAATTTTCGAGACCAACGTATTTGGCTGGCACGAACTGACCCGGCAAGTGATTCCCGTGATGCGGGCTCAGGGCCATGGGCGCATCGTGCAGAACTCATCAGTGTTGGGACTGGTCGCGTTCCCCTGGCGCGGGGCATACGTCGCCACCAAATACGCCATCGAAGGCCTGACCGATACCTTGCGCCTAGAGCTACGAGACACCGACATCAAGGTCATCCTGATCGAACCAGGCCCGGTCACCTCGAAGATCCGTGTGAACGCGATCCCTGTCTTCGAACGCTTTATTGACTGGAAAAGCTCAGCCCTGCGACAGAGATACGAGGATACGCTGCTGAAACGCCTCTACGAATCCTCCGGACCTGACAAGTTCGAACTGCCTGCCTCGGCTGTTACCGCCAAATTGGCCCATGCGGTTGAATCCAAGCGCCCACGTCCGCGATACTATGTGACGACGCCCACATATGTCGCCGGATATCTGCGCCGTATTCTGCCCACCCGGGCCATTGATCGCATCCTCTCGGACATATGAGGCGAAATTACCTGTTCGCTTTTGCCGCTATCAACGCTAGATGACGGCTCAACAACTGAACAAACACGGACGGTGAGCTATGGACCTAACGATGGTCATACTGCTTCTGGCCATGGCGGCGGTCGTCGTCGTGCTGGTGATGGGCATTGCCAATTTTGGAAAACCCGGCAAAGAGGCCGCGCTGAAAAGCAACAAACTGATGCGCCTGCGGATCCTGTTTCAGTTCATTGCGGTGCTGCTGATCGTACTTTACGTCTATCTGCGTGGGCAGGGAGGGTAAGGCATGGTCGTTCTCAACAAGATTTACACGCGCACCGGCGATGATGGGAAAACCGCTCTGGGCAATGGTGAGCGCGTTGCCAAATATTCCGGGCGTGTCGCGGCCTATGGCACTGTGGATGAGCTTAATTCCTTTGTCGGCGTGGCACGGACCGAAGCAGACGGAGAAGTCGAAGCCGCCTTGTCCCGTATCCAGAATGACCTGTTTGATCTGGGTGCCGATTTCTGCCGCCCCGACATGGATAAGGATGCCGAGGCCGACTACCCGCCCCTGCGTATCGTTTCCGCTCAGATCGACCGGCTTGAAGCCGAGATCGATGCGATGAATGAAGCGCTCCAGCCCTTGCGCAGTTTCATCCTGCCCGGTGGCTCACGTTTGGCCGCGCATCTGCATGTGTGCAGAACAGTTTCGCGCAGGGCCGAGCGGTTGGCGGTTGAGCTGACAAACATGGAGCCGGTCAATGAGGTGGCTGTCAAATACCTCAACCGCCTGAGCGATTGGTTCTTTGTCGCCGCGCGCTGTGCCAACAACGGCGGGCACGATGATGTGCTCTGGATTCCCGGCGCAAACCGGTGATCGCGCCTGCCGTCGGGAAACTAAATTTCGTTTCTGGTCCAAAAAATGACAAAACGCGACGTCTCGAAACCATGACGTGACGATTTTGCTCTGTCGCAGAACATCACGACCCGCTATCTAAGCCAGCGAGAGCATTGGTGGAGTCGCTGCGCGGCTTGCCGTTTTTGTAAGGAGCATACGCAAAAATGAAGGTACTCGTGCCTGTCAAGCGCGTGATTGACTACAACGTGAAAGTTCGTGTGAAAGCGGATGGCAGCGGCGTTGATCTCGCCAATGTAAAAATGTCGATGAACCCGTTCGACGAAATTGCCGTGGAAGAGGCGATCCGCCTGAAAGAGGCGGGCAAGGCCGATGAGGTTGTTGCCGTTTCGATCGGTGTGAAACAGTCGCAGGAAACCCTGCGGACCGCACTGGCCATGGGCGCCGACCGTGCCATTCTGGTTGTCGCGGCGGATGACGTGCATCAGGACATCGAACCGCTTGCAGTTGCCAAGATCCTCGCCAAAGTGGTCGAAGAAGAGCAGCCGGGCATCGTTCTGGCGGGCAAGCAGGCGATCGACAACGACATGAACGCTACCGGCCAGATGCTGTCGGCCCTGCTGGGCTGGTCGCAAGGCACCTTCGCGTCCGAGCTGGACATCGAAGGCGACACCGCCAAGATCACCCGTGAGGTTGACGGCGGTCTGCAGACCATCTCTGTCAAAATGCCGACCATCGTCACCGTTGACCTGCGCCTGAACGAGCCGCGCTATGCGTCGCTGCCGAACATCATGAAGGCGAAGAAAAAGCCGCTGGATGAGAAAACCGCCGCCGACTATGGCGTCGACGTCACTCCGCGTCTGGAAGTCGTCAAGACCGAAGAGCCGCCGGCACGTGCTGCTGGTATCATCGTGGGCTCGGTTGATGAGCTGGTCGAGAAACTCAAAGAAGCGGGGGCTGTATAATGGCTGTTCTTCTTCTCGCAGAGGTTAACAATGGTGAGCTGTCGGTTGACGCCACAGCCAAGACCGTTGCCGCTGTCAAATCGCTGGGTGAAATCACCGTTCTGGCCGCAGGTGGTTCTGCCGCTGCTGCTGGTGAGGCCGCTGCCAAGATCGATGGCGTATCCAAGGTTCTGGTCGCTGAAGACGCCTCGCTGGGTCATCGCCTGGCGGAATCGACCGCAGCCCTGATCGTGGGTCTGGCCGATGGGTACGAGCATATCGTTGCCCCTGCCACCACCGACGCCAAGAACGTGATGCCGCGCGTTGCAGCCCTGCTGGACGTGATGGTGATCTCGGACGCGTCCGGCGTGGTCGATGCCACCACTTTCGAGCGTCCGATCTATGCGGGTAACGCGATCCAGACCGTGAAATCGAACGACGCCAAGAAAGTCGTGACCATCCGGACCGCCAGCTTCGATGCGGCGGGCGAAGGTGGTTCGGCGGCGGTCGAGACCATCTCGGTCGGCGAAAACCCCGGACTGTCGTCGTGGGTCGAGGACAAGGTTGCTGAAAGCGACCGTCCTGAACTGACTTCGGCTGGTGTTGTTGTTTCGGGTGGCCGTGGTGTTGGCTCGGAAGACGACTTCAAACTGATCGAAGGCCTAGCCGATAAGCTGGGAGCCGCCGTTGGTGCCTCACGCGCCGCAGTTGACTCGGGCTACGCCCCGAACGACTGGCAGGTGGGTCAGACCGGTAAGGTTGTTGCCCCTGACCTGTACGTTGCAGTCGGCATCTCGGGTGCGATCCAGCACCTGGCGGGCATGAAGGACTCCAAGGTCATCGTTGCGATCAACAAGGACGAAGAAGCGCCGATCTTCCAGGTCGCAGATTTCGGTCTGGTCGCAGACTTGTTCCAGGCCGTACCGGAACTCACCGAAAAACTCGGCTGATTTCAGACAAAGATTTTTCGACGAAAAATCTAAGAAGGCCCGCCACTGGCGGGCCTTTGCTGTTTATACGCCCAGGTCGTTGATCACTTGGGCAAGTGAGCCAGCGATATTGCGATGTGTGGCTGGGCCGATCATATGCTCGGCAATCGGTTGTTGCAGGGTGCCAAACAACATGTCTTCAAGCTCATCGGATACGCCGGATACCTGAACCTGCAAGGACAAAATATCCGTACAATGGGGTCTCAAAGGCTCAATCATCTCGGGGTTGATTGCAAAGCCGTCACCCGGTGTCGAATCCAAATCGCTTCTCTCCACTTGCAGATGCAAAAGCAGGACGGGCGGGCCTACTTCTGCAAGAAACTTGCCGAGCTTTTCGATCCAGACATTGCGCAGCTCTTGTTCCACAAGTTCAATACGGGCATCCGAGCGTGCCGACAGGCGGGTCAGCAAGTGCTGTACAAAATGGACATCCGTAAAATCTTCTTCGGGATACAGCGCAACCAGATCGGCATTTGGCGCAACGAAACGGTCATTGCGTCGTGGGTGCACCCGGTAGAATCGGTTCGATAGCCCCAGCATGCCGGGTAACTGCAGGACGCATATGTCAGACCGGTTTGCGATCTCCAGTAGCCCTTTGTCCTGCGTCAACGCCTCGGCACCGCAGAACAGGCTGCCCAGATTGACGCAGAGGCGATCCAGACGACGTTCCAACTCATTGGGAAAGGGGGTTTCTACGAAACGGCCAAAAGTCTCTTCGCCCCCCAAACATGCCACATAGGGGTTGTTCAACGCCCTTTGGGGGCCTCTGAAACGTAGTTTCGAATTTTCATATTCGCACGTCGTTTCCGCGGAATGGACCGCATTGATCGATTGATAGCTCATCACACTCACCCAAATAATCACCCGACCGCCATTTTGCCGCCGCAAGTCTTGAGAAAGTCCTAATGCGCGCATTTGAAGCGAAATTGACTGTCCCCGTCCCCTTGCCGCCCATAGGGAACTGCCGATAATGTCGCCATATTCTGCGAACAAGGGCATCGAACAAATGGACGTAAAATCAGTCGGAGTGATCGGCGCTGGACAGATGGGCAACGGGATTGCTCATGTTATGGCGTTGGCAGAGTATGATGTTCTACTGAACGATGTCAGCCAGGACGCGCTAAACAGCGCGATGGCAACCATTGAAACCAACCTGGCGCGTCAAGCGTCGCGCGGCAAAATCTCGGATGATGCAGTGAAATCCGCGTTGGGTCGGATCACGACGACACTGAATCTGCCGGATTTGGGGCAGACCGATCTTGTAATCGAAGCCGCGACCGAGCGGGAAACGGTGAAACAGGCAATCTTTGAAGACCTGTTGCCGCACCTACAGCCACATACGATCCTGACATCGAACACTTCGTCGATCTCAATTACCCGGCTGGCCAGCCGCACCGACCGGCCCGAACGTTTCATGGGATTCCACTTCATGAACCCTGTCCCTGTGATGCAGCTCGTCGAGTTGATCCGGGGCATCGCCACCGATGAAGCAACCTTTAACTCCTGTAAAGCCGTAGTGGACCGGCTTGGCAAAACCTCAGCCAGCGCCGAAGATTTTCCGGCCTTTATCGTGAATCGCATTCTGATGCCCATGATCAATGAGGCGGTTTACACATTGTATGAAGGTGTCGGGAATGTGCAGTCCATTGACCAATCGATGAAACTGGGCGCAAACCACCCTATGGGCCCATTGGAACTGGCGGACTTCATCGGCTTGGATACCTGTCTGGCGATCATGAACGTGCTGCATGACGGGCTGGCAGACACCAAGTATCGCCCCTGCCCGCTATTGACGAAATATGTCGAAGCCGGATGGCTGGGACGCAAAACCGAACGCGGGTTTTATGATTATCGAGGCGAGGTTCCGGTACCCACACGGTAGAATCTGAGAGGGCCAGCCCTCTCTTGAGCCTATGGCTCAATTCACTCCCGAGATATTTTTGGCCAGATGAAGGGGCGGATCAGGGTTTGAGGGTCTTGCCCAGCGCCATGGTGTGATCCCGGAGCCAGGCCATGAAGCCGCGTGGGTCGCGTTCCAGCAGCGCCATGTCTTCATCCGATATCGGATCACCGATCACCGGCGACTGGGGCCTGTTGCAGGATCGGACGATTTCGTGCAGCAGTAGGCCCTGGCGCAGGATGGGCGATATCCGGTTGGCAATTTGATACCAGCGCGAGTTGCTGCCGGGGAAGAAGATCGGCACGACCTTGGCACCCGACCTACGGATCATCTTCGCGGTGAAGACATTCCACTCCCGCTCGATGGCTGGTCCGAACCAATCATCCGAAGACATCACAACACCTGACGGGAATAACGCGACAACACCCCCATCTGCCAGATGCTTCATCGTCTTGCTGCGCATCTCAAGCATCTTGGCCTGCGCTTCAGGATCATGTGGGAACGGCACCGGGATCATGAATGAGGTCGCAGCTTCATCCAACCCGGTCAGGACTGAGCGGGTCAGGATGCGATAGTCACTGCGGACCCGGCCGATGAGTTCAGCGAAGATCATGCCATCAACCATGCCGTGCGGATGGTTCGCGACGACCACTACGGGGCCTTCTTTTGGGATGCGGGCGATCTGTTCGGCTGGGGTTGTCAGCTCGATACCCATGGTCTTGAGCGCACCGCCCCAGAACTTCTGACCTCGATAGCGTTCGTTCTGCTTCTCGAACTTGTTGACCATGCGCAAGATGGTCAGCTTGCCTGTGCACCATTCGATGGCGCGAATGGCCGTAGACGTCCAGGCATCGTCAAACGAGTTGGCGTAGGTCAGGGTTCTGCGGTCGTAGATTTCACCCTGATCGGTGTCGTGATCCACTACAGGACCTGTCTTGGTATCGTGCGTGGTTTCCGCCAATTGCCTTGTCTTTCCGTCCTTGGTGTCGTGGCTGTCAGAACCCTTCGCCGAACTTATCGTTCACCAATGTTTCCAAAGCCTCTGCCAACGCCTCAGCATCCGGGCCGGACGTCTCGACGTCAATAGTGCTTCCGCGCGACGCTGCCAACATCAAAAGGCCCATGATACTGTCGCCCGAGGCAGAAAGCCCGTCTCGTGACACCTCGGCGCGCGCATCAAAGCCCTCGACCACCTCGACCAGCTTGGCAGAAGCGCGGGCGTGAAGGCCCTTTTCATTGATAATTTTCAAACTCTTGGTCGTCATATGAATCTATCCGGTGTCAATCCAATGTCACATTTTGCGCATTGATGTACTTTCGTCCAGCTTCCAAAGCCAAACGTACGGCCTCGGCCAGTGGCAAGTGGCGACTTTTGGCCAGTTTGATCAGCATGGGAAGGTTGGCCCCGTAAAGGATTCGCCGGTCTTGTGGCGCACATGCGCGCAGGCTCAGATTCGAGGGGCTGCCGCCGAACAGATCGGTCACCACAACGACGCCATCGCCCATATCGACCTCGTCCGCCGCGCGGCAGATTTCAACTTGTTTCGCTTCGCGATCATGGTCGGCTTCTATCGGGATGGCCACCAGTCCGGGTTGCTTTCCAACCACATGCTGCGTGGCCGCAAGATACTCCTGAGCCAACCCACCATGTGCAACAATAACGATCCCGATCACTCCGGCCTCACATTCAACGCGCGTCGTTCCATTTCGCGATGCCTAATTGCCACCTGCTGCCCCCCTTCTGCAAGGGCCTTTGCAACTGCTTCAGCCACCGCGACCGAGCGGTGCTGCCCTCCGGTGCACCCAAATGCAACTGAAAGGTGCGCTTTGCCTTCCTCACGGAAGGCCGGAAGCAGTTCGATCAGCAGGTCGACCACCCGGTCAAAGAAGACGCCATAGTTTGCATCTGATTGAACATAGGCTGCCACATCCGAGTTTCGACCATCCGCATCCCGCAGTTCAGGCCGCCAGTATGGATTGGCCAGAAACCGGCAATCGAACACCATGTCCAAACCGCGCGGCAAGCCCCGCTTGTACGAGAAGGATTCGATCGACACCGCCAGATGCCGCCCGCCCTTTGGGGCGAACCAGCGTTCGACCTCTTCCCGCAGCTGATGCACATTCAACGCGCTGGTGTCGATCAGCGTGTCGGCAAACTCGCGAATTGGGGCTAACAGTTCCTTTTCCTGACAAATGCCGGTTTCCGGGCTGGCATCAGTCGCAACCGGGTGACGGCGGCGGGTCTCCGAGAAGCGACGCAGCAGCACCTCGTCCCGGCAATCCAGATAGAGGATCGTCAGGTCGACATTCTCCATCCGGCCCAGTTTGGCGGCAAGTTCGATAAACCCGGTGGTTGAAAAATCGCGGTTGCGCGCGTCGATACCCAAAGCCATTGGGCGCGCAGGCTCCGAATTGTCGACGAGGCGAGCCAGCAACCCCATCGGCAGGTTGTCAATCGCCTCGAACCCCAGATCTTCAAGCACATGAATTGCGGTCGATCGCCCTGCACCGGAAGGACCTGTTATCAGAACGACGCGCTGTTGTGCTGTCATGTATTCGGCCATTCCGGGGCTACGCGCCCCATTTTCACAAGTTGAATAAGTCCTGCAGCCAAATTGGGCACGCCAGCCCCGCGAAGCAAGGGAACAGTTTGCTTCAACACAAGAATTTCAGCGGGTTCAGGTAATCGCGCGGGCTCGGGTTGGTCCATATCCACAACAAATGCCAATCGGACCGGCCTCGCGGCTTCAGCTCGCAGTAACCCGATGCCGCGCGCTTCAATCAGGCCGCGGATCTGCGGAAGTCCAGCTGCCATCACGTGATCGGCCTGTCCGGTCAATTCGACCCGGTCATCAGCGACAAGCTGCGCCCCAAGCGCCATCATCTGTAGCGCCAAAGAAGATTTACCCGTACCCGAAGCGCCAATGATCAATACGCCCTTTTCCTGAAGCGCAACACAGGTCCCATGAATGCAGGCCGACCCTTGATCCGCTATCTCAGAAAGTGGGGTGGTGCTCATAACCTAGACGGGAAGCCCGACAACAAACCGCGCACCCAGTGGGTCCGAGGTGATATCGGCCTCGGTTGGACGGATGTTTTCTGCCCAGATCACACCACCATGCGCCTCGACGATTTGTTTCGAAATCGCCAATCCAAGGCCCGAATTGTTGCCGAAATGCTCTTCGGGGCGTTCGGAATAGAAACGCTTGAAGATCTTGGTCAGCGCCTGATCAGGAATGCCGGGACCGGTGTCTTCAACCACCACGAGCACGCGGTTGTCACGACGGCGGACCCAGACCCGGATGGCGTCTTTGTCCTCGCAGAACGAAATCGCATTGGTGATCAGGTTGACAAAGACCTGCGCCAGACGCGCCTCGAGCCCGTTGACCACGATGGGGTCCGAGGGAAGGTCTGTGATATATTCGATGCCTTTCGAACGGGCATCTTCACCCAGAAACTGACTGATATTGCCAAGCAGATTGAGCAGGTCAAAGGGCTGCTCTTCTTCTTTCACCAACTCCGCGTCCAGCCGCGATGCGTTCGAGATATCGCTGACCAGTCGATCCAATCGCCGCACATCATGCTCAATCACGCCCAATAGCTTTTCGCGCTGATCATCGCGTTTGACCATACGCATGGTGCCCACGGCGGATTGCAGGCTCGCCAGTGGGTTCTTGATCTCATGCGCGACATCGGCCGCAAATTGTTCGTTCGCGTCAATGCGGTTATAAAGCGCCGTGACCATCCCGCGCAAAGCCTGGCTCAGGCGGCCGATTTCATCCGGACGCGCACTGAGATCCGGGATGCGGATACGTCCGGGGTTCACTCCGGCTCCGCGGTCCTTGCCCATCTCGGCAGCGGCGGCCAGATCAGCAAGAGGATTGGCAATCGTTGAGGCCAAAACGAGGCTCAGACCGATCGAGACCAGCAGTGCCACCACAAACATCTGCAGGATCCGCTCTTGCTCCTTGCGGGCCAGCGCATCGATCTCGCCCGCCGGGCCCGCCATAGCAACGGCACCCACAGGCGTATCGTCCAATAGGATCGGGGCCACGGCGACAATCACCGTCTTGCCTTTATCGTCGTGCACGGCCTGTACTTGCAATCCGCCGTTCAGCGCCTGCGGGATCATTTCCTGCACCCGTTGCGCCAGCGTCGGAGCCTCGCTTTCGGAAGAACCGCTAAAGACCGCAGACACACCATTCCAAACCGCATTCAATGCGTCGCTGATCAAAGTGCTTCCAGTGGCGCTGTCGGCGTCCTGATGCAAAAGGCTGGGCAATTTGTCGGCCATGGACGCCCCGCGTGTCCAACCGATCAGAGTGCCCGTGCCGTCATAAACAAAAACCTCGCCGCCTTCGGGCAAGCTGAGACCCGCTAGCGTATCACGGACATCCAATGTGCCTGCACCATTGGCAGAGGGTTGACGCAGCTGGGTTTCAAAAACGTTGCTGACAAGTTGCGCATCACCGACCAGGTTCTGCGCGGTTTGTTGAACCCGTTCTTTTCGCGTGTCGTCAAGATACAGCAGCCCTGCCACCAAAATGACAAGGGCAATGAGGTTGAAGGTGATGATCCTGCGCGCCAGGGGCGAATAGCGCATAGAAAACAGGTTTCGTCGCGAACGCTTGGCCTGTAGCTCGGCAGCATCAGGGTCTTGGGGGATGACCCAGTCATCCCCAAGAACGACGTCTGCGTCGTGCACTTGGTTGGCTTGTTCAGTATCGCGCACGAGACCCCTTCGGCTTGATAAAACGGCCGCGCCTATTCTTCGTTATAACGATACCCGATACCGTACAGCGTTTCTATCGCCGAAAACTCGGGATCGGCTGCGCGCATCTTCTTACGCAGTCGCTTGATATGACTGTCAATGGTGCGGTCATCCACGTAGACCTGATCATCATAAGCCACATCCATCAGCTGATCGCGACTTTTGACAAAGCCCGGACGTTGCGCCAAGGCCTGCAGCAGCAGAAACTCGGTAACTGTCAGCGAGACATCATTGCCTTTCCAGCTGACAGCGTGGCGCAGCGGGTCCATCCGCAGCTCGCCCCGCTCCATCACTTTTGTATCGCCCGAGGCCGCATTGGTCACATCACCATCGACCGCTTCCTGACGGCGCAGCAAGGCGCGAATCCGTTCCACCAGCAACCGTTGCGAGAACGGCTTCTTGACGTAGTCATCCGCGCCCATCCGCAGGCCCAGAACCTCATCGATCTCATCATCCTTGGAGGTTAGGAAAATCACGGGCATCTGGGTTTTCTGCCGCAGCCTTTGCAGAAGATCCATGCCGTCCATCCGCGGCATCTTGATATCCAGTACGGCCATGTCTGGCAGCTTTTTGTTGAAAGCGTCCAGCGCAGCCTGACCATCGTTGTATGTTTCGACCTCAAACCCTTCGGCTTCGAGTGTCATGGACACGGACGTCAGGATATTTCTGTCGTCGTCCACCAGTGCAATCTTTGACATCGGGTTCACCCCTATTCCTGCTCACTCGCGCAATAATACGCTTTTTTGTAAGGCATTGTTGGCGGTTTTGAGCCACCGAATCAACTCGTAACCTCGAATCGTGCCATTCTTGCGGCAGGTATGCGGCAAATTTGCCTTGCTGCGCCCAAATAGCTGCCTTGATTTACGGCAGACAAATCGTGATGGCGCTAAACCTCAACTTGGTTGCGCTAACTACCCCCAACCCTCCTGTTCATGTCCCAAAATACCGTGATAAGAGGCGCTTGACCGCCGGCTCTTTCCGGTATCCGCCCCAATGGTGCACCCGGCCCAAGGCCCTCGCGCCGCCACAGGAGAAGACACACATGACATCTGGACGGGTTAACCCGCAATTCCGCCTCGAAGATCAGGGCATCGAGGGTCTGGGCAATGTCTATTACAACTTCATGGAACCGGCGCTGATCGAAGAAGCGCTGAAGCGCGGCGAAGGCACCCTTGGCAATGGCGGCGCCTTTCTGGTCACCACCGGCAAATTCACTGGCCGCTCGCCCAAGGACAAGCATGTTGTCAAGACAGACAGTGTTGCCGACAGCATCTGGTGGGAAAACAACGCCGCCATGAGCCCTGAAGGTTTTGACGCGCTCTATGAAGATATGCTGACCCATATGAAAGGCCGCGACTACTTCGTGCAGGACCTCGTGGGTGGGGCTGACCCCAGCTACTCGATCAATGTGCGCATGGTAACCGAGCTGGCGTGGCACAACCTGTTCATCCGCCACCTGCTGCGCCGCCCGGATCGTGAGGATCTGGATGATTTCACGGCTGACTTTACCATCATCAACTGTCCCAGCTTCCAGGCGGACCCCAAAAAGCATGGCTGCCGCAGCGAAACGGTGATTGCATTGAACTTTGATCGCAAGCTGATCCTGATCGGCGGCACCGAATACGCCGGCGAGAACAAGAAGTCCGTCTTCACCCTGCTGAACTACATGCTGCCCGAAAAAGGCGTGATGCCGATGCACTGCTCGGCTAACCACGCGGTTGGCAACCCGGTCGACACTGCCGTGTTCTTCGGCCTGTCCGGCACCGGCAAGACCACCCTGTCCGCCGACCCGTCGCGCACCTTGATCGGTGATGACGAACACGGTTGGTCGGATCGAGGCACCTTCAACTTTGAAGGTGGTTGCTATGCCAAGACCATCAACCTGAACGCCGAAGCCGAACCAGAAATCTACGCCACCACCTCGAAATTTGGCACCGTGATCGAGAACATGGTTTTTGATCCCGAGACCAAAGAGCTGGATTTCAACGACGACTCGCTGACTGCGAATATGCGCTGCGCCTACCCGTTGGAATACATCTCCAACGCGTCGAAAACTGCATTGGGCGGGCATCCTAAAAACATCATCATGTTGACCTGCGATGCGTTCGGCGTTTTGCCTCCGATCGCTCGGTTGACGCCTGCGCAGGCGATGTATCACTTCCTTTCCGGCTTTACCTCGAAGGTCGCCGGGACCGAACGTGGCGTGACCGAACCGCAGCCCACCTTCTCGACCTGCTTTGGCGCGCCCTTTATGCCACGCCGCCCCGAGGCTTATGGCAACCTTCTACGCGATAAGATTGCTCAGCATGGTGCGACCTGCTGGTTGGTCAACACCGGCTGGACTGGAGGTGCCTACGGCGTGGGCAGCCGCATGCCAATCAAGGCCACCCGCGCGCTGCTGACGGCTGCGCTGGAAGGATCACTGACCGATGCGGAATTCCGCAAGGACGCCAATTTCGGCTTCGATGTGCCGGTCTCTGTCCCTGGTGTGCCCGAGGTCTTGCTGGATCCGCGCCGCACCTGGGACGATCAGGAAGCGTTCGACAGACAGGCGGAAAAGCTGGTGCAAATGTTCGCGGAAAACTTCGAGCAGTACCTGCCCTTCATCGACGAAGACATCAAAGCTGTCGCGATCGGTTGATCGAATTCAGGGGCCATCATGGCCCCTGACCCACCAAAGCTTACGCTTCGGCACCTTGTGTGCACACAGACAAGTTCATTGCGATAACGTGCAACATGCGCTATCGCAATTTACCCAAGACGCTTCGAAGCCCGGCGTCCTTTGGCAGCGGCTTCTGTTAAATTTGAACATCGGGCGATCCGGGCTAGCTTACTCACATCATGTCTCGGGCCGTTCAACAAGGTAATGATTATTTCTACACGGGGATGGGTGTCGGCGTGATGTGTTCCAAAGGTCAGCCTTTCGAACTGCCTCGGTCCGTCACGGAAACTATAGGCAAGTAATGACTGAAATCTCAAAACTCACCGAACTGCGCAAACTGATGCAAAGCATGGAGCGCACTCTTGGGCTGGAAGAACTCTCACCGGTCGAGCGCGACATCTACTATGCCGCCGAAGAACTGTCGAAAGATGATCGCGAAGTACGCACCTTTGGTCTGATCGAACACACGCTGGTCAAAAGCGTATCTCGCCCGACATTTTTCCGCGCGCTGAAGTCTCTGGTTCAAAAGGGTTATCTGTCGCAAAGCGGTAGCGCCAATCGCGGACGGTATCTGGTTCATGCGCCCAGGTGATCGCCACCCCAGATCTGTAATCGGCTGACCCCGTGCGCAGATGGGCCTCTGAAACATTCTATGCCTCTTTGGCCTATGTCGCTGCATCGTTCCTAACATTCCAGGTGCTGATGCCGCTTCAGAACGTGTTTTTTCCCGCATACCCCAGCTATGCCAGCTTATTGTTCCTGCCGCACGGCGTGCGGGTTCTGTCGGCTTGGTTATTGGGATGGAGGGCGATATTCGCACTGTTGCCCGGCGTAGCCATCGTCTTTGCCCTTGTGGGCGGTTGGGATGTTCTTCTGCCCAGCAGATTGCTGGCGATCACTATCGCGGTCACCACAGTTCCAGCGGTTTTTTATGTCTGCAAGGCGTTGGGCTGGGATTTGTTTCCGCGCGTCGATCGGAAGCCATGCTGGCTGTGCGTGATGGGCGTTGGAATCATCACATCGGTATTGGTGTCCGTTCTCACCAACATGGCCTTCGGCAGCGCAACGGCCGAGTATATCGCCTATCTGATCGGTGATATCTCAGGTCTTTTTTTCCTAATGTTGGGCCTCTATTTCGCCTTTCGATTTGCTGAAAGACGCAATTAACCCAAAAGACCCCTGCGCAGCAGGTTCAGCCCTGCAATCAGCAGTACAAGCAGAGTGAGTTTGCGGAACTGTGCCTGATCGATACGATCCTGCAGAAACTGACCCCCGCGCATTCCCACCAAGGCAGGGATAATCAGCAGCGCTGAGAACACCGCTGTGTCAGTCCTTAGAATACCCGAACCCAGATGCGCCACAATAAGCGCCACGGCGCCCAGACCGTATATCACGCCCTGTACCCGCATCTGATCCTTCTTCGGTGTATTCAAGGCTGTCAGATAGGCCACAGTTGGTGGTCCCCACACGCCCGAGATGCCGCCGACAGCACCGGCCACCGCACCCACCATAGCCTCAACCCGCATTGAGGGCGCTTGCAGCGTCAGTTTCAGCCCCAGTAGTTGCATCAGAGCGAAGAACGAAACTGGTGCGCCTAAGATCAGCAGAAATGCTTTGGGCGACAAGATGTTGATCAGCTGTGCGCTGGCCAATAGACAGACCAGTCCAACGCTCAGAAATACCTTGAACTTTCGAACTGACGCCGCCGCCGCAGGTAAACCTTCCCGCAAGGCCTGCACCCCATTGGTCACCAGCGTGGGCAAGATTAGACCTGCCAGCGCCAGCTCAGGCGGCAGCATCATGCTAAGACCAGAAACAAGCACCATTGGCATGGCAAAACCGACCATGCCTTTGACCCAGCCCGCGACGAAGGCAACGACCAAAGCCAGACAGAAATCCTGCGGCGACATAAGTGAAAACAGTCCCATCGACCCTTCATACCAGTCCAAAAAATTTCTGCACTGCAAAAGTCACTAAGCAATTTTTGAACTTTTTATGAATGATTTGCGTATTTTTGTTGCGCTGCATGTGCAGCATGATATGACCAGACAACCCAGCAGAGGACGTGATTCATGGCCCATGACGGACAGGATGTGACGAACATGACGCAGCCAGCGGTTTTGCCCGATCTTCTAACACTCAGCGCAGCAGCCCTGCCCGGCGTTCAAGCGGTGTTCGATAAGGCGGTCGAATCGGTTCGCGCGCAGGTGACGAGCGAAGGTCGCATATCGGGCGCACTGATCGAGGCCAATCAGACAGCCGCCCATGGGCTGGCTTGGCTGGCCACATACCACCAGTCGCTGCAGCAGATGCAGCGCTGGGCCGAGGCGCTTCAGGCCGAGGGTAAATTCGGCGAGATGGAGCAGCTGTTGCATCAGATCGCTTTTGGGGAATACCTGCATCAGATCGCCGGTGGTATTCCGATGAACCAGGGCGAGGTTGTACGTTTGCAGGATCTTGGCCTTGGCTGGGATGCGCTGTCGGGATTCCAATGCAGCGAAGTGCAGACACTGATGGCGCAAGCCAACTCTCAGGCCGCGCGCACGCGTCTGGTTGAGTTGATGCAGGACCAGTCCGGTGCCACGATGTTTGGTGCGTCTGGTCTGGACGAAGAACTGGAGATGATCCGAGACCAGTTTCGCCGCTATGCCGTTGAAAAGGTTGAGCCTAATGCCCATGAATGGCACCTGAAGGACGAACTGATCCCAATCGAGATTATCGAGGAACTGGCCGAGATGGGCGTGTTCGGTCTGACCATCCCCGAAGAATTCGGCGGGTTCGGCCTATCCAAAGCCTCAATGTGTGTGGTCTCGGAAGAGCTTTCGCGCGGGTACATCGGTGTGGGTTCTCTGGGCACACGGTCCGAAATCGCCGCAGAACTGATCATCGCGGGCGGTACGGATGAACAAAAGGCCAACTGGCTGCCAAAACTGGCCAGCGCCGAGATCCTGCCAACCGCTGTTTTCACTGAACCCAATACCGGATCGGATTTGGGCAGCCTGCGCACGCGGGCCGTCAAGGGTGAAGCTGGTAACTATAAGATAACAGGAAATAAAACATGGATCACGCACGCGGCGCGCACCCATGTGATGACCTTGTTGGCGCGGACTAATCCCGACAGTACCGATCACCGTGGGCTGTCCATGTTCCTGGCCGAAAAGACACCTGGAACCGACGAGAACCCCTTCCCCACGCCCGGCATGACTGGTGGTGAGATTGAGGTGTTGGGTTATCGTGGCATGAAGGAATACGAGCTGGGATTTGACGGCTTCGAAGTGAAGGGTGAAAACCTGCTGGGCGGCGAAGAAGGCAAAGGTTTCAAGCAGTTAATGGAAACCTTCGAGTCTGCCCGCATCCAAACGGCTGCCCGCGCCATCGGCGTAGCGCAGAGTGCTTTGGACATTGCCATGCAATATGCACAAGACCGCAAGCAGTTCGGCAAATCTCTGATCAATTTCCCTCGCGTCTCGGGCAAGCTGGCGATGATGGCGGTCGAGATCATGATCGCGCGACAGCTAACTTATTATTCTGCTTGGGAAAAAGATCACGGTCAACGTTGCGACCTTGAGGCCGGGATGGCCAAGCTGCTGGGCGCTCGAGTTGCTTGGGCTGCGGCGGATAACGGGCTGCAGATTCATGGCGGAAACGGCTTCGCTCTGGAATACAAAATTAGCCGCGTGCTTTGTGACGCGCGCATCCTAAATATCTTTGAAGGCGCCGCAGAAATACAGGCGCAAGTCATCGCGCGTCGATTGCTGGGCTGACGCCCGAAGCGACGCGGTTTCCCCAACTGAACCCGGCCTTGCGCCGGGTTTTCTTTTTCTTCCGTGTTGTACGGACCTTCAGGCCTATTTCTTCCGAGTTGTACAACTCGGTTTCAGGGCTTAATGGGCGAAACTTCCCCCTCGGATCGAGCGCAGAAATCGGGTAAAGGGCGTCAACCAAACCCAGCGCCCAAGCTGGCCAGAGGAGAATCGAGCGTGAAGATCATCATCGCAGTTTTGGCCACCTGCATGGCCCTTGCCGGATGCGCCATGGCACCAAACACCGGGCCCGATGATGTGGACCAGTTGGCACAAGCGATCCAGCAGCTTGACCCCAAGGTTGACCCTGCCGAGGCGCGGCGTGCAGCGGAGATATCTTATGCCTATTCCAATCAACTGAAACAGGACTGGAACGTCACCGATCCAGCCATCATCCACAACGCAAAGGTCATCAACGGATTTCGCGAAAAAGGTCTGTGCAATGATTGGGCGCAGGCCATGACCACGCGTTTGAAGCAAGAGAACTTTCGCACGCTGGACCTGCACTGGGCCACGTCGCCTCCAACTGCGTTCCGGATCATCCACCATTCGGCTCTGATCAGCGCTAAGGGAGATTCAATGTATGAAGGCATCATCCTTGACCCGTGGCGCAACAGCGGGGTGCTTTACTGGGATCAGGTGCGCGAGGACGCCAAATACAACTGGCGCCCCCGCCTTGAAGTGCGCGAAGAGTTAATCAGCGGTGTGAACCCCTACTGACAGGATATTGCGATGTTACGTCTGGCCTTGTTCCTGCCCCTTTTGACCCTGTTCCAATGCGACAAGGATGAGACTGTCGCCGCCTATGGCGCAGCGGATCAGACATGGGCTTTGCAAGAGATCGACGGGCAGCCTTTTGAGGCCAGCGCCCTTTTGCGATTCCCCGAAGAGGGTCGGATTGAGGGCAATGCCCCGTGCAACACTTATTCAGGTACACTGAATGCACCCTACCCGTGGTTTGAGATCACCGATCTTGTCGCCACCCGCGCGGCTTGCGCCGGGCTTGAAGCCGAGGGGTTTTATTTCGCCGCACTGATGGCGATGACCCAGTCCGAGGTGTCCGGCGATGTGCTGATCCTGCGCAATGAGGACGGGCACGAAATGGTGTTCAAAGCCGCCGAGTAAACTGTGCCACAAATCGCGCGCGTGCGTCCGGCAACGGCGTATGACCCAGCGACGGAGCCAGATGGTTTTCCAGAAAATACCCGGTTGTGCGTAAGGCTTCAGCAATCTCGGTATCCGGAGCCGCGCCTTCGCCGCGCAGGCAGGGGGGCAAAGGCAGCAGCTTATCGGCCCAGTCCCCTGCCCCCGCCGCACTGACCGCGCGGCCGGTTTTCGGAGAGACATAGACCAACCCCTCGGTCGCCCCTGTCACTGCGCAGGCCGAAAGATCCAAGCCAAAGCCCAGCTCTTCCAGCAGCGCCAGTTCCCAGCGCAGATAGGCCAGTGGCCAGACCTCATCCTGACCCAGCAGGTCCATCAACTGTTCTGTTTGCTGATAGATCGCCGGATGAGGCTCGCGTTCGGGCAGGCAAAAGGACAGCAGCGCCACCACCGCATTTAATCCGGCGAGCGCCAGCCGCCCTGAAAACGCCGCTGCAGCGCGCGAACGCAGGGGTTCGACCTGAAAGGTGCCAAGATGTTCTTCGAGCCGCGCGCGCCAAAGCACGTCCAGTTGCGCGCCGGGTTGCAGGATCGGGGCGATCTTGCGGCTGGTGCCTCCGCGCACAATGCCGGCGTGACGACCATGGGCTTCGGTAAAGACCTCGATGATCGCCGCTGTCTCACCATGACGGCGAGAAGTCAGAAGAATGCCGTGATCACGCCAGTCCAAGTTTGGCCTCGTCAGGTCACCAGATATATACGCAGGAAATCTTATGGCCGTTGCAGGTTCAAGATGGAAACGCGTTAGGTTGACCCTGTGGAACACCAAAAACACGTTGCGTGACATCTGTTCACGCAATAGTGTTCACTTTATGTTCTACACGGAGGAATTTAAGAAATGTCACTTAACTATGTCATGATCGGTTCAAATGATGTCGTCAAAGCGCGAAGCTTTTACGATGCGGTTGTGCCCAAAATCGGCGGCAAGGTTATTGCTGAATATATGCCCCACGCTGTTTGTTACGAGCTGCGGGGCGGTGGGTCCATGTGGGTCGCGACGCCCTTTGACAAAGAGGCCGCGACGGTTGGAAACGGCAACATGGTTGGCTTGCTTTGCGAAAGTGAAGCGGAAGTTCGCGAGGTGCATGCCGAGGCTCTTGCCAATGGCGGAACAAATGAAGGTGACCCCGGGGATCGACCTCAATATGGCCCGAACTTCTATGGCGCTTATGCGCGCGATCCTGATGGCAACAAGATGAGCTTTGTCTATTTTAGCGATGCAGGCTGATCGCGCGCCCTAGAACGTCATACCTGCGTGAATCAGAATGCCGATAACCATCAGCAGGTTCAGCACCATTGAGATACCGTTGCCCACATAGATGGGCAACTTGCCCACCACCAGCCCATAGGCGAACCACAAAAACGACAGCCCAGCATACAGAGACCAGGACAGCAGCGACTGTCCGGTCGCGTGTTCGGAGTGGGTGAAATAAAGCTTAATCAGTTGTGGAAGCGTGGCGAAGGGGCCAACGACGCCGATGAAGACCATGAACCCCTCGAACCGCTGCATCCAGTGACCGAGATTTGAGTTTTCCAGTTTCTGGGCAAGCGTTTCAGCCACTCAACCCCCTCCTGTTCCTGCGGCCCCCGGAAGATTGGGCCGTTTCATTCAGCCGGTTGCAAAGCAAAATAGTCGCTTTGCGCCGCGCGTCCAAGATCATTTGGCGCGGGTTAGTCCAGACCTTCTTCACCCAGCAGGTGCCTGCCTTGGCGGTCTTCCACCTCGATTACCCAAAGGTCGGGGTCAAAACTGCGTTGGCGGGTGATGGCGGCATCTACGTCTGCCTCTTCTCCGGATGAGAGCTCCACCCATTTGCGCTCGCCGCTCATCAGATCAAAACTGCGCTGAAAGGCTGCGGCCCGCCCGTTGAGTGTGTTGAGTTTGATAAGCACCGCCCCAGCGGTGTCATCCCCATGCGCCACAACAAAAGCAGGTATTTCCTGAAACCGCAGCCGCGCCAGATAGGCATGCACCCAGAATTCAGCTGTCAGCCGGGTCATGGTTCTGACCTTTCCGTAGGGGTTGAGAATTTTCGACGAAAATTCTTGGCCCGGGTCATGCGTTGCCGTCTTTGAAATCCAGACCCATTTCCGAGTAGCGCTCGGACTCCTCCAGCCAGTTGGGCCGGACTTTCACCTGCAAGAACAGGTGAATCTTGCGGTCCAAAAACTCTTCCAGCTCGGCACGCGCCGCTTGACTGACGGCCTTTATGGTCTCACCACGTTTGCCCAGCACAATCCCTTTGTGGCCATCACGCATGACATAGATGACCTGATCGATCTTGGCCGAGCCGTCCTTGCGCTCTTCCCAGTTCTCGGTCTCGACGGTCAGCTGGTAGGGCAGTTCCTGATGCAGGCGCAGGGTCAGTTTCTCGCGCGTCATCTCAGCCGCGATCATGCGCAGAGGCAGATCCGCAATCTGGTCTTCTGGATAGAGCCACGGGCCCTCAGGCAGTTCCGAGGCCAGCCATTTGCGCAGGTCGTCGACACCGTGGCCTTTTTCGGCCGAGATCATGAAGGTCTCGGCAAAGGGATAACGCGCATTCAGGTCACTGGTCAGCGCCAGCAGCTTTTCCGAGGGCACCTTGTCGATCTTGTTGATCGCAAGTGCGATGGTGCGGCCCTGTCCGATCTCTTCCAGGCCTTCGAGGATGCGTTCGACACCTTCGGTGATACCGCGATGCGCCTCGATCATCAGCACGACCACATCCGCATCTGCAGCCCCGCCCCAAGCGGCGGCTACCATGGCACGGTCCAGACGGCGGCGCGGTTTGAAGAGGCCCGGCGTGTCCACAAAGACCAGTTGCGCATCGCCCTCCATCGCCACGCCACGGATACGAGCACGGGTGGTTTGCACTTTGTGCGTCACGATCGAGACTTTGGCTCCGACCATGCGGTTCAGAAGGGTGGATTTGCCTGCGTTGGGCTCTCCGATCAGGGCGATAAATCCGGCGCGTGTGCTCATGTGTCCTGCGATCCTGTTTGCAAGTGCGCACCCCTATAGCAGAATGCGCGGACGGGCCAGAGGGATTTGTCGCATTGCGGATATCAGTGAGCGAAGGCCAGTCTGCGGCCCATAGGGCGACGCTGCCCGGTCGACCGGTGCCGGCAATGGCAGGGCTTGATCGCGCGATCAGGTTGTAGTGTTCAACGCCAGAACTTGGTTCGGATAGGCTTGGTCCCCGATCCGAAAATCTGTGACTCCGACCTGCCGGAACCCTTTGGCTAGATAGAAGTCGATTGCGGGCGTGTTCTCGGAATTGGTTGTCAGCCAAATCGACGGGCGCCCTTTTTCACGCATGGAGTCAATCGCGATGTCGAGCAGCGCTGAGCCGATGCCTTTACCTTGATGGCGGTGCTGGACATAGAACGTCACGATTTCTAGGTCAGAAAGCCCGTCCACAGGTGCGATGCGATTTTCCGCAAGCCGAATATATCCGTCGATCCCGTCTTCGTTTTCGGAAACCATCAAGAGGTCTTGGCCGTCCTCCAATATGGCTTCGAACCGGGCGGTCGTGAACTCGGACAGTGCGAACTCGGCAAAGAAGGCGTTCACACCACGCTTTAGATATGTTCCGATCCAGACCTCAATCGACAAGGCGGCGAGGCTGGCGGCATCGGATTTCTGGGCGGGTCTGATCTTCATGATCTGGCCGCAAAACGGATCAAGACAACTGTTCCAACAACGCCTTTGCCGCTGCCTGTTCGGCCTGTCGCTTGGAGCCTGCGGTGGCCTGAGCTTCGGTACCATTCTGCAGACGAGCGGCGATCGTGAAGATCGGGGCATGGTCAGGGCCGGTGCGTTTGACCTCGACATAGCTGGGTGGTTTCTGGCCGCGGGCCTGTGCCCATTCCTGCAGGGCGGTTTTTGCATCGCGGGCGTCGGCCTCGACCTTGTGGATGCGATCGCCCCAGAGGGCGAGGATCACGTCTCGGGCAGCCTCGAACCCTGCGTCGCGGTAGATGGCCGCGATGACCGCCTCCATCGCGTCGCCCAGCAAGGCCTGCTTGCGACGACCTCCGGACAGCATCTCGGACCGGCCCAGTTTCAGCACCGCACCCAGATCAATCTGGCGGGCCACATCGGCGCAGGCTTCCTTGCGCACCAGCGCGTTGAAACGGGGGGCCAGTTGGCCTTCGGAAGCTTTCTTGTCGGCCTCAAGCAAAGCAGTGGCCATGACGAGGCCCAGGACGCGGTCGCCCAAAAATTCAAGACGCTGATTGTCGGGGCGCGTGGCAGAAGACACCGAGCCGTGGGTCAGCGCGCGCACCAGCAGTTCAGGGTCGGAAAACTCATACCCCAAGCGCTGCTGGAACGCCTTTATCTCAGCCGATAGCTTCAATTGACCGCCTTGAAGAAGCGGTCACCGCGCCATGTCCAGAAGAACAGCATCGAGCGACCTGCGGAGGAGAACATGATCCGGTCGGCGCGACCGATCAGGTTTTCGTAAGGTACATAGCCCACGCCACCAGCGGATTGCGGTAAGCGGCTGTCGGCCGAGTTGTCGCGGTTGTCGCCCATGAAGAAATAGTGGCCCTCGGGTACAGTATAGACCCCGGTATTGTCCGATCCCTGATTGCCGATGTTCAGCACGTCGTAGGAAACGCCATTTGGCAAGGTCTCGATCAGGCGGTTCTTTTCGCAAACACCGCCGATCCCGACGGGACCGTTGGAACAGCGCGGGCGCAGGCCTTGTGGGCCCTGCGGTTCAGCAACTTCGGTGAACACACCGTCGGGTTGCTGCGGCACAGGAGTGTCGTTGAGGATGATTTGGCCTCCACGAATCTGGATACGATCACCCGGCAGGCCGATCAGTCGCTTGATATAGTCGCGCCCTGTCACCGGATGGCGGAAGACGATGACATCGCCCCGCTCGGGATCGCCACCCAGCAGACGGGAGTTGTCATCACCCTGCATCCAACCGCACACATCCTCGGCATCGATGTTCAGGCCGACGCTGGGGATGATCAGGCTGGGGCAGGACGCGTAGGAATAGCCATAGGCCATCTTATTGACGAAGAGGAAATCACCGATCAGCAGCGTCTGCTTCATGGAGCCTGAGGGAATCCAGAACGGCTGAAAGAAAAGCGTGCGGAAAACGCCCGCGATCAGCAGGGCGTAGACGATGGTTTTGATCGTCTCCCAGACGGCGTTTCCGGATTTGGCTTCCTCGGCCATACTGCTCTCTCCAGTCTATGCGTGGTTGGGGTGCTACATGCGGGTCAGTTGGGGGCAAGTCAAGGCTGCGCGGGCGCTTCTTGAAGCGGGCGGGCCTCGATCACCACAAAGGCCTGCGCCCAGGGATGATCATCGGTCAGGGTGACGTGGATGATCGCCTCGTGGCCTTCGGGAGTCATTTCTTTCAGACGCTCTGCGGCCCAGCCGGTGACATGCATAACGGGCTGGCCGGTGCGCAGGTTGGTCACCGCCATGTCCTTCCACGCGATCCCCATCCGCAGGCCGGTGCCTAACGCCTTCGAGCACGCCTCTTTCGCGGCCCAGCGTTTGGCGTAGGTGCCCGCAGTATCGGCGCGACGCTCAGCCTTGCGCTGTTCGGTTTCAGTGAAGACACGGTTACGGAAGCGGTCGCCGAACCGGTCGAGCGTGCCCTGAATGCGATCAATATTTGCGAGGTCGGTGCCGATGCCGAGGATCATGTCAGACCTCCAACACAACGGTCCCGAGCTTTTGCCCCGCCTCGACCATTGCGTGTGCATTTGCCGCATCCATCAGCCCTCCGCCGGGGACGACGGCGTGCGACAGTGCGCCTTGTTCCAGCCACTGGCCCAACTGCGCCTCGCCACGACGGCGGGCCGCGGCGTCGAGTTGGTAGACGATCAGCATATGCAGGCGGATGTTCTTGAACATGAAGCCATAGAAATCCAGTTCGGGCTTCATTTGCGAAGCCGAGGCATAGCTGGCGATGGTGCCACCGGGGCGGATCATAGAAAGGGAAGCGGGTTGGTTGGCTGCGAAATCAACCTCGACAATGCGGTCTATGCCTGCGCCGTTGGTCATGTCCATCGCCGCCTCGGCCACGTCTTGCGTGCGGTAGTTGATCCATTCGGACGCGCCGGAATGGGCGGCTTTTTCATCTGAACTGACCGTTGTGATAACGCGTGCGCCGCCCAGTGCGGCCATCTGGCAGGCGTAGCGCCCGACCGTTCCCGCACCGCCGGTCACAAGCACGGTCTGGTCGGTGATCGGTCCGTCACGATAGAGCGCGCACCATGCAGTCAAGGCGGGGATACCAAAACACGCGCCCTCGGCGAAGCCGGTCGTATCTGGAAGGAATACGGCCTGTTCGGAAGGTAGTGCGATGTATTCGGCCCCAGTGCCAAAAGCGCGTTGCCATTGGCCGTTCCAGATCCAGACACGTTCGCCGACGCGCGCGGGATCGACCCCTTCGCCTACGGCCTCAATCACTCCGGCCCCGTCCGAGTGGGGAACAACCATCGGGTATTGCATCACAGCGCCAGGGCGCGCGCCGCCGCGCAGCTTGACG
Organism: Ruegeria sp. I3; assembly: GCF_056532525.1. Taxonomy (NCBI): domain Bacteria; kingdom Pseudomonadati; phylum Pseudomonadota; class Alphaproteobacteria; order Rhodobacterales; family Roseobacteraceae; genus Ruegeria; species Ruegeria sp. I3. The sequence continues at coordinate 314,350 of NZ_JBQFNI010000001.1, read as the reverse complement.
TCTGAGGGGTTGATGCCGCTGGCATGGACCCGGACAAGAACGTCGCCTGGGCCGGGGTTGGGCGTGGGCAGGTCGACCAACTCAAGGACATCCGCCGCCGCACCAAATCCGCGATAGGTGATTGCTTTCATGACAGTCCCTCGTCTCCTATTGGTCAGCTATTGGTCAGCCGCGTCGGGCGTTTCCAGATCGAACACCAAGACGCCCTCGGCCCCATCCACGCACAGCGCGACAAGCCGTGCGCCAAGTTGCTGGTGGGTTTCGTCACTGGCATAGCGCTGTAGGTCGGCCTGAGCCGCGAAATCCAGCGTGAAGCCGTAGGGATAGCTTGGGGATTTTGCCTCAAAATCGCGGTTGGGGCCGTGGATGAAGCCACCGCAGCCAGACAAACGGTCTGCGACCGCGCCCAGCCCATCCATCACAGCTGCAAGCTCTGCAGTGTCGTGATCGGGCTTGAGTCGCAGCATCACGCAATGTCGGATCATCCTTGCACCTCAGAGGTCATGACAGGCGCACCGTGAGGATCTTGTAGCTGGCCACGCCAAAGAAACCCGCGAAGGCAAAATCAAACCAGCGGCGGGCGCGGCGATAGGCGTTGACCATGCGCGCAGACGAAAACAGGAAGGCGTAGCCGATGAAGATCAGCAGTGAACCCGCATAAAGCATGGCGAAATAACCCAGCAGCATAGCAAGGCTGGCGTCATTTGGCGCAACTATGGCGTAGATCGAGCCCCAGCTGAGGATCGCCTTGGGGTTGGTCAGGTGGATCGCCGCACCTTTGGCAAATATCGTACCCAATGAGCCGGTGACCGGATTGCCCAGCGCCACTTCATCCGAAGTCAGCGCGCGACGTAGCGCCTTGAGCGCCAGCCAGCCCAGATAAGCGACGCCGATATAGCGGATCACCTCGAACACCCAGACATTGGCCAGCATGATCGCCGACAGCCCCAGTGCGGCGGCGATGCCCCACGCGGCGGACCCGGCGCAGATGCCCAGCGCAAAGGCCAGACCGGCGGTGCGGCCTTCGTTCATGGCGGTTCCGGCGATGCCCATGGTGGCAGGGCCCGGAGAGCCCCCAGCCATGAGCCATGCAAACCAGATCGCCACAAAGCCGGGTGTGATCATGCCCGCGCCTCGTCCATCAGGCGGCGCATTTCGTGAACCGCAGGGGTGAGGCCCCGGAATATCGCCTCGCCGATCAGGAAGTGGCCGATATTCAGCTCTCGTACTTCAGGGAAGGCCGCCACCGGTTGCACGGTGTCGTAAGTCAGCCCGTGACCCGCATGAACTTCAAGACCCAGCGAATGGGCATAGGCGGACATCTCGCGCAGGGCTTCCAGTTCGCGCGCGGCGTCGTCCAGTTTGCCTTCGGCGTGGAAATCGCAATAGGCACCGGTGTGCAGTTCGATCACCTCAGCCCCGATGCGGTGGGCGGCGTCGATCTGGCGCTGGTCGGCGGCGATGAAGATCGACACGCGGCAGCCCACATCGCGCAAGGGCGCAATGAAATGGGCCAGCTTGTTTTCCTCGCGCGCGACTTCTAACCCGCCCTCGGTTGTGCGTTCCTCGCGCTTTTCGGGAACGATGCAGACGGCGTGCGGCTTGTGGCGCAGGGCGATTTTCTGCATCTCGTCGGTTGCGGCCATCTCGAAGTTCAGCGGCACCGACAGGATCTCCATCAACCCGTCGATATCGGCGTCCGAGATGTGGCGGCGATCTTCGCGCAGATGTGCTGTGATGCCGTCGGCCCCGGCCTCTTCCGCGATCCGGGCGGCGCGTAGTGGGTCGGGATAGGCCCCGCCGCGCGCATTCCGCACGGTGGCTACGTGGTCGATATTCACGCCCAGACGCAAACGGTTGTCAGACATCTTTCGAATCCTTCATTTTCCCTGAGGTCGAGCCTAGTGGTTTTGTCGGGGGAACGTCAGCCTCTGCCTGAGCAAGGCGTTTGATTTGTTCAAACTTCGCTTTGATTCTGGCGCGGCGGCGTTGCTGATAAGTGCGGATAAGCGGCAGGCTAAGATAGGCGCAGATCACTCCGGCCACGATGCCTGGAATGACCCCGCCGATCATATAAGGAAAGAACACATCGTCATAGAACCGGCTAAGCCCGTGCCAGTCCGCCTCGCGATGGGTAAACATGGCGATGCAATTGTCCTTGAGATCGCCCATCGCATCCGCAAATTTCCCCATCAACCCATCGGTATCGTCTTTGCGGAACTTGGTCCCCAGCAGGAAATGCCCGGTTTGCAGGCTGATGACCGCGATCGGCACATAGGTCAGGGGATTGCCAAAGAACGTGCCGCTGAGCGCGGCAAGAATGTTGCCGTTCAGCAGCCGCGCCAGCACGGCGGCGACCAGGAAATGCAAGCCATAGAAAGGCGTGAACGAGGCAAACACCCCTGCCCCGATGCCACGCGCGATGCGTTCCGGGCTGTCAGGCAGGCGCCGAACCCGATGTTTGACATAGTGAAAGGCGCGGGTCCATCCGCCGCGCGGATAGACGAACTCTGACGCGACTTGGACAGGCGAGCGGCGATCTCGGCGCTTGAAAACCACTCGTGATCACCCCTTCTCAGCCAGCCGCAACGGCGGGTTTCGCACTTTCCCGGTACCGTTCGACCGCAGCAACGTCGCTTTCAGCCTCGAGCATCAGCATCAGCGAATGCAGCTGTTCAAGATCGCGAAGTTCGACATTGATCATCAGCCGATAAAAATCCGGTTTGCGGTCGACAAATTCGAGGTTCGAGATATTGGCCTTTTTCTCGCCGATCAATGTGCAAATACGCCCCAGCACCCCGGCATCATTGCCGATGGTCAAATCCAGCGTCGCGCCATAGACGGCGGGGTGGGTGCCCGAATGCCAGTGCAGATCAACCCAGCGCTCGGGTTCATTTTCAAACTCGGTCAGGCGATCGCAGTCGATGGCGTGCACGACAACACCCTTGCCGCGATATGTAATTCCGACGATGCGCTCGCCCGGCAGTGGCTGGCAACAGGGGGCACGATCGAATTTCTGGCCCGGTTCAAGCCCGATCACAGCGCGACGGGGCGAGATCGCGTCGCCATCATCCTTGGTGAGTTCGGGATATACCGCTTCGACCACCTCATGGGCGGTCAACTCGGCACTGCCCAGACGGGCCAGCAACTCGTCCCGATCTTTTAAACGCAGGTGTTTGGCCGCGGTTTCCAGCGCCTTGTCGGTGGCTTTGCGGCCCAGGTTTTCGAACCCGGCGCGGGCCAGTTCCTTACCCAGCTTGATGAAGCGTTCCCGGTCGACCTCGCGCAAGGCGCGGCGGATCGAGGTGCGGGCTTTGCCGGTAACTGCGATCTCAAGCCAAGTGACCTGCGGGCTCTGGCCATCGGCGGTGATGATGTCCACCGACTGCCCGTTCTTGAGCCGGGTCCAAAGCGGCACACGAATGCCATCGACCTTGGCCCCCACGCAGGCATGACCAATGCGGGTATGGATTGCGTAAGCAAAATCAATCGGCGTCGCCCCACGCGGCAGTTTCACCACATCGCCCTTGGGGGTGAAGCAGAACACCTGGTCCGAATACATCTCGAGCTTCACAGCTTCGAGGAAATCCTCATGATCATCCTCACTGTCGAATTGCTCGGTCAGGTTTGCGATCCACTTTGCCGGGTCGACCGCAAAGGGGTTTTCGGACCGCACACCGTCGCGATAGGACCAGTGCGCTGCAACACCGGTTTCGGCCACATCGTGCATCTGACGGGTGCGGATCTGGACCTCGACCCGTTTGCCGTCGCGCCCCGAAACTGTTGTGTGGATCGAGCGATAACCGTTCGATTTCGGTTGGCTGATATAGTCCTTGAATCGCCCTGGCACCGCGCGCCAGCGCTGGTGGATGGCACCGAGTGTGCGGTAACAGTCTTCCTCGGTCTGGGTGATGATGCGGAACCCGTAGATGTCGGACAAACGTGAGAAACCCTGATCCTTTTCCTGCATCTTGCGCCAGATCGAATAGGGTTTCTTGGCGCGACCAAAGACTTCGGCTTCAATGCCCGCCTTTTCCAATTCGTGCCGCATGTCGCCGGTAATGCGATGGATCACGTCGCCGGTTTCGCGTTGCAGAGTGATAAAGCGGCGGATGATCGACTGGCGGCCTTCGGGGTTCAGGACGCGGAAGGCAAGGTCTTCGAGTTCCTCGCGCATCCATTGCATCCCCATGCGGCCCGCAAGCGGCGCGTAAATATCCATTGTCTCACGCGCTTTTTGCACCTGCTTTTCAGGGCGCATCGCCTTGATCGTGCGCATGTTGTGCAGGCGGTCGGCGAGTTTGACCAGAATAACCCGAAGGTCCTTGGACATGGCCATGAACAGCTTGCGGAAATTCTCGGCCTGTTTGGTCTCACGGCTGGACAGCTGCAGGTTGGTCAGCTTGGTGACGCCATCGACCAACTTGGCGACCTCATCCCCGAACAGTTCGGTAACCTTGCCATAACTGGCTTTGGTGTCTTCGATCGTGTCGTGCAACAGGGCCGTTATAATGGTCGCATCATCCAGACGTTGTTCGGTCAGGATGGCGGCAACGGCAACGGGATGAGAGAAATAGGGCTCGCCGGAATGGCGGAACTGGCCTTCATGCATCTGTTGGCCAAATTCATAGGCCCTTTCGATGCGGTCGGCATTTGTCTTGGGATTGTAATTGCGGACCAGCGCAATCAGGTCTTCTTCTGAAATCATCCGGTCCGCACCTTTGTCGCTTGGGTTACCCCTGGCCCTGGGCCTCCATCAGAGCGCGCAGGAGCTTTTCTTCCGACATGTCGTCATCCGCAGGCTTGTCGGATTCCGCACCCATCAGCAGGGCCATCTGATCTTCTTCGGGCTCATCAACCTCGATCTGGGTCTGGTTGGCTTCGATCAGACGCTCGCGCAGCTCATCAGCGCTTTGGGTTTCGTCGGCGATTTCGCGTAGCGAGACGACAGGGTTCTTGTCGTTATCGCGGTCAACGGTGATCGGGCCACCAGCAGAAATCTCGCGCGCCCGGTGGGCTGCAAGCATCACCAGTTCGAACCGGTTCGGGACCTTGTCTACACAATCTTCGACCGTAACGCGGGCCATGGGGCGCTCTCCGTAAATGAATCCGTGGCAGGAAGGGGTTTATCTAAGCGCGAATCCCCGCCTTGACAAGCAAGAAATGCCGCAAATGCGAGGATCACAGAGGCTTGACCTCTGCCACCTCATCGGGCGGCAAGGCTGCAACCATCTGCGTCACTGTCCGGTCCAGAATGGGATGGCGCCAATCGGGGGCGACATCCATCATGGGAACAAGCACAAAAGCGCGGTCCTGCAAGCGCGGATGGGGCAGGATAAGGTGTTCCGGCGCAGATTTGGTCTGATCTTCGGGGGGAAGGGTCAGCCAGCGCTGGTATTCGGCGTCATCCGGCAGAACAAGTTCATCCCAACAGACCAGATCGAGGTCCAGAGTGCGCATGCCCCAACGCTGTTCACGGGCGCGCTCAAAAACATGTTCGATGCGGTGCAGCAGGTCCAGAACACCCTGTGGCGTGAGGTCCGATTCGATCAAAACCGCGGCGTTGACATAGTCCGGCCCTGCCCCTGCCGGAAAGCATGGGGTGGCAAAAAACCGGCTTATCTTGCGAATCACCAAGCCAGCCTCGGCCATCGCGATCAGCGACCGCTCAAGTGTCACCTTGGGCCCACAACCTCTCAGACTGAGATTTGCCCCTAGGGCAATGACCGCTTTTGACAAGGTTTTGTCCACTTCAGACCCCATATTCGGACCAGAGAATACTTGCGATAAAGCCTAAAACACCTATTTTAAGGACACCATTGCACTGACCTATTACTTTATCACTCACGGAGCTCACGGTGCGGTGGCTTATACCGGAAGGACCATTTTATGTTTTACAAGGACGAACGGCTAGCGCTGTTCATCGACGGCTCGAATCTTTATGCAGCCGCCAAAGCACTAGGGTTTGACATCGACTACAAGTTGCTGCGTCAGGAATTTATGCGCAGAGGCAAACTGCTTAGAGCTTTCTACTACACAGCGCTACTGGAAAATGACGAGTATTCCCCGATCCGGCCTCTGGTGGACTGGCTGCACTATAATGGCTTCACCATGGTCACCAAACCGGCCAAGGAATACACCGACAGCATGGGGCGGCGGAAGGTCAAGGGAAACATGGATATCGAGCTTACCGTCGATGCCATGGAACTGGCACCACGCGTTGATCATATCGTACTGTTTTCGGGCGATGGGGATTTCCGCCCGCTGATCGCAAGCCTGCAACGGCAGGGCGTACGTGTTTCCGTTGTTTCGACCATCCGTAGCCAGCCGCCGATGATTTCGGACGAACTGCGCCGCCAGGCCGATAACTTCATCGAGTTGGAGGATCTGCGCGACGTGATCGGCCGCCCTCCGCGCGAGATGCCGACTGAACCCCGCAGCGTCGCAGCTGCAGGCGGGCACTGACCCCACCAAACCCCACCACTCACCAATGGGGGTTGGCAAGAATATGCGCGGCCAGGGCCAGAAGCCCTGGCCGCGCGACTTTAAAGGTATAGGTGCTGAAAACACCCTTGTGCTAACAGCGATTCATGTCAGTGAAATGACGCAGTGCTGTCTGGACCATGGCAATGAAAAGACCTAGGTGTTCGGTCCAGGAGATCGCCGAATGACAAAGCCGCCGCTGACATTATATCTGGCCGCCCCGCGCGGGTTCTGCGCCGGTGTGGACCGTGCCATCAAGATTGTGGAAATGGCCCTTCAAAAATGGGGGGCGCCTGTCTATGTGCGCCATGAGATTGTTCACAACAAATTCGTCGTCGACGGTCTGCGCGCCAAGGGTGCCGTGTTTGTCGAGGAGCTGGACGAATGCCCTGATGATCGCCCGGTGATCTTCTCGGCCCACGGTGTGCCAAAATCGGTGCCCGCCACAGCAGCCCAGCGCGAGATGATATATGTCGACGCCACCTGCCCGCTTGTATCCAAGGTGCATGTCGAAGCGCAGCGCCACGCGGATGCCGGGCTGCAGATGATCATGATTGGTCACAAGGGCCATCCCGAAACAATCGGCACCATGGGACAGCTGCCCGATGGCGAGGTGCTGCTGGTTGAAACGGTAGAAGATGTGGCGCAGGTCGCTGTGCGTAACCCCGAAAAGCTGGCCTTTGTCACCCAGACAACCCTATCGGTGGATGACACCAAGGACATTATTGCCGCGCTTGAGGCCCGCTTCCCCGCCATCGTCGGGCCGCACAAGGAAGACATTTGTTATGCCACCACCAACCGGCAGGAAGCGGTGAAAGCCGTCGCTCCGAAAGCCGATGCCTTGCTGGTGGTGGGTGCGCCGAACTCATCGAATTCACGTCGTCTGGTCGAGGTCGCCTCGCGCGCCGGATGCAGTTATGCGCAGCTGGTGCAGCGCGCGACCGAGATCGACTGGCGTGCGCTGGAAGGAATTTCCAGCATTGCGGTTAGCGCCGGGGCATCCGCGCCCGAAGTGCTGGTGAACGAGGTGATCGATGCATTCCGCGACCACTACGATGTCACCGTCGAGCTGGTCGAAACCGCTGTCGAGAATGTCGAGTTCAAAGTTCCCCGCGTATTGCGGGAACCAGCATGAGCGGCATCCCCCGCGCGCCGTTATTCCTTGGTTTGGCTGGGCTGATCCCGTTTGTCTGGGGCGCGCTGACTTATCTGAACGGTGATTTGAACGATTGGGGTCGGCAGACGCTGGGGTCGCGCTTCGTGGGGCCGTATATTCAGCTATTCTATGGCTCGGTGATCCTGAGTTTCATGTCGGGCGTGCTGTGGGGCTTCGCCACCAAAACCTCAGGCAGCAAAGCTGCGGCCTGTTACACTTTGTCGGTGTTGCCTGCACTTTGGGCATTTTTCACGACCGGCGGCGGTCCGGTGAATGCGGGCACCAACCTGATGTATGGGTTTGCGGGCTTGCTTTTGCTGGACGCCATGTTCTCATATTGGCGGTTGACCCCGGTCTGGTGGATGCGGCTGCGCGTCCTGCTAACCGCTGTCGTGCTGACCTGTCTTGCTGTGGGAATTTACCTGTGAGTGATGAACGGACTATCAAGGCCTACACGGATCGCGTTGCGGATTACCTAAGGATCCCCCTGCCCGCCGAGCAGCTAGAGGCGCGTCAGGCTTTTGTAGATGCGGTCCGCGAGGGTGGATATGTGCTGGATCTGGGCTCGGGTCCCGGATCAGACAGCGCGTTTTTGATGCGGCAAGGGCTGAAGGTACGGGCGCTGGATGCCACCCCTGCCTTTGTTGAACATGCGCGGAGCAACGGTGTTGACGCCCACCTTGGCACCTTCGATGACGTCACCGAGGTGGCAGAGTATGACGGCGTCTATGCCAGTTTCTGCCTGCTGCACGCCCCGCGCGCCGATTTCCCGCGTCATCTGAACGCGATCCACACCGCACTGAAGCCGGGCGGGCAGCTGTTTCTAGGAATGAAGCTGGGCACGGGCGAGCATCGCGATGATTTGGACCGTTACTATACCTATTATTCAGAGACCCAGATCAAGGACGCCCTGACCTCGGCAGGTTTCACCATTGATCGTACCATGCAGGGAATGGGGAAAGGTTTGGCCGGGTCTTACGACGGATTCATTCTGGTATTCGCTCATGCCTGATCTCTTTGCCTATACCGATGGTGCCTGTTCCGGAAATCCCGGCCCCGGCGGCTGGGGCGTACTGCTGCGCGCGATGGATGGCGAGACCATCCTGAAAGAACGCGAGCTGAGCGGAGGCGAAGCCGAGACAACCAACAACCGGATGGAACTGCTGGCTGCAATCAGTGCTTTGGAGACGCTGGAGCGGCCCTCGGAACTGACTATCGTCACCGACAGCGCTTATGTGAAGAACGGCGTTACGGGATGGATTTTCGGGTGGAAGCGGAACGGCTGGAAGACGTCGAACAAGAAGCCGGTCAAAAATGTCGATCTGTGGCAGCGGCTGGATGAGGCGCAAGAGCGGCATCAGGTGACATGGGAATGGGTCAAGGGTCATGCGGGCCATCCCGAAAATGAACGCGCGGATGAGTTGGCACGCGCCGGCATGGCCCCGTTCAAACCTAAGAAGGCGCAGGCGTGAGCGGGCTTGCCCTGCTGGATTACGCCTCGGTTTTGGTCTTTGCGCTGACCGGTGCGCTGGTGGCCAGCCGAGCGCAGCTTGATCTGGTCGGGTTTGCCTTCATCGCCTGTCTGACGGCAGTGGGCGGTGGTACCGTACGCGACTTGCTGCTGGACCGACATCCGATCTTCTGGGTCGGTCAGCCCGCCTATATCCTGATCGCTTGCGGCGCTGCGGTGCTGGTATTTTTTACCGCTCACCTAGTGGAAAGCCGGTATAATTGGCTGGTCTGGTTGGACAGTTTCGCCCTGTCCATCGCGGTCGCTGCTGGCACGGGTGCAGCGTTGTCACTGGATCAATCCGGTATCATCGTAGTGCTGATGGGGGTGACCACGGGCTGTTTGGGCGGCTTGATGCGTGACGTGGTGTGCAACGAGGTGCCGCTGGTACTGAAACAAGGTGAGCTTTACGTATCCTGCGCCTTTATCGGAGCCTTGACCGCTGTGTTTGCCACCCGCCTCGGGCTGGAAGGCCTGCTGGCATTGGGCTTATGTGCATTGATTTGCTGGGCGTTGCGCGCCGGATCTCTGCTGTTCGGTTGGCAGTTGCCGGTTTACAAGGCCCGACCGCCTCGGCAATAGGGTAGAAACGGACAAGAGATCGCGATGACCTACAGACTTTCGTTTCTGGCCACGGCACTGCTGCTAACGGCATGTGCAGAGCAATACGCCCCGGTCAGCTTCACGGCAGTGGGCAATCAGATCGTCGCGTCCGGAACGATCGACCATACAACGCTCAGCGCGTTTGAAGAAGTGATGGACGAGAACCCCGAAATTAAGACGCTGGTGCTGCAAAATATCGAAGGTTCGGTCGATGATGACTCGAATGTGGTCTTCAGTCGCGTAGTGCGTGAGGAAGGGTTCGACACGGTGGTTCCGTCAAACGGGCTGGTGGCCTCGGGCGGCACCGATTTGTTTCTAGCGGGTAACCGACGCGTGCTGGAACCCGGCGCCTGCGTGGGGGTCCACAGCTGGGGCGGCGGCGGCTATGTCGCTGCGGAGCTACCCGAAGATCACCCCGAGCATGACCGGTATTTGAACTATTTCGAAGATATCGGCGTCGATCCCGACTTCTACTGGTTCACGCTGGATGCAGCATCCGAGGAAGAGATGCACTGGATGACGGCGTCCGAGGCGAACCGGTTCGACATGACTACACGGTCCGCCCCTCGCCTTGGCACTGCCGCAATCTGCGACGAACGTTAGCGACTGAGCAGCCGCGCGCCGATTTCCTTGACGAATTTCGCCGCCACCATGGCGGTCATGCCATAGGGGTCGCGGTGCGGGTTCAACTCGACAATATCCGCGCCGACCAGCTGCCCTTTGAAGCGATGGATCAGGTCGATCACCTCGCGCGTGCTGAGACCGCCAGGTTCGTGATGTGAAACGCCGGGGGCAAAGGCTGGATCCAGCGCATCGAGGTCCAGCGACAGATAGACCGGGCCGTCAAAGCTGATCTCAAGATCGGGGCTCCAGTTGCGCATGTCGATCACCTCGACCCCGAACTTGTCGGCCTGTTCCTGTTGGTGCTTGTTCATGGTGCGGATCCCGACCTGCACCAGACGGTTGATCTTGCCTGTCTCCATCACGCGGGCAAACGGGCAGCCATGGCCCAGCGGGCCGATCTGCTGACTGTCATAGAGGTCGGGATGTGAGTCGATATGCAGAATATTCAGCCCCTCATACCGGTCGGCATGCGCCTTGATCAGCGGAAAGGCCACCGAGTGATCACCGCCCAATGACAGCAGCCGTGCGCCGGTTTCAATCCGGGCGGCGGCCCCTGCCTCGATCCGGTCGATGGGTTCCTGCCCCATCATCTCGAACACATCCAGATCGCCGGTGTCTTTGAAACGGTCGGCTGCGCCCAGATCAGTGCCATCCTCGGCGGTCAGGTTGGCCGCGCCGGAATGCAACGCCTCGCGGATGCGACCCGGGGCAAAGGCGGGGCCTTGCAGGAATGAGGAATGCAGGTCCAACGGCACGCCCATCAGCGCGACGTCTCCGGCGGTCAGATCATGCGACATGAGAGGCCTTTCAACAAAGAATTGACGGGACATTGGTCGCAGATCACGGTCGGGTCAAGCGATCAGCGGCGGATATATGTCTGCCAAATCCATATCCCCAAAAGCGCGCCCAGAACGGCGCCGATAAACCCTGAGAGCCATCCCATCACGGTGATGAGCGTGCGTAGGACCAAACCGCCTACCAAACCGCCGACAATGCCGATCAGCATGGTGGTTGGAATATCGGCCTCGATCCGCATTAGGCGGGTGGCGAGGAAACCTGCAGCGGCTCCGACGATGATCAGGGCGATGATCGGCATATCATTTCCTCCAATGCGTGGGCACGATGATCAGCGCACCGATCGAGGACAGCACCGCGTCCAACCCCGGCGGGCCAAAGCTGATGCCGAACATGATGCGCACGAAATAGAACAGGAAAGCACCACCCACGCAGATGATGATCGACTGCAGATAGCCGTTATGGGTAAAGCCAGTCTGTTCAGACAGATAGCCTACGATCCCGGCAATCACGACCGTGCCCATCATGATCATGATCATGTACGCCTACTCCGATGACAGGCGGGTCCCGGCCGGCATGGGCCATCCCCGCAGAAAAGTTTCCCTATCCTGCGCGCCCTTGCCTGCCCGTTGCAAGCGCAGCAACTCAACTGCGCCTTCGCCGCAAGCCACGCGCAGGTGGTCGTCCAGCATCTCGCCCGGAGTGCCCCGTCCTTCGGCCAGCCGCGAAGCCAGTAGTTTGATCCGATTACCCTCGACCTCGGTCCATGCGCCGGGGAACGGGGAGAGACCGCGGATTTTTCTATCGACTTCGGACGCGGGGGCCGACCAGTCGATACGTGCCTCGGATTTGTCGATCTTGGCGGCGTAGGTCACGCCCTCATCGGGCTGCGGGTCAGGTGTAAGGCTGTGCAGTTTGGCCAGAGCCTCAACAATCAGAGCCGCGCCCATATCCGACAGGCGGTCATGGAGTTGCGCCGTGGTTTCCTCAATCCCGATCTCGGTGGCTTCGCGCAGCAGAACGGGACCGGTATCCAGCCCGGCCTCCATCTGCATGATACAAACACCGGTTTGCACATCGCCTGCCATGATCGCGCGGTGTATAGGCGCGGCCCCACGCCAGCGCGGCAACAGGCTGGCGTGAATGTTCAGGCAGCCATGGGTTGGCGCGTCCAGAATAGGTTGTGGCAGGATCAGGCCATAGGCGACGACCACCGCGATATCGGCGTTCAGCGCGGCAAAGCTGGCCTGTTCTTCGGGCGATTTCAGCGAGGTCGGATGGCGAACGTCTAAGCCCAGCGCCAAGGCACGCGCGTGCACCGGGGTTGGACGGTCTTTTTTACCGCGACCGGCGGGGCGTGGCGGTTGGCAATAGACGGCGGCGATTTCGTGCCCGGCACGGACCAGCGCATCCAGCACCGGCACCGAGAAATCTGGCGTTCCCATGAAGATGATACGCATCCGTCCCTCCGTAGGATGGGGTTTCACCCCATCTTCTGTGCTTTGCGCAGCAGCATGTCGCGTTTGACCTTGCTGAGCCGGTCGAAATACATCCGCCCGTTCAGGTGGTCGATCTGATGCTGCACGCTGGTGGCCTCGATGCCGACAAAATCGCGGCGGTCGATCTGGCCCTGTTCGTTGAGAAATTTCACGGTCACTGCGCGCGGTCGCTTCACCTTGGCGGACACGCCGGGCAAGTTCGGGCTGGCCTCGTCATGTTCACGCAGCTCAACCGAGCTGTGCAGAATCTCGGGGTTGGCCAGTCGCACAGCTTTGCCTCGCTGGGTCGAGCCATCCACGACAGCCAGCCGCAGCATCACTCCGATCTGCGGCGCAGCGAGGCCAACACCCGGCATCGCCTCCATCGTATCGATCATATCGTCCCAGATGGTGCGGATGTCGTCGGTGATTTCCGTGACATCCTCGGCCTTGGTGCGCAGGCGCTTGTCGGGCCACGGCAGGCAGGTCCGCACCGTCATGTACGGGCCTTTTCGCGCTTGAGCTTCTGCATTTTGCGCGTGATCATCTGACGCTTGAGCGGTTTGAGATAGTCGATGAAGAGCTTACCGTTCAGATGGTCGATCTCATGCTGCACACAAGTCGCCCAGAGATCATCAAAGGTTTCCTGCTGCAGATTACCGTCACGGTCCAGCCAGGTGACATCAACCGTCTTCGGGCGCGTGACTTCGGCATATTGCTCAGGGATCGACAGGCAGCCTTCTTCGTAAACGTTGGTCTCGTCCGAGGACGCGATGACCTCGGGGTTGAACATCACCAGTGGGCGTGGGGCCTCGCCTTCTTCTTTGACGCAGTCCACCACGATCAGCCGGTCGAGCACACCGATCTGCGGCGCAGCAAGGCCAATGCCGGGCGCGTCATACATCGTCTCCAGCATGTCATCGGCCAGTTTGCGCAGATCGTCGGTGATGTCGGCCACCGGCGCGCAGACCTTTTTCAGGCGGGGATCGGGATGGATCAGGATATTGCGTTTCATGGGGCTGATTTAGGCCATCGCGCCCGCCTCCGCAACGGCCCCCTTGCACCTTATGGATTTGTGGTTAGCTTTCGCCTCGACAGATGGAGATGACATGACTTTCAACGACCTGATCGACCGCCGGGGCACCAACTCTTCAAAATGGGACAAGATGGAGCAGCTTTACGGTGTCGCCCCCGAGGATGGGCTGGCCATGTGGACGGCTGATTCCGACTATGCCACGGCCCCTTGCGTGATCGAGGCGGTGCGGGAAGCGGCCGATCATGGCGCGTTTGGATATTCATGGATGCACCCGGATTATCTGAATGCAATCCAGTGGTGGATGAAGACACGCCACAACTGGGAGATCGACACCGATTGGATTCTGACCTCGCAAGGGTTGGGCAATGCGATTGCCCTGTGTCTGGATGTTTGGAGTGAACCGGGAGATGGCGTCGTGATCTTCACGCCCGTCTACCATGAGTTTGCCCATAAGGTGAACAAATCCGGCCGCCGCGTGGTGGAATGCCCGCTGGTACGCGATGGCGACAGCTATGGGCTTGATCTGGACGATGCGCAGTCGCGGTTGGACGGATCAGAAAAGCTGCTGCTGTGGTGCTCGCCGCAGAACCCGTCAGGTCGGGTCTGGACGCCGGAAGAACTGCGCGCTGTGGCGGCGTTTGCGGAGCGCAACGGGCTGATCCTTGTGTCGGACGAGATTCACCATGATCTGGTTTATCCGGGCAATACCTTCGTACCGATGGATACGGCCGCCCCCGATGCGCGCCCGTGGACGGTGACACTGACCGCGGCGTCGAAAACATTCAACATCGCCGGGCAGCGTACCGGCAACATGATCATTCCCGATGCCAAGCTGCGGGCCGAGATGCGGCACCGGATCACCACGCTGGACTATGACCCCAGTGCGTTGGGTGTGGCGATGATCACTGCCGCCTATTCGCCGGAAGGTGCAAAATGGGTCGATGAACAAATTGCCCACCTGGACGCGAACCGGAAGCTGTTTGATGCTGCCATCGCCGAGATACCGGGCCTGTGGTCGATGCCTCTGCAGGCGACCTATCTGGCATGGGTCGATTTTTCGGGCACGGGTATGAGCCACGATGAGTTTGTCCGCCGCCTACGCGAAGATGCGCGGATCGCGACATCCTCAGGCCCCGGTTTTGGCACCGGTGGAGAAACCTTCGAGCGCTTCAATCTGGCCACCCAACGCGAGCGGGTTGAAGAAGCCTGTGCGCGATTGAAGACAGCCTTTGGCGATTTACAATGAACCCCGTTCACAAATAATCGGAGGCACGTCATGCCCAACCACCTTTTTACGCTTCCGGACATCCCAAGCATCCCGGTGCAGGGGGAACAGGCGACCTATCCGATCGGGCGGATTTTTTGCGTGGGCCGCAACTATGCCGCCCACGCTGCCGAGATGGGGCATGAGGTGGATCGTCAGGCGCCGTTTTACTTCACCAAATCCGCGCCCAACGCGGTTTTGACCGGAGCGCATGTGCCGTATCCGGCTGGGACTGAGGATTATCATCATGAAATGGAACTGGCCGTTGCCATCGGCAAGCCGGTTTTTCAGGCCACGGCCGCGCAGGCCCAAGCCGCGATCTTTGGCTACGGCTGTGCCTTGGACATGACGCGCCGCGACTTGCAGATTCGTGAGCGCAACAAGCAGCGCCCCTGGGATCTGGGCAAGGATGTGGAAAACGGCGCGGTCTTCGCTCCGCTGACCCGCGCCGATGACTGGAGCCCATCTGATGACAAGCGCATCTATCTGAGCGTCAATGAGCGGGTCGTACAAGACGCCACATTGTCAGAGCTGGTCTGGAAGATCGATGAACTGATCTCCCATCTATCGGGTTTCTACCATTTGCGCCCCGGCGATCTGATCCTGACCGGCACACCCGCCGGGGTCGGGCCTGTGGTCGCCGGAGACCGAATTGAAGGCGGCATCGATGGTTTGGCTCCTGTGCACCTGACCCTGACGGCCTCCGACTAAACCGTCCGGCCTGATACCGAGAATCTCGTGGCACCATTGCCGCCCGAGCGCCGGTGGCGCATCGGTGCCAAAGGTCAAACGGTGCGCGCGTCAGTCGCGGTTTTCGAGCAATGCGATCGGTGCATCCGGGGCGCGGTAGAAATCCAGCGGGGCCTTGTCGGCTGCCACGGTGCTGCGCTTGAACTCATAGCGCATCTCACCCACCGCTTCTTCATCTGCGATGATCAGGCACTGATACATGTGATTGGCACCGTCATAGATATCGACGAGCCCACGCAGGCGTGGCGTGGTTTCGGCCTCGACGGTGAAACCATCCTTCCACAATGTCAAAATTTTGAAGCTATTGTCGCCAACCTCCACCCGCAAACGGCTGGATTTCTTGAGGGTAGCGATTCGGGCCGCATCCAATTCGGCGCGAATTTCCTTGGAAACATAGGTACTCATAATAAACTTCCCCCCTTAACACTCATTAGTCTGACGCGATTCCTGTAAAAATCCAGTGAACGGCGTCACATAAGTTTTGGCATTGCGGTTCTGGTGCCCAGACACCGCATCCCACCTGTGCGCGCATGCAGGCCTGATGCGCGCCCGGTGAAATAGGATCGGGGCGCAAGACGGCCTATCTTTGACCCAATCGCAATGCGAAAGGAATAACGATGGGCCTGCTTGTCGACGGCGAATGGCATGACACCTGGTATGACACCAAATCCACAGGCGGGGCATTCAAACGCTCGGCCGCACAGTTTCGCAACTGGATCACCGCCGATGGCGCGCCCGGCCCCTCGGGGCGCGGCGGGTTCGAGGCGGAATCGGGGCGCTATCACCTCTATGTCAGCCACGCCTGCCCTTGGGCGCACCGCACACTGATCTTTCGTGAGTTGAAAGGGCTGAGCGACCATATCTCGGTCTCGGTCGTGCATCCGGATATGCTGGATAAAGGTTGGACCTTTGAGACCGACGACCATGGCGCGACCGGCGACAAACTGTTCGGATCAGAATTTGCCCATCAAATCTACACCCGTGCTGACCCTCACTATTCGGGCCGCGTTACGGTTCCGATCCTGTGGGACAAAGTTGAGAAAACGATCGTGTCGAACGAAAGCTCGGAAATCATCCGCATGTTCAACTCGGCTTTCAACGGGATCACCGGTAACACCGACGACTACTGGCCCGAGGCGATGCGGGACGAGATTGAGGAGGTCAACGCGCGCATCTATTCCGATGTCAATAACGGGGTCTACAAATCCGGCTTTGCCACCTCGCAAGAAGCTTATGACGCCGCGGTTGGCCCTCTGTTCGACACGCTGGACTGGCTTGAGGATCGTCTGGCCCGGAACCGCTATCTTATGGGTGACCGCGTGACCGAGGCCGACTGGCGCCTGTTCACCACATTGATCCGGTTCGACCCGGTTTATCATTTACATTTCAAATGCAACAAGCGTCGGTTGGTGGACTACCCGAACCTCTGGGCCTTTACGCGGGAGCTATATCAATGGCCCGGCGTGGCGCAGACAGTGAACATGAACCACATCGTGCGCCACTATCACTACAGCCATGACAGCATCAATCCGCACCGAATTATTCCGGTGAATCCAACGTTGGACTATTCAGAACCTCATGGGCGGGATCAGCGCCCCGCCGCGTAGTGTTCGACCATGGCCGCCAGATCCTCGGGCGGGGTCGAGCTTTGGACATAGGCGCAGGCATTGGCGCTATGGGCAAAGATTGATCCGTCCGAGAAGAATGTGGTGTTGGTGACGAAGATCACTCGCGCCTCGGGCCTGCGATAGCTTGCGAAATCGGCAACCGCCAAGGCGCTGCCGGTTTCCAGAACCAGATCCAGCACGATGATATCGAATGCGGTGCCATACAGCGCCAGGATCGCGGCCTCTTGCGTTTCGACCAGCGTGACTTCGGCCTCCTGCCTTTGCAGATGCCGCTGCCAGACCCGACCTAGATCGGGGTTACTCTCAACAATCAGTACTTTCATTTGCAACAACCTCGGCACGTGATATGGGTGAGTGGTGCCGACCCCTGTTGTCCGTGATCACGCGATTTCCTTAACAAAGTGTTAACAAGGCCCGCACAGCGCCGTGATCGGGCGGATTCGCTTGTAAGAACGGCAAAAATCCGCTTGAAGCATGAGAAATAGGCGATTCCGGCTGGGGCAGATGGTTGGACAGGATGACAGATTGAACCCTCGGGCTGCGCGCGATCATGGCGGAGGGCTGGATGGCGCGATGACGCGGTTTGGGGGCACGCGCGCAGACTGGATCGATCTGTCCACGGGGATCAATCCGCATGCTTATGAGGTCTCGGGCCTGCAGCCTCCGGACTGGATGGAACTGCCGGATCATGGCGCGTTCGAACGCCTCTCGGACGCGGCGCGGGTGTTTTGGAACGTGCCTGATGGGGCCGAGATTCTGCCATCGCCTGGTGCCTCTGCGGTGATTGCCCGCGTGCCCGCGCTGACCAAAGCCGGCCGCGTGCAGATCACGATGCCCACTTATAACGAACATGCCGCTGCATTCACCGCTCAGGGTTGGACGGTGCACGAGAGCGGCCCGGCTCAGGCACATGTCATCGTAAACCCCAACAATCCTGATGGGCGCATCTGGCAGGACGCGGATGTCGACGCGCCGCTGACGGTGATCGATGAAAGCTTCTGCGACGTAACGCCCGAAGCCTCGCTGATTCATCTGGCCCAGCGGCCCGGCATCGTGGTGCTGAAGAGCTTTGGCAAATTTTGGGGGTTGGCCGGGTTGCGACTGGGTTTTGCAATCGGCCATCCCGATCTTATTGCGCGGTTGAATGACCTGACGGGACCATGGGCCGTATCCGGCCCGGCACTGCGGATCGGCGCGCAAGCGTTGCACGATGTAAAATGGGCTAATGAAACGCGCATGCGTCTAGCAAATGAAGCAACACGGTTGGATCAGCTTGTAACGGCCAAGGATGCGCGGCTGATTGGCGGCACCAGCCTGTTCCGCCTCTACGACGTTGATGACGCGACCGCCTGGCAAGACCGATTGGCGCGGGCGCATATCTGGAGCCGTATTTTTCCCTATTCCCGGACCTACCTGCGCCTTGGATTACCGCCAGCAGATGGTTGGGCCCGGTTGGAAGCAGCGCTGTGAGCACCGCGTTCCTATTGGTCTGCGCTATGTGTCTGGACGCAGCATTGGGTGAGCCTGATTGGCTGTGGTCGCGGATTCGCCACCCTGCCGTACTGATGGGCAACGCGATTGGCTGGCTGGACAACCGGCTGAACCATAGCGCGTATCGCCGCCTCAAAGGGGTTGCGACGGTGCTCATCCTGGTTGCGGTGGCACTCATCCTTGGCCGGTTGCTGGAGCTGCTTGGTCCGATCGTCGAGATCGTGGTCTGCGCCATTCTTCTGGCCCAGAAATCCCTGATCACCCATGTTCGCGCAGTAGGTGAAGGCCTGTTGAACTCGCTTACCGAAGGGCGCGCGCAAGTCGCCATGATTGTCTCGCGCGATACGCGGGACATGACCGAGGCGCAAGTGGCGCGGTCCGCCATCGAAAGTGCCGCCGAAAACCTGAGCGACGGGGTGATTGCCCCTGCCTTCTGGTTTCTGGTCGCAGGTCTGCCGGGGCTACTGGTTTACAAGGTCGTCAACACCGCCGACAGTATGATCGGTTATCGCAACGACAAATACCGCGCCTTCGGCTGGGCAGCGGCGCGGCTGGATGATGTGCTGAACCTTGTCCCGGCACGCCTGACCTTCGTAATGATCGTCGCGCTGTCCAGCCAATGGTCGCGCTGGGGAGAGATGGTTGAGGATGCACGCCGCCATATCTCACCCAACGCAGGCTGGCCCGAGGCCGCGATGGCACGTGCGCTTGATATCGCACTGGCCGGACCGCGCAGCTATGATGGCCAGATGCGGGATCTTGCTTGGGTGAACGGGAATGCGCGGCAGAATATCGACGCGGCGGAGGTTTTTCGCGCATCAGACATGCTCTGGCAGGTATGGGGGCTTGCGCTTGGGCTCGTGTCGGTGTGGGTTGGGTTCAACTTCATATTCTGACGGATCAGACCCATGCGTTTCCTTTCCGGCCTTATTGCCGCCGCCCTCTTCGCCTCGCCTGCACTCGCCCAATGCGGCGGCGGGTTCAATACCTTCGTCAAAGGGCTGAAAGCCGAAGCCATTCAGCAGGGTTACGACAAATCCACCGTCAACAGCTTTTTCAGGGGCGTGCAGCAGGACGGAGCCGTTCTGAAAGCCGACCGCGCGCAGGGCGTATTCCAGAAACCATTCATCGACTTCTCGCGGCGCCTGATTTCACAGAACCGGATCGACCGGGGCAAGGCCATGTCGGGCAAATACGACGCGGTGTTTGACCGGATTGAGCAGGAATACGGCATTTCGCGCGGTGTGCTGCTGGCATTTTGGGCGTTCGAGACCGACTACGGGTCCTTTCAGGGCGATTTCAACACTCGCAACGCGCTGGTGACGCTGGCCCACGACTGCCGCCGCCCCGAGTTGTTCCGCCCGCAGATTTTCGCCGCGATCAAGCTGTACAGCCAGGGCAATTTTGACCCGGCCCGCACCACCGGAGCCTGGGCCGGTGAAATCGGCATGGTCCAGATGCTGCCCCGCGACATTCTGGAAAACGGCGTGGATGGGGACGGAGACGGCAAGGTTTCGCTAAAAACCTCGGCGCCAGATGCACTGATGTCCGGGGCCAAGATGCTGTCGCATCTGGGTTGGCAACCGGGTCAGCCATGGTTGCAAGAGGTCACCGTGCCCGCGCAGATGGACTGGTCTCTCTCTGGCCCCGGCAAGCCCCGCTCAGTGTCCGAATGGCAGGCGATGGGCGTGCAGGCGCGCAGTGGGTCGTTGGCAAATCTGCCTGCCTCACTGATCCTGCCACAAGGGCACAAGGGCCCCGCCTTTCTGGCTTACCCGAATTTCGACGTCTATTTCGAATGGAACCAGAGCTTCGTTTACGTCCTGACCGCCGCCTATTTCGGCACACGGCTGGAAGGCGCGCAGATCTACGACGCAGGCAACCCCGCGCCGGGGCTGACGGGCGCGCAAATGAAACAGTTGCAGAGCAAACTGCAGGCGCGCGGGCACGACGTAGGCAAGATCGACGGCATCCTTGGGGCCGGAACGCGTGCGGCTGTGCAGGCTGAACAACTGCATCTGGGTTTGCCAGCCGATGCGTGGCCAACGACAAAGCTGCTGAAGCAGCTATAAGGGTCAGCGCCTAGGCAACCTTTGCAGGTTCACGTTTCACTGACGGATCAAACGCATGGATAGATACCAGCGAGCCTTCTGTGACGATGGCGGTATTGGGCTGTATTTCAACCCAGCCGTCACTGTCTGCATCAAGCGGTTCGGACGATATCACTATCCCGTCTTCTGAGGTTCGGTAATGCAGACTGGGTGCATAACGATCAGACGCATAGCGCGCCGCAAATACACGCTTGCCGTCTGACCAGCACGCAGCAAACCGCATATAAGGCGACGATCCGCATTGTCGGGACAGCGCTTCCACCCGCCCCACGGCCCGTGCCATTGCGTCGATCGGATTTGAATCCAGACCTTCGCCATGAGCAATCAAAAAGATCGCTTCACTTTCTGTCGCACCCATTCGGTGCCCGTATAAATGTGCCGGGATCATAGCATCGAGCTGCTGCCGGATTTGGTCATGCCCTCCAGCCTGGCCATTGTGCATGAAGCTCCATTTGCCAAATCCAAATGGGTGACAGTTGTTGCGCGAGGTCGCAGTGCCTGTCGACGCTCTTACATGGGCCAAAAACAGTCGTGATCGTGTGTGATGAGCCAGTTGTTTGAGATTTGCATCGGACCACGCGGGATGAGTGTCCTTGTAGAAACAAGGCGTTTCGCGATCAGAATACCAGGCCAGTCCAAACCCATCGGCATTGATTGGTGTCTTCCCGATCAACGCGTTGCGGCTCTGGATGACAAGCGATTGCTCTTGCTCCTGGATCAATTCATCCAGATATCGCTGCTCCCCAACCCAAGCCAAAAAACGGCACATTTGGCATCCCCATCAGTTTTTCGATCCAGGGCATTCTACAACTTGAGGAGATGGTAATTATCCCGTTATCTTCCGTTTTTGCTCAAGCTCTCTATCAAAATATCTAATTGATCGGAAAAAACAGATCAATTACTCGCTCTGACCGGATAGCGGTTGCCTTTCTCATCAATCAGGATCAACCGCTCGCCACTGCGGACATATAGGTCGCATCGGCTGAACCCGTTACGATATGCGATGCAAACGCTGCCGTCCCCGGCGATGGAATAGGTGCCAAAGGCGGATTCGCCGCTGGCATAGGTATAGGAATAGGCCCCTCCGGCCGAGTATTTGGACTGACCGTCATCATAGAATGTCAGAGTCTGGCCCGCCAAAGCCTCAAGCTCTTGCGGAGAAAGCCGCTGGTCCCCGGGTTTGGTGGCCCATTCGGCGGCCGCAAGTGGGGTGGCGCATAGCAGAAAAAAGATCAGTGATCGGGTCATACGCTACCCTAACCCGGCAAGCCGGGAATGGGTCATAACGTTGCGGTGATCGCTCAGGCGACCATCTGCTCGGCTTTTTTCAGATCGACCGAGACCAGTTGGCTGACGCCCTGTTCCTGCATGGTCACACCGAACAGCCGATCCATCCGCGCCATGGTCACCGCGTGGTGGGTGATGATCAGGAAGCGCGTGTCGGTCTGGCGGCACATCTCGTCCAGCAGGTCGCAGAAGCGGGTGACGTTGGCATCGTCCAGCGGCGCGTCAACCTCATCCAGCACACAGATTGGGGCCGGGTTTGCGAGGAAGACACCAAAAATCAGCGCCGTTGCGGTCAGGGTCTGTTCGCCGCCCGACAGCAGGCTGAGGGTCGAAAGTTTCTTGCCTGGCGGCTGGCACATGATCTCAAGGCCCGCATCCAGCGGATCGTCACTTTCGACCATGACCAGATTGGCCTCACCGCCACCGAAGAGGTGTTTGAACAGCATCGCGAAATTCGAGTTCACCTGTTCGAACGCGGTCAGCAGACGCTCGCGTCCTTCGCGGTTGAGGCTGGCGATACCGCTGCGCAGGGCCTTGATCGCCTCTTCCAGATCAGCCTTTTCGCCGTTCAGCGTGTCGAATTCTTCCTGAACTTCCTTGCTGTCCTCTTCGGCCCGCAGGTTCACCGCGCCCATCGCATCGCGCTGGCGCTTGTGGCGATTGACCTCGGCCTCAAGCGCGTCAGCGGCGGGTATCTGGTCGGGGTTCACGTCCAGCTGGTTCAGCAACTGGTTCGGCGTCAGTTGCTGATCCTCGGCAATCCGTTCGGCTGCCGCGACGACGCTTTCCTTAGCCGCGTCGCATCGCGCCTCAGCGGCTGCGCGGGTCTCGCGGGCTTCCGAGGCCAGACGTTCAGCCTCGCGCTCGGCAAGAACCACCTCGCGCTGCGCTGTTTCGGCTTCTGCCAGCTTGTCAGCGGCTTCGGCCCGGCGGGCTTCGGCGGTTTCGATCAACTCGTTCAGTTCTTCCCGCGCCTCGGCGATTTCGCTGGGGGCCGCCATCGCCTCGGTCAGTTCTTCTTCCGAGCTTTCCTTGCGTTCGGCCAGTTCCGATATCCGCTTTTCCGCCGTTTCCAGACGATGCCGCCAACCGCTGAGGTCCTTAGTCACCTCCTGCGTGCGCCGGGTGCGCGCCTCGCCCTCGCGGCGCAATTCATCATGCGTTGAGCGGTGGGTCAGCATGGTGATCCGCGCCGCCTCGACCGTCTGCTTGATGTCCTCGACTTGCGCGCGGGCGCTGTCGAGATCGCCCAGGCCAGTCAACGCGCCTTCAGCCTCACGCAGTTGTGCACGGGCGGACATGGCGTCTTCCTTATGACGGTCGACCGCGAGTGTCAGTGTTTCCAGTTTGCCCTGCGCCAGATTGCGATCCGCCTCGGCCCGGCTGAGCATCCGCGCGGTTTCGGCCATGCGCTGATCGGCGGCGCGGCGGGCATCGCGCGCGCGGCGGTCGGCTTCGGTGACGTCAGCCAGTTGCTGCGACAGCGCCTCATGCGCGGCGCGAGCACCGTCGGCCTGCGCTTCGGTGCGGGCCAGTTCCTGTTTCAGCGCCTCAAGCTTGTTGAGCTGTTCCAAACGCAGGGCGGCAGCGCTTGGTGCATCCTCGGCCCAGGCGCGGAATCCGTCCCAGCGCCACAGATCACCCGAGCGCGACACCAGTCGTTGACCCGGTTTCAACGACGCCTGCAGGCGCGCGCCCTGATCCGCATCGACCAGACCGATCTGCGCAATACGGCGACTTAGGCGGTCGGGGCCGGACACATGCAACGCCAGCGGCTCGGCCCCATCGGGCAAGGGCTGGTCGCTGTCATAGCCCGCTACCTGCACCCAACCTGAAGGTCCGTCGCCCTCGACCAATGGTGCACGCAGGTCATCCGCCAGCGCAGCCCCCAATGCCTTTTCAAAGCCCGTTGCCACCCGCAGCATGTCGAGCACTTGCCCACCCTCAGCCGTGTCGCGTTCGACCAGCTTGGCCAGCGCGGTGGTCTCGGCCCTTATCGCGCCCAGTTCACCCTCGGCCTCGGAGCGTTTGGCGCGGGCCTCGGCCTCACGCGCCTGCGTGTCATTGCGCAGCTCGTCGGCGGCGGCCAGCGCTTCTTCCGCTGCTTCAGCAGCTTCGCGGGCTTCTTCCTCACCCTCCTGCGCGGTCTCGAACGCCTCGCTGGCGCGGGAAAGGGCATTGCGCGCCTCGTCCACGGCGGCGCGGGCCTTTTCTTCCTCGCCCTCGGAACGAGCCAGTGTCTTGCGGCTGTCTTCAACCAGTCGTTGCGCCGATTGGTGGCGGGCCACCAGACGGGCCATGTCTTCGGTTTCCTGCGACAGGTGATCTTCGCGATCCTGCAACACCGACGCGGCCTCGCGCGCAACTTCTGCAGCTTCAGCGACCTTTTCGTCATAGCCATCGGCGGCTTTTGCAAGCTCGCGGGCCTCCCATTCGAGCCGTTCGATCATCTCACCCGCATCCCGGTTCAGACCGGATTCGCGTTCGATGTCGTTGCCCAATTGCTGGATACGGTTGGTCAGAGTCTCGATCGTCTGGCGTGCGCGGGTTTCCTGATCCGACAGCTGATCGCGTTGTACCTGCTGGCGCTGCAGGACGGCTGCGGCGAT
Organism: Ruegeria sp. I3; assembly: GCF_056532525.1. Classification (NCBI taxonomy): domain Bacteria; kingdom Pseudomonadati; phylum Pseudomonadota; class Alphaproteobacteria; order Rhodobacterales; family Roseobacteraceae; genus Ruegeria; species Ruegeria sp. I3. Next base: position 289,525 of record NZ_JBQFNI010000001.1, on the reverse strand, counting down.
GGCCTCTTCCTCACGCAGGGGCGGCAGGGTTTCCTCGATCTCAGCGCGTTTGGCGGCGGATTCACGGGCGGATGCCTCGGCGCGAGAGGCTTCGGTGATCCGGTCGCGTAGCTTTTCCTCGGCCGCCTGACGGGCCATGTCGGCCTCTTTCCAACGGCGATAGAGCAGCATCCCTTCGGCCTGACGCAACAGCTCGCCGATCTCACGATAACGCGCTGCCTGACGGGCCTGACGGGCGAGTTGCGCCAACTGCCCGCCCAACTGTTCCAGCACGTCATCCACGCGGGTCAGGTTGGCCTCGGTGCCTTTCAGTTTCAGTTCTGCCTCGTGGCGGCGTTGATAAAGCCCGGAGATGCCGGCGGCCTCTTCCAGAATGCGACGTCGTGCGCGGGGTTTGGCGTTGATCAGTTCGGCAATGCGGTTTTGCCCCACCAGCGCAGGCGAATGCGCACCGGTCGAGGCGTCCGCGAACAGCATTTGAACGTCGCGGGCGCGCACGTCCTTGCCGTTGGTCTTGTAGGCACTGCCCACATCGCGGGTGATGCGGCGGACAATTTCCAACTGGTCGCTGTCGTTGAAGCCGGATGGCGCCAAACGTTCCGAGTTGTCCATCGTCAGGACCACCTCGGCAAAGTTGCGCGCAGGCCGAGTGGCAGCGCCCGCAAAGATCACATCTTCCATCGCGCCACCGCGCATGGATTTGGGACGGTTTTCACCCATCACCCAGCGCAACGCTTCCAGCAGATTGGACTTGCCGCAGCCATTCGGACCAACCACTCCGGTCAGCCCGTCCGCGATGATCAGATCGGTCGGGTCCACGAAGCTTTTGAAGCCTGTCAGTTTGAGTTTGCTAAAGCGCAATGGCTGCTCTTGGTATGATTCCTATGGGTAAGAAGTCTGCGCAACGGATGGGGGAGGTGTCAACGTGATTGCGCAGGATATGGGAGATTGGACCAAGTTATCCACAACATCTTGGCAAAACTACGCGGAGTCTCGCGTATCTCAGTAAGGCGAGCATTCAAAGACCTGATATCCGTAGTCTTCGTAATATCCGTAATCAACGCATTCATAGGGACGGCGAAGGAGTGCGCCGAAAATCAGTTTTTCCCCCAGTTCCTGGTCGCAGCCCAGCACGCCCACAGTGACGGCCGCATCGCCAAGAACGTCCAGAAGCGGACAGCCCGAGACCTGCGCCATGGCCAGCGCGGCCCGGTCACGGATCGGACCCAGACGCGGCGCGTATTGCGGGTTCACGCGGACGGCCTCGGCCAGTTCATTGCGGACGCGGACGTCGAAGATACTGCCATTCACCGCGACGCGCGTTGCGGGCAAGTCGCGAAAATAGGGTGTACCACCCGAGCAGGCGGCGAGGCACAGGAAAGCGAGCACGCGGATCATGCTGCTTTATTAGCGACAATATGGTTAATGAAACCTTTCCCCGGTTCAGGCGCGCAACACTTCTCCTAACCGGCATATACCCTCGCGGATCGTGTCCTCATCCGAGTTGGAAAAACTCAGTCGAATGGTATTCGACCCGGTGTCGTCGGGATAGAAAGCCTGACCGGGTACAAAGGCCAACTTGACCGTTTCCAGCGCCCTCGCCAGCAGGTCGGCGCCGTTCATTTCCTTGGGCAGAGTGACCCAAATGAACATGCCACCCTCGGGTCGGGTCCAGTCGACGCCATTGGGCATGTGCTGGTTGAGCGCCTCAAGCATCGCATCGCGGCGCGCGGCATAGGTCTGGCGTAGCATGGGGACATGAGTGTCGAAGCGATCCCGTGCCACCTGATACACCGCCATCTGGTTGATCGTAGAAGAATGCAGATCAGCCGCCTGTTTCAGCAGCACCAGTTGCGAGATCACCGGTTTTGCTGCAACCACCCAACCCAGCCGCAACCCCGGTGAAAGAGTTTTCGAGAAGCTGCCGCAATAGATCGTCCGGCAGTTCTCGATCGATCCCTTGCGCGCCTGTTCTAACGCGAGGATCGGAGGGATCGGATCGCCGTCATAGCGCAGTGCTTGATAGGCTCCGTCCTCGATTACTGCGCAATCCAATTCATCTGCCAGATCGAGCAGCGCCTCCCTGCCCCGCAAATCGGCCGTCTCACCAGTCGGATTTGCAAAATCGGCGGAAAGATAAGCGAATTTGATCGGGCTGTTACCGGCGGCGGCCTGGTATTCGGCAGCCCCACGATTGCCATTGATGCTAAGCTGGTCAAAGCGCGGCTCATAAGCGTCAAACGCATTGAGCGCGCCCAGATATGTGGGCCACCCAACCAACGCAGTATCACCCGGTGACAAGAACAACTTACCCAAGTAATCCAGCGCTTGCTGCGAGCCTGAGGTGATCAGGATGTTGTCGATGCCGCACGTAACGCCGATCCCACGCATATGGTCGGCCAGCCATTCACGCAGCGGGGCATAGCCCTCGCTGACCGAATATTGCAGCGCCTGCGCCTGTTGATCTGGGCTAAGCGCATTTTGAAACGCTTCGGCGAAAGCCTCTGCTGGAAACAAAGCGGGGTCGGGAATACCGCCTGCGAAGGAAATGATACCGGGCTCGCCCAGCAGTTTCAGCAATTCGCGGATTTCGGAAGCCTTCATCCGAGCGGTTCGGGTGGCGTAGAGCTGATCCATCGTAGGGGGCCTCCTCCGCCCTTGGGACGCAGATTAGGCAATGCGCCTCTTATGTCAATAATTCTGACCTAATGTTTCAACCTCTGTGAGCGACTTGAACGCCCCTTACAAACGTGGTCAAGTGACTTGACCAATTCCAAGTGGTAGCCAGATGCCTTTTCAAAAAGTTCAAACCGAAAAACTGTCACTGGCTGTTGTGCGCCAGATCGAACTGCTGATCCTGCGCGGCATTCTGCGCCCCGGAGAACGCCTGCCCTCGGAACGGGAGCTGGCCGAGCGGATGGGCGTGTCGCGCCCGTCGCTGCGCGAGGCAATCTCGGACCTCCAGGAGCAGGGATTGCTGACTGCCAAGGCCGGATCGGGCATCTATGTGGCCGAGGTTCTGGGCTCGGCCTTCGCGCCAGCTTTGATCCGGTTGTTCGGCAATCACGACGAGGCAGTGTTCGACTATCTCTCATTCCGGCGTGACATGGAGGGTCTAGCGGCTGAGCGTGCCGCTCGCATGGGCTCGGGCAGCGATCTGAAGGTGGTGCAGACCATACTGGACAAGATGGAAGACGCCCACGCCCGCAATGCAGCCGAAGAAGAGGCGCATCTGGACGCCCAGTTCCATATGGCGATCATCGAGGCCAGTCATAACGTGGTGATGCTGCATATGATGCGGTCGATGTTCGATCTGCTGCGGCAGGGCGTATTCTACAACCGACAGATCATGTTCCAGCAACGCACCACCCGCGACGCAATTCTGGACCAGCACCGAGCCATCAACACAGCCCTGCAGGACCGCGACCCGAAAGGGGCACGGAAGGCGGTCGAAGATCATCTGAACTTTGTCAAAAGCTGCATGGCCGATCAGCAGAAGGCCCTGCGCAATGAAGAGATAGCGCAACAGCGTTTGAAGCACGAGACTGGAGAGGTCTGATCCTTCAAACTGGAAGCCACGAAAAGAAAAAACCCGAGAGCCTGAAGCCCTCGGGTTTTTCAAATCATATGATCCAGGCGATCAGTGTAGCTTTTCACCCACATCCGCGATGGATGCATCGATCAGCTTGTTCGCCTGCGTTGCGGTCATCTGTTTGGCCAGCACGGCGTTGGCTGCCGAAACCGCTACGGTGATGGCCTGATCGCGGACTTCCTTGACGGCAGATGCCTCAGCCGATGCGATCTGATCCTGCGCTGCCGCGAGACGGCGCGCGATGGATTTTTCCAGATCCACCTTAGCTTGTTCAGCCGCCAGAACCGCGTCTTCCTTGGCCGCGGCAACGATAGCTTCGGCCTGACCCTGAACTTCGCGCTGCTTGCGCTCGTACGAGGCCAGCAGACTGCGTGCTTCTTCATGCAGGGCGCGGGCTTCGTCCAGCTCGGCTTGAATACCTTCGGCGCGATTGTCCAGCGCACCACCGATCATACCGGGGACCTTGAAGTAGAACAGGACCGCGATAAAGACGATGAAGCCCAGAGTGACGACAAAGTCAGTGTTGGCAAGCGAGAAGAACGGGCCGCTTGCGGCCAGCGCGGGGCTGGCGGCACCAACGGTCAGGATAAGGGCAAGAGTGTTCCGCATGTCACTTATCCTTTCGTCTGCGCATCTACTGCACTGTTGATGGCTTTGGCATCCGCCTCGCCGCCCAGTGCTGTGACCAGTTCAGCCGCCGTATCCTTGGCAACCACTTGAATGCTTTCCAGCGCACCGGCACGGATTTCGGCAATTGCCTTTTCCGATTCAGCCGCCTTTGCAGCGATTTCCGCATCCGCCTTGGCAATCGCGTCATCCAGACCAGACTGGATTTCGGCGCGGGCTTCCGCTGCGATACGCTGAGCCTCAGAACGGGCATCGGCCAGCGCTTTGTTATAGGCCTCTTCGGCCTCGACCGCTTTGGCCTTCAGATCTTCGGCCGCAGCCAGGTCATTTGTAATGGTCCCCTGGCGTTCAGCCAGGATTGCCGCGATGCGGGGCAGAGCCACGCGGGACAGGACCAGAAAGATGACGACCAGCGTGATGACCAGCCAGAAAATCTGGTTGGGGAACCAATCGAAGCAGAGCTGCGGCATCCCGACGGCGTAGCCGCTGGAATCAACGCATGTGCCTACTACTTCTTCAGCAATGGGTTCAGTCGCCATGATGTCCTCCGTCGGAACGTTGTCTTTACAACAGATGGGCCGCTATGGCTTGGGCCCATCTGCGCGTAAGGATCAGGTTCCGCAGATTATACGGCGAACATCAGCAGCAGCGAGACCAGGAATGCGAAGATGCCCAGCGCTTCTGCGAACGCGATACCGATGAACAGGGTTGCGGTCTGCGAAGCAGCCGCCGAAGGGTTGCGCAGGGCGCCGGCCAGGAAGTTGCCTGCAACGTTGCCCACCCCGATTGCGGCTGCGCCGGAACCGATTGCTGCCAGGCCTGCGCCGATGTGTGCGAGATCGCCTTCCATGAGAATTCTCCTTACGATTTGGAAGTTTCGATGTTGGGGGTTCGGACCTTAGTGCGACGGATGCAGCGCATCTTTCAGATACACACAGGTCAGAATGGTGAAGACGTAGGCCTGAATGAAGGACACGAGGACCTCAAGGCCATACATTGCGGTGATCGCCAGAACCGACACGGGCGAGATCACGGCAATCGCGGCAAAGCCTGCGAACACCTTGATAACCGCGTGGCCTGCCATGACGTTACCGGCAAGACGAATGGAGTGGCTGACCGGGCGTACGAAGTACGAGATCAGCTCGATAATCGCCAGAACAGGGCGCAGCGCCAGTGGCGCGCTGGAGACCCAGAACAAGCCCAGGAACGCAGCGCCGTTCTTGACGAAACCCAAAACAGTCACGGTCAGGAACACGGCCAGCGCCAGCGGGATGGTCACGGCGAAATGCGATGTGGTGGTGAAGGACATGGGCAACATGCCCAGGAAGTTCGCGCAGACGATGAACATGAACAGGGTCATGACATAGGGGAAGTACTTTACGCCTTCCTTGCCGCAGATGTCTTCCAGCATCTTGTAGATGAAACCATAGGCCAGCTCGGCCACCGACTGCATCCGCGTCGGAACAATGGCGCGCTTGGACGTGCTGAGAACCAGCAGGGCAAAGATCGCCGCAATCGCCAGGAACAACCACAGGGTCACGTTGGTGGGCGTGTACCAGGCAATCGCACCGTCGCCGAACAACGGCTTGACGATAAACTGGTCCATTGGATGGAAAGCCAGGCTGCTGCCTTTTTCTGCGGTGGTCTCGGTTGCCACGTTCAGTCCCTCTCGTCCTTCTCGGTCGCGCTTGCGGCCGCTTGTTTCTCTTGAACCTCTTTCGCGCTGCGGAGCATAACCTTCACGCCCGCGACAAGGCCCAGCAATGTGAATAGCACCAGAAAGATCGGGATCGTCCCGAGCAGGCTGTCCAGCCCGTATCCGATGCCAAATCCGATCCCCAGACCGGAAACCATTTCGATGACCATCCTCCAGGCAAGCTCGCCTCCGGATACGTCAGCATCCGCACGAGGTTTCGGCGCTTTGGCCTTTTTCGCCGCTTCGATCTTGGCCTCCAGCTGCGCCATACGCTGCTTTTGGTCATCTTCGGTCACGGGCGTTTCCCTCGCACAGTCTTGGGTAGGGTGCTAAGGGGCTGAGGGCGCAGAGTCAACGGCAATGAAGCCGCAGCATGAACGTCGCTATGTATATGATTTTTATATTAAAATCACAGATCGCGTGAAACCTGCCGATGGCGTATAGTTCGCTGACCGGGCGGATAAGCCTGAATCCGCATATTCAACCAAATGGTTGACCAAACTCACAGGCTATGGTTCAGCGGAACCATGTCCAACGACCTCGACACTGTCTTCGCAGCCCTCGCCGATCCCACCCGCCGTGCCATCTTAGCGATGCTGCTGGAAGATGACATGGCCGTCACCGACGTGGCCGAACCGTTCGAAATGTCGCTGGCCGCGATTTCAAAGCATCTGGTGATCCTGACCAAAGCAGGTCTGATTTCTCAGGAAAAACGCGGACGGGTGAAGTGGTGCAAACTAGAACCCGACGCGCTTCGTGCGGCCTCGGTTTGGATGCAGGGGTTCGGACAGTTCGAACCGGTCAATCTGGATGCGTTCGAGCGGTTTCTTGAAGTTGAACTGCCCCCGGATGAGGCCTAACGCACAACTAAGACCGACATGCTGGCGTGTTTGGCCAGATATCCCGCGTGGCTGGACAGGATATAGTCTGTGATCCGGGGTGCGTGGGTTCCCACAACAATCAGATCGGCCCCCATTTCCTCTGCTGCGTGGGTCAGGTCCTTGTCGATCTCGACCGCGACATCAACCGAATGAATGTTGCGTGTGTCCACCTGCGCCCCGCTTTGCATCGCGATTTCATTGGCGCAGGTCAGCAATTCTTGTTTGATCGCGTCTGTTGTCAGGTGGCTATCCCCAGGCTGCGGGCCGGTGACGCTGACGATGGTCACTTTTGCGCCCTGCCATTTGGCCAATTGCGCCGCAACCTCGGTGGCTTTCTTGACCTCGGGCGGCAAGTGCAGGTCGACCGGGACCATGATGTGTTTGAACATATTGGCGTCCTCCTGATCCTGAGATATGTCGAACCGGGCAGTTCGCCAGTCTGACCCGTCGGGACGATCCAAACGGCAGGCTCAGCCCTCGCGGCTATATTCCACCCCGGTCACAACCCCCGTTGGGTCGGCACGACAGAGCCACGGAGCCTCGGCCCCTGCCACGAATACGCTGGTGACCGAGCCTGTCGGGCTGGACTGGGTAGACATCGCTTTGACACCATCAGGCCCTGTGCCGGTTTCGGCGCCCACCAGAGCTTCGCAGCTGGCTTGCAGGTCCGCCTCTGCAGCGTCTTTCGCGCTACCGGGGGCACAGGCGGACAGCGCCAGCAATGCGGGAATAAGTGACATTGTTTTCATGGCCCAGCTCCTTGGTGGTGACAGGCAGGCTGCCACATCAGGTAGAAATCACAAGCTTCAATTCGAGCGCACAGGAGTGTTTGCAGGCGCGTCTTCTCCTTTCAGCAGCAACAACAGCGCAACAGCGGTGAGCCCGGCACCAATCAACACCAATGCCGTCGGCGCAGGACGTCCCAGGGCGATTTCCCACAGGATCACCCAGCTGGGCGTCAGGTAAGTGTAGGCCATGACCTTTGCCGCGGGCAAACGCAGGGCTGCAAACTGAACCAGTACAAAACTGGCGGCGGTCGCAAACAACGAGATATAAAGCAGCGTCACCCAGACAATCCCGGGAAGGTTGCCCCAATCTACTGCACGTATATCGGACCAGCCCCAGACCGTCAGGATCAAACACCCCGCAACCAACGTACCGAAGGTGAACACCACCGCAGGCTCGCCCCGGTTCAATCGCCGTATCATCGGCGTATAGACGGCGTGCGCGGCGCAACCCCAGAAATAGATGATCTCGCCGCCTCCGATCTCGAAGACCTGAAAGGCTTGCCAATCCGCTCTGAAGATCACCCACAGCGCACCGACCGCACCGACCGTCAGGGCCAGCGCCATGCGTGGGGTGGTGATCTGGCGCAGCAGCACCCACCCGGCCAGCGCCGACATGACCGGGGTCAGCGTAAAGACCGCTGCCGCGCTGACCGGGGGAGCGGTTTTCAATCCGTAGAACATCAGGACAAAGTAGGCTCCGAACAATCCGCCAAGAACCAGATAGCGCCATGGTGCCCGAGCCGCGCTGCGCGGAATGCCCGTTGTGGCAATCGCAGCGATGCCGATCACAACCGCCGCAATCGCAAAGCGCGCTGCCGTGATCGCCGACGGTGCGATCTCATTTGCCGCCATTGAGCCAAGCGAGAAACTGCCCGCCACCAAAGCCGAGAATGTCAGCATGGCCAGATGGCCGCGCGCCTGCGGTGTCACGGCAGCCAGCCCTTGGATTGATCTTTCAGGAAGGATAGAAAAGCCTGCACCTTAGTGGTCCGGTGCAGATCCACATGAGTCACCAGCCACAGCTTGCCAGACCACTCGGGCAACGGTGCCATCACCTCGACCAGATCGGGATCGCGCGCGGCCTCCCAACGGGCCATAAAGCCGATGCCTGCACCGGCCAGAACAGCCTCTCGCATACAGAAATTATTGGTGCAGCGGAAAGTGATCGCCTGCTCCGGCGCGTTGGCACGCAGCCAGCGGGAAAACGGCGCGCGGCTGTTTTCGTCATCATTGCCGACGAAGTGGTGATTGGCGAAATCTGCAACGTCCGCGGGTTTGCCGTGGCGCGCGAGATAGGCCTTGCTGGCGAATAGTCCGACCTCTTGTGGAATGAACGGCTGCACCACATTGTCCGGTTGATCCGGCGCGGCCCCGGCGCGGATCGCCACATGCGCCTCGCCATATTCCAACCGGAACAGGCGGTCGCCGGTCAGATAGCGCACAATCAATCCCGGGTGGGTCTGCTGGAACTCGGTCAGCGTCGGTACGATGAGCGGGGCCAGTGAGGCCAGTGAGGTGACCACGATCTCGCCCGAGACATCGTCTCCGCGCCCCTTCATGCGACCAACCAACTGGTTGAATTGATCTTCGGTTGCCTGCGCGACCCGCAACAAGTCCTCACCCGCTTCGGTTGGTGTGTACCCACGCGCGTGACGCTGGAATAGTTTGACGCCCAACCGTGCCTCGATCGCATCGATATGGCGGATCACGGTGGCGTGGTGCACACCCAGCACATCCGCCGCGCCGCTGACCGTTCCCATGCGCGCCACCTGATAGGCGGTTCTCACTTCATCCCAATTGTCCATTGCATCTGATCCAATGTGCAAATTCTAACAATGCTTGTTGATATATCCGAGTTTTGTTCATGCACGCAACAGCCATATTGGGGCAACAGAAGCTAATTCCGCAACAAAGGACGCCCCGAAATGACCAAAACCATCCTGCATATCGACGCCTCGGCCCGCCGCACTGGATCTGCCACCCGCGATCTGTCCGACCGCGTGGTTCGCCACCTGAACGCCAGCCGCATCATCCGCCGCGATCTGGCCACCCCCCTGCCCCTGCTGACCGAAGACTGGATCGGCGCCAATTTCACCCCCGCCGAACAGCGTGACGCGGTACAGAAAGACCTGCTGGCCCTGTCGGACGAATTGGTGTCCGAGTTGCAAAAGGCCGACACGATCGTCATCGGCCTGCCGATCTACAACTTCTCAGTTCCCGCCGCGTTCAAGGCCTGGATTGATCTGGTCGCCCGTGCCGGTCTGACATTCTCCTATTCCGAAGAAGGACCGAAAGGTCTGCTGGAAGGCAAACGCGCCATCCTTGCTGTTGCATCAGGCGGTACGGCGGTGGGCTCCGAGATCGACTTTGCCACCACCTATGCGCGCCATGTTCTGGGCTTCATCGGCATCCATGATGTCGAAGTCATCGCCGCAGATCGCATGGCACTGGACCCCGAAACAACCCTGTCCAATGCGCAGAAAGCTGTCACCAAACTGGCAGCCTGATTGACCTGCCCCCCTTGAACCGTCCAGTCTGCGCCGAGGCAAATCGGCAGACTGGGCGTTTCACATGAAAAAGATTGGAATATTGGGCGGTGTTGGCTGGGCCTCAACTGTCGACTACTACCGGGCGATCGCTGAAGGCGCGGGTCGGTATTTTGCTGAACGCGGCCACGGATCGCCGCTGCCCATCCCACCCATGACCATCGAATCCGTCACCCAAGCCAAAACCCGCGCCTTGCGCGGCGTGGCCGGTGACGAAGACAGCTGGGCCGCTTTCGACGCGGTGTTCCGCGAAGCACTGCTGACTTTGGAACACGCAGGCTGCGATTTCGGCATCATCGCCTCCAATACGCCACACGCGCGGCTTCACGCGATCCGCGAAGGCGTCTCCATGCCTATTCTCAGCATTTTTGACGCAACCGCCGACGCGACCGCCTCGACCGGTGCCACCAATGCTTTGGTCCTTGGAACCGCAGTCACTATGCAGGCCACAAACTATGCCGACCGGCTGGCCGCCGAGGGTATCACGGCAAACACACGCCTGCCCGAGCCTGAGATCGCCGAGATGCAGGCGATGATCGACAGTGATTTCTACGGCGGCGCATCCGACACCGCACATGCGCGCCTGCTGGCCTTCTGCAACAAACACGCCACACCCGGAACCGCGATCTTGCTGGCCTGTACCGAGTTGCCTCTGGCCTTCCCCGATCATCTGGACGATCCGGTGTTCGAGGCGGACGGTCACCTGTTCGTCAACCCCTCCGCCGCCCATGTCGCTGCCGCTTTGAACGAAGCGCTTGAAGGGTGATCACGGCAGCCAGTTTATCTCGCACCCGATCTTATCAAAGAACACCATCAGTTCTTCGCGCGACAAAACGACGGTTCGGTCGTTGACCAAAGGGTGCATGTTGATGACATCGGCCTGTTGCGCGGCGGCGTCCATGAAGAACTTAACGTTGTTCTCAACGCCGTTGATCATCGCCAGCGGACTGACCGCGCCAGGGCGGATGCCGAGGTTCTGGAACAGCCTATCCGCCGAGCCGAAGGACAGGTTGCCAACCCCCAACTCCGCGCCCAGCGCCTTGAGGTCGATCTCGCGGCTCTGTTCCAGCGTCACTAGATAATTCCGCTTTTTCTTGTCGCGCAGATACAGGTTCTTAAGCCGCAATGTGTTTTCACCCGGCACCATGAACTGGCCTTCCACCCCCTTTGCATCCTCAACCGTGCGCAGCGGGATATGTGTATGCAACCGATAGGGCAGCCCCCATTCATCCAACTGCGCCAAAAGCGCATCCGAGCTGAGCGGCAACGTATCCTGAAATGCGGATGATGCGTCCATGGGAACCTCCTCGTATGGCGCGCTCATCGCCCAACCGACAGGTAAATTCAAGCCACGACAGGCGCGGCATTCGGTGCTAGCGTGCCGCCATGAAAGTCACGCGTAACACTCCGAGCCAACTGATCCTGTCCAATACGCCATGGTTCATCGGCATCACGCTGGTTTTCTTCATTCTGGCATTTGTCGGCGCGGGCGTCTTCTTGGCCAGTGAAGGTGGCGAGGGTATCTTGTTCGGCATTTTCTTCGCACTATTCGGCGGAGGCATGGGTTTTGGTGCATTTTGCGCCTTTGTCCGGCGCGTGCAGGTCATACTGGATCGCAATAATAACAGCATCCTGATCCGCAGACAGTCAGTCTTTGGATATGATGCCGTGGAACATGAGCTCTCGCACCTCTCGCACGCGGAAACCGAAAGCACGACCTCGCGTAGCGACAATGGCACATCGACCCTCTATCGCCCTGTCCTAATACTGGATGAGGGCATGAGCGCCGGACGGCATCCCATTGTCGAGGCTTATTCCAGCGGGCGCGGCGCGCATCGGCTGGTTGATGCGATCAATGACTGGCTTCCGGCGCGCAAGGTTGACTCTGCCAGCCAATCGGCCTAAGTCGCCACCAACATCCGGAAGCGCTTGATCTTCCGGTCCCTTGAGTCGTTCAGGGATCGCCCCCCACCAGCGAGTTTCGCCCGTGGGGGCGTTTGTGCATTTAACCGACGCGTCCTATCTAGGGCACGCCACCAGATAACCGGCTAAGGAGGCCGAAGGCATGTTTGAAAATCTATCCGAACGCCTTTCCGGCGTCTTTGACCGGCTGACCAAACAGGGTGCCCTGTCTGAAGAAGACGTGAAAACCGCCCTGCGCGAAGTCCGCGTTGCCCTGCTTGAGGCCGACGTCTCGCTGCCGGTGGCGCGCGAGTTCGTCAAGAAAGTACAGGAACAAGCGACCGGTCAAGCTGTCACCAAATCGATCACGCCCGGCCAGCAGGTCGTTAAGATCGTGCACGACGCGTTGGTCGATACACTGCGCGGCGAAGAAGACCCCGGTGCGCTGAAGATCGACAACCCGCCTGCCCCGATCCTGATGGTCGGCCTGCAGGGTTCCGGTAAGACAACCACCACCGGTAAGCTGGCGAAACGCCTGAAAGAGAAAGAGGGCAAGAAGGTCCTGATGGCCTCGCTCGACGTCTATCGCCCAGCGGCGATGGATCAGCTTGCGGTTCTGGGCACGCAGGTTGGTGTAGATACGCTGCCGATCGTACCCGGTCAGACGCCGGTTGATATCGCCAAGCGCGCCAAGCAACAGGCAACGCTGGGCGGCTATGACGTCTATATGCTCGACACCGCGGGCCGTCTGCATATCGACGAAGTCCTGATGGACGAGGTCGAGCAGGTTCGTAACGTGGTCGACCCGCGCGAGACGCTGCTAGTGGTCGACGGCCTGACCGGTCAGGTCGCTGTTGAAGTGGCCGAAGAGTTTGATGCCAAGGTCGGCATCTCGGGCGTGGTCCTGACCCGTATGGACGGTGACGGGCGCGGCGGTGCGGCGCTGTCGATGCGCGCGGTCACCGGCAAGCCGATCCGCTTTGTTGGTCTGGGCGAGAAGATGGACGCGCTCGAAACCTTCGAGCCGGACCGGATCGCCGGTCGTATTCTGGGCATGGGCGACATCGTTGCTCTGGTCGAAAAAGCCCAGGAAACGATGGAGATGGAACAGACCGAGCGCATGATGAAGCGCATGGTCAAAGGTCAGTTCAACATGAACGACCTGAAAATGCAGCTGGAGCAGATGATCCAGATGGGCGGCATGCAGGGCATGATGGGCATGATGCCGGGCATGAACAAGATGGCCAAGCAGATGGATCAGGCCGGTCTGGACGATAAAATCCTGCGCCAGCAAATCGCGCTGATCCAGTCGATGACCAAACGCGAACGCGCCAACCCGCAACTGCTGCAAGCCAGCCGCAAGAAACGCATCGCCGCCGGTTCGGGTATGGAGGTCAGCGATCTCAACAAGCTGCTCAAGATGCACCGGCAGATGTCCGACATGATGAAAAAGATGGGCAAAATGGGCAAAGGCAAGATGCTGAAACAGGCCATGAAAGGCATGTTCGGCAAAGGTGGCCCAAGCCCCGAGGAAATGGCTGCGGGCATGGACCCCAAGGCGCTGGAACAAGCCGCCAAAGCGATGGGCGGTAAGATGCCCGGCGGTCTGCCCGGACTGGGTGGCGGCATGGGCCTGCCCCCGGGGTTGAGCGGTTTTGGAAAGAAAAAGTGACGTCAGCACGCTGCACCCAGCCCCCGTCCGGAAAGGCGGCGATGGCAGCAGCGCAGTATCGCGCGGCCCTGCCGGTCATTGAGACCCGGCGGCTGGTTCTGCGTGCACCCACTCTGGACGACCTGCCGGTGTGGACATCGATCTGCAAGGACAGCTTTGGCGATACCGAGCAGGACGCCTGGACTGAGTTTTCCTACTACACATCAGGCTGGCTTTTGCATGGTCACGGCTTGTTCACCGTCACGTTTAAAGACGATGATCAGGTCATTGGCTTCGTCATTCTGGGCCTCGAATGGGACGATCACGAGCCCGAGCTTGGCTATATGTTCGATAGCAAGTTCCGCATGCAAGGTTACGCGACCGAAGCGTGCAGCGCCGTTCGCGATTTTGGGCTTGATCTGCTCGGATCCGGCCAGTTCGTAAGCTACGTTTCGCAGTCCAACGCTCGTTCGAACGCTTTGGCTCAGCGTCTGGGTGCAACGCGCGACGCCGTTGCCGAAAGCGCCTTTGGCCTAACCCAGCATGTCTGGCGATACGGCGAGGTGCAGGCATGACACTTGCCATGGCCATACCAACGCTGGAAACCGAACGCCTGATCATGCGGGCCCCTTGCGAGGCCGATTTTGAGGCTGAGGCAGAGTTTTTTGCCAGCGACGCCTCGAAATTCGTCGGCGGCCCGAAACGCCCGGATGAGACATGGCGCGCTGTTGCGATGCTGTTAGGCCACTGGGCGATGCGTGGTTATGGCTTCTGGGGTGTCGAGGAAAAAGACACCGGCACCTATGTAGGCCATGTTGGCTTGTGGAACCCTCACGGCTGGCCCGAGCCCGAAATTGGCTGGACCCTGATGAACCACGCCACCGGCAAGGGTTATGCGACCGAAGCGGCACTGGCTGCACGCGCACATGCCTATGACGTGCTGGGCTGGGAAACCGCAATCTCGCTGATCGATCCGGATAATCTGGGCAGCAAGGCTGTCGCGAAACGGCTGGGCGCGCAGTTTGAATATATGTTCGAACACCCGGCTTTCGGGGCGATGCAGGTCTGGCGTCATTCTGCGCCTGCCGATCTGGTAAACGGTGGCGTGGAGGCATACGCATGACCTCGTTCACTATACCCACCGTCGAAACCGATCGCCTGATCCTTCGCGCGCCGCATCTGGACGATCTTCCTGCGATGACCGCGTTCTACGCGACCGAGCGCAGCCATATGGTTGGTGGTCCCAAGGACGCGCTTGGAAGCTGGAGCTCTCTTTCGAACAGATTGGGTCATTGGGCGCTGCGCGGTTATGGTCTGTGGCATCTGACTGAAAAGGCCAGCGGCGCATTCGTGGGATGGGCAGGCATGATCTACGTACCCGGCTGGGCGGAGCCCGAGCTGGGCTGGACGCTGATGGCCGAGGCCGAAGGCAAAGGTCTGGGCTTTGAGGCCGCCGCGGCTGCACGCGACTATGCAGCGCGGCATCAGGGGCTTAACGGTGTGATTTCTTACATCGCCCATGCCAATGATCGCTCGCGCGCGCTGGCCGAACGGCTGGGCGCAACGCTGGAGATTGAGAGAGCCGAGCTTTTGGGCAAGCACGCTCAGATCTGGCGTCAT
The DNA here is from genome assembly GCF_056532525.1 of Ruegeria sp. I3. NCBI lineage: Bacteria > Pseudomonadati > Pseudomonadota > Alphaproteobacteria > Rhodobacterales > Roseobacteraceae > Ruegeria > Ruegeria sp. I3. The sequence continues at coordinate 274,222 of NZ_JBQFNI010000001.1, read as the reverse complement.
CCGCAGATTGATTTGACCACCGAAAGGACCGGCCAATGAACAACCCCGTGACACAGGCTGCTGCGCTGTTGAAAGACCATCGAGAAAGCATCGACCGGCTGGATGCGATCCTGGTCTATACGCTGGGCGAGCGGTTCAAGCACACGCAGGCCGTTGGCAAGCTCAAGGCCGCACACGACCTTCCCCCGTCCGATCCGTCGCGCGAGGCTGCGCAGATCGCACGGTTAGAAGACCTGGCGAAAGAGGCCGATCTGGACCCCGATTTCGCCAAGGCTTTTCTGAATTTCATCATTCAGGAAGTCATCCGACACCACAAGAAACACCAGAACTAAGCCGGTCTAGCACCGGATACGCCATTCAAAGGAGATACCACCATGGCAATGAAAATTCGTCTCGCCCGCGGCGGCTCGAAAAAGCGTCCCTTCTATCGCATTGTTGCGGCTGACAGCCGTATGCCGCGCGATGGTCGTTTCATCGAAAAACTGGGCACCTACAACCCGCTGCTGCCGAAAGACAGCGAAGAGCGCGTGAAAATGAACATGGAGCGCATCCAGTACTGGCTGGATCAGGGCGCACAGCCCACCGACCGGATCGCACGTATGCTGGAAGCTGCCGGCGCCCGTGACAAGGCCGAGCGCAACAACCCCAACAAGGGTACCCCGGGCAAGAAAGCTCAGGAACGCGCGGAAGAGAAAGCTGCCAAGGCTGCTGAAGCTGCCGAAGCGGCTGCAGCACCGGCTGAAGAAGCTGCTGCAGAAGAATAAGCAGTCGGGCGCGTGCAGGATCAGGCCTTTTCCGACGATTTTCGCACGCAGTTCGATCTGTTGATGCGGCTCCGGCGTGATGTGCGCCGGTTTCGCACCGATGCAATTGACGAGGCAGTGCTTACGCGCTGCCTCGACGCGTTTCGACTGGCCCCTTCTGTTGGGCTCAGCGAACCCTGGCGCGTGATCCGCATCGAAAGTCAGGCCGCGCGCGACGCGGCGCTGAAGAATTTCCAAGCGGCCAACGAGCGGGCGCTGAGCGGGTATTCCGGCGAAAAGGCGCAGCTGTACAGCCAGCTGAAACTGTCCGGGATGGAAGAAGCTCCGGTGCAGCTGGCCGTGTTCTGCGACGATGCCACCGACAAGGGTCAAGGTCTGGGCGCAGGTACTATGCCCGAGATGCGGCGCTATTCTGTGGTCTCTGCCATCACCCTGTTCTGGCTTGCCTTACGGGCAGAAGGGCTGGGGCTGGGTTGGGTCTCGATCCTCGACCCGGACCAGATGGCGTGCGATCTGGATGTCCCCGAGGACTGGCGGTTGATCGGATATTTCTGCTTGGGCTGGCCCGAGGCCCAATCCGATACGCCGGAGCTGGAGCAGGTCGGCTGGGAATGCCGCGACGCCTCTCTGCCGATCGAGGTGCGTTAGTCATGTTCGGTTTGTTACGGCTTCCCATCCTGCTGGCGATCGCATTTATTGTGGGCGTATTCTTCGAACGCTCGAACCAGCGCGAGGCGTGCGAGGTGATCGGACAATGGCGGGACGGGCTATGTGTGACGGATGGTCGAAATGAGTGATCTGATCTGCGTAGGCAGCATCGCGGGCTCGTATGGGGTGCGCGGCGAGGTGCGGCTGAAAAGTTTCTGTGCCGTCCCCGAGGATATCGAAGGCTATTCGCCGCTGACAGACGAAGAAGGTAAAGAGCGCTATCCCGTAGTCCTGACCCGCGCGATCAAGAACGGCTTTGCCGCCCGGCTGGGTGGCATTGAGACGAAGGAAGCGGCGGATGCGCTGAATGGCCTGCGCCTTTACGCGCGGCGCGATCAATTGCCGTCGCTGCCGGACGATGAGTTTTACCACACCGACCTTATCGGGCTTGAGGTTTATGACACCGGCGGCACGCTGCTGGGCCGAGTGAAATCGGTGCAAAATCACGGTGCGGCGGATCTGTTGGAACTGCATGGGCCGGGCTTAAAGGCCACCGTGCTGCTGCCGTTTACACTCGAATCCGTTCCGACCGTTGATCTGGACAAGGGCCGCATCATCGCTGATCCGCCTGAGGGCCTGCTGTAGTGCGCCGCGTGTTGCTGCATCTGGGTCTGCACAAGACCGGGACAACGGCGGCACAGTCCTTTCTGTTCGAAAACCGCTCACTGATCTGGCCGCACCATGCGTTGGTCCTGCCCTATCGGACCCGCAAAACCGGCTTGTCCGAAGCAGCCACTCGCTATTCCGTTTACGGCACCCCCGGCGCGATGAGCGATTTCAAGGATCAGATGCGGCACTTTCTGAATTCACTGGAATTCGGACAGAAGCGCGGGCTGGTTCTGAGCGAAGAGAATTTCTCGGGCCTGCGCCCCAGCCGGAATGTCGCGGTGGGATATGAGGCCGCGCCCGAGCTTGCCTCGTGCCTTGTCGGCCTGATCCGCGACCGATTTGCCGGGGAAGAGGTGCATGTAACGATCTACTACTCGCTGCGCCAACGGGGAAGCTGGCTGCGCAGCCTGTGGGCGCATGATCTGCAACGATCGCGCCTGATTCAGGATTTTGAGACCTTTCGCGCCCGGCTTGAACCGGTGCCGTCGCCTCAGATTGCTGCTGCGGCTGTGCGCGACCGTTTGCCCTCGGTCTCGGTCCGCACCGAATGGCTGGAAGACCTGCAGGGCCAGCGACATGGGCTTGGAAGCACTTTTGCTGAATTCCTTGACCTGCCTGCGGACAAAGCCGCCGAATTGGTAGGCCCGACCCGATCAAACCCACGCCTGCCCGAGGATGTCTTGCAGCAGATGCTGGAAATGAACCGATCCGATCTGGACGATGCTGCGCTGATCGATCAAAAGACGGCTTTGGTTCAAAGCACCCAAAATGATCTGATCGGCTCGAGATGACAGATAAACCCGGAAAGTCCCATGGCCGCAAAGCCATCCGTCCAACGTTGAAGCCGCGCGAGTTGATGACGCCGACGCCCGATCTGCACGGGGTGTGGAAGGCCAAGATCATCACGTTGTTCCCGTCTGCCTTCCCCGGTGTTCTGGGCGAAAGCCTGACCGGCAAGGCCCTGCAAGAAGGGCTATGGCAGTTGGAAACTGTGGATTTGCGCCAATTCGGGATCGGCAAGCACCGCAATGTGGATGACACCCCGGCGGGCGGCGGTGCGGGCATGGTGCTGCGTGCCGATGTGCTGGGTGAGGCCATTGAGCATACGATGGCGGGCATCCGGGGCAACTGGCCGCTGATCTACCTCAGCCCGCGTGGGCGTCGGATGGATCAGAAAATGATGCAAAACCTGGCTCGCTGCGATGGCATGACCCTGTTATGTGGTCGTTTCGAAGGCGTCGATGAGCGCGTGCTGGAGCACTACGGCGTGCAAGAGATCAGCTTGGGTGATTTTGTCATGACCGGGGGAGAAATCGCCGCACAGGCCCTGATCGACGCCACCGTGCGGCTGATCCCGGGCGTTCTGGGCAACCAGGCCTCAGCCGAGGAGGAGAGCTTTTCCTCTGGCTTATTGGAGCATCCGCAATACACCCGCCCCGCCGACTGGAAAGGCCGCCCGATCCCCGAGATCCTGATGTCAGGCCACCATGGACGCATTGCGGATTGGCGTCATGAAATGTCGGAACAGATCACCCGCGAACGGCGGCCCGATCTGTGGGACGCCTATCGAAAATCAGAAGATAAGGGCTAAGACTAACGGGTTGCCTTCCACAACGCCCAGGTTTCCGGCGTGCCGTTGAAGGTGTTGATGTCCACCTTACCCTGAACCCCCGGCACCAGCCCGGTGCCGGTGTATTGCCAGAACCGCCAGACCGAGCCTGGATAAACGTTGCGCGGGTGGCCCGCGACCGAGCGCAGCCAGAACTCAGTTTTGGGAAGTCGTCCGATATGGGTGTCGCCGTAGAAATCTACCGTCGTGTAGACAATCGGGCGTCGGCCATAGTGGCGCTCGAGAATATCAAGGAACCGCTGCGCCTCGGCCCGAACGGCTCGGCCATCAGGGCGCAGGGTGCAGGTTTTGGAATGGGGCGTCCATTCCATATCCAGCACATGCGGCAGGTCGGCCCCTTTGGGCACGTTCTGGATGAACCAACGCGCCTGTTCATGGGCCGGACGGCAGAAATAATAATAGTGATAGGCCCCCCACGGCACTCCGGCAGCTTGTGCGCCGCGTCGGTGCTCGTCGAACATCGGGTCGGTAAAATCCCCGCCCTCGGTGGCTTTGATGAAGGCAAAGCTGACACCGTTCTTCTGTGCGGTGCGCCAATCAATCGGCCCCTGCCAACGCGAGACATCCAGCCCGTGCACGGGGTACTGGCCGGGGTGGCGACCTTCCCACGGGTGCGGGTCAGCGTCACCAAAGGCGGGGTAGATGATCGAAGGCGGGGTCGTGTCCGCGAAGGCCTGCGGCTCAACCGCCTGAGGTTGCGGGCCGCGGCGACCACATGAGACAAGTGCAAGCGCCATAACGGCCAGCAGAAGTGCTTTGCGCATCTTATGATCCTGTATCAAATATCTGCTCTTATAATTAACCCCAGAATGCCTGATCTGGTGAACAAGGCAACGGTGGATTTGACGGGTGGCAAAAACTCACCTGTTTCACCAAGAATAAGGCTTGATCCCCGCCCACAAAGCCCGTAAAGCAGCCCAATCCGGTGTGGCGTTACGCGACTCCGGTGTTTTGGTTTGCATCCTGACGTGACGCCCGGCTTTCTTCGGCCACGGCGCGACAGGGCGGACCGGACCAAAAGGAACATTCGATCTGACCTCTGGCGGGCTGTACGCAGGACCCGGTGAAGACCAAGAGCTCTCAGGCCGTGCCCAAACTTCGTGGACCAACCGCGAGCATATAGGAGTAACTGCGATGGACCTAATCGCACAGCTTGAGGCGGAACAGATTGCCGCCCTGGGGAAAGACATCCCCGATTTCAAAGCCGGTGACACCATCCGTGTCGGCTTTAAAGTGACCGAAGGGTCGCGTACCCGTGTGCAGAACTATGAAGGCGTCTGCATCGCGCGCAAAGGTGGCAGCGGCATCGCCGGTTCGTTCACCGTTCGCAAGATTTCGTTTGGCGAAGGCGTGGAGCGTGTGTTCCCGCTGCATTCGACCAATATCGACAGCATCACAGTTGTCCGCCGTGGCCGCGTTCGTCGCGCCAAACTGTACTACCTGCGCTCGCGCCGTGGTAAATCCGCGCGTATCGCAGAAGTCACCAACTACAAGCCCAAGGCTGGCGCCGAGGCGTAAGGAGCGGAAAGATGAAAAAAGACATCCATCCCGATTATCACGTCATCAACGTCAAAATGACCGATGGCTCTGTGGTTCAGATGAAATCCACCTGGGGCAGCGAAGGCGACCAGTTGGCTCTGGAAATCGACCCTTCCGTGCACCCCGCATGGACCGGTGGTTCGTCGCGCCTGATGGACGCAGGCGGCCGCGTGTCGAAGTTCAAGAAGAAATACGAAGGCCTGGGCTTCTAATCCCGACCTGGTTGAAATGCGAAAGGCCGTCCATTTGGGCGGCCTTTTTTGTTTTGGAATTACCCCACTGCACTTTGCGGCTGTTTCAGAAATCAAACCCGGTCTGGACCGGGGGCGTGTAAGGCTCAATCATATCTTCGCCCTCAGCTCCGCGTTTGATGGGTTTGACGGTGTGATATTCAAACCGGCCTTCGTACTGCGTGCCCAACGACTGCTGCGCCTCTTGCGCAGTTGTGACGCCCGATAGCCAGTTTTCGATCTCATCCGGGGTCAGGATCACTGGCATGCGGTTGTGAATATGCGCGATCTGCGGGCTGGGTGGCCGGGTCAGGATCGTACAGCTATGGCTGCCGTCATCAGTCCTGTAAAACCCCGCAAAAAACATCACCGGGGCATTGCGCTGAACCGTGATGTAGACCGGGCAATCATGGCCCTGGTCCTTGGGCCACTCGTAATATCCCAGTGCCGGAATTAGACAGCGCCCGTTGTTCCAGTATTGCTGCCAGAAGCTGACATTTTCGATCTTCGAATTGATCATCGGCTTCTTGCTGCGCGGATCCTTGATCTGCCAGCGCGCCGTCGCCAGCTCGGCCCGGTCGCCGTCCCAACGGACCATGCCAACCCGATTGGTCGGAGACACATTGTACCCACCCGAAGGCAGCTGTTCGGGCAGATCAGGCGAGACCTTGCCGTAGAGAAAATACTCGGTAATCGCCAGCATTTCCCGCTGTGTCAGGTGACCGGCTGCAAATTTTCCACACATGGCAAAAGCCTAGGCCGATTGGGTGCCGGTCACAAGTGGCCCCACCGACGATCAGTCCCTTGTCAGATCAACCGCGCTGTGCGGTGGAGGCACGGGGCCTCGCAGCATTACGGCAGCCAGGATCATCCCCAAAAGCGCAGCGATAGCGGCGACAAGCATGGCACTGTTAAATGCATCATCCTGCAGATCTCGCAAGGCGCGCGCCAACGCTTCGCCCGTGGTCGGATCAAGCGCCGCTATAAGCTGCTGCACCTGACTGGCGGTGCCATGTGTCAGTGCATGGGCCAGGTCGGCCCGTTGCTCGGACCCGGTGGGCAAGGCGTTGATCACTTCGGACAGGCCGCGTCGGGTAGTGATTGCTTCGGCCAGACCTCCGACCACGGCACCAAGGGTGGCACCAAAATAAAGGAACGCATTCACTACGCCCGAGCCCTGCCCCATATGTTCTTCCGGCAACAAGCGCAGCCCGAGACGCGGCAATAACGAAAAACCGATGCCAAGCCCGATCCCGATAATCACCAGCTTCCACCAAATCGCACCCATGCCTGTTGTGTTCGTCGTTGTCGTCAACAGCATGAACCCACAGGTCATGAACCCCATGCCCAGGATCACCGGCCATCGAAAACTGTAAGGTGCAAGAAAACGCGGAGCCACCACGGACACGACGAACATACTGAGGCTCAACGGCAGGATCGCCACCCCCGCCCCAACAGCGGAAAGGCCAAACGCATCTTGCGATTGCACGAAGACGTTGAAATAGACGAAAAAGCTGAACAGCGCGAAACCGGTAATGAACATCCCTGCCGCCGCCATGAAATAACGGGGGTGGCGGAAATACCGCAACTCGATCAGGGGGTCCGCGCTGCGGCGCGAGGTGAAGATCAGTGCAATCACCGCTACAGCCGACACGGCAAGCGGGATCAAGGTCGATCTTGTGGCCCATCCGTGACTTTCCCCGTTGCTGAGCGCAAAGGATAGCGGGCCAAGCAGCAGGACCAGTGCGACTGCACCCGCAAGATCGAACTTTGCGCCTGCAAGACGCGTGTCGGGCACGTAATGCTCTTTGCTGACCCGCAACCCGACCGCAAACGCCACGATCAGCAGCGCAAGATCGGTGGCAAATACGCCGCGCCAGCTGAGGTAATGTGCAAACGCGCCGCCAACAATCGGACCAACGCCGATTGCCAGCCCGACGATTGCGCCCCAGGCACCGGTGACGCTGGCCCGTTGTTCCTCGGGCGTGGCGGCAGTTAGCAGCGAAAGCGAGGTGCCAAACAGCGCTGCCGCCCCGGCACCTTGGGCCCCGCGGCCTGCCAGCAACATGGCTGCATCCTGCGAAAACAATACAAGGGCCGAGCCAAGACCGAACACGATCATTCCGGCAAAGAAGACGCCCATCTTGCCGGTGATATCGCCAAGTCGGCTGACGATGGTGACGAGGGTCGCGCTAACCACTGTATAGATCGCCATCACCCATTGCAGGCTGGAAGGCGACAGATCGAACTCGGCCTTCAGATTTGGCAGGATCGTCGCAACGGCGGTTGTGTTGAAGCCAACAACCATCATGCACAGCGCGGTCATCACCAGAACCAGACGTGCCCCTCCCGCGCCGGATATGTCCTCAGTGACGTCTTTTGGCATCTGCCTGTCCCCCGTTCAGGAATAGCGCGCTGGCCCTTCGGGCACCGTGTTGTGCCTATTATTAAACGGTTTTTTGCTGATAGATACTGTTTTTAGCGCACTGCGCGCCCAGCGCCTATTAGATCCAGTAGGACAGCGCCACTGGCAGCACCAGGATCGTGGACAGAGTCGAAACCAGAATGAACCCGGCCACATCGGGTCCGTATTCCGGCACATGCTGATCGATGAACAAATAGGTCGCGACAGAGGAGGGCATCAAACAGCACAGGATCACCGCGCCCCGCTCAGCCCCGGTGAAGCCGAAGCTCCAGACCAACGCGCTGGCAATCACCGCAGCCATCAGCAGGTGCAGCGCTGTCAGCAAAACGGCTCGGCCAAGGCTTTTGATCCGCAGGGTCGCCAGCGTGTGGCCCAGCGTCAGCAACATCAGCGGGATCGAGAGCCCACCCAGAATATCAAAGGATTTGGCCACCGGTTGCGGCAGGCTGGTGCCCGTCGCCATCAACACCAGCGACAGTGCGACCGCGTAAATAATCGGCGAAGTCGCCAGTTTCTTGGGCGAGAACTCTCCGGCCGGAATCCACATGCCGATCGTGAAGATACTGATCAGCACAACCACCACAAATGCCATCGTATAGGCCATTCCCGCATCGCCTAGCGCCAAAAGGGTAATGGGCAGGCCGATATTGCCGACATTACCATGCATCAGTGGCGTCAGAAATGCCCGCACCGGCAGCCGCATCAGTTTGAGCGCGACAAGCCCCAACAGCCCAAAACCTGCAATCGCCAAAGCGGCGGCCATCATGACATCAAGAAAGGTGCCGACCGCAATCTGGGTGGTTGAAAGGTGCGAGATTATTAGCGTCGGATACCCGACCCGCGAGACGATCCCGCCAATAACCTTGTTGTCATAAGGGGCCCTGATCACAGCCAGAGTGTAACCGATTCCAGCGCAAATCAGGACAGGCAGAACCACGTTCAAAACGTTCAGAAACAGATGATCCAATGGCTGCCCTCGATCACAAATCCATAGGATGGACAGTGAAACAGGGGTGTGTGTTTGGCAAGGATTTACCCTAACCCCCAAGTACCAAGCACTTTTCCAATTTGAGGCTTGATAATACCGCTCAAGACGGCCCGAGGTTCTTCCCTTCCCGGCCTACACAACATATAGTGGCTGCCAACAACGTGTAGGCAAACACGGCGGGACTTGGGAATACAGGCATGGCACATATCATTGTGGTCGGGAACGAAAAGGGCGGCGCAGGCAAATCAACCGTGTCGATGCATGTGGCCACTGCATTGGCACGGCTGGGGCACAAGGTCAGCACACTCGATCTTGACCTGCGGCAGCGCAGTCTGGGTCGTTATTTCGAGAACCGCTTGAACTTCCTGAACGGCTCGGACCTGTCTCTGCCCAGCCCACGCCACCACGACCTGCCCGAGATTGACGCCAGCGCTCTGCAACCCGGTGAAAACATCTATGACCACCGCCTTTCAGCCGCCGTGGCCGAACTGGAAAGCGATAGCGATTTCATCCTGATCGACTGCCCCGGTTCGCACACTCGACTCAGCCAGGTTGCACATTCGCTGGCCGATACGCTGATTACACCGCTGAACGACAGTTTCATCGATTTTGACCTGCTGGCGCGGATCGATTCCAAAGGTGAGAGAATCCTTGGCCCCTCAGTCTATTCCGAGATGGTCTGGAATGCCCGCCAACTGCGCGCCCAAGCTGGGCTGAAACCGATCGACTGGGTCGTCGTCCGCAACCGAGTCGGCACCCAGCGCATGGTCAACAAGGAAAAGATGCAACGCGCGATCGAGATGCTGTCACAGCGCATCGGCTTCCGCGTCGCCTCGGGCTTTTCCGAGCGAGTGATTTTCCGCGAGTTGTTCCCGCGCGGACTGACTTTGCTGGACCTCAAGGATATCGGGGTCAAGCAGCTCAATATCTCCAACATCGCCGCACGCCAGGAACTGCGCGATATGATGAAGGAACTGAGCTTGCCAGGTGTTGAGATCGACTTCTGAGCGACCACAGCTCGAATTACCCAACACATCCGCCCAAGACCCCGGAAACTTTAAAAGTTTCCGGATCGATTTCATTCTATGAAATCGTGCGCATCAGCAGTCGCACGCACTGGCACAGGTGTCAGTGATCGGTTAGTCAGCCCTTCTGTAAATCGTAAACAGCTCTTTCGGCTCTGCCACACCCCGCAACATATAGCGCCCGACCGAAATCAGGTCCTGATCGCAAGGATGCGCCGCGCGGGCTACATCGTCGGAAATCAGGATGCGCTGCCCCAGTGACCGATGCATCCCCGCAATTCTGGACGTCTGGTTGACCGCCGGACCAATTACCGTGAAATCCAGCCGACTTTCGGAGCCGATGTTTCCATAGAGGATCTCACCAGAGTGCAATGCCAGCGTATAGTTCGAAACCGGTTGTCCCCGTGAACTCCGCTGAGTGTTCAATTCGGCCATGCGCTCTTGCAGCATGGTCGCCGCAGCCAGCGCAGCGCGGGCATCGGCATCGATCTCGCCGACATCAAACATCGCCATGACACCGTCGCCCATGAACTTCAGGATGTTGCCTTCGCATTGATGAACAACATCGACCACCACACCCAGGTAGTCATTCAGCATATCTATGACTTCGATCCCTGGCATCTCTTCCGACAAGCTGGTGAACCCTTCCAGATCGAAGTTCCAGATCACCGCATCAATCTGCTGCAGTGACCCGCGACGGATTTCACCGGACAAGACCCGACGACCGGCATCGCGCCCCAGATAAACCCGCATCAAATCTTTCGACACCCGCGCGTTCGAGGCTGACTTCAGAGCCAGCCCCAGATGCGGTAGCGCCGTATTGATCACGTCCAGATCATCGTCGCAGAATCCTTCCGGCGCATTGCTGGACCAGGACATCAAGACGCCGTCGATTGCCTCTTTCGCATCATAGGGGTTGCGTTGAGCCGGCACATCAAAGCTGATGCCAGTCGCGTAATAGTCCGTGGCCCCGTTTTCCCGCAACTCGTTTAGCAGGGGAAAACGGCTGGGTTCGTTCTGATCGACCAGCCGTTCACGGATAGCATCGATATCTTCGTGCAATACGGCATACAGCGGACTTTGTGTCCAAACTTCACTGGGCTCTTCGGAATACTCGAAGGTTTCCAGATTACTTCCTTTGCTGCGGTACCAGCTATAGCCCGTTCCGCCATAGACGGGATGCAAGGCCGGTTGCGCCGCATGAAAGCGCATCAAGGGCACACCAAGATCAACTAAACGGGTGCAATACCCGTCCAAAAGTTCTTGTTTGTCGGCCCCTTCCAGGCCTCGGGTCACCAACCAATCTATCAGATCATGGGATTTTGCCGTTGGGGAATCCGGCGCTGTCATGTGTCGTTCCTGTGTCCGTTATGACGTTGATCTGGGGGCAGCTGTACCGGATTACCAGTACCCTAATCCATTCCGGCCAGACGTCGCAGCATCATGCGCAGCAAAGCGGCCTCACCCGTGGTGAAACGCGATGCCAGTTTCTGATCATAATCCTGCGCGATACCGCTTAGCTCACGATAAACCTTCTGGCCAGCCGAGGTCAGCGATAGCCGCTCAACCCGCCGGTCATTTTCATCCCGCAACCTTTGTAAATATCGGCGCTGTTGCAATCGGCTGACCGCTCGGCTGACCTTGGTTTTGTGGATTTTGGCACGCTCAACAATGTCGCGTGCGGTCATCTCACCATGATTGCCAAGATGAAACAGCACCCGCCATTCAGTTCGCAGCATTCCGTAGCGATCCTTGTAAACGCGCTGAAACTCAAGCGAACTTTCTTCGGCCGCCTGATTCAACAGGAACGGCAGGAAATTTCGCAAATCAAACTCATCTTTTTGGTCATTTTTAGGCTGGGTCATCCTTGTTAGTTACAAAATCAACTATTATTCGACAAGTGACAAGTTGAAGGATCACCGGAGACGAGATGAGTTTTGATATCTGGATCACCTATGTGGCGACGGTGTTGTTGCTGATGAGCACACCGGGGCCAAGCCAGTTGCTGATGCTGTCGAACTCGGCAACCAATGGGCTGTGGCGAGGTTTTTTTACCGCTGCGGGTGATTTGACGGCCAATTTCTTTCAAATGTTGGCCGCCGGTCTGGGTCTGGCTGCCCTGATCGCCACGTCCGGGACCGCCTTTACCGTGATCAAGTGGTTGGGCGTGGCCTATCTGGTCTATCTCGGCGTCAAGCAAATCGTGAAGGCACGTGTTGCCGAAACCAACGATGCGCTACGTGCCAGCCGCAGGGCGCTCTGGATGCAGGGCTTCATCACCTCTGCCGCGAATCCCAAGGCGGTGGTGTTCTTCGCCGCTCTGTTTCCGCTGTTCATCGATGGCGCGCTGCCATTCTGGCCACAATTCGCCATCCTCTCGGCCACATATCTGATCATAGACGGGTTGTTTCTGATGGCCTATGGCTCCACTGCCAGTTGGCTGGCCCGGCGCCTGCAGGGGCCGGCAAGACTTTGGCTCGACCGGATCGGTGGCAGCTTCATGATATTGGCGGCAGTCCTGCTGGGCTTCAAATCCCTGCGCGCCGCCTCATAACCGAAAGACATAAGGACGCAATATGCCTTTGAAGAAATCCTGGGTCGCATCGGCCAATTCCGCCGACCACCCCTTCCCGCTGAACAACCTGCCTTATGGCGTGTTCTCGACCGAAACCACCGAGCCCCGCTGCGGCGTTGCCATCGGCGACATGATCTTCGACGTGACTGCTGCCGAGGCTGATGGATTAATCGCGCTGTCGGATGAGCCGCTGTTCGATCTGCCCTTCTGGAATCCGCTAATGGAAGAAGGCCCTGCCGTATGGGCTGCATTGCGCGACCGCCTATCTACGCTATTGGCTGAAGATTCGGACGAACAGCACAAGATCGAAAGTCTGCTGATCCCGCAGGACGAGGCCGAGATGCATATGCCCTTTGCCGTCAGCGAGTACACCGATTTCTACGCGGGCCGCCACCATGCCCAGAACGTGGGCACCATGTTCCGCGGCCCGGAAAACGCATTGCCGCCGAACTGGCTGCACATCCCCATCGGCTATAACGGCCGCGCGTCGTCTGTTGTCGTTTCAGGCACAGATATCCGTCGCCCCTGGGGTCAGTTGAAATCGCCCGATCAGGACCTGCCTGCTTTCCTGCCCAGCCGTCGATTTGATATCGAACTAGAGATGGGTGCAATCGTGGGCACACCGTCTGACGGCCCAATTTCAGTGCAGGAAGCCGATGACAACATCTTTGGCTATGTCCTGCTAAACGACTGGTCCGCGCGCGATATTCAGGCCTGGGAATACCAGCCGCTGGGGCCGTTCCAGGCCAAGGCGACCGCGACCTCGATCAGTCCGTGGATCGTGACCAAAGCGGCGCTGGAACCGTTCCGCTGCGATACGCCCGACCGTGAGTTTGCACTGCTGGACCACCTGAAGGATTGCGGCCCGATGCTCTATGACATCGATCTATCCGTAACGATGGCGCCCGAGAATAAAGACGCCACGACCATCGCACGAACCAATTATCGCGAGATGTATTACTCGGCGGCGCAGCAGTTGGCGCATCACTCGACGTCTGGGTGTCCGATGAACACGGGCGACCTGTTGGGGTCCGGCACCATTTCGGGGCCGAACAAGCCAGAGCGCGGATCACTTCTGGAACTCAGCTGGGGCGGGAAAGAGCCGCTGACGCTGGACACAGGCGAGACCCGCACCTTCATCGAGAACGGCGACACGCTGACCCTGACCGGCGCAGCCAAGGGCGACGGCTATTCCATCGGGTTCGGCGATTGCACCGGCACTGTGCTGCCCGCACTCGAAAATCCATTCGCCAGAGATTGATGCAGGTCCAGTCCGCATATTCAGAGCGCGCTCTGCCAGTCCTTAACGGCCTCGATGGGATAAAGCAGCATCAGCACGTTCAGCGTCAGACCATCGCGGATCAGCGTGGTGGTCAGGATCTCGAATCCCAGCGCAATGGTGACCGTCATCCAGATCGGCAGGCGACGCGCCAACCAGAACCCCAGCATCATCGCGCCAATATCGGCGATCGAGTTGACGACACTGTCGCCGTAGTAATCCAGCGAGATCGTGACCGCGCGGTAATGTTCGATCACGGCATTGGTGTTCTCGGAAATCTCCCACGCGACTTCTATCAAGGTGGCGATGAACAACCGCCAGCCAACGGCAAGGCGGCGCGCCACCAGCCACAGAAGACCGTAAAACAGAAAGCCATGAATGATGTGGCTGGGCGTGTACCAATCGGTCAGATGCTGCGAGCTTTCGGAACTGAAGGTTTCACCATGCCACAGCTTGACATAACCGCATTTGCAAATCGGTTCGCGGCCCATCCACAGCAGGATGATGGCGCAGGCAATGACAACACAAGCGGTTGCCCAATAAGGCAAAAATCGACGTTCAAACATATGGCGACAACATCATCAAAGCCAGTCGCTGTCCAGAAGGGAAATCACTGATATGGCCAAGGCATTTGCGTCCCAGGGGGACATGTCGGAAAAGAAAATCAGCTTCACTGAGGTGGGCGAAGGGCTGTATGCCTTCACTGCCGAAGGCGACCCGAACTCGGGCGTGATCATCGGCGATGACAGCGTGATGATTGTCGAGGCGCAGGCGACGCCGCGTCTGGCCAACAAGGTGATCGAATGCGTGCGGTCGGTGACTGACAAGCCGATCACCCATGTGGCGCTGACCCATTACCACGCAGTACGCGTGCTGGGCGCGAGCGCCTTTGGTGCGCAACAGATACTGATGTCGGATATGGCGCGCGCAATGGTGGTTGAACGTGGTCAGGAAGACTGGGACAGCGAATTCCAACGCTTCCCGCGTCTCTTTGAAGGACACGAAAGCATCCCCGGCCTCACATGGCCCACCACCACCTTCAGCGACACAATGACGGTTTATCTGGGCAACCGCCGGATCGACCTGATGCATCTGGGCCGTGCGCATACCGCTGGCGATATCGTCATCCACGTGCCCGATCAGAATGTCATGTTCACCGGTGACATCGTCGAATACCACTCGGCGTGCTATTGCGGCGATGGGCATTTCAGCGACTGGGGCGATACGCTGGATGAGATCAAGTGGTTCGACGTAGACGCTATCGCGCCGGGGCGCGGCGACGCTCTAGTTGGTAAGGACATGGTCAATGCGGCCATCGAAAACACCCGCGATTTCGTGGAAAGCACCTACCGCCCGGCAGCAAAGGTCGCGGCGCGTGGCGGTTCGCTGAAAGAAGCCTGGGACGCGGTCCGCGCCGAATGCGACCCCAAATTTGCCGACTATGCAATCTACGAACACTGCCTGCCCTTCAATGTTGCCCGCGCCTATGACGAGGCCCGCGGCATCGACACGCCCCGGATCTGGACCGCCCAGCGCGATCTGGAGATGTGGGAGGCCCTTCAGGGCTAAGAATTCCGGGCCGGATTTGATCCAGATCGTGGCGGCCCGGATTTGACGGTGAAACTCTAACGCAAGACCTCCGGCGCAACTGTGCCGGGGAACAGATGGGGTGCGCCCGATGCGCCAGAAATGGGAGAGAGAGAGTGAACAAGATTTTTGAAGTTCCACTTTATGCCTACGAGGCCAGCCCGGATCAATCCGCGCCAGCGCCCGTGCGTCACAAGGTCATCGTTGTTGGGGCTGGTCCGGTGGGTCTGGCCGCCGCCATCGATCTGGCCCAGCAAGGGGTCGAGGTG
Organism: Ruegeria sp. I3; assembly: GCF_056532525.1. Lineage (NCBI taxonomy): Bacteria > Pseudomonadati > Pseudomonadota > Alphaproteobacteria > Rhodobacterales > Roseobacteraceae > Ruegeria > Ruegeria sp. I3. The sequence continues at coordinate 258,594 of NZ_JBQFNI010000001.1, read as the reverse complement.
CTGGTGCTGGACGACAACGACAAGGTCAGCTTCGGCAGCCGCGCCATCTGTTTTGCCAAACGCCCGCTGGAAATCCTCGACCGACTTGGTTGCGGGCAGCCGATGGTCGACAAAGGCGTTCTTTGGAACAAGGGCAAAGTGTTCTTCGACGAACGTCAGGTTTACGAGTTCGACCTGCAGCCCGACAGCGGCGATCAGCGCCCGGCCTTCATCAACCTGCAGCAATACTATTTCGAGCAGTTTCTGGTCGACCGCGTCCGCGAATTGCAAGCGCAGGGTGCACCGATCGAAATCCGCGGCCGCAACAAGGTCGAAGCCGTTGGAACCCACCCCGATCACGTCAAGCTTGAGGTCGAAACGCCCGAGGGATCATACACCATCGAAGCGGATTGGGTCATCGCCTGCGACGGCGCGGGCTCACCCATGCGCGCCATGATGGGTAAGGATTTTGTGGGCCGCGTGTTCGAAGACAACTTCCTGATCGCGGATGTGATTATGGAGGCCGATTTCCCCTCGGAACGCTGGTTCTGGTTCGATCCGCCGTTCAACAAAGGCCAATCTGCGTTGCTACATAAACAACCCGATGGCGTCTGGCGCATCGATCTGCAACTGGGATGGGATATCGACAAGGAACGCGAAAAGCGCCCGGAAAACGTGATCCCGCGCCTCAAGGCCATGCTGGGCGAGGAGGTAAATTTCGAGCTGGAATGGGTCAGCATCTACACCTTCCAGTGCCGCCGGATGGAGCAATTCCGCCATGGCCGCGTGATCTTTGCCGGTGACAGTGCCCATCAGGTCAGCCCGTTTGGCGCACGGGGCGCAAACTCGGGCGTGCAGGATACCGACAACCTGTGCTGGAAACTGAAACTGGTGATTGACGGCAAAGCGCCTGAGTCGCTGCTGGACAGCTACGATCAGGAACGCATTCACGGTGCGGACGAAAACATCCTGAACTCGACCCGCTCGACCGATTTCATCACCCCGAAATCGCAGATGTCCCGCATCCTGCGCGACGCGGTGCTGGACTTGAGCGAACATTATGACTTCGCCCGCCCGATGGTGAATTCTGGCCGCCTGAGCGTACCTTGCGTCTATGACGGCTCGTCGCTGAATTCGGCGGATGCGTTGAACGGGCCGACACAGACGCGCCCCGGAGCGTCCTGTCCCGATGCGCCTTTGGATGATGGCTTTCTACTGCCTAAACTGGCTGGACAGTTCACGCTGCTGACCATCGACGCCGATGCGCCCGATGAGATGGAGGTTGACGGGATCACGGTCAAACGCCTTGCGCTTTCGGTCAAGGATGACCCAACCCTGACGCTGAAGCGGCGCTATCTGGGCGATGCGACCGGAGCGGTCTATCTGATCCGTCCCGATCAGCACGTGGCCGCCCGCCGCGACACGTATGAAGAAAATGCATTCCGGCACGCGGTCCGCCGCGCCACAGGCAAGGAGTAAGCGACATGGCTGATCTGATCCTCTCATCCAATCTGACCCAGGCCGACGATTTCTATGCCGATCTGGTGGCGGCCCACGAAGGGCTTGAGAAAGCCGAAAGCGATGCGTTCAACGCGCGCCTTGTGCTGGTTCTGGCAAACCACATCGGCGACAACGCGGTGCTGAAGCAGGCGTTGGACGCCGCAGCCCTGAAACAGGAGTAAGCCCATGAAAATCGAACAGATTCACCACGTCGCCTATCGCTGCAAGGACGCGAAAGAGACCGTAGAATGGTACGGCAAGATGCTGAACATGGATTTCATTCTGGCGATTGCCGAAGATCATGTGCCCTCCACCCATGAACCTGATCCCTACATGCACCTGTTTCTGGATGCCGGAAATGGCAATGTGCTGGCGTTTTTTGAGCTGCCTACCAAGCCGGAAATGGGGCGCGATCCCAACACACCGATTTGGGTGCAGCACATCGCATTCAAGGTGAAGGACCGTGATGAGCTGATCGCATTCAAGGACCATCTCGAAGCCAACGGCGTCGAGGTTCTGGGTGTCACGGATCATTCGATCTTCCATTCGATATATTTCTTCGATCCGAACGGTCATCGGGTGGAACTGGCTTGCCCCGACCCCGAGGAAGAGGCCATGCTGGCCCGGCTGGATTCGGTCAAATGGGATATGCTCGAAGAATGGTCGCGCACCAAACGAGCCCCTCAGCATGCCGACTGGCTGCATGCCAAGGAACTAAGCAAAGGCTAACCATCTTATGTCCGAAGTGGTTCTGTTTGATTACTGGCGTTCGTCCGCCAGTTACCGGGTGCGGATTGCACTGAATCTGGCTGGGATCACCTACCGCCCGGTCGTCGTGGATCTGGTGAACGGGGCGCATCGCGCCCCGGATCATTTGGACCGCAACCCGCAAGGTCTGGTCCCGGTGCTGGATATCGATGGGGTTCGGTTGACCCAATCGCTGGCGATCATCGATTATCTGGATGAGACCCGCGAACTGGGTCTGCTGCCAACCGATCCGGCCAAGCGAGCCGCGGCGCGGGCATTGGCGCACAGTATCGCGGTGGATATCCATCCGGTCTGCAATCTGTCGGTTGCCAAACATGCCACCGCGCTCACCCAAGGTGCAGGCGACATGCCCGGCGACTGGATGCGTCACTTCATCCGGCCGGGTCTGCTCGCGTTTGAATCGCTGCTGGGCGGCTTTGATCAATCCCCGTTCTGCACCGGTGAAACGCCGGGTCTGGCCGATATCTGCCTGATCCCACAGCTTTATAATGCGCGCCGGTGGGAAGTTGATCTATCCGATATGCCACGCCTGACAGCAGTCGAGGCCGTCTGTGCCGAGCATTCTGCCTTTGCCGCAGCCCATCCCGACCTTCACGCTCCGCTCTGATCCGGCGCACAGGGTCTGTGTGGCGATGCGGGTGCACAAGCGCTCGGGTCGCCCTTAGGTTTTCCACAACGACAGACGGAGACCCCCATGCCCGAGATCACCGGTTACCACGCCCATGTCTATTTCGATGCCGACACGCAGGACAAAGCGCAGCAGGTCTGTGAAGAGGCCGCGCGCCTGTTTCCCACCGTCCAGATGGGCCGTATGCATGCGCGCAACGTTGGCCCACACCCACGTTGGAGTTGCCAGCTGGGCTTTCCAGCCGAAGCCTTTGATCAGGTCTTTCCCTGGCTGATCCTGAACCGGCAAGGGCTGACCATCTTTACGCATCCAGAAACCGGCGATCACTTGGCTGATCACCGGGATCGCGCTATCTGGATGGGCGAGATGCTGCCACTTGATCTGTCGATCTTCGATTAAGCCAATTCACGCGCCCGGTCGCGCAGGATGAACTTCTGAATCTTCCCCGTCGACGTCTTGGGCAACGCCCCAAACACAACCGTCTTGGGTGCTTTGAAATGGGCCATATGATCCCGGCAGAAAGCGATGATCTCCGCCTCATTCGCCTCTGCCTGCGGTTTCAATTCAACAAATGCACACGGCGTTTCACCCCATTTCTCATCCGGGCGGGCCACCACCGCTGCCTCCATAACAGCCGGGTGTTTATAAAGCGTATCCTCAACCTCGACCGATGAAATATTCTCGCCGCCCGAGATGATGATGTCCTTGGACCGATCCTTCAGCGCGATGTAGCCATCCGGGTGCATCACGCCCAGATCGCCCGAGGCAAACCACCCGCCTTTGAAGGCTTTGTCGGTCGCCTCGGCGTTCTTGAGATAGCCCTTCATGACAATGTTGCCCTGCATGAATATCTCACCCATGGTTTCGCCATCCGAAGGAACAGGCTCCATGGTTTCAGGGTCTGCGACCATCAAGCCAGACAATGCCACGTATTTCACACCCTGACGCACCTTGAGCGCGGCGCGGTCCTCTGCACCCTTGTCGTTCCATTCGTCCTTCCACGCGCAGACGACGGATGGACCATAAGTCTCGGTCAACCCATAGACATGGGTAACCTCAACACCCATCCCTTCCATCGCTTCGATCACCTTGGCCGGCGGCGGAGCGCCAGCGGTCATCGCCTTGATCTGCTGCGTGAAATCCTTGAGGTGATCCGGTGCATTGGCCAGCATGTTCAGCACGATCGGCGCGCCGCAGAAATGAGTTACGCCCTCTTCTCGGAAGGCGCGATAGATCGGTTCGTCCCGTACGGCGCGCAGGCAGACGGAGGTTCCCGCATTGGCCGCCATCGTCCACGGGAAACACCAGCCGTTGCAGTGGAACATCGGCAAGGTCCACAGATAGACCGAATGCTGCGGCATCCCCCAGGTCAGAATGTTCGATGTTGCATTCAGCGCCGCGCCGCGGTGGTGATAGACTACACCTTTGGGGTTGCCGGTGGTGCCCGAGGTATAGTTCAGCGTGATCGCATCCCATTCATCTGCGGGCAAAGACCAGTCGAACTCTGGATCACCCTCGGCCAACAGAGCCTCATAGGTCAGATCTCCCAATCGCTCGCCACCGTCAAAACTGGCGTCTGCGATGTCGATCACCAGAATGTTGTGATCCACCTGCGCTAACGCCTGTTTCACGACGCCTGAAAACTCGGGATCGACCAGCAGAACCTTGGCTTCGGCATGGTTCAGAATGAAGGCGATGATCGGCGCATCCAGCCGCGTGTTGATCGCGTTCAGCACCGCCCCTGCCATGGGCACGCCAAAATGTGCCTCATACAGCTCGGGGATATTGGCCGCGATGATCGAGACTGTATCGCCCACGCCTACGCCACGCGTAGTCAGCGCGCTGGCCAGACGTCGGCTCCGCGCATAGGTTTCTGCCCAGCTATACCGACGCTCGCCATACACAACGGATGGGTAATCCGGATACACTGCCGCCGTCCGCTCAAGATAGCTCAGCGGAGACAACGGCGTGAAATTCGCCGGGGTTTTATCCAGATGTTGCTGGTAGATAGGTGTGGCTGTCATCCGGCGATCCTCCCAAACTCGTCAGATTGTCGTATTGAGCACAAAGTTTGCGACATAACAAACCCGTATTAATACGCGTTTGAGCTACACTGGAGATATCCTATGGGCTAATCTGGCCCTACTTCACGCGCACCATTCGCGTTGATCTGCAGTATCACGTCACTTTGCGCCCGCCGGGACCTACTGATTCCCCGCGCGCCCCACTTTTGAAAGGACATGTCATGGACGGCACGTTCAACGAAAACGATCTTTCCCGCGTCGTCGAAGCCGACCGCGCCCACCTCTGGCATCACCTGATCCAGCACAAGCCGTTTGAGACCAACGATCCCCGTATCATTGTCGAAGGCAAAGGCATGCGCGTGTGGGACCAAAAGGGCAAAGAGCACCTGGATGCCGTATCAGGCGGTGTCTGGACCGTGAACGTGGGCTATGGCCGCGAATCTATCTGTAAGGCGGTTTATGACCAGCTGATGAAGCTGTGCTACTTCGCCAACACCGCAGGCTCGATCCCCGGTTCGAATTTCGCGGAAATGCTGATCGACAAGATGCCGGGCATGAGCCGCGTGTACTACACCAACTCAGGTTCTGAGGCGAACGAGAAGGCGTTCAAGATGATCCGCCAGATCGCGCACAAGAAATATGGCGGCAAGAAAACCAAGATCCTGTATCGCGACCGCGACTATCACGGCTCCACCCTGGCGACCATGTCAGCAGGTGGTCAGGACGAGCGCACCGCGCAGTACGGTCCCTTTGCACCCGATTTCGTGCGCGTGCCTCATTGCATGGAGTACCGCAAGCACGAGCTGGACGGCGCACCGGAAGAGAACTTTGGCGAATGGGCTGCAGATCAGATCGAAGAGGTCATCCTGCGCGAAGGCCCCGACACCGTTGGCGCCCTGTGCCTTGAGCCCGTGACCGCAGGCGGTGGCGTCATCGAAGCGCCTGAAGGCTATTGGCCCCGCGTGCAGGAGATCTGCAAGAAATACGACATCCTGCTGCACATTGACGAGGTTGTCTGCGGCGTAGGTCGGACCGGCACGTGGTTCGGCTACCAGCAATACGGCATCAAGCCGGACTTCGTGACCATGGCCAAGGGCGTTGCCTCGGGTTATGCCGCGATCGCCTGCATGGTCACCACCGAGGAAGTCTTTGACATGTTCAAAGACGACGCGGCAGACCCGATGAACTATTTCCGTGATATCTCGACCTTTGGCGGCTGCACTGCCGGTCCGGCGGCAGCGGTTGAAAACATGCGCATCATTCAGGATGAAAACCTGCTGCAGAACTGCGTGGACATGGGTGATCGCATGATGGGCAACCTGCAGGCGCTGATGGAAAAGCACAAAGTCATCGGCGACGTGCGCGGCAAGGGTCTGTTCCTTGGCGCCGAGCTGGTAACCGATCGGACCACCAAGGATCCGATGGACGAAAAGCGCGTTCAGGCCGTGGTTGCTGATTGTATGGCGCAGGGCGTCATCATCGGTGCCACCAACCGCTCGATCCCCAGCCGCAACAACACGCTGTGCTTCTCGCCAGCGCTGATTGCAACGGCGGACGATATCGACCAGATCACCGACGCCGTAGACGGCGCGCTGGGGCGTGTGTTCGGCTGATCCGACCGCTGTAGTATTGCTAAAACAGACGAAACCCGCCAGCTTTTGGCGGGTTTCTTTTTATGTGGACATCGGCCAAGTTTATGAGCTGATGCCAAGGATACTCGGTTTGCATTCAAGGGGCAGGTAAGAGCCCATTGTCACAATGATTTCGGTCTTGTAGCTTCAAATCTCAGCATATCGAGGTTGTGCGATGGAAAATTTGGCTTTGGCTCTCGCACTAGCAGTGAAACACATTGAGACGCGCGAGGCCCCAACGGATTGTGACAACGATATTCGCGCCTTGGAAAACATTGCAGCTCATCTACAGTTAGCTGACCAGGATTCACAGAATGCAGTCGCAGACGCGTTTCGAAAGCTTGATGCGCCAGAGTTAATTGAAGGAATTGGCCTACAAATAAGTGACGGATAAGTCCGCCCTGCGGGCATTGATCATGTGTCAAAGTAAACAAACCCGCCACCGAACAAAAAACGCCCGAATGACAGCGGCATGTCGGACACTCGGCTTTACCGTGCCAGCTACTGGCGGGGGTGAGGAGAGCTTGGGTTACTCGCCGAAATTCGGATAGATGAACCCGTTCACCGGGTAAGAACTGCCGTAGCTGCCCGGCCGGCTTTCAACCCGCACAAGCGTCCAATCATTGTTTTTGGACACGTCCCTCACGCCCATCTGCAACGACACCTTATTCCGGAGCCAGTTTGCGTGGTTCACAATGACTTCCCGCTCGGTGACAATATCGGACACGACAGCCACATGTCCCAGGGGCATCCCTCTGGTGGCCCGAAACGACATCACCGCACCGACCTCCGGTTCATTACCCCGGTCAAACCCATTGCGAGCCTTGCCCCACCAATCCTTGGCGTTGCCACGAATTTCGATGCCGCTGAGGTTGCGTGCGTAGGGCACGCACCACACCCTTTGTCCCAGCGCATGTTTTCTTGAGACCTCTTGCAACGCCATGGCCTGACGTTCGGGATCCAAGTCCACCTCATTCGGATTCTTAGCACAGGCCGAGATCAGACTGAAAAGTCCCAAAACAACGGCAATTCGCGCGACGCCGGGCAGGCGCGACCAGATCGTATCGGTATTGCGTGCGTTGTACTGCAAGAAGGTTCTTTGCCGGTTTGAGTGGTGAAGCAGTTTTAATAATATCTTTAGGAAAAAGAAAAGAGCCCAGCTGCTCCCCGGCAGAATATTGCCAGTTCCTGCGCCACATTCCGACCGTTGGCCGAGCGTGCGGTCACTGATGCAACAGGTTTCCTCACTGTGCCGTCCTTGGGATTCCTGGCAGGCGAAGAGACCGGCACAATGTCATCGGACACATGAACGCCAACCCCTCATGATGGTCGACGATCAAGCATCCGCTGGACAGTCGGGTTAGGCAGAATTACTTTGACCGCAACCCAATCCAACAGGAGGTTTGTATCGGATGTCCAAGACACTCTCGATCGCGGCAACTTCAATTCTGTTTTTGTCAACAGCGGCCTATGCGCAAGAACAATGCGCTGCCGGCAAAACGCTGACAGACGGCAAATTCACCATCGCAACGGGCAACCCGGCCTACTATCCGTGGGTGATTGATGACGCGCCTGAAAGTGGCGAAGGGTTCGAGGCTGCTGTGGCTTACGCCGTCGCCGAAGAAATGGGGTTCGCGGCCGATGATGTGGTCTGGGTCCGATCCTCGTTCGATGAGGCGATCCAACCCGGCGCCAAGGAATTTGACGTCAACATGCAGCAATACTCGATCACGCCCGAACGGGATCAGGTGGTCGATTTCTCTACCCCTTACTACACCGCCCCGATGGCAGTTCTGGTCAGCCCCAATTCGACCGACACTGCCCCGACGCTTGAAGCGCTGAAAGGCCTGCAATGGGGGGCCGTCGGCTCGACCACGGCGGTGCCGAAACTGGCCAGCATCATCCAACCCGACAGCGACCCGTTGCTGTATGGCGACAATGCTGACGTTAACGCCGCCATGTCGGCCAACCAGATTGATGCGGCCCTGTTCGATCTGCCCACCGCCCTGTTCCTCAGCGCGGTGATGATCGAAGGCTCAAAGGTCATCGGTCAGTTCCCGGCGGATGAAAATGACAATCCCGATCATTTCGGCATGCTGATGGAAGAAGGCAACCCTCTGAAAACCTGCGTGGACGAGGCGCTGGCGGCACTGGCAGCTAACGGCAAACTGGCCGAAATCGAAGCCGTATGGCTGCAGGACACCACTGGTGTCCCTCTGATCAAGTAACATGGCAGATCATAAGGCGGCGGGGATGACCCGCCGCGAACGGTACGAGGCGCACCAACGACGCAGGTCGTTGGTGATCGCCACGATAAGCACGGTCACAGTTGTGGCCGCGATTTACTTTCTGGTGCCGCTGGCTCCGGGCTGGTCGAAGGTTCAGCAGAGCTTTTTTAACGGCGAGACGCTTGTCAAAACCTTCCCGAAACTGCTTGAGGCGTTTCGGATCAACGTGATGATCTTTTTGTGGTCCGCACCGGCGATCGCCGTGCTTGGCCTGTTGATTGCCTTGGCGCGGGATGCCAAATCACCTGCCCTGTTTCCGCTGCGCATCTTTGGCGCGGCGTTCACCGACATTTTCCGCGGCGTGCCAGTGATCCTGACGGTCTATCTGATCGGCTTCGGCATTCCGGGGCTGGGCCTGCCGCGCCCGTGGAATTCGCCTTACATATGGGGCTCGCTGGCGCTGATCCTGACTTACTCGGCCTATGTGGCTGAAATCTTCCGCTCAGGCATCGACAGCGTCCACCACAGCCAGCGCGCCGCCGCATTGTCGCTGGGTCTGTCGGAACGGCAAGTGATGCGCGACGTGGTGTTGCCGCAGGCGATCCGCAACGTGGTGCCCTCACAGATGAACATGCTGATTGCGCTGCAAAAGGATGTCTCTCTGCTCAGCTTTATCGGCCCGGTCGAAATCTTCCGTCAGGCCGGAGTGTTCAAGTCGCTGCTGGCGAATTTCACCCCCTATGTGGGCGCGGCGATCATCTTCCTGATCGTCACCATCCCCGCCACACGCTACGCCGATCACCTGATGGCCCGCCAAATGCGAGAGAGGCGCTGATGCCCAAACTGGAACTTCAGGGCGTGGTGAAACGCTTTGGCGACCGCACGGTCTGTGAAGGGATTAATCTCACCGTTGATGAGGGCCAAATGGTTTGCTTAATCGGCGCATCCGGGTCGGGCAAGTCGACTCTGCTGCGTTGTATCAACCTGCTGGAACCCATCGAAGACGGCGCGATCTTTCTGGATGGCGAGGATATCTCGATCCCCGGTCTGAACCCGCAATCGGTGCGCGCCCGGATCGGGATCGTGTTCCAAAGCTTCAACTTGTTTCCGCATATGACCGCGCTTGAGAATGTCATGCTCGCGCCCCGCCGGGTGCGTGGGCTCACGCGCGCTGAATTGCAGCCCGAGGTCGAAGCGCTGTTCGCCCGGTTCGGGTTGGCCGACCGGATGCACAACTATCCCGACCAATTGTCGGGCGGGCAGCAGCAGCGCGTTGCCATCGTGCGCGCCTTGGCCATGCAGCCTGAGGTCATGCTGTTTGATGAAATCACCTCGGCCCTCGATCCCCAACTTGTGGGCGAGGTGCTGGATGTTCTGCTGATGCTCAAGAAACAGGGCATGACGATGATGATGGCCACGCATGAAATGGGCTTTGCCCGCGAGGCCGCCGACAAGATCTGCTTCCTAGACAGCGGTCGGATCATCGAAGAAGGCCCGCCCGAAGCGGTGTTTGACCACCCGACACACCAGACCACACAAGCCTTTTTGGCGCGGGCGTTGAAGTAAGCGCCTGGGCTCTGAATCCCTGACAATCTGACCCTCAAGGACTCGACTCTTTGAGGGTCAAGAACATATAAGAACAAATGTAGAACATTTGGGGGTTTTATATGTTCGGCGGGATGCAGCGCCGCATCGTTTCACTCTGGTTTCCCCGGCTGGCAAGTGACCGGGCTTTGCGTGTGCGCCCGGTCGATGGGCCGTTTGTTCTGACGCTGAAACAGAATAATGCAAACCGGGTGTATTGCCTGAATGTACAGGCCCAGCGGCAGGGCCTGCACAGCGGCATGCCCTATTCCGATGCCCGCGCCTTTTGCCCCGATCTGCAAAGCCATCCTGCCGACCCGCAAGGGGATCAACGGTTTCTGCACGCCCTGCGCCGCTGGGCCACGCGCTATTGCCCCTGGGTCGGGCTCGAGGGTGAGGATGGGCTGGTTCTGGACATCACCGGATCGGCTCATCTGGCGGGCGGGGAAGAGATGATGCTGACCGACATGCGCAGGCGTCTGGCCCGGGCCGGGCTGACGGTGCAGATCGGTCTGGCCCCGACACGCGGTGCGGCCTGGGCTTTGGCCCATTATGGCGAAGGGGTTGCGACCCAGGATACGCTGAAGGCCATCCGCGCCCTGCCGGTGGCAGCGCTGCGACTGGATGAGGATACCTCGGTCGCGTTACAACGGCTGGGACTGCGCCGGATTGGCGAACTGGCGCAAACCCCGCGCGCGCCGCTGACACGCCGCTTTGGCCCCGAGGTGCTGATGCGTCTGGATCAGGCGCTGGGGGATCAGCCCGAACAGATCACCCCGTTGGCCGATCCGCCCCATTACGGCGTGCGCATGACCCTGCCCGAGCCCATTGGCCTGCTGTCCGACATGATGGCCGGGGCGGAACGGCTGCTGGAACGGCTCTGCGACAAGCTGAAAGCGCAGGAAATGGGCGCGCGCAAGCTGTGCATCACCTTGCGCCGGGTGGATCAGGACCATCAGCAGGTCGAACTGCGGCTGGCCCGGCCTCTGCGTGATCCATATCGCATCCTGCCCCTGTTCGAGCGTGGACTGGCCGAGGTGGATGCAGGCTTTGGCGTCGATCAGCTGCGGCTCGAGGCCACGCTGGTGGAACCCCTGCCGGTGCGCCAGATCAGCCGCGCCGCAAGCCGGGGCAAAGATCAACTGGATGACCTGATCACCCGCATCGGCACCCGGATCGGGCTGGAACAAATCCACCGCCTGCTGCCCGCGCAAAGCCATATCCCCGAACGCAGCTTCATCATCTCGCCCGCCGCCTATTCCGACCCCGCGGGTGGTTGGGTCGCCCTGCGCCCTCGCCCTCTGCAGCTGTTTCCGCCAGAACCTATCGCCGGATCAGGCCCGCACCCGCCGCGCCGCTTTCGCTGGCGACGCATGTCGCTGACCACAGGCCGCTCAACCGGCCCCGAACGCATCTGCCCCGAATGGTGGCTGGAAGATGAGAACTGGCGCACGGGCCTGCGCGATTACTGGCAGGTTGAAACCCGGCAGGGGCGGCGGTTGTGGCTGTATTACACGCCGCAAAATCCGGGATGGTTTGTGCATGGGGAATTCGCATGAGCAAACCGAACCCGCCCAGTTCCCACGCGCAGGACCCCGGCTATGCCGAGTTGGGCGTAACCACCAACTTCACCTTCCTGACCGGAGCCTCACACCCAGAAGAGCTGGTAACCCGCGCGGCAGAGCTGGGCCTGAAGGCCATCGCGATCACCGACCGGAACTCACTGGCCGGGGTGGTCCGGGGCTGGAGCGCATTGAAAGAGCTGCGGCGCGAGGCGGAAGGCGCGGTTCAGATCCGCTCGCAACACCGGGTTGATTCCTCATCCCGGCAAGAGGTCGGGCATGTGCAGCCGATCGACAAACCGGATGTGCCCGCCCTGCCCAAGTTGATCGTCGGCTGCCGTCTGGTTCTGCGCGACAGCGCGGTGCACTGGCTGGCCCTGCCCCGCGACCGCGCCGCCTATCAGCGGCTGACCCGGCTGCTGACGCTGGGCAAGCGACGGGCCGAGAAAGGCGACTGTCATCTGGACCTGCAGGACATGCTGGCGGCCTGTCAGGGGATGATACTGATCGCGCTGCCTCAGGCGGGGTTGAAACAGGCCATCCCCGATATTCAGACCGTCCGGCGGCAATTCCCCAATGCGGTGTTTCTGGGGGCCGTGCCGCGTTATGACGGCAGCGACCGGGCCTATCTGACGGCCTGTGCGCAGGCGGCGCTGCGGGCCTCGGCCCCGATGGTGGCGGTGGGCGATGTGCTGATGCACCGTGGCAGCCGCCGCCAACTGGCCGATGTGCTGACCTGCATGCGCGAACACATCACGATTGACCAGATCGGCACCCGCGCCCTGCCCAATGCCGAGCGGCGGCTGAAAGGCTACGCGGATATGGCCCGGCTGTTTCAGGACCACCCCGGCGCGCTGCGCCGCACGCTGGAAATCGCCGACCGCTGCAGCTTTGACTTAAGTGAGTTGTCTTATGAATACCCCGACGAGATCGCCAGCACTGAAACCCCGCTGGCGCGGCTAGAACGTCTGGCGCGCGAGGGGTTGAAACGGCGCTATCCCGATGGCCCGACCGAGAAGGCCATCAACCTGATGAAAAAGGAACTGGCGCTGGTCGCCGATCTGGATTTCCCGGCCTATTTCCTGACCGTGCATGACATTGTGCAATTCGCCCGCTCGCAAGGCATTCTGTGTCAGGGGCGCGGATCAGCCGCCAATTCGATCCTGTGTTATCTGCTGGGCATCACCGATGTCAGCCCCGACATGATCGCCATGGTGTTCGAGCGTTTTGTCTCGAAGTACCGGGGTGAGCCGCCGGATATCGATGTGGATTTCGAACACGAGCGGCGCGAAGAGGTGATCCAGTGGATTTATGAGAAATATGGCCGCCACCGCGCGGGCCTCTGTGCCACGGTCATCCATTTCCGATCTCGCGCGGCAATCCGCGAGGTGGGCAAGGTGATGGGCCTGTCTCAGGACGTCACCGCGGGCCTGTCCGGCCAGATCTGGGGGATGAGCAATGGCGGCGTTGATGCCGAGAGGTTGCAGGAACTGGGCCTCGACCTCAAGGACCGACGCCTGATGCAGACGGTTCGCCTGATTGGCGAGATCATCGGCTTCCCCCGCCACCTGTCGCAGCATGTGGGCGGGTTTGTCATCACCAAGCAGCGGCTGGATGAGCTCTGCCCGATCGAAAACGCCGCGATGGAAGACCGCACCGTGATCGAATGGGACAAGGATGACATCGACGCGCTTGGCATTCTGAAGGTGGATATATTGGGGCTGGGGATGCTCAGCTGTATCCGCAAGGCGTTTGACCTGATGCAACAGCACAACAGCGAAACCCTCAGCATCGCGACCGTCCCGCAAGAGGACACGGCGACCTACGACATGCTCTGCGCCGCTGATGCGGTGGGCGTGTTTCAGGTCGAAAGCCGGGCACAGATGAATTTCCTGCCCCGGATGAGGCCGCGTGAATTCTACGATCTGGTGATCGAGGTCGCCATCGTTCGCCCCGGCCCCATTCAGGGCGATATGGTGCAGCCCTATATCCGACGGCGCAACGGGCTGGAAAAATCCGAACCCTTCGGTCCCGCCTTGGAAGAGGTGACGCGGCGCACGCTGGGCGTGCCGCTGTTTCAGGAACAGGCCCTGCAAATCGCCGTGGTTGGTGCAGGGTTTTCGGCGGAAGAGGCTGATCACCTGCGCCGCTCGCTGGCCTCATTCCGGCGCATGGGGACGATTGGCACATATCGTGACAAGTTCATCGCGGGGATGCTGAACAACGGCTATGCGCCCGAGGTCGCCGACCGCTGCTTTGGCCAGATCGAAGGCTTTGCCGATTACGGCTTTCCCGAAAGCCATGCGGCGGCTTTTGCGATGCTGGCCTATGTCTCGGCCTGGATGAAATGCCACCACCCGGCGATCTTTGCCTGCGCGCTGCTGAACTCGCAGCCCATGGGGTTTTACGCGCCTGCCCAGATCGTGCGCGACGCGCGCGAGCATGGGGTCGAGATTCGTCCGGTCTGCGTTAACGCCTCGGAATGGGACAATCTGCTGGAACGCCGCGCCGATGGGGCGCTGTCCCTGCGGCTGGGTTTTCGCCAGATCAAGGGGTTCAAGCAGGAGGATGCGGATTGGATCGTGGCCGCGCGCGGCAATGGGTATCCGGACCCCGAAACGCTGTGGCTGCGGGCCGGGCTGCGCCCGGATGTTCTGACCCGTCTGGCCGAGGCGGATGCATTCTCCGGCATGGACCTGACCCGGCGCGACGCCCTGTGGCATGTCAAAGCCATTCGCAGCCGGACCGCCCTGCCGCTGTTCAATGACCCCATCGATGGCGAGAGCATCAACGAGCCGCAGGTCAACCTGCCGGTGATGCATCTGGGCGAGGAGGTTGTCGAAGACTACGTCTCGACCCGCCTGACCCTGCGCTCGCACCCGATGGAGCTGTTGCGCCCGTCCCTGCCCGGCCTTGTGCCGCATGCCACGCTGCAGGACATCCCGCTGGGCTGCTACAGCGTCTGCGGGTTGGTGATTACGCGCCAGCGGCCGGGAACTGCCTCGGGCGTGATCTTTCTGACGCTTGAGGATGAAACCGGGGTCAGCAATGTGGTTGTCTGGCCCAAGGTCTATGAACGGTTTCGCCGCATCGTGATGGGCGGGCGGTTGCTGCAGGTTCGCGGGTATCTGCAGCGCGAGGGGATCGTCGTGCATCTGATCGCGCAGGAGATCACCGATATGTCGCATAAACTGTCCGAGCTTGGGCATCCGCTGGATGAGGCCATCGGCATCACCCAACCGCAAGCGGATGACACCCCGCGCCCCCGGCAGAACGGCCCAAGCGCCCGCCATCCGCGCGAACAGGCCAAGCGTCTGTTCCCAAGCCGGGATTTTCACTAGAACCCGCGCCAGCATAAGGCCAGTTTCAAAGAAACATCTGGCTAACGTGATCCGGTCACCTCTTTCCCTTGCCCTTGCCCGCAATATGTTGCACCACACACGGGTTCAAACCCGGTGAACGGGCCAAAGGATAAGGACAAGGCGCATGGCTGACGGATCGATCGACATCAACGCAAAACCCACCGAGGACATTTCGGTTCGCGAGGTGTTTGGCATTGACAGCGATATGGCAGTCAAAGGCTTTGCCGAACGCAGCGACCGCGTGCCGGTGATCGACCCGACCTACAAGTTCGATCCCGAAACCACGCTGGCGATTCTTGCGGGCTTTACCCATAACCGCCGGGTGATGATTCAGGGCTATCACGGCACGGGGAAATCGACTCATATCGAACAGGTCGCAGCGCGTCTGAACTGGCCCGCCGTTCGCGTCAACCTCGACAGCCATATCAGCCGGATCGACCTGATTGGTAAGGACGCGATCAAACTGCGCGACGGCAAGCAGGTCACTGAATTCCACGAAGGCATCCTGCCCTGGGCGCTGCGCAACCCCGTTGCCATCGTCTTCGACGAATACGACGCAGGCCGTGCGGATGTGATGTTCGTGATCCAGCGCGTGCTGGAACATGACGGCAAACTGACCTTGCTGGACCAGAACGAGATCATCACACCGAACCCGAACTTCCGCCTGTTTGCGACGGCCAACACTGTGGGTCTGGGCGACACCACCGGCCTCTATCACGGTACACAGCAGATCAACCAGGCGCAGATGGACCGCTGGTCTCTGGTTTCGACGCTGAACTATCTCAGCCACGATGCCGAGACTATGATCGTTCTGTCGAAAGCGCCGCATTACAACACCGCCGAGGGCCGCAAGACCGTCAGCCAGATGGTCACCGTCGCCGACCTGACCCGGACCGCCTTCATGAACGGCGATCTGTCCACCGTGATGAGCCCCCGGACCGTGATCAACTGGGCCCAAAACGCAGAAATCTTCCGCAACATCGGCTATGCCTTCCGCCTGTCGTTCCTGAACAAATGTGACGAGCTAGAGCGCCAGACGGTTGCTGAGTTCTATCAGCGCTGCTTTGATGAGGAACTGCCGGAAAGCGCGGCGAGCGCGAGCTTGGGCTAAGCAATATGAATTGCGCCCTCCGGGGCGCAATGCCTCCGGCGGAGGTATTTTTGGCCAGATGAAGGGGGATCCGGTTTCGCATTGATGCGGCGGGTCACTGCAACACAAAGGGCGATTGAACATGGTGCAGAAGAACGACAATCCTGCTGATCCGTTCAAGAAGGCTCTGGCCGAGGCTACTAAAGTTATGGCCGACGACCCCGAATTGTCGGTGAGCTACACTGTTGATCCATCGGGCCTGTCGGGCGAGTCGATGCGTTTGCCGCAGGTCTCTCGCCGGATGACGCGCGAAGAGGTTCTTTTGGCGCGCGGGACGGCAGACGCGTTAGCTTTACAACGCAAATATCATGATGACGCGACCCATGCGCGATATGCCCCTCCAGGTGATATGGCGCGGGATCTCTATGAGGCGATGGAGACCGCCCGGTGCGAGGCGATGGGTGCGCGGGATATGCCCGGCACCGCGTCGAATATCGACGTCAAGATCGGGCATGAGGCGATCCGGCGCGGCTATGATCAGTGCAAACAGCCTGCGGATGCGCCATTGGCTGTGGCGGCGGGCTATCTGATCCGGCATCTGGCCACGGGCCGCGACATGCCGCCTGCCGCCGAGAATGTCATGAACCTGTGGCGCGGATTTATCGAGGAACAGGCCGGCGGGACGCTGGAAAATCTTGACGAAATCCTCTCGGACCAGGCCGAATTTGCCAAGTTCGCCCGACAGATGATC
This sequence comes from Ruegeria sp. I3, assembly GCF_056532525.1. Classification (NCBI taxonomy): domain Bacteria; kingdom Pseudomonadati; phylum Pseudomonadota; class Alphaproteobacteria; order Rhodobacterales; family Roseobacteraceae; genus Ruegeria; species Ruegeria sp. I3. The sequence continues at coordinate 241,487 of NZ_JBQFNI010000001.1, read as the reverse complement.
AAAGATCTGGGTTACGGCGATCAGCTGGGTGATGACCCGGATGAACTGGACGACGAACAGGAAGATCAGGCCGAAGAAGACGCCGAAGAGCAGCCCGATCCCGACAGCACCGGGCAGGATGATCAGGACGAACAGGACGCCGACGCGACGCCTGAGCAAACTCAGGAAGAACAGCAGGACCAGTCTCAGGCCCAGGTCTCGATGGACGAGATGGCCGAGGATGAGATGGGCGATGAGGCTGAAATGCCCGAGGGCGAGGCTCCGCTCGAGCCGCCAGCCCCGTCACCTGCGTCCGAGGCGGACCCGGATTACAAGGTCTATCTGAACACCCACGACGAAGAGATCGCAGCTGAAGACTTGGCGGAACCCGCCGAACTGGAACGGTTGCGTGCCTATCTGGACCAGCAGCTTGAGCCGCTGAAAGGCGCAGTGAGCCGTCTGGCCAACAAGCTGCAGCGTCGCTTGCAGGCACAGCAGAACCGGTCTTGGGAGTTCGACCGCGAGGAAGGCATTCTGGATGCCGGACGTCTGGCGCGTGTCGTGGCCAACCCGACCACGCCGCTAAGCTTCAAGGTCGAAAAAGATACCGAATTCCGCGATACAGTGGTGACGCTGCTTCTGGACAATTCCGGCTCGATGCGGGGGCGTCCGATCTCGATTGCCGCGATCTGTGCAGATGTCCTGGCGCGGACGCTGGAACGTTGCAACGTCAAGGTCGAGATTCTGGGCTTTACCACCCGGGCCTGGAAAGGCGGTCAGGCGCGCGAGGCGTGGCTGAACGATGGCCGCCCGCAACAACCGGGGCGTCTGAACGATCTGCGCCACATCATCTACAAAGGCGCCGATGCCCCATGGCGTCGCGCGCGACCCAATCTGGGTCTGATGATGAAAGAGGGCCTGCTGAAGGAAAACATCGACGGTGAGGCGTTGGAATGGGCGCATCGCCGGATGCTCGCGCGGCGTGAGGCCCGCAAGATCCTGATGGTGATCTCGGATGGCGCGCCGGTGGATGATTCCACGCTCAGCGTGAACCCGGCGAACTATCTGGAAAAACACCTGCGCGACGTGATCGCAATGGTGGAAAAACGCAAGATGGTGGAATTGTTGGCCATCGGGATCGGCCATGACGTGACCCGCTATTATGATCGCGCCGTCACGATCACCGATGTCGAGCAGCTTGCAGGTGCTATGACCGAGCAGTTGGCCGCACTGTTCGACAGCGACCCGCGCGCCCGCGCGCGCGTGATGGGGATGAAGCGGGCCAGTTGACGGCCCTGCTTCGACAGTGCAGACTTAGTGCCATCCAAGCCAGTTTTTGCACCGCTGAAGGCGACTTTGCTTATGGTGGCGCAACGGATAGCGCATAAGCGCTATATCGAAGGGCAGGAACATTATTCGTTCTCCTGTTTATCTGCTTGGATAGTGTCCCAGCCCTGCCCGGCCTGCTTGTAGCTGGTCCTGAGATACGCCCTAGAAACCCTTGAGATTGTTGTTGAACCTTGTCGTTCCGCGAGAAACGGAGTGTATTTGCCCCATGCGCTATGAGTTTGCAGACTGTATTCTGGATGTGGATCGACACGTCCTGACCCGCCGGGGTGAGCCCGTCGCAATCGAACCTCAGGTATTCGATCTGTTGGTCCTCTTGGCTCAGCACCCAGGTAAGCTGGTGCCCCGGGACGAGATCATCGCGCGTGTATGGAGTGGCCGCTTTGTCTCGGATTCTACCATCAGCGCACGAATTGCAGCGGCGCGTAAAGCAGTCGGCGATGATGGCAAAGCGCAACGGATCATTCGGACAGTCGTACGGCGCGGGTTGCAAATGGCGGCGGATGTGACCTGTGACGCCGACACCGATTCAGGCGTAGACAACCATACGCAACGGCTGCGTTACGCGCGCGGTGCGAAGGGCCGCGCTGTTCCATACACGCTTTCCGGTGATGGGTTGCCGGTGCTGCGCATCGGTTCGGTCGTGCACGATCTGGAGGCGGAATGGCGCATCCCGTCCGAGCGTACCCGGTTGCAGGACATGGCAAACCGTTTCCGCCTGTTACGCTACAACAAGGACAATGACGTCAGCTCAAACATCGATCATCAGGCGGTGTATGACCGCAGAATAGAAGAAATCCTGACCGTCGTGAATGCAGCGGGGTTTGACCGCTTTTCCATTCTCGGTGAAATGGGCGGCACCTTCCCTGCCCTACACTTCGCCGCAAGGCACCCCGAGCGGATTGACAAGCTGATTATCTCCGGCGGATGGGCAGAAGGGCGAGATTACCGGGAAGATACCAAACAACCCGACTCGATCCGGTCACTGATCGCGGAAGGCTGGAACACGCCGGGCAGCGGCTATGCTATGGGCGCTGAATTCAGCTATTTTCCAGAAGGTCCGCTGGATAGCGTTCGGCACATGGTCAATGAATTGCAGACACTTTATTCAAGCGAGGAAAGACTTCACTACCGTGACATCGCCAATAGCACCTCGGTGCTGCAACTTCTTCCGATGGTGCAATGCCCCACTCTGGTTCTGCACGGGCGGCACACAGCCGTTCACCCCCTGTCCGAGGCGCGCAAACTGGCGGCTGGAATCCCCAATGCCTCGCTTGTGATCCTTGAGACCGGCAACCAGATACCATTGCCTGGAAATGAGGCCTACAACCCGTATATCCAGGCCATTCAACGCTTTCTTGAGACAGAAGAATAGTGTGCGCCGAGGCGCTGGACATTTCCTACCGCAGGCCGCAGGTTTGCGCGCAGCAAGACCGACGAATGAGGCCGCCCATGTTCCAGAGTTTCGAAGTGACCGCACGCCCCGAGCAAGGCCCACCACGACTGGCCGCTTTACGGGACGAGCTGGCGCGCGAAGGCCTGCAGGGCTTCCTGATCCCGCGTGCGGATGCGCATCAGGGTGAATATGTGGCCCCTCGGGACGAAAGGCTGGCCTGGCTTACCGGATTCACCGGTTCTGCGGGGTTTTGCGCGGCGCTCACGGACATTGCCGGGGTTTTCATCGACGGGCGCTATCGCACTCAGGTAAAGGCCCAGGTCGCACAGGATTACACTCCGGTCCCATGGCCAGATGTCAGCCTGAGCGCGTGGTTGAAAGAGCAATTGCCAAATGGCGGCAAAGTCGGGTTTGATCCGTGGCTCCACGCTGCAGGACAGATTTCGTCTGCACAGAAAGAGCTTGAAGGCAGCGGCGTCGAACTGGTGCGCTGTGATAACCTTGCAGACCGAATTTGGGCGGATCAGCCCGACCCTCCGATGAATCCTGTCAGGGCACATCCGATTGAATTTGCAGGTGAAAGCGCCGAGAGCAAAATCAAGCGCCTCGCGAGTGACCTGCAGAGCGCAGATCGTGCGGCAGCGGTGATCACCTTGCCGGATTCGATCATGTGGTTGTTGAATATCCGAGGCGCGGACATCGCATACAACCCTGTGGCCCATGGCTTTGCCATCCTGCACGGTGATGGGCGGGTGGATCTGTTCATGGCCGCTGCCAAACTGACCGGGATCGGGGATCATCTGGGCCCGCAGGTCACCCAACACCAACCCGACGCGTTCCTGACAGCGGTTGAGGCACTTGAAGGCAAGGTACAGGTCGATCCGGGAACGGTTCCGCAGATCGTAGCGGATGCGTTGGGGGACCGTATGGTCGATGGCGGCGATCCCTGCGCCCTGCCCAAAGCCCGCAAGAACCCGGCCGAAATCGCAGGCACGGCCGAGGCACATCTGCGAGATGCCGCAGCGGTGATCGAACTGCTGTGTTGGCTGGACGCGCAGAAGCCCAGCACCCTGACCGAGACACAGGTAGTAACGCGGCTGGAAGAAAGCCGCCGCCGGGACAACGCGCTGCAGGATATCTCATTCGACACCATCGCGGGCACCGGGCCGAACGGGGCCATCATGCATTATCGCGTGACCGAGGAAACCGACAGCAGGCTGGAAAACGGTCACCTGCTGGTGTTGGACAGCGGTGGGCAATATCTGGACGGCACCACCGATATCACCCGCACAATTGCAATCGGTGATGTTGGGGATGAGGAAAAGGACTGCTTTACACGCGTCCTCAAAGGCATGATCGCCATGTCGATGCTACGCTGGCCTGTTGGCTTGGCAGGACGCGATATCGAATGCGTAGCGCGGCTGCCGCTGTGGCTGGCCGGGCAGGATTTCAACCATGGGGTCGGTCATGGGGTCGGTACCTATCTCAGCGTGCATGAGGGCCCTCAGCGCCTGTCTCGGGTCAGCCATGTCCCGCTTGAGCCGGGTATGATCCTGTCGAACGAGCCGGGATATTACCGCGAGGGTGCTTTTGGCATCCGGCTTGAGAACCTTGTCGTAGTGGAAGAGGCCCCAAACCTGCCCAGCGGTGACGACGAACGCGCCATGCTGAACTGGCGTACGCTGACTTATGTCCCAATCGACAGGCGTTTGATTGTAGTCGATTTGCTGACACGAGAGGAACGTGCTTGGCTGAACGCCTATCACCGCGACGTGGCGGAAAAAGTCCGGCCAAGGCTGGGCGACGCCGCTCAACTGTGGTTGGATGCCGCAACCGCACCGGTCTGACACCGGATTGTTACATAGTTTGGGCAGAGGAGAAGCCCTGACACGACGAGGGAAGGAACAGGAATGACAGACACCATCACGATCCGCAAAGCACCGGGCAAATGGAGCGTCCGTTCAGGCGGCGCGATTTTGGGTGAAACCAACAACGCGCTGGAACTTCTGGAAGGCGACAAAGACCCGGTTATCTACTTCCCGCGTGCGGACATTGCGATGGCCTTTCTGGATCGGACCAACAAAGTCACCCAATGCGCAGGCAAGGGAGACGCCACGCATTTCTCGATCGTAAACAAATCCTCAGTCACCGAAAACGCCGCTTGGAGTTATGAAAACCCGATCGACGCGGTGGCCGAAATCAAGGATCACTTGGCCTTTTATCCCGCAGACTCGATCAAGGTGGAACAACTCTGATCCAAGTATCCGCGCAGGACCGGATCGATCTGCAAAACGGCGAAAATCCTCAGAACCTGCCCTGTCCACAATGTTGCGAGGTGACCATGACAAAGCGTCTATTGAATTCCGCAGGCACGATTGCGACCCTGACGATGGCCTTTTCAATGGCCCTGCCCGCCGCAAGCTCTGCCAACACCGGTCTGGCCAATCCCGCGGCAACATATTGCATCGCGCAAGGCGGGCTCTACGGTATACATGACGGTCCGGACGGTCAGAGCGGTATCTGCCAATTGCCCGACGGCACCCGGATCGATGCCTGGACCTATTTTCGCGAACACCATGCGGGCGCGGATGGCAGCAAGCCGGTCGGCCTTGCAAATCCCGCCGCCGTGTACTGTGGCTCAATTGGAGGCGAATATGACCTGACCACGTCTCGCTGCGCACTGAGCGACGGTACGTCCGCCGATGCATGGGAGCTGTACCGCAAGGCACATGGAAAAACGCATCAGGTGGTGAACCCAGCAGCAGCCTACTGCCTTGAGATTGGCGGCAGCTACAAGATCAAAGACACTGGTTCGGGTCAGGTAGGTATATGCACCAAGCCGGACGGCACCTCGCAGGACGCATGGGCCCTGTTCCGTGCGGAAAATCCCGAGTGATCCGATCCGGTAATCAAGCCCGACATCCACACCCAAAATGAACTTGAAGCCCCGATTGAGCCGCAGTTTACCGACGATCAGAGCGCGTGGTAGTGACCGTTTTGCGATAGCCTGATCGCGTCCATTAAGTCGCCTTGGCTAGTTATCAGGTTTTCCTGCAACGCAAGCCTATTATCTGGCTGCTGATTACACTGGGGTTCGCCTTCCTCGCCTTTGATGAAGGGTTCGAGATTCACGAAGCTCTGGACAAGGCGTTTCACCGCTTTTTCGGGATTTCGCAAACCAGCCTGACCGACCGGATCGAGGACATACCTGATCCCCGGATTTGCCCTTCTGGCCGCATCCTTGGTGCACGATGCCGTTACAAATGACAACGCCTTGTTTCTGTGAGTCGATATCCCCGGGGCCAATGTTCTTGATGTAAAACTGCCCCTTCGCGCGCTTGAAGAAGTTGCAAAGTTGATGCCCGAGGTGGAGTTCCTTGCCTGTTTCGTTCAGGTTCTTCGATAGGTCAACTCGACCTCTGATCAGCCATTCGATGCAATCTCTGCACCGGCGGCCGAGAAAGCCTGCCAATAAACACACACCCGCCTCGAAACAGTAAGTCGCAACATAGGTTTCAGAACCACCCGTGCCGCGATTGCAGTAGCCCTGGACGATCTGCTGTTCTAGTGTCGCGCAGCGACCAGACATAGGACTCGGGAATGAAAATCGCCACCGCCGCCTACGACCTCGATTGGCTCGATAGTTGGGCTCAATATGAAGACAAGCTTGAGGCATGGGTTTCCGAGGCCGCAGGACAAGGTGCCGACCTTCTGGTCTTTCCCGAATACGGCGCAATGGAGTTGTCGACGCTCGACGGCCCTAAGGTGGCCGGCGATCTCGAACGCTCAATCCGGGCGGTTTCCGACCGGATGGAAGATGTACAAGTTGTGCATTCGCGCCTTGCAAAGATGTATAACACATACATTCTGGGGGCTTCCGCCCCGGTCATCGACGGACCAGGGCGCCCGGTGAACCGCGCAGTGTTCTACGCTCCTGACGGTCGTCTCGATCATCAGGACAAGCAGATCATGACACGGTTTGAACGCGAGGCCTGGGACATCGCCCCGGGCGGTTCGTTGAAACTGTTTGATACCGCATTGGGTAAAATCGGCGTTCTGATCTGCTATGACAGTGAGTTCCCTCTCTTGGGTCGGGCCCTGAGCGAGGCCGACTTGATCCTCGTACCATCCTGCACCGAAGCCCTGTCCGGGTATTGGCGTGTGCGGATCGGCGCCATGTCTCGTGCCCTTGAAAATCAATGCGTTACGGTAATGTCATCGTTAGTTGGCGGCAATGAATGGTCCGAAGCAGTCGACATGAATACCGGCATGGGTGGCGTGTTTGGCCCGCCCGATATCGGGTTCCCACCGACGGGAGTGCTTGCCGAGGGCACGCTGAATACCGCCGGCTGGACCTATGCCGAGGCCGACCTGTCCACAATTGCAAACGTCCGCGCAGACGGGTGGGTGTTGAACCGCACGCACTGGACCGAGCAAGACGCTCGGGTCGATTCAGTCACAATATCACCCCTTTAGGTGACTTCGCCCTTGAAATAAGGCCGAAATAGGCTCATTTAAGCGCACGATCTGCAGATTCTGCAGGTGCAACCTAATGATGGAGACAACATGGCCAAGGAAGATACGCTCGAATTTCCCGGTGTCGTGAAGGAACTCCTGCCTAATGCGACGTTTCGGGTCGAGCTGGAAAACGGCCATGAGATCATCGCACATACGGCAGGCAAGATGCGCAAGAACCGCATCCGTGTTCTGGCCGGCGACAAAGTTCAGGTCGAAATGACCCCATATGATCTGACCAAGGGTCGGATCAACTATCGCTTCAAGTAACGCTTCGTACATGGCGTTTATCCTCGGATCGGGCAGCCCGCGGCGGCTGGACCTGCTGGCGCAGCTTGGCGTTCGGCCCGATGCGATCCGTCCGCCGGATATCGATGAAACGCCGCTGAATGGCGAACTGCCGACCCCCTATTGTAGCCGCATCACCCGGCAAAAAGTTCAGGCTGTTCAAGCTGATAGCGATGATATCACCTTATGTGCTGACACTACGGTCGCACTGGGTCGCCGCATTCTTGGCAAACCCGAAGACGCGGGACAAGCTGCAGAGTTTCTGCACGCCCTGTCCGGCCGACGCCATCGGGTGATCACTTCGGTCGCTGTGCGGCGCGGGGATAAAATCCTCCAGCGTGACGTGGTTTCTCAGGTAAAGATGAAACGTCTGTCTGACAGCGAAATCAATGCCTATCTTGCGACGGATGACTGGCAGGGCAAGGCCGGAGCCTATGCAATACAAGGCCCTGCCGGTGCATTCATCCCGTGGATTTCAGGCTCGTTCACCGGTATCGTCGGCCTGCCCTTATCCGAAACGGCTGCACTGCTGCAAGGCATCGGCTATCCCTTATATCGCGAGGTATCATGAAGGGTCGTACCATCATTCTGGATCATATTCAGGAACGCGAAGCTGCAGCTCTGATGGTGGATGGTATTCTCGACGATTTCCTGATCGCCACAGATGCCCCTGCGCCAGGTACGATCTACCGCGCCCGCGCCGATCGCCCGGTCAAAGGTCAGGGCGGCATGTTTCTCACCACACCCGACGGCCCGGCTTTTCTGAGGCAAGTCAAAGGGTTGGCACCCGGTACTTTGCTACTGGTGCAGGTGACCGGATATGCCGAGCCCGGCAAAACCATACCCGTCTCGAACCGTATTTTGTTCAAAAGCCGCTTTGCGATCGTGACACCTGACGCGCCCGGCCTGAACATCTCGCGCCGAATCCGTGATGAAGATATGCGCGACCAACTTCTCGAAATCGCGCATGAGCAAATGGGAAACAGCACGCACGGCCTGATCCTGCGCTCGTGCTGTCAGACGGCGGATGCAGATGAAATCGCTGAAGATATCTCAGCCATGTTGGCACTTGCCGAGCAGGTATTGGCTGACACGGGCAGTGAACCAGAATTGCTGAGCGAGGGCGATGGTCCGCATATCCTGGCCTGGCGTGATTGGACGGACCCGGCCGAGGTCGTGACCGCATCCGGCGGATTTGAGGACCACGGTGTCGTTGATGCGCTCGATGCAGCAAAGGGGATTTCCGAAGCGCTTCCCGGTGGAGGACACCTCTATATCCAACCGACCCGCGCGCTGGTTGCGGTGGATGTGAACACCGGCGCCGACACATCTCTCGCGGCGGGAACCAAAGCTAACTTCGCCTGCGCCAAAGCCCTGCCGCGCGCCCTGCGCGTGCGCGGGTTGGGGGGGCAGATCACTCTGGACCTTGCACCGATGCCCAAGAAAGACCGGAGGGGTTTCGAATCGGCCTTGCGGTCGGCATTCAAGTCCGATCCTGACGAGACGATTTTGGCCGGTTGGACCCCGCTTGGCCATTTCGAACTACAGCGCAAACGTGGTCGTATCCCATTGACGGAGATTCTGAAATGAGCTGCCCGATCTGCGGAGAAGATACCCAGCAGGCCTTTCGACCATTCTGCTCCAAACGCTGCGCGGATATCGATCTGGCAAAATGGCTAAACGGTTCTTATGCGGTGCCATCGCAACGTGAAGAAGACGCCGAGACGACCTCGGAACCAACCGAAAGCCCCACGTCTCGCCCGCATTGAAAAAATGTCAAAAAGCCTCTGGACACTGCCTGTGGCAAGTCATAGAAGGCCTCCACCCAATGGCAAACGCCATTCCCGTGCCCGGGTAGCTCAGGGGTAGAGCAGTGGATTGAAAATCCTCGTGTCGGTGGTTCGATTCCGCCCCCGGGCACCATTCCCAACAGGTAAACTTCTGTTTCCCTTCAGCTTTAACCGGAGCTGATCAAGGGCGTAGTACATGCTGGAGAACAAAACCGTTCCCTTCTCATTTGTGAATGCAGAGGTCTTCTACTTCACACGACGGGTCCCGAAAGACCTCGATCACCACTAGCTGCAGAGAAGTGTTGCTTTCCGGCGGTCTCCGAGCGACTCAATGCGATGGCTGAACTCGTAAGGCTGGGGATTCCCGTCTCGGCGAGGCTGCAGCCGCTTGTACCGGACAACGAAGAAGACGCGGCAAAACTAATTCGCGGATTCGCTGATTGTGGTGCGAAACACGTTTCGGTCGAGTAATTGAAACTGCCTATCGAAAAAAATGTTTCGCAGTCAAAAGTGTTGGAAAGAGTTCTTCCGTGCGCCCGAAAAGACTACCAATCACGGCAAGCGGTTCGCGCAGCTAGGGAGTATGTGCTACCGCCTTAGCACAAGATTGAAGGCCACGAGTATCTATCGACAACCGCCAAGAAACATGGATTAATCTATGGCTATGCCGATAACGAGTTTTTGCTTCGCAACCCCTTTCGCTCTTGCTTTAATGGTGCAGATTTGTTCCTGAGGGGCTCTGGGTCGCTGACATCACGCATTTCATTGTGGTCAAGATAGCCATAGCTCAGCCCAAAACTCAGATCCGCAGCACCTAATCCTAACGAAAATTGACGGCATGATCTGCACCTCTCAGACCTAGTTATCACCCATACGTCGATCCATGTCATGCCTATTGCTTCACCAACGCAGGTCCATCTAGCGCGGGGGACGATCTAAATACTGAAGATTATTAGTGCGATCAATTTACACCTTTAACCGCAGAATAAAGTCGGCGGAATTTTATCAACCGCTCGGAAAGTGCAGCTATTTCAACGGGCTCAAACCTTTCGGTTGTGGGCGGCTGATATGCCAAATCGGCTTTCGTCAACGCGCCGAGACCACACGCCGCGAGCCGGGCTGCGCCATATGCCGGACCGGAATCCGCCCCATCAGATCGTACAATGGGTTTTCCAATCACCGTTGCGATCAAACCAAGCAACAATTCTGATCGGCTGCCGCCTCCTATGGCGGCCAATTCGGGCAGGTCGTCAATTGTGTCACCAAAACTGAGCGCTGCATCGGCAAAGCTAAACGCAATTGCCTCAACTACAGAGCGGCAGATGTCAGCACGTGTTGTTGAATCCTCCAGTCCAAAGAAACTGGCCCGAATACGTGGGTCTCCGTGCGGGCTGCGTTCACCCGTCAGATAGGGCAGAAAAATAGGAACGCGATCACCGTTGACCGTTTCAGCAAGCGCGACAACTTCGGTAGAAGTCAGCCCCAACTGATCCCCAATCCATGAAATGGGCCTTGCCCCGTTCAGCATCGCAGCCATTTGATACCAACGATCGGGCAGCGTGTGTGCAAAAGCATGAACATAGCGTTCAGGGTTAGGCTTATAACTTCGATTAGCCACAAATAGCTGACCGGATGTCCCAAGTGAGATGAACCCACGCCCTGGCTCGGTAGCACCCAATGACACCGCCCCTGTTGCCGCGTCCCCTCCTCCAGCCACGACGGGAATACCGGGTTTCAGCCCTGTCTCTGCCGCAGCACGTGCGGTCACTTTCCCAACAACCGTTTGACCGTCGAATACTGGCGGTAACCAGTCGGGCTTTACAAATGTGGCTTCGGTGACAGCGGCATTCCATTTGCGCGACGCCTGATCGAGCCACATTGTTCCGGCCGCATCGGACGTATCGGTTGCCAATTCTCCATGCAGGCATAAGCCGATGTAGTCTTTGGGCAGCAGGATATGGGCAAGTCGACCGTAATGTTCGGGCTCATGTTGTCTAAGCCATGCAATCTTAGGTGCGGTAAAGCCTGGCAAGGGCAGGACACCCGCAATCTGTCCAATCTGTGGTTCGGCCGCACGCAGTTCATCACACTCGCGTGCTGATCTGCTGTCATTCCAAAGGATCGCCGGGCGGATCGGACGCAGATCGCGGTCCAGCAAAACGGCTCCATGCATTTGACCGGACAATCCGACGGCCTTGATTTCGGACAACTCAATTCGGCCCACAAGTTGGTTCAAAGCGTCTAGTGTCGCCTTCCACCAAAGGTCCGGGTGCTGCTCAGACCAGCCGGGCTGGGGTGAAGATGTCTGTATCCCCACCGAAGATGTCGCGAGAATCCGGTCCCTATCCGCGTAGGCAAGCTTGACAGCCGAAGTTCCGATATCGATCCCGAGATACATTCAAACCCCTCGCCCCGTTCAACTACTCGGAGACCGTCTGGCTATTGATTTTTTAGCGCGCGCAAAGAATATGTAAAGATACGATAAAATCAAGGCGGCTATGATCCGCAGGCAGACTAGCATGACCAAGATTAAGAATATGGAAGAGTTCGCAGCCCTCAGCGGCATTTCGCGGCCCACAGTATCCAAATATTTCCATGATCCCGAAAGTGTTCGCCCGACGACAAGGGCGCGCATCGAAGAAGCGCTCGAACGGTTTGATTACCGCCCTAACATTTTTGCGGTGAACCAGAACCGAAAGCTGACCAAGAATATCGGCATCGTCGTACCCTATTTGTCTGACCCTTTCTTTGCAGAAATCGCACGGTATCTGGAACAATCCTGCATCGCGGCGGGCTATCGACCGTCTCTCTTCAGCTCACATGGCGAGCAAAAGCTCGAGAACGAAATTCTGGACGGCCTGCAATCCCTGAAACCCGCCGGGGTTTTGCTAGCCCCTTTGGGGCGTATCTCGGACCGATCCGCGATCGAGAAATTCTGTGCCAACGTGCCAACGGTCTTGTTTGACAGCAACCTGGATGGTTTGGGGGCTGCCTTTGTTGGGTCGGACAATTTCAGTTTTGTGTCACAAACGGTCGAATACATGACCCGCACTGGCGAACCGCCATCTTTCTTTGAAATGCGTACGCCTGCGAATCCGAATGCCAACAAACGTCGAAAAGCCTATGTTGAGGTGATGGATCGTCTTGGGTTCGAGCCTCATATCATCAAAATCGACGGCATAGGCTGGGCATTTGAAGAGATCGGTCACCGGGGCGCGTTGAAAGTTCTGGACGAGCGTCAATTGAGGACGAATTCAGTTCTATGCAGCAATGACCGACTGGCAATTGGCTTTCTTGCGGCCTGTTACGAACAGGGGATTCGGGTCGGACGCAAGAACGATTGCACGCTGCGCGTGGCCTCAAATGACGATCATCCGTTCGCAAAATTCACCTGCCCTTCTCTGACCACAGCTGCGCATGATTACGACAACGTGGCCGGAAGAAGTGTCGAAACGCTATTCGAACTCATTGAAAATGGGGGAGAATTTGAGACACGAACAGAAACCCTTTTCCCTGCGCGGCTCGTATTAAGGAATTCGGCATAACTCGATAATTTTAACGCGCGTAAAGTTTTTATTGACGGCGCGACAATTTACGCTCTACGCTCTCTGCACGACATCCAAGCTCAGGGAGGACAGGGATGTATCTGAAGCACGCACTTCGCGCGGCGACTGCATTGACATTCGTCGCTACGGCCGCAGCCCACGCGCAATCCATCACGATCGCCACCGTGAATAATGGCGACATGATCCGGATGCAGGGCTATACTGACAAATTCACCGAAGCGACCGGTATCGACGTCGAATGGGTAACGCTGGAAGAGAACGTGCTGCGTCAGCGCGTCACCACCGACATCACGACCAAGGGCGGTCAGTTCGACATCATGACCATCGGCATGTACGAGACGCCCATCTGGGGCGCGAATGGCTGGTTGGTTCCGCTGGATGGTTTGTCCGAAGACTACGATGTCGGGGACATTCTGCCCGCAATGGCGGGGGGCCTAAGCCATGAAGGGACGCTGTATGCCGCACCATTCTATGGCGAAAGCTCGATGATCATGTACCGCACTGACCTGATGGAACAGGCCGGCCTTGAAATGCCCGACGCGCCGACCTGGCAATTCATCCGCGAAGCTGCCGCTGCGATGACGGATCGGGACAATGACATCAACGGCATCTGCCTACGTGGCAAGGCTGGTTGGGGTGAAGGCGGCGCCTTTATCACCGTGACAGGCAATTCCTTCGGCGCACGCTGGTTTGACGAGGATTGGAAGCCCCAATTCGATCAGCCGGAATGGAAAGAAGCGCTCACTTTCTTCGTCGACATGATGAATGAATCTGGCCCGGCAGGCTTCGCCACCAATGGGTTCAATGAAAACCTGTCGTTGTTCCAGCAGGGCAAGTGTGGCATGTGGATCGACGCAACCGTCGCGGCATCCTTCGTGACCAATCCTGACGACTCGACAGTGGCAGACAAGGTTGGTTTTGCACTGGCACCGAACTCGGAAGGCGTAGATAAACGCGCCAATTGGTTGTGGGCCTGGGCGCTAGCGATCCCAGCGGGCACGCAGCAAGAGGACGCGGCAAAGCAATTCATCGAATGGGCGACCTCGAAAGACTACATTGAGTTGGTGGCCGAAAATGAAGGCTGGGCCAATGTGCCGCCGGGCGCGCGAACCTCGCTCTATGAGAACCCGAACTACAAGGAAGTTCCCTTTGCGAACATGACCTTAGAGTCGATCCTGATGGCCGATCCACAGAATTGCTGCGCACAGCCGACGCCATACACGGGTATCCAGTTCGTCGCGATCCCCGAGTTTGCCGGTATCGCTACGCAAGTAAGTCAGGAGTTCTCGGCAGTTTATGCCGGACAGCAGTCAGTGGACGAAGCACTCGCCAAAGCGCAGGCCTTCACCACCGAAGAAATGGAAGCCGCAGGCTACTGAGGCATCCCTCCCCGGCGGGCGGGCAGAGGTCTGCCCCCCGCTCTACCCTTCCACAACTCGCGTTTTTCTCGCAGGCTTTGGTTATGCCTGAACAGAGAGGGTTTGCGTCATGGCAACTCAACATTCCCGATCCGTCGCGCGCCTGATGATGGCACCCGCAGTGGTCCTGCTACTTGGCTGGATGCTCGTGCCCCTGACGATGACGCTGTATTTTTCCTTCAAGAAGTATCTGCCCCTTCGCGGTGGCGACTTGGGCTGGGTCGGGTTCGACAACTATGTCCGGTTCGTCTCGTCCAGCTCCTTCTGGCCCGCGGTGCAAGCGACGTTGATGATCGTAGGCGGCGTCTTGGTGATCACCGTAATTCTAGGCATTCTACTAGCGATGCTGCTGGATCAACCCATGTGGGGTCAGGGCGTTGTCCGTATCCTCGTGATCGCTCCCTTCTTTGTCATGCCCACGGTGTCTGCGTTGGTGTGGAAGAACATGTTCATGGATCCTGTGAATGGGTTGCTGGCCCATCTATGGCGCTTTTTCGGGGCCGAGCCGATCTCATGGCTATCCGAGGCCTCGATGACTTCGATCATCATGATCGTCTCATGGCAGTGGCTACCCTTCGCGACACTGATCCTGCTGACCGCAATTCAGTCACTGGACAGTGAACAGCTGGAAGCAGCCGAAATGGATGGTGCGCCAGTCCTGAAACGCTTTTATCACATCGTCCTGCCACATCTGAGCCGCGCGATAACCATCGTGATCCTGATCCAGACGATCTTTCTTCTGTCGATCTTCGCCGAAATCTTCGTGACCACCGGCGGCGCCTTCGGCACCCGAACCCTCACCTACCTGATATTCCAGCGCGTGCTGGAAAGCCAGAATGTCGGCCTTGGATCAGCCGGAGGTGTCTACGCCATCATCCTTGCCAATATCGTTGCCATCTTCCTGATGCGCATCGTTGGCAAAAACCTGGACGCGTGAGGAGGAACCACCATGGCCCGCGCCGTCACATCCCGTCGTAAATCGCTGAACACCGCCCTTGCCTGGGCCGTTGGTCTGCTGATCTTTTTCCCGATCCTCTGGACGATCCTGACCAGCTTCAAAACCGAGGCTCAGGCGATCGCCAGCCCACCGCTGTTCCTGAACTTCGATTGGACGCTCGAGAACTATGCAATCGTACAGGAACGCTCGGATTACATGCGGTTCCTGTGGAATTCGGTGATCATCGCAGGTGGATCAACCATTCTGGGCGTGATCATCGCAGTGCCCGCAGCATGGGCCATGGCCTTCGTGCCGTCCAAGCGTACCAAGGACATCCTGCTGTGGATGCTGTCCACCAAGATGCTGCCCGCGGTGGGTGTTCTCTACCCGATCTATCTGCTGTTCATCCGGTTGGGTCTACTGGACACGCGCGGAGGGCTGGTCGTGGTGCTGATGCTGATCAACCTGCCGATCATCGTCTGGATGCTTTACACCTATTTCCGTGAAATCCCCGGTGAGATTCTGGAAGCCGCCCGGATGGATGGTGCCACGCTGAAAGAAGAAATCCTCTATGTGTTGACACCCATGGCCGTGCCCGGCATCGCCTCGACCGTGCTACTGAACTTCATTCTTGCCTGGAACGAGGCATTCTGGACGCTCAACCTGACTGCCGTTGACGCAGCGCCGCTTACCGCATTCATCGCCAGCTATTCCAGCCCCGAAGGCCTGTTCTTCGCCAAGCTCAGCGCGGCATCGACCATGGCGATCGCACCAATCCTCATCCTTGGCTGGTTCAGCCAGAAACAACTTGTCCGCGGCCTGACTTTCGGCGCTGTGAAATAAGGAAGACGACTATGGGACGTATCCAACTCAAGTCAGTGACCAAAAGCTTCGGTGACGTAGAGGTCATTCCACCACTAGATTTGACTATCGAGGACGGTGAATTCACCGTCTTCGTTGGGCCCTCTGGTTGTGGCAAGTCCACGCTGTTGCGGCTCATTGCGGGGCTAGAGGACATCACTTCGGGCTCCATCGACATTGATGGCGCGGATGCAACCGACGTACCGCCCGCCAAACGTGGTCTGGCAATGGTGTTCCAGTCTTATGCTCTGTACCCGCATATGAGTGTGCGCAAGAACATCGCCTTTCCCTTGCGTATGGCCAAGCTGGATCAGGCCGAAATCGACAAGCGGGTCGAAGGCGCAGCAAGCGTTCTGAACCTGAGCGATTATCTCGACCGCCGCCCGGGGCAGCTTTCAGGTGGGCAACGCCAGCGCGTTGCCATTGGTCGCGCCATTGTTCGTGAGCCCGCGGCATTCCTGTTCGACGAGCCCCTTTCAAACCTAGACGCGGCGCTGCGCGTCGGCATGCGGCTGGAGATCAGCGAACTGCACGAACGTCTGGCGACAACGATGATTTACGTGACGCACGATCAGGTTGAAGCCATGACAATGGCCGACAAGATCGTCGTGCTTCAGGCCGGTGTGATCGAACAGGTCGGCAGCCCGCTTGAATTATATCGGACGCCGCGCAACTTGTTTGTTGCAGGGTTCATCGGCTCGCCCAAAATGAACTTCATCGAAGGACCAGAGGCGGCGAAACACGGCGCACAAACAATCGGTATTCGCCCGGAACACATCGCGGTTTCTGAAACTGAAGGTGAATGGTCCGGGATTGTTAGCGTTTCAGAACACTTGGGATCGGACACCTTTTTTCACGTCCACGAGACCGGCCTGGCCGAAACCATAACCGTCCGCGCAGATGGTGAGGTCGGCTTCCGCCATGGGGATCGAATTCACCTGACACCGCGTGCAGATGTCATCCATCGGTTTGATGCGAAAGGCTTGCGGATCGAATGACACGCTTGGCAGGCAAAACCGCCCTGATCACCGGGGCTGCGCGAGGCATCGGATTGGCCTTTGCCAAAGCTTATGTTGCAGAAGGCGCGCGTGTTGCCATCGCCGACATCGACATCCAGCGTGCGAAAGACGCCGCCGCAGAATTGGGTCAGGTTGCATTCGCCATCGAGATGGACGTGACAAACCAAGAAAGCATAGATGAGGCCGTCGCAAGAGCCGCTACACATTTCGGCCCTATCGACATTCTGATCAACAATGCGGCAATCTTCACCGCCGCCCCAATCGTTGAGATTGAGCGGGAAGACTACAACCGCGTGTTTGACATCAACGTCTCGGGTGCTTTGTTCACGATGCAAGCGGTCGCCCGGCACATGATCGAGCACGGGACCAAAGGTCGGATCATCAACATGGCATCTCAGGCTGGGCGAAGGGGGGAACCTTTGGTCGCGGTTTACTGCGCCAGCAAGGCGGCGATCATATCGCTGACCCAATCGGCAGGGCTGAACCTGATCGCTCATGGAATCAACGTGAACGCAATTGCTCCGGGTGTTGTTGATGGCGAGCATTGGGACGGCGTTGATGCGTTCTTTGCAAAACATGAAGATAAACCGCTCGGCCAAAAGAAACGCGAAGTGGCGGCAGCTGTTCCCTATGGGCGGATGGGTCGCGCAGAGGATCTGACCGGGATGGCTGTATTTCTGGCCTCTGACGAAGCCAGGTACATTGTCGCCCAGACATATAACGTCGATGGCGGAAACTGGATGAGCTGATGAATCCTGTGGCAAACGCAAATCCTGCAGTACATCTAAGGCGAGATAACCTTTCAAACCTGCCGACAACTGTCAGGACCCCATCTTACAGGTGCTCGGACCTGACGCCCGGCATTGTCCATATCGGTCTCGGGAATTTTCACCGCGCGCATCAGGCTTGGTATATCCACCAGTTGATGCAGCAAGGTCAGGCCCACGACTGGGCAATCATCGGAGCCGGTGTGCGAAGCTACGATTCCGAGATGCGAGGGCGTCTGCTGGCGCAGGACTGCTTGACGACATTGATCGAACTGGACCCGAAAGGGATGTCCGCCGAGGTAACTGGTCCGATGATCGATTATCTTCCGGTCGAGGCCGGCAATGCAGCGTTGATCCGCAAGATGTCCGAGCCTTCCATCAAGATTGTGTCTTTGACAGTGACCGAAGGTGGATATTACCGAGATGCCAACACGGGTGCCCTCGACACAGATCACCAAGAAATTCTTCATGATGCAGCAAATCCAAACCAGCCGCGCACGGCCTTCGGTGCGATCATTGCGGCGCTCAAGCAGCGCAGGGCGCAGGGCATCAAACCCTTCACCGCGCTGAGCTGCGATAACCTTAAGGATAATGGCGTGATCCTGAGGAACTGCGTTGTCGGTCTAGCACGCCTGTCTGACCCTGCTCTGGCCGACTGGATAGACCAGAACGGCGCATTCCCCAATTCAATGGTGGATTGCATCGTGCCCGCTACAACAGACCAAGTGATATCACAATGCCACGCACTTGGCGTCGATGACCAAGCACCCGTCTCGCACGAGAACTATCGCCAATGGGTGATCGAGGACGATTTCTGCGCCGGGCGCCCACCCCTGGAACAGGTTGGCGTCACGCTGACCCGTGATGTCCAAAGCTATGAGACGATGAAACTGCGCATCTTGAACGGCGGTCACCAGTTGCTTGCTAATGTCGGCGAAATACTGAATGTCCCGACAATTTCGGATTGCATGCAGGACCGGGATATCTTGGCGTTTTTCAGAAAGGTCCAAGAAGAAGAAATTCTGCCTCATGTCGCAGCCGTCCCCGGAGCGACTGCAAATGAATACCTTGAGCAAGTTGAGACGCGATTTGCAAATACGGCCATTCACGACACGACGCGCCGGGTTGCTTTCGATGGATCGGCGCGACACCCCGGGTTCTTGCTGCCGTCACTTCGTGATGCACTTGCGGCAGGCTCTTCCATAAGCGGGCTCGCGCTGGCCGAAGCTTTCTGGTGCCGGATGTGTGCAGGATACCGTGAAGATGGCTCCGAAATCGCCCCCAATGACCCCCAATGGGAGAGTCTACAGAAAGCTTCGCTGGCGTCCAAAGACGATCCAGAACTCTGGGTCGGCCAGCAACACTATAGCGATGCTTGCGCCCTCGGTGCAGACTTTCCCAGAGCTTTTGCCTTCTGGCTAACTACGATCTGGAAACACGGCAGTCGGGCAGCTATCGCGGAATATATCAATCGCAGTTGAGCCCTTTTCTGAACGCGCTTTGCAGAGCAGTGTCAGTCTCCGATACGAATATCGAGCGACACAGTATTCAGCCATTCGGCCTTAGCGAAGCCGTCGATTTTGATACGACCCCAATACCCACTACGCGCAAGTTTTGCGATTTTCGCCTATAAGTTCTTCCATCATGTCCACGCATCCGAGAAGATGTCATCGAATTTAAGCGCAAACCAAGTCGGCGGAGAGCCCTTAAAGGATCAAAATGAGCGACGCCTCATTTAACGCACAGGTCGTGTAGCGGCCCTTCATTCGTGTTATCAATTGTGTCAACCAGAGGATTGGTTGCTTTTTTCGACAATAGTTGCCCGCTTAGACGAGATACTGCTTAAACTAAAAATCAGAATTACTTCGCTTTGCGTCGATGAATAAAGTAGTCAACAAGTGCGAGACCAGAACATCAGCCCAACCTTCTATTTGCTTCGTCACGGCGAGACCGAATGGAACTCCCAAAAACGGAGGCAAGGACGTCGGGACTCGCCCCTGACCGAACGAGGCATTCGTCAAGCATTGGCAAACGCAAGTAAACTACGAAGCCGCCTTTCTTTCGATCATTCGCTGACAATATTTTCGAGCCCGCTTGGCCGAGCTGCACAGACAGCATCAATCGTGATCAAGGAACTAGGTCTGCCGCCAGAAATCATCGAGTACGAGACCAGTTTGGTGGAATGCAGTTTCGGGCAATGGGAAGGATTGACTGAAAAAGAGATCACTCGACAGTTTCCCAAGGAATGGGAAGCGCGATGCTCTGATCGCTGGAATTATCCACCCCCGGGTGGAGAGTCCTATGCTGACGTGCACAATCGTGTTTCCTCATGGTATTCGAGCAGCTCGTTCGAAGGAACAGTAATAATTGTTGGCCACGGACTAACATCCCGCGTGTTTCGAGGAATATTCCTGGGCCTATCCGCACAAGAGGTATTTGAATTGAACGAACCTCAAGACGGCTTCATCAGGTTGCAAGACGGACATTCAGCCTACATTGAGCACTAAAGCTTCGTTGATTGAGCATTTGTCCCGAGTATCCGGTTTTCCGTTGGTTGCAGGTCCAAATTATTATCTCGATGAAGCGGGGGATATCGGCTCATTCACCGCAAATTCACTACGACACTGAGTTTTCACAAACTGCGCCCCTCTAATTGAATGCGCCACTTCACGGATAGCTTTGTTTTTTCTCGGTATGTTTTTTGTTAGTGTAACACACTGTTCACGCCGACCTCTCCAAGCGAAGCAATTTCTGCTGCACACGGATCTTAATCGCATCCATTGGCCAGCCTTTCGGCATGATCCAATGCGGCTACCTGACAATTGCACAGTACTTTAGACGATGGTTCTTTTGCAAATTTAGGCTAGTTGATGTGTCTGATCCTTCCCAACTGCAACTGAAAAGAACATGAACGGCGTCAGCTTTTGTGGCGCGGTGCTCACCGGCAATCGACACTCCACCTCATGCCCAAATCCGACAGATGCCTTTGAACCCGCCCAGGATAATCAGATACAATTGCATCCACGCGCAGGTCGATCATTCTGCCTATTTCTTCGTGCGAATTGACCGTCCACACGGCAACACATAGGCCCAGTTCTTTTGCGCGCGCCACATTTTCAGCCGTTACATCCGTGTAGTATGGGCACCAAAGCGAACCGCCAGCTTGCTTGACCAAATTTGGAATTTCATCACGACGACCACGAAAGTCAGGGCAAACCGCTTTCGAGGAATCCTCACCAACATCCGCCGCGTTTTCCGGAAGCTGCGTCAGGTAGGAAGACGGCATGTCAGGAGCCTGCCGCTGACACTCCTCCAACAGGTTCCAATCAAAACTGTGGAGCACCGCGCGCGAAGACAATCCTTTGTCACGTACTTCTTGAAGAACCCGCCCGACAAATTTCTTCCTATAAAGCGCATCGTGAGCCAAATCCGGATCCGACTTCAGTTCGAGCATCAAATTGGCATCGCCGTATTTTGGATCATCAACCAAATCCAGCAAATCCTGCAACTTTGGAACACGGATGCCATCCAGTTGAGCCTGGTCCGGAAACCGTTGGCCATAAGCCGAATGACCATCCAACCGCCCGATGTCAAATTGCTGGATTTGCTCGAACGTCAATGACGAGACCTTCGGCTCTTCTCCGGTCAGAAACAGGCCATTTGCGTCACGAAAGCTAGGAGCGTGCAGCCGATGGTTGTGGGTTATGACCGGTACGTCATCGGCCGTCATGACAACATCAAACTCAAGCAGCGGGACGCCGATAGAGAGCAAAAAGTCAAAGCCAATCATACTGTTTTCGGGCAGCACACCCCGCGCACCTCGATGCCCCACAACCCGGATCAGGTTTTTGCCACCACGAAAGGCTTCAACCTGTGGAAAGACCATCAGCCTTCCAACCTCTTGCCGGATGAATGGTCAAACAGATGCATGTGCTCTGAGGCAACTGAGAACCGCATGCTCGGATGCCGGCCTTCGATTGGGTGGACACCCGGAAGACTTATCGTAATCGCGTCGCCTGCATCCGTGAGCTGGCCATGCAACAAGGTGTTTGCGCCTAGCGGTTCCGCCATCTGAATAGCGGCTTCCAACGGACCATTGTTGTCCAGAAACAGATGCTCTGGTCGGATTCCAAGCTTTAGTGGGGTATCAGGCCCCGTGGATGGGCCAATCTCTAAGCCCCCTATCTTAACCGTTCCGTTTTCACGCTGAGCATCAAAGATATTCATTGCAGGGCTACCAATAAACTGAGCCGCGAAAAGGGTTCCTGGTGTTTCATATACCTCCAATGGCGTCCCAATCTGCTCAGCGATGCCTCCGTTCATCACGATCATCCTGTCTGCCATCGTCATCGCTTCGACCTGATCGTGAGTCACGTAAAGCGATGTAATTCCAAGCTTTTCCTGAAGCTCGCGGATTTCTAAACGCATCTGAACACGCAGCTTGGCATCAAGATTTGAGAGTGGTTCATCAAACAGGAAAACCGCTGGCTCGCGAACAATTGCCCGCCCCATTGCCACCCTTTGGCGTTGACCGCCTGAAAGCTGCCGGGGTTTGCGGTCCAACAAAGCTTCCAGCTGCAACAGTTTGGCGGCCTCGGTCACCTTCTGGTCAATCTGGTTCTTTGGAAGCCCCGCGATTTTCAGCCCATACCCCATGTTCTGGCGCACCGACATATGTGGGTAGAGCGCATAATTCTGGAACACCATCGCGATATCGCGATCCATAGGCTCTTTGTCGTTGGCTCGTTCTTCTCCAATCCGGATTTCACCGGACGTTACGGTTTCAAGGCCCGCAACCATTCGCAAAAGCGTGGATTTTCCGCAGCCCGAAGGGCCAACAATCACGATGAATTCACCGTCCGCAATATCTATGTCGATGCCATGGATAACGTCCGTCGGGCCAAAGCTCTTTTTGACATTCTCTAAGTTTACTGTTGCCATTTTTTATTTCTCGCTATCGACAAGGCCGCGGACAAAGAGCTTTTGCATAGACACCACCACGATGACCGGCGGGATCATTGCCAAAATCGAAGTGGCCATGATGACCGGCCATTCCGCCACGTCGTCGCCGGATGGGAACATCTGTTTGATACCCATCACGATGGTGTTCATTTCAGGATCGGTAGTGATGAGCAGCGGCCAGAGATATTGATTCCACCCGTAGATAAAAAGGATCACGAACAGCGCCGCGATATTCGTTCGGCTCATGGGGACCACGATATCAATGAAGAACCGCATCGGGCGGGCACCATCGACGCGTGCAGCTTCGGCCAGTTCATCCGGGATCGTCAGAAAGAACTGCCGGAACAGGAACGTTGCCGTGGCCGAGGCGATTAAGGGGAAGATCAGCCCATAGTAGCTGTTGAGCATGCCGAACCCGGCGACAACTTCGAACGTCGGCACAATACGAACTTCGACCGGAAGCATCAGCGTTAGGAAGATCAGCCAAAAGAACGTCGTTCGCCCGGGAAAACGGAAATAGACGATCGCAAAAGCTGACAGCAGCGAAATTATGATCTTGCCCACTGCGATTCCGATGGCCATCACGAGACTGTTGAACAACATTGTGGCGACCGGGACGTTCACGCCGGAAAACAGCGCGGCCTTATAGTTTTCCCAGAATTGATCGCCGGGAAGAATGGGCATGGGCGGCGACACGATTTCCGGCTGGGTCACAGTCGATGCCACGAACGCCAGCCAGATCGGGAAAAAGATGATTAAGACGCCAAGGATCATCATGGCATGGGTCAACCAGATCCCCATGCCACGTTTTTCGACCATTCCGTGTTGTTGGGCTGCCATCAGTAGTGCACCCTTTTTTCCACGTATTTGAATTGGATGACGGTCAGCAGACCAACGACAATAAGCAGGATGACGGACTGAGCGGAGGACGAACCGAGATCTTGTCCAACGAACCCATCCGAGAAGACTTTGTAGACTAGAATGGTCGTCGCCTGCTGTGGGCCACCGCCAGTGATCGTGTGGATGACGCCAAAGGTCTCAAAGAATGCATAGACAACATTCACCACTAACAGGAAGAACGCGGTTGGCGACAAAAGCGGCAGCACGATTGTGAAGAACCGGCGCCAGAAGCGCGCGCCGTCAATTGCCGCAGCCTCGATCACCGATCTTGGGACCGACTGCAGCGCTGCGAAGAAGAACAAGAAGTTATAGCTGATACGCCCCCAGGCTGAGGCTACAACCACCAGGCCCATGGCCTCGGTGCCGTTCAGAACGTGGTTCCAGTCATAACCAAGCTGGCCGAGGTACCACGACACGACACCAACACGCGTGTTGAACATGAACAGCCACAGCACGCCTGCAACAGCGGGGGCAACGGCGTAGGGCCAGATCAGCAGCGTCCGGTAAACACCCGATCCTTTGATCAGGCGGTCCGCTATGACCGCCAGAAACAACGCTGGGATCATTGAACACAGAGTGACGAGCGTCGAAAACACCGCCGTCGTCACGAAAGAAGCACGGTAGAATTTATCGCTCAGCAGGAATTCAAAGTTACCCAATCCAACAAATTGGGACGACAGCCCAAATGGGTCAGGAATGAACAGGGACTGCCACACCGCCTGCCCGGCCGGATAGAAGAAGAAGACAGCGGAGATGATGACCTGCGGGGCGATCAGCGCCAATGGCAGAAGCCAGCCGCGAAAGGTGACGCGTTTTTCCATCCCGATAAACCACCGAATAAAGAAGATGCGGGCCCGAAACAGGCCCGCATCAAATTAGGACTTATTGATTGGCAGACTCGAACCGGCGCAGCAGGGCATCGCCGCGTTCTTTCGCACTGTCCATTGCTTCCTGAGCGGTCTTTTCACCGGACCAGACGGCCTCGAGCTCTTCGTCGATGATGCCGCGGATCTGGTCAAACGACCCCAGACGCAGACCCTTCGAATTCGCAGTCGGCTCTTTGGCGGTCATCTGTATGACAGCAATGTCAGTACCTGGGTTTTCTTCATAGAAACCAGCATTTCGGGTCGCGACGCCAGCTTCGGCGGTGATTGGAAGATACCCTGTGTTCTGGTGCCAGTTCGCCTGAACGTCCGAAGATGACAGGAAGCTCAGGAATTCACCGACACCTTTGTATTCTTCAGGATCGTGACCCTCCATCACCCAAAGCGAAGCGCCACCAATAATGGTGTTTTGCGGCTCGCTTACGGCCGCCTCCCAATAGGGCAATGGGCGCACGTCGAATTCGAACTCAGCCTCAGAGCTAATACCGGCATAACCTGCCGAACTTTCGGTGAATAGCGCGCATTCACCTGCCCGGAAGTTCGCGCCACCTTCGTTTCTGCGGCCGGTATAGATGAATTTGCCATCTTTGGCCCAGTCACCCATCGCGGTCAGGTGTGCCACCTGCGTCGGTCCGTTCAACATCAGCTCGGTATCAAGACCGGCAAATCCATTGTCCTTCGATGCGAATGGGACGTCGTGATAGGCCGAAAGGTTCTCAAGGTGGATCCAGCTTTGCCAAGCAGTGACCAGCGGACAGTCTTCACCCCCAGCCTTAAGCTGGTCAAGAACGTCACCAACCTTTTCCCAGGTCGACAAATCCGTGTCAGGGTCAACACCCGCCGCTTCCATAGCATCGCGATTGACCCAGAGAACGGGTGTGGA
This sequence comes from Ruegeria sp. I3, assembly GCF_056532525.1. Classification (NCBI taxonomy): domain Bacteria; kingdom Pseudomonadati; phylum Pseudomonadota; class Alphaproteobacteria; order Rhodobacterales; family Roseobacteraceae; genus Ruegeria; species Ruegeria sp. I3. Next base: position 215,975 of record NZ_JBQFNI010000001.1, on the reverse strand, counting down.
CGAGTTGAAGGGCAGCGACAGCATGTCCCCGTCAGTGGTCGTATAATAGCCTTTGACGGCACCAATGTAGGCATCAGGATCGAATGATGCACCGCTTTCAGCCATCACTTCATACACGGGTTTGATAGCCCCTTCGGCCGACATCATCGTTGCCGTGCCTACTTCGAAAACCATCAGGATATGTGGTTGTTCACCTGCTCGGAAAGCAGCAATACCCGCATTCAAGGTTTCCGAATAGTTGCCTTTATGGCTTTCTACTACAGTGAACTCATCTTGGCTGGCATTGAACTCTTCAACCTGAGCCTTCACAAGATCGCCTAGTCGACCGGTGAAGGCATGCCAGAACTGAATTTCGGTTTGCGCCATAGCCGCCACCGGCGACAGAGCAGTTGTTAAGGCGAGAGCGCCTAGAAAATTCTTTTTCATGATTCCTCCCATGCATCAGGGGTTGATGCTTCGTTGAATACCGACCGCAACGCGTAATCAGCACACATGACGATTTCACGACGTTAACGTTACAATTTTATAATTCAAGCATTTAATTTTTGAGAAAAACATAACATTACATTATAAACCAACCAGGGAAACAACGAACCAGGTTCAAAATATGAGTCAAACTTTGCGGATCCGGCAATTGGAAGCGCTCATGGCCGTTTCCACCAATGGGTCGGTCACTGCTGCGGCAACGGATCTTGGGATAAGTCAGCCCGCAGTCAGTAGACTGCTTTCTGATTTGGAAAAATCACTTGGCTTTCAGCTTTTTGATCGCCGCGAAGGTCGCTTGGTGCCCTCGCAGGAGGTACGATATCTGCAACCCAGCGTAGAGCGCGTTCTGGAATTGATGAAGCAAATCTCGGATGTCAGTCAGGACATCACACAGCGCAAAGCGGGTCACATCCGCGTCGCTTGCTTACCGGGGTTCGCCACAAGTCATCTTCCCGATGTCGTGGCCAAGTTTTTGCAGGATCGGCCCGGCGTCACCCTGACGATTGAACCAGATCGACCGGAACGGATTCTCGAGTGGATGATAGGTGAGCAGTATGATTTCGGGATCACGGACAGCTTTAACGGTCACCCGGCCGTTGAAAGCAGAAACATCAATGTCCGCACAGTTTGCGTGTTTCCCACCGGGCATGAATTGGAAAGCCTCGCTGAGGTGACACCAGCGGATATTAAAGATGCTAAAATTATCCATACACGACGCGACAGCGACTTTTTTGGGCGGCTTTCCAAAGCGTTTCAGAGCGCCAACGTAGAGTTGAATTCCCACATCGAAGTCAGGCAGTTCACCGCAGCTTGTGAGTTGGCACTAAAAGGTGTCGGAGTTTCCGTGGTAAGCGAGTTGGACGCCATCCAGTATTCAACGCGTGGATTGAGCTATAGGCCGTTCAAGCCATTGCTTCCACATACACTATCGCTTGTGCGCCCAATATTGAAACAACCGTCACTGGTGACACTCGAATTCATCGAACAGTTTCAAGAAAGCTTAAAACCGTTCAAAGCCCAATGAGCCCGTCAAAAAACCACGGCACATGAAAGAGCCTTTGCGCTGCCGACAAATCACCTACCCCTTTCTGCATAAGAAACATCAGAGTTTTGAGACCTCTGGGCATCATCCGGATCCAGCACCAAAGCGATCCACACCCATTCAGCCATGATCAGTGAAACAGCCATAAATTTCGCAAAGGAGCATCAATTGCAAGCTTCCTAATCCTTGCTCGCCAAAATCCATTTGACCGCGCAAATAGCATTCGTCTGACCAACGTGCTAGCGCTGCAGTAAGAGGCAGGCTTATCCGTAGTGCAGGTTGATCGAAATGCGGGGACCGATGTTATCGAAGGTTAAGTTTGAACAACGTAAACGCACTTATGCTGAACCAGCGCACTGTACACGAAATGATCGAGCTAGTTCAGATGCAGGTTTTACGCAGCACCAACAAAACTGTGTCCAGATAGTTCAGTTTCTCCGATCATTGGCCACCCCTATACTTCCGCCACTAGAGCAAGGAGCAGAATAATGGACATAAGACCACTGACAGGCGGTTTGGGAGCTGAGATCATGGATGCTGACATCCGCGACAGTACCCAGTTTGAAGATATTCACGCCGCGTTTGCAAAGTACTCAGTGATCGTCGTCAGAGATCAGCAGGTCAGCCCAGACGATCACCTGGAATTTGCCCGTCGCTTCGGTCCGATCAATGTCAATCGATTCTTCAGACCTGTCGATGGCCATCCTGAGATCGCCATGGTGCTTAAGGAAAAGGATCAAAGAGAAGCGGTCGGCGAAGGATGGCATACCGACCATTCGTACGATCAAGAACCCGCCATGGGTTCTATTCTCCATGCCATCGAAATGCCGCCATACGGCGGGGACACGCTTTTTGTTTCAATGGGCGCAGCCTATGACGCACTGTCCGTGCCGGTACGCCAATTTCTGCATGGGCTTACAGCCATTCATTCATCGCGGCACGTCTTTGGTGCAGCTGCGCAAGAAAGCGAGGCTGCAACGAGCGGGCGACTGAGCAACGCAGAAAACGCAGTTCAAGACGCACGCCACCCAGTAGTCATCACGCATCCCTTGAGTGGGCGTCGCGGATTATTCGTGAACCCGGTGTTTACCACGCATATCGAGGGCCTCTCCCGTGAGGAGTCCGATGCAATCCTTGCCATGCTCTATGAACATTGCAAACAACCTGAATTCCAATGCCGCGTCCGATGGCGGACTGGAGACATCACCATGTGGGACAACCGAGCGACATGGCACAAGGCCATCAACGACTATCACGGATTTCGACGCCTGATGCATCGAGTAACTGTGGAAGGCTCAGCTGTTTCCGCCATTCAGCCGATATAGAATACAGCCCCGAGGGTGCGCAAAATTGCCTATGGTGTGAGTTCGGACCATTAAATTGCCAATGTCGCGAATGCCTGATTTGACGGACCCAACCGTCACAATGGCAACCTCAAGCAAATGGTGGGTTCGGGCTGTTCTCGATTTTGGTGTTTGCGCCCGGAAGGACAAGTTGTTGCTGAACCGCAATCAGCAGCGGGGAGCTGTCCCAATCAGGTTCCCCATAGTAACAGACGCCGGCTTTCTAGAAATTGCTCAAGTGCAAACAGGCAAAGCCTGATTTCAAGCAGAATTCGTCGTCAGGGACCGAAGCCCCTGACAGATGTTGAATTTACCAGGTTGAGTCCGGATCAACTTTGAAAAGATGCTCCATAAAAACGCGAGTGACGGCCTGCAGTTTATCGGTGCGCGCGTGGTCGCGTTGCAGTTCGGCTGGAACCACATTCCATGTTATAGGTTCAACACCAGCCTCGATCATGCGGCGCATGCCGTTTGCGTGGCTGGTCTGAGTGATCGATCCAACGGCATCTTCCGGAACGTAGACGTCATATCCGGCCAACTCGGCCTCAATCGCGGGATAAGCCAGACATACATCCGTCCAAAGACCGCCCATTATCAGCTTCTTTCGGCCCGTTGCTTCAACTGCAGCTACAAATTCAGGCTCTTCCCAAGCGTTCACATTGGTCCGGTCAACAAATACCGCGTTCGGGGCCAGTTCGCGCAAATCTTCGATCATAGGATCATAGCCGTTCAATCCTACGGCAACATGGCTGAATATGATCGGGATGTCGTAAATCACGGCGGTCTTTATCAGACCCGTGGTATTGTTGATCAGCTCTTCGTGGTTGATATTCTTAACCCCAGCCAAAATCGGCGGCTGGTAGTCGATAAGGATCAGCGCCGAGTTGGTCGGTGACAGAAACGGGTCATTATCTGCGGCTCGGACAGGCGTGCCTTGATAGCCGTCTGGGTATGTTGCGACACCATCCACTGTTTTGATCATAGGTATTTCTGCGGTTGCTGGGAGTGCTACGGCGCTGATCGTCAAGCTCAGGGCTGCGGCGAACGGTTTGATGAAAGTGGTCATGGGAGCATCTCCATTAATGATGGGGGTTCAACCGTGCACATGCTCGGCGATCAGTTGCGCGACAGATGGTCCGGGACCAACAAGTTCCAGGACATTACGATCCGGATCGCGGATGAAAATTGTCTTGGTACCGCGAAATTCTCGACGGCCTGTTATGGCTATGCTGCGTTCGGTAACAAAGGCCTCGGTTGCTTCGGCGTCCCTTACCTTGACGGCTAGGTGCGTGATGCCGGGAAACTTCTCGACCTCATCCATCAAGACGTTTTCACCAGCTTTAGCTGTAGCGGGGCCTAACAGGTTGATGTTGATCCCGGACGGATGCAGCATCACCAACGGATGGCCATGGTCATAGCCGCCATCCGCGATCAACTCGAATCCCAGTAACTCATAGAAGGCGACTGATGTATCGCGGTCGCTGATGCGGATGCCAATGTGATCGAAGTTTCTTATATCCAACATGGTTTGGCCTTTCATTACACTGCAACCAATGTAACTATACTTGTGTTGATGCTTAATAGCTAATCTGGAAGGCAATTTATTCCAAATGGATCATAATAAGGATTTGTTCGACGGCATGGTTCTGTTCTGCACAGTAGTGGAACAGGAAGGCATGAGCGCCGCCGCAAAACTGCTGGGCCATACGCCTAGCCATATCAGTAAAGAAATCGGACGGCTTGAGGCCCGGCTTGGCGCCCGGTTATTGAATCGGACCACGCGTCGGATCAGCCTGACGGAATCCGGGCGCATATACTATGAAAACGCCCGCCGGATTGTGGATGACGCCCGCGCCGTACAAAACAGGTTGCATTCCATCGGCGACAGACCCTTTGGAGAGCTTCGGATGAGCGTTCCTGTGGTTTTTGCACATGGATGGCTGAACGATCGGTTGCCCGAATTTCTGCAGCGATACCCCAAAGTTGATCTGAACATTGACATATCCGAGCGCCGGGCCGACATGATCGGTGAAGGCATCGATCTGCTGGTGCGCATCGGTGATTTGCCTCCGTCCGATTTGATTGCACGCGAACTTTTTTGCACACAAGGCCTTACAGTGGCTTCCCCCGCCTATCTGAAACGAAACGGCACGCCCCGCCACCCCGATGACCTAAAGGGGCATCAACTAATTGATTTTTCGTTTCACGGGGTCACCCAAAACTGGACCTACCCAGGACCAGATGGTGAGGCAATCGCGGTTCCAATCGCTCCTCGTATTCGATGCAACGATGGTCATACCGAAAAGGTGCTGGCCCTTGCTGGTCGCGGGATTACACGTCTGCCTCAGCTTTCCTGTCAGGCTGAACTGGATGCCGGGGCATTGGTGGCGATCTTACCCGATTTCAGCCCGCCTTCTATCGGAGTCCATGTGATCTATGCCAGCCGCGACAACCTGCCCGCAAAGACCCGCGCTATGATCGATTTTCTGGTCGAAATGAGCGGCTGAAGTCAGGTGCCGCCGAAGTTTCAAAGTCCTTCGTTTGCTGTGAGCAGTCTTCTTGCGGACAGTATCGCGCCTTGCAGCAATGTCTGATTTGATCAACCACGTCATAGTTTTACTTACGCCACGATAGGCAGCAATGAGCTGACTGATGGGAAATAATGGGTAGAAAACTGCAATCATTACATCTTTCCCGCAATTCCTAATCTGTCGAAACATGGAATCCGGCAAACAGGGTCATCGAACACGTTCAAGCGTCGGGCTTAGTTGAGCCAACGCGTTGACCACGCCAAACAACTCCTTTTCGAATGAAAGCAAGGCATCGGACTTCGCATCCACGATCGGGTAAAGCAGGCCAAACGTCATCCAGCGCTCAGGCGTCACCGGTACAAGTGCTAGTTTGTCCGAATTGGTTTGGGCGACGACCAACTCGTCCGCAACAGTTACACCAGCACCCTCTGCAACAAGCGAGCACGCGAGTTGAGATGCTGCCACTTCGCAAGTTTGCTTTGGTGTGACACCAGCAGAGTGAAAAATATCGTCCAACTGGTCGCGCAACAACAGACCGTGCATCAAGCGTATGATAGTTTCTTCCGCGAGATCACTCGCCGTAATTTCTTCTCGGATGGAAAGAGGATGATCCAATGGTAAGACCGCTTGTGCTCTCACTCTCAACAAAGGTTTAGTGACAATGCCTGGATGATCGACGGGCAAAGCACCAATACCGATATCGTATTCTCGTCCGGCCAACCATTTCCCCGCTTCACGTCTTGCCCGGACATCAAGGTTGATATTGGTGCCGGGGCTGGCCTTCATGAATCGCGCTACGGCCGGGGCTGACAGCGACTGCGCAATTCGGGGCATGGTTACAATCCTCAGAGTTTCCGTGCGACCTGCCCGGATTTCGGCAGCGATCCGAGGAACTTCATCAAGGTTGTCCAGGATGCGGCCTGCCTCGCGGTAGAACGCCAACCCTTCGGGTGTCGGGGACAGATTGCGGCCGCTGCGGTCAAACAGCGTCAGCTTGAGTTCGGCCTCGAGCCCCGAAATCAAGCGGCTGATCGCAGGCTGGCTAAGGTGCAGAATCTCGGATGCGGCAACTAGCGAACCTTCGGACAATGTTGCGCGAAAGGCGCGTAGGGCCTTGATGTTCATCAATCCATACTTTCAATTTTTGCAAGAGTAGATAACATATTTGCATTTTTTACAATTGATGTTTTCGCGTAATTTGATCCCAAGCGAATTTGGGAGGTTACTCATGAAACGCAGAACGCTTCTTGGTGCTGTTATTGCCGCCATAGCCGTCACCACGACTGCCACCGCAACCTTTGCAGCGGATTGGCCAAAACGACCAATCAACCTGGTTGTTCCCTACAAGGCCGGGGGCGGTACTGACGCCTATGCCCGCGCCATCTCGGCCGCGGCGGAAGGCACGCTGGATGTGCCCGTTGTTGTGGTCAACAAGCCGGGGTCGGGCGGCCTGAATGGGGCCAATGCGGTGGTTGGCGCACGGCCCGACGGGTATACTCTGATGATGACATCCGGAGGATCGTTCCTTTTGTCGACGATGACCCGAGATACTGACATTGATGCATTGGAGAGCTTCGATTTTGTCGCTCAGGTAGGACAATTGCAGACGTCGCTTATGGTACCAGTCAACAGTCCGTATCAGACCGTTCAGGATTTAATTGACGCGGCCAAGGCCAATCCCGGCGAGCTGCGTTGGGCACACTCGGGGCGTGGTGGATTCCACCACGTCGGTGGGTTGGGCTTTCTGGCCAGTAACGGGCTTGACGCCCAGGATGTGCCGTTCAAAGGCGGCGGGCCGACCCGGGCTGCCCTGATCGGCGAGCAGGCTGATTTCGGGTTCCTTGGCGTTCAGCAACTTGCTGGTTTTCAAGAGCAATTGAGGGCACTGGCCGTCAACAGTCAGGAGCGGGATGGCATCATGACTGATGTCCCCTCGTTTGGTGAGCTGGGCATTCCATTCGCTGCAGTATCATCCCCTGTGATCGTCTTTGCACCTAAGGGCACACCGGTAGAAGTGATTGCTGCGTTGGAGACCGCGCTGGAAGAAATTGCCGCCAAGCCAGAATTTGCGGAACTCCTTGCCTCACGCGGAACCGGCCCGGTCTATCAGAATGGAGCGGACGCAAAAACAACTCTATCCGCAATGAAAGAGGACGCCACTCCCTTGGTCCAAAGCCTGACCAACTAATGTCCTCATGGTCGGGTGAACAATGGTCACCCGACCCCCTTGTTCATGTTGATATCTCGGAGGAAAGACATGCGTGCCTATGCAGAAGGTCTGGTGCTTGCCCTCATCTCAATCTTTGCAATCTGGGGGGCCTGGCAAGTACCGGCCGCATCTCCGGGCGATACATGGGCCGGGATTGTGCCATTCTCCGCCGCTCTCGCTCTACTTGCTCTGTCCGGTGTTATGGTGTTGAGCGCAACGCGCCAGACGGCGGGTGACACAAGTGACGATCAAGACAGCAGCGCGACTTTACAGATCATAGGTCTGTTTATCATCGCTATGCTGTACCAGCAGTCGTTCCGCTGGTTCGGCTACCTGCTGCCGACTGCGATCGTGACGCCGATCGTCCTCTACATTTTCGGCGTACGCAGTCGGATCGGACTGGTTTTGTCGATCGTTCTATGCCCGCTGGTCTTCCATCTCATCTTTTTTGTCCTGCTGGGTGTGTACCCGCCATATGGCGAAGTTTTCGACCTTCTCAGCTGGATTCAGGGGTAAAACATCATGGAGATCTTTCCTGCACTTCTGTCGGTAGTGACTGACCCTACATTGCTCTTTGCCATCGTACTTGCAGCGGCGGTTGGGATGGTGGTTGGTGCGACGCCTGGCCTTACTGCCTCTGCGGCTATCGCGATGTTGCTTCCAATCACCTTTTATATGTCGCCGATCTTTGCGTTGGCATTTCTGTATGTGATCGGCAAGTCCGGTCGGTACGGCGGCTCGATCGCAGCAATCCTGTTCAACACACCCGGAACAGCGGCCAGTGCAGCGACTCAGATCGATGGCTATCCGTTGGCACGAGCGGGCAAAGCAGGAAAAGCTATGAAAGTGGCGACAATCTCGTCCGTCATCGGCGACCTGATGGGGGATGTCCTGCTGGTCACCGGTGTAGGTTTCATTGCGGCCGTCGCACTGAAACTCGGCCCGCCTGAGACTTTCGCCATCTACTTTGCCGCTTTTGTCGTAATCGGTTCTGTCATTGGCAATTCCATCGTCAAGGGTCTGGCATCGGCCTTGATGGGCATTCTGATCGCCATGGTCGGGCTGGACCCGATTTCGAGCGAAGAGCGCTATACATTCGGATCGTTCGATCTATCCAATGGCATCGGCTTGGTACCCCTGATGATAGGTGTTTTTGTATTGGGCGAAGTATTCGCGCAGCTAGAATCCCGCCGCAAGGCTACCGGAGAGACCAAAGAGAATGAAACCACAGCGGATGGCAACAGTCTGACCTGGGCGGAATACAAACCCTGTCTTCCGCACGCATTGCGTGGTGGGTTCATCGGCGCAGGCATCGGAGTATTGCCCGGCCTGGGATCGGCGATCGCGGCGTTCATCTCTTATGGAGAAGGCAAACGCCACGCAAACAACTCCGAGATGTGGGGCAAGGGGGCACTAGAAGGCGTTGCCGCACCTGAGGCTGCCAATAATGCTGTGTCCGGTCCATCAATGGCTCCATTGCTGACGCTGGGCATTCCAGGTTCGACCATCGGGGCAATATTGCTGGGCGTTTTCCTGATCCACGGCATTCAGGTTGGTCCGACCTTATTCCTGACGGATAAGGAGCTGGTGTACAAACTTTTTGCATGCGGCATGCTGGGTATTCTGGCTTATGGCTTGATCGGTTATTTCGGCGCCACACAAGTTGCCCGCCTGATCCTGAAGATTCCGACCAATGTGCTGTATCCACTGATCTTCCTAACCGCGTTTGTAGCGGCCTATTCAGCTCGTGGATCGATGTTTGACGTAACCGTCATGACCGTAGCGGGGTTCGCCGGCTGGCTGATGCGGAAATACGACTTCAACGTTGCAGCGTTCGTAATTTCCTTTGTGCTGGCTAAGGGTGCCGAGGAAACCTTTCGCCAATCCCTACTGATGTCCGAAGGCGGCGCACTGATATTTGTCGAACGCCCCATAGCTCTTGCGTTCATCATCGTCGGCTTTGCTGCCATCGCGTTCCGAATCCGAGGTATCGTCAAAGAACGCCGCATCTCTCGTGGAGGGCTCGAAGATGCTTGAATACAGTATCTACCGAGATTGTTTTTCCAGCGCCGATATGCGGTCGATCTGGTCTGAACACGCCACGATATCCGCCTGGCTTAAGGTCGAACAGGTTCTTGCGGCGCATCAAGCTGCGGCTGGTCTAATCCCGATTGAGGCTGCTGAGGCAATTGAGGAGATTTCGATCTGCGATCTGAACCATGAGGAATTGCGGAAAGAGATGATGTTTGTTGGCCGCCCCATCGTAGGACTGGCCAAACAGTTGCGCCAACTATTGCCAGAACACTCGGCCCATGTGCACTATCGTACGACCACGCAGGATGTGATGGACACGGCGTTGGCGATGCAGATGAAACTGGGGCTTGAGCAAATACAAAGCACCCTCGGCGATGTCATGGCTGCGATCGCTCATCATATTTCCGCCCATCCAGACACAATGATGATGGGAAGAACCAATGGTCAGCATGCTGTGCCCATTCGCCTTGCGACGAAGCTTGAAGTCTGGAGATCTGAACTGGGTCGGCGGTCTGAGGCACTTCAAGAGGCAGCAAAACGTGGATTGAATGTTCAGATTGGTGGCCCCGTCGGAGACTTGCGCGGATATGAAAATGGCATTGGTCGCCAGATTAAACAGGATGTTGCTCATTCACTCGGTCTGAGCGTCGTCGAACCGCACTGGCAGAACGCTCGTGACGGTATCGCTGACATCGTCACCGCCCTTGGCTCGCTTTGCGGGACGCTGTGCAAAATCGCCCACAACGTCAATCAACTGTCATCATCCGACATCGGTGAATTCGCCGAAGTTCATGAACCTGGCAAAGGATCGTCTTCAGCGATGGCCCACAAACGAAATCAACGCGCATCGGAATTTGGGGAGGCCGTCGCTCGGCTGGGACGCCAACGGGCCGGACAAATAGGTGAACTGACCCATCATGAGCATGAACGATCCGGTGGCGTCTGGATTGGGGAGTGGATCGTTGTTCCCGAGGTCTTTCTTTTGACTTCCGGCGCGCTGCATTGGTCGGAACGGATGTTCAAGAGTTTAGTGACCGATACTAACGCGATGGCGCTGCTGGTTTCGTCTTATCGCCCTGTGAATAGTATCTATCATCTAGATAGATCATAACTAAACACATCGCATCCTGACTTGTAGAAGCGTGGCAGAACAGGGATGCCACTATGACCAAGAAGATCACAATCATCGGTGCCACAGGCCATTTGGGGCATCGCGTGACCGCGAAACTTGTTGAGAAAGGTGCAGAAGTAACTGTCATCGTGCGTGATCCTGAGGCGGCAAAATCAATGCTTCCCACGCAGGTTCGGCTTATCCAGGGCGACGTGTCGGACTTGGCCAGCCTGAGATCAGCCCTTCACGGCACTGAGACGCTGTACATTACGCTGAATACCGAATCTCTGGACACCACCGCACCATTCCACACAGAGCGGGAAGGCGTAATCAACATTATCGCGGCAGCAAAAGAGGTCGATGTTCAGCACATCATGCAAATTGCAGGGGTCGACTACGCGTATCCGCAGTTTTCGACCGAGGGCATGGCCTATGGCACCAACGCGATACGCACGGGCGGGATCAATGCCATCAAAGCATCTGGCATTCCTTATACTTTTTTCTTTTGCTCCTTCTTTTTGGATTCATTGCCCAAGCTATTGATGGACAATCAATTGGCCGTAATCGGAAATCACATTCATCCAATCTGGTTCACCAATTCCAGCGATCTTGCAGAACTCGTCCACAATGCCATCGGTAACGATGCTGCCAAAAACATGGAATTTGCCGTGCAGGATCAACAGGCCGTCACGTATACCGAAGCGGCCAAAGAATTCCTCGCTTCTTTCGCCCCCGAGGCGGAGGTGGTTGAGTTACCCATGGATGCTCTTGATGAAATGGGGCTGCCGGAAGAGCAGGCCGTTTTCATCGAACACGTTTTGACGTTTGTGCAACAGTTGCGGGAAGAGCAAGTGGACAGAGAAACCCGTGGGATTCTTGGGGCGCCAAAACACACCATTACCTCATTCGCCGAGGAGCTTCGAAATGAGGCTTAAGCCACGTTGGAATTTTGAATAACGGCTTTTCAGCGAGCAACTCCTTAAGCCTTACCGTCGCTCGACCTATAGGCCTTTCGAAAGACCAGATCATATCCACCGAGCGTTCGGCGTAGTTCTTGGTCTCGAATTGCAGTGGCAGGATTTTTAACGCTCCGGTCTGAACAAAGACGTCCACCGCGTGCAATGGCAGCGCCGACCACCCTAGGCCGGCCTGCACAAGATCAATGGCTTCCGATTCAGTGCTGACCTGCCAAATAGACGACGATGCCTTAAGGATAGCGCTGTTGGGATTATCGGCTTCCTTCAATAATATCTGAAGATGTAGTCGCAATTCTTCCCAAGAGACTGACGACATTTGAGCAAGCGGACCTTCGGGATGGCTGACACACACCAGCCTGAGCGTGCCCAATGAGCAAAAGTCTAGTGCCTGGGGGATGCCCTCAGGTTCCAGAATAACCCCCAAATCCACCACACCATCGACGATCAATTGCTGAATTTCAGCGGTAGTAAAGGCACGTATCTCCACATCGACAGAAGGAAATTCTTCACTGAAGCTGCGAATGATCTCTCCCAGATTGGCCAGTTTGATGTGCGGCGCCATGGCGAGGGTAACGCGGTTTTCCAATGTCATGGACTAGGCATCTGCAACCTCTAGAAAACGGCTGCGCCGTTCCAACAGAATTTCGGCCGGCGAGATCAACGCCTCTCCTGCTTTGGTAAGCGAGGGATATCTTAAGCTGCGATCTAAAAGCTCGACATCCAGATCGACCTCCAGATTGGCGACCAAAGTGCTGATCACCGATTGTGCTTTGTTGCATTTTTCTGGCTGCGGCGGAAAAGGATTCTTCGTTGTGGGTGGTAACGAACGCCTCCAACTGCTCGAATGACGCGCGCATCAGAACCCTCTTTCCATCTATCTATCATCAGTATGGTAATCAGCTTTATGGATCGCAACAACAGACCGTTACTTGCCCAACGACATGAATTGAGGAGAACTTTCATGAGCTTTGCCGGTCGGATTGTGCACGCGGTGTTGTTCGAGATCTTTGCGCTTATAAGTATTGCCCTACTACTTCCGCTAATCACACATATCGACGCGCAGAAATCATTGATGCTTGGGGTGTTCTTCTCCTTGGCAGCGATGCTTTGGAACGTTGTCTTTAATATCACGTTTGATTGGTAATATCACGTTTGATTGGTCGCATTTCAAACTGGTCAATCAGTCCAATTCTTCTGTTTCGAGCTATCGCAACTGACCAGTGATTACGCCCAATGCGTATGCCTTTATGCTGATGATGGGATTCTCATCATCCGCTAAAGGAACAGATATGGGGAACCATTGGGCCAGTGATCTTCGATCCTGGTCCGTTGAGCGTCGTCAAAGTTCAGGTGTGCGACCTGAGCATTTGTGAACTCTTCTCGCATAGCATGGATTAATCCTGCGGGTTTTATAGCATCGGGAATCTCTGCCGCCTTTTCAACACGGGGCTCGACTGCTGTTTCGCCCAATTTGATCGCCGGTCCGAGCAGTGCGAAGGCAGGATTGATGGACAGAGCTGCGATCGCACCAATGAATTCAGCGATGCCCGCGCCCCATTTCAATCTGACTGGTATTTTGGTGGCTGCAACAGCCATTGCGTAGGCCTTAACCAGCGTCTCCATGCGCTCGCGCGCCTCTTGTTTGCTGGTTCCTCTCAAAGCTTCGACCGATGTCCAGGCACGCAAGGCGTTGCGGTGTTCCTGCACCTCAGGCATCGCGCAAAGATCAAGCGCGGCCTTGATCTGGTCTTGATGAGAGCGGGTCTTGCCCTCAGCAGTTTCGTGATGAGGAACCAGAAATTCCCAACCAAACGCGCGCAGCAAAGGTTCCTGCTCTGGAGTATCATCAAGGAAAGCCTGAGGGCCATCATAGGCCGGGATAACTGCGACCTCGGTGAGAGGTATTCCCTTGATCAGTGCCCGGTTCCGTTTGGCATCCACAAAATCCTGAAGAACCCGACGGGTTAGGTGAAACGCAGGCGCATCGAAATCCGCTTCCTTTTGCGCTGCTTCGAATCCGGGCTGTTGCTGAAGATCGGCCACATCCATTTCGGCGTCCGTAGCGATCTTTCGTTTTTTCCACTCCATGTGGTGCGCGTTGTCCCAGGAAACCTCCATCAAGCGATCTTTGGGAATCCAGCTTAGTATCTTGTCCTGGCGCACCGGGTTCCATTTTGCAGGCCAGGTCGCTCCTTGCGGTGGCCGGGGGATCACCAGTGTCTCGAAAAGCACCAACTCGGCGACGAAAGCGCTCGGTCGAAGATGATCGCGCACTGACATGGTGCCCCAAAGCTGCGACGAATTGTTCATGGCATTTCTCCTGCAATCGTCTTGCAGATCAGGTTACCATCTTTGTGCACCAACCCAAGATGGTTGCTTGGGTATGCCCAAACAAAGCTGATGTAGCTTATGCAACAGGAATGCGGAAAACTCATCTCGCCGCGCTCGCAATTCCGCGCCACCATTTCTAATAGCGCCCAAAATGCCAAGCGTTGTCGCGAACGACTGGTCAGGCAATGCAGCGGTGCGATAGGACGGTATTTCCCGAAAATCCGGTCGCACCATTCTAGGCCATCAATGTGAATGTCCGCGTAGAGGATATTCATGGCTTCCTAGTCTGATGACCCTCTTCTTCAGCAACACAGTGATTACATCCGCAATGGCTTTGCAAATTCGATGCCAGTTGTAAGGCGCTAACCGTTGCATACCTGCACCTACAGCTCCGCATTGACCGAGAGCCTCGGGTGAGCGGCGATAGCAAAACAAAGGTGATCGCGCCTTCCGGCTTAGCTGGCAGATTTTTGCGGGAATCGGCAATAAATGCTACGATAGCTTTGTTGGCAGGATCGCCGCTGGGTCTCTCCGGCCATCGCGCTTCGTTATTCTTTTTTATTACAACAAGTTCTTTTTTTTGTCGTTCGGCCGGGCGATCCGGGGCCTCTGGGCCAGCGTTTCAGATTGATTTTGAACGGAGGCAGACATGCCCGAAACGGTATTTGAACGCGCGCCAGACGGCGCGATCATTGGACTTCAGCATCATGGCGACCCTCTTCGAGGGCGTTCTAAAGGAACCAGTGCGCTGGATGTGGCGCAGGCTTATGCCGCCGAAGTGGCGGGGCTTTACCGGATAAAGCCTGATTTTCTTGACAGGCTCGGCGAGAGTGTTTCAGGCAAGTACAATCGCGAGGAGGGCAGCAAGCTACGGCTGGAAGAAGCCAAGGCAGTACAGTCCTTTCTGGTCTACACATTTCGTCAGACACATCACGGCATCCCGGTCTGGGAGCGCGGTCTGACACTGCGCATGGCCGGCCCAGACAATGTGGTCACCGGTTCGTCCTCAAGTGTTGCTGCCGATATCGAACTCAGCAACGCCCCTACTCCGCCTGCTGGCCGCGACAAACAAGCTGGCACGGTTCTGCGCGAAGCTGTGAAAGGGGCCAAGTTCACAAAATTTAAGGTTAATGACACCCGGGACTTTGTCTATCGCTACGACGCAGAACATCGCCTGCCACACAAAGAACCAGGCGAGATCGAAGGGGCCGAGTTAACCCCGCTGCCAGAGATTGGTCGTGTACCAAAGGGCATCAAGGACGGCGAATGGCGTTTCGTAAGCCTTGTGCATTTTGGCTGCAAAATTCCCGACTACGGAGAGCTGAACTGGCGAGCATTGGTCGATTGGGAAACCGGCGCGGTGCTTTACATCCGGCCATTGGTGGGGTGTGTTTCGGGTTACGTCTTCACAGACGACCCGATATCACTTTCAGGAGATTCAGAGCTTGATCCGACGGCCCCGGTTGCGCTTTTGGATGCGCAACGCGAACTGGTGGCGCTGGAACGGTTGATATTACCGGGCGGTGGCGCACCGGTGGAACTAAGCGGCGAATTGGTGGCGGTACGGGATCTCGACACACCAAACATCGCCCCACCGACTGAAAACGCCGGTGCAGCATCGATCTTTGATTATCCCGCCGACAGCGACGATTTCGCGGCGGTCTGTGCGTACTACAACCATGATTTCCTGTATCGCTTCGTCCAGTCTTTGGGCTTCGATCTGCCCAGCTATTTCGACGGGGTGACCTTCCCAGTGGATGTTGATCACCGCTGGTTCAATCCCATTGCAGGACCGGTGAATGCTCAGGCGCCAGGCAATGCCATAGGCGATGGTGTGCTACGCTTTCGTTATGCGCTTGCGGCAAATGGCTCCACAGTCGGCATGGCCACAGACTCGCGCGTATCGGCGCATGAATTCGGGCACGCGGTGCTATGGGATCATCTCAATTGGCCCAATTTCGGCTTTTGTCATGGCTTTGGTGACGCGCTGGCGGCAATACTCTACGATCCTCAAGGTATTGCGCCGGATCGTTTCCGTACCTTCCCCTTCAGCAACCTGATCACCCGGCGATGGGATCGGTCGGTCGCCTCGGGTTGGGGCTGGGGTGGCACGATGGACGTGGGCGGATATCGGTCAACCGAGATCAATGCCACTACTTTGGGCCGAATCTATCGATCTCTCGGAGGTGATTCCACAGAACTAGACGACAGGCTGCATGCCAGCCGCTACACGATCTATCTGATCCTGCAGGCGGTGCCGCTTTTGGCCGGGATCGTGCCCAACACAGTCGAAGGTTTTTCCCGCGCCTTGCAGGAATCAGACGAGAACACCGCTCAATTCGACGGTGCAGCCGGAGGCTGGGCACACAAAGTGGTACGCTGGGGCTTTGAGAAACAGGCGCTCTACAACGGATCCCCGCCTGATGTTGACGTCTTCATTGATGACGGACGACAGGGTGAATACCCTTGGCACCAACCGGGCAACAATGCTCCCGGCATCTGGAATCGGCACCGTCCTGACGGCGGCACCGACCACGAGACTCCGCGCCGCTGCGTCGAGAATTATCTGTATTTCCGGATCGGCAATCGCGGCAACTACCCAGCCCAATCAGTGACTTTGTCACTAGCCCGCGCGACCGAAGGCAAGGGCACCACATGGCCGGATGACTGGGATCCGCTGATCGTAGGCGAACCTATCGGCCAATCAGTGCATTGTGGCGACGAAGTGATCGTCGGCCCGATCCCATGGTGCCCCGAGGACCTGTGCGAGGAATACATTCTTGCCAGCGTGGATACGCCAGAAGACCGCAGCAATGTCGAAACGATCGCAGGCAGTCTGCCTGTCGATCGACTGGCGCTTGGTGACAACAACGTCGCCCTTCGCCGAATGGAGGTGAACCGCGCCGAAGATGACACCCCTTGCTGCGAGGAGGAAGAAACGAAGATGACCTATCGTTACGCCGTCAAGTTCGTCTGCGGCTGTTCCAAGGGCCGCATTTTGTCCCAGGGCCGCTATCACACAGCAATCAACATCGGAAACGGCAGCGGAGATGCTGTGCGTTTTCGTAAACGGGTGTCGTCGGCCTTGCCAAACGAAAAACCGGGTAATGTCTCGGCCAGAACGAAGAACAAACTCGGTCCCTGGGAATCGATGGAGATCGATTGCGAAGATGTGGCACGACACCTGCGGGTGGCCGAATGCTGTTTCCTGAAAGGGTTTGTCTTTATCGACAGCGAAACACCGCTGGACGTGGTCGCGGTCTACACCGCTGCCCATGGTGAAGGCGAAGTGGAAACCATCGATGTCGAACCGGTCGTGCCTCGGCTGATCAAAAAGGTACCGCCCCCGCCACCGCCACCTCCGCCGCCGCCCCCACCCGAGGACAAGCCGGACCTGATCCCGGTGCAGCCCTTCCCTCCCGGCCCGCCACCCTTCCCGGCTTGGTATTGTGAGGAGCCGCGCAAGTTGAGGATCATTGTGCGTAACATTGGTGCAGGGGCTGCCGGGCCTTCGACCACGCGGGTCGATTTCTTCCAGAGCGGCGTGGTGGTCGATCTGCCGACACCAGCACTGGGGCCAAACGGGGATGAGACCACGCTATCGCTCGAATTCCCGGACGAGGTCAAAGGTGGCGAGCAGATCCCCTTCAAGATCACCGTCAATGCCAATCCGGCCGATGGTGTGACGGAGACAGACACCACCAACAACAGCGACTCTTCCTCCTGCGGCCTGGCCAGCTAAAGCAACTGGGGGTGGCCCGGGCCATTATCGGCCCGGGCTGCGCGATCTAGAGGTGCCGGTCGCAAGGCTGCATCATGATCGTGATTGCGCTCTACGTACGGGAGGGCAATTTGCTTCAACGACACCAAGGTGGGACCGCCCTGTCTGATCCCAAAGTCAGACCTCAAGCTGCGATTTAAGTTTACTTTTTCACCGTTTCCCAAGGAGCGACAGGGTCGCCGCAGCCTAGTAACTATCTCTTTTCCGTTGCGCATCCTTAATAAGAGCAGCAAGCCGATAGAAACCGTGGGCCATCTTGGTGTAGGGCGTTAGCAGGAAGAATGTCAGGACCGATCCAAGATGAATAGCAAGCAACGCGGGCATCAAAGCCGTTGATCCGAAAGCGTAAAGAACAAGTCCGCTAAAACCGACGAATCCCAGCAACAGGATGAAACCGATATCGCCGCCCCATGCCGAAGCATCACCTAGATTACGATCGGACCTTTGCTTGAGAATTACCATGGCGCAGCAACCCACTGTCAACATCACACCGCCGGAAATTCCGAATAGTTTGGGCAAAGACCAGAACCCGTACGGCGCGTGAATTCCAAAGCCATAATGCATAACCGTTGCAATCGAGGTCGACGCGAAGCAAAGCAGGAAGCCATACATGATCGCGTGGTGAATATGACGTCGCGCCTGACTGAACCGGTCTTCGTCTTCAAAATTACAGCCTTCACCATGACCTGCGGCAAGATCCTGCATTTTGCCCGCTCGTTTGAAGGCGGCCAGCAGGTCCGCCATTTTGATGGGTTTTCCCCCCACCTCGGCCCAATAGCGCCTTAGGCTGATGGCAATGCTAAAGAGTGGCAGCAAGAATGCCGGAGCAAAAATCGCAACCATCGCATTATGCGACAGAACGGCATAAAATCCGTCCCCTCCGCTGGAACCTATCGCGCGAACTGCCCAGAACAACAGGGCAAATCCGACCACAAGTGCCAGCGCAATCGCCCCGCCATGGGTGTGAAATCGGCGCGCCAACGGCTGCGGCCATGCGAAGCTTTCCCAGCTGTCCCTCCGTACCTCGGCCAGAGCCTTCGGCAAATTCAGGTCGAACTCGTGCGGGGCTGTGTACTGGCAGGCGTAGTAGCAGCCGCGGCAGTTGTGGCACAGGTTGGCCAGTTGCGTGATGTCCCCATCCGAGAACGCGCGTTCCGCATGAAGCGACGGAAAGACCGAGCAATAGCCCTCGCAATAGCGGCAGGCGTTGCAAATTTCAGCCTGACGGCGGGCTTCCTGTATCAATTCAATTTGCATAAGCGGCGGCCTCACGTCCTGCGATGCGTCCAAAGACGGTTCCGATGGTCATGCCGAAACCGGCTAGATAGCCTTGCCCAAGGATCGAGCCCGCCATGGTTTCGCCAGCCGCCCACATGTTTTTGATCTTGCCGTCGGCGCTCGAACATTGCGCGGCATCGTCGACTTTGAGGCCCAAATAGGTGAAGGTTACGCCCGTACGCAGCGAATAACCGTAAAATGGCGGCTCGGTGATCGGACGCGCCCAGTTGGTCTTGGGCGGGTTCAAGCCAGATGTTGAAACGCCGTCCAGCTCTGTCGGATGAAAGGCGCTGGTGTCTCCGCAGGCGGCGTTGAATTCAGCGATTGTTGCGGCCAACTTTTCGGCAGGCAGGCCCATCATCCCGGCCAGTTCTTCCAACGTATCTGCCTTCAGCGGTGGAAACACCGACGGCATGAACAGATTCAACGAATTGGCGTCGATGACCACATAGCCAACTTGATCTGGTTGGGCTGCCACCAAGCGCCCCCAGATTGCATAGCGCTTGGGCCAGACATCCTCGCCCTCATCGTAGAAGCGCTCGGCATCCTTGTTCACGACGATCGAAAACGGCACACAATCCAGACGGGTGACAATACCACCGTCAAATTTCGGTGCACGCCCATCGATAGCAACGGCGTGGCATTGGGTCGGGTCGCCAACACTCTCGACGCCTTGATCCAGAAGATCAGCTAGGACCACGCCTCGGTTATAAGGAGTGCCTCGGATCAGAAAGTTTTTTGCAGGCTCACCCCATGCACGGGTCAGCCAATCCGTATCGGCCTGAAACCCGCCCGAGGCGACGATGACTGCGTTTGGCATTATCCGGTGGTTTTGACCTTCATAGGTATAGTCGACCCATTCGATCCGATCACCGTTCAGCTCCAAATGCGTGACGGCGGCTTCATACAAAACATCGATACCCAAACCCGCCGCAGTTCGGTAATAAGCATTCACCAGAGACTTCCCGCCTCCCATAAAAAAGGCATTTGTCCGTGCCAAAGAAAGTGTTCCGGAAAGAGAGGGTTGAAACCTGACACCGTGCTCTTCCATCCATGGCAGGCATTCCTCGGAAGTGCGGATCGCAAGGCGGGCCAGATGCTCATCAGTTTTGCCGCCGGTGACCTTCATCAAGTCCGCGAGATATTCGTCTTCGCTATACTCTTCGATCAACGGGCCCAAAGGGCCACCATGCATGCAGCGAAAATTGCGCGTATGGCGCGAGTTTCCTCCGCGATAGGGTTTTGGTGCGGTTTCCAGTATCAGAACGCGGGCACCGGCTTCGGCGGCGGTCATCGCGGCGCATAGAGCAGCGTTCCCGCCACCGATCACAGCGATATCGTAAGCTTCCTTTTGGGTGGCCATATCCTGTCTACCTAGTGATTTTCGTCGGTTGTCCGATCGCGTTCCTGCAACGCCCGGATACGCATTCGTTGTGCGGCCTGAATATGCCCGCGCATTTCTGTCTCGGCCGCCGCGCCGTCACGGGCCTTCAGCGCGGCCATAATACGCCGATGTTCAGCGACTGCCGCTTCGGCCCGATCCCCGTCCAACAATTGCGACGGCCCAAGGATCAGCAGCGCCTTCTGCAAGGACAACATGGATTTCGCGAGAAATCGGTTCTTGGCTGCATCCAAAAGCGTGGCGTGAAATATCCGGTTGATCCGAGCCGCGTCTGGACCTGTGCCAGCCTCGGCCAAACGATCATTCAAAACGTCCAACTCGTCCAATTCGACATCCGACGCCGCACGCGCTGCTAGACGGGCCGCAGTGCCCTCGAGCACTGCGCGCATCTCATAGAGTTCCATCACCTCGGCGTAATCCAGACTGCGGACGGTCGCGCCCTGCCGCGGTACATGCGTGACCAGGCCGTCGGTCTCCAGCTGCCGGATCGCCTCGCGCACCGGTGTTCGGCTGACACCCAACCGTTCAGACAGCTCAATCTCGCGCAGGCGCTCGCCGGGCAGAAGGGTGCCCTCGCGAATCTCATCCAACAGGCGTTGATACGCCGAATTGCCTTGCGGGCCAGGCTGTAAGGGGTCGTCCTGAATGGTCATCGCGTGCTCACTTGTCTTCTTGCGTCCATTTGTATACACTTGGATACATAGTGAGTCAATATTGTCGGAAGCTGCACTTTGCCCACCCAGAACAAAACACCTTCTCTCCTCGCAAAGCGGGCCCTAACACTGGGCTTGGCACTTCTTGGCACAGGGCTATTCTGGGCGTTGAATCTGCCATTGCCTTTTCTGTTCGGCCCGATGAGCGCGTGTCTGATCGCGGCTCTGGCTCATGCTCCAATGGAAGGCTTTGGTCAGGTCTCGATTGCTGCGCGCACCATACTCGGCGTGGCTGTAGGGGCTTCGATTACCCCAGCCCTATTTGCAGAACTGCCGAAGATGGCAGCGTCGATTGCACTGATCCCGTTCTTTATCCTGCTGATCGCGCTGGTCGGAGTGCCTTTCTTCCGCAAGGTCTGGGGCTTTGATACCACGACCGCGTTTTACGCGGCCATGCCCGGCGGATTGCAGGATATGATCATCTTCGGGGCCGAGGCTGGCGCTAACCCGCGAACGCTGTCCCTGATCCACGGAACCCGCGTTCTGATTATTGTAACGCTGGCCCCTCTGTTTCTTACGGCGTTTTACGACGCCCAACTCACCAACCCAATCGGAGAGCCCGCGCGCAACCTGCCGATACATGAATTGGCGCTGATGGTTCTTGCTGCCTTTGTCGGCTGGAAAGGCGGTGAGCGGATCGGCTTGTTCGGAGCGTCGATTCTAGGGCCAATGATCCTGACGGCTGCGTTGTCACTGGGCGACTTCATTCACACCCGACCGCCTCGCGAGGCCATCCTTGCGGCTCAGTTCTTTATCGGCTGCGGAATCGGCGTGAAATTCGTAGGTGTCACATGGGTCGAACTACGCCGTGTGGTAGCGGCGGGATTCGCCTATGTCATTGTCCTCGCCGTTCTGGCAGCCGCTTTCACCGCCGTTGTCACCACCTTGGGGCTGGGCCAACCGGTCGAGGCATTTTTGGCCTTTGCCCCCGGCGGGCAGGCAGAAATGACAGTTCTGGCCATCGTCTCAGGCG
Organism: Ruegeria sp. I3; assembly: GCF_056532525.1. Lineage (NCBI taxonomy): Bacteria > Pseudomonadati > Pseudomonadota > Alphaproteobacteria > Rhodobacterales > Roseobacteraceae > Ruegeria > Ruegeria sp. I3. The sequence goes on along the minus strand of NZ_JBQFNI010000001.1, from coordinate 193,764 downwards.
CGGATCTGGGCTTTGTGATCACGCATCATCTGACAAGGATCGTGTTGGTAATCATCGGTGCGCCGATAGCGGCCAACCTTATCCTGCGCTGGTCCAAACCTCGGGGTTGATCATGTGAACCGGAGCGTCTGCAGCGTAGGCGTTCACTTGATCGAAAATGTCCGAAAATTGCAGATCGAACTCATCCTCGGTCACAAAGCCGATATGCGGCGTCGCAATCAGATTTGGATGCGAAAGCAAGGGGTCTTTCGGATCATTGAGGGGTTCGGAATCGAAGACATCGATTGCGGCCTTCCCGGGATGGCCGGCATTCAGCGCCCCAAGCAATGCCCCTTTTGCAATAAGGCCAGCACGAGATGTATTCACAAACAGTGATCCCGGCTTCATGTGCGCGAAGTCTGACGCAGTAATGATGCCGTTTGTGCCTGGCTTTAGGCGAACATGGATCGAGACAACATCGCTGTTGGCAAAGAAAGCTTCGCGGTTCGCGGCGACCTGAACACCATCCGCCTGCGCCCGAACCCGACCTTCATCTGAGGACCACCAGACTACATTCATTCCAAATGCCTCGGCGTAGCCCGCGACAGCGCGTGCGATACGGCCATAGCCGTACAGTCCCAGCTGCCGCCCTCTCAGCGTCTTGCCAACTCCGGCCTGCCACCGCCCCGCTTTGACCGAGGCCATCTGCGCCGGTAAATCGCGCATCCCAGCCATGATCAGCGCCCAAGTGAGTTCGGCTGCAGCATATGAAGGCGTTCCACCATGCATGTTCGAACACAGCAGAACACCGTTGTCCGAGCATGCCTGCACATCAACGTGCGGATACACGCTGCGCTGACTTATCAATCTCAGGTTCGGCAGCTTTTCGATCAACTCGCGGGTAACCTTGGTGCGTTCGCGAAACAGAACCAACGCTTCGGCCTTCTGCAACCGTGCTGCCAATTCATCGGTATCCTCGACATGATCTGTCCAGATCTTCACTTCATGGTCGGATAGCTTCCCAAAACAAGGCAAGCCCTGCAGTGTATCAAACCAATCATCCAGAATGTGAACCTTCATCGACTTTCCAAACCCTGCCCGGTATTCAGTTTTCTTGGCGTCGGCACAAAATGCAGCGTATCGAGTGCTGCAAGCGCATTGCGGACCCGCTCGCTTTGATCCAGCAAATGGTTGAACTGCTCATCGCACCCGGCGATCGGTGTCGGGTATTCCGCAATGTCCCGCCGCAGGACCGACTGCGCCAGCCTTAGTTCCTGACGCGCAATATCGAGGCATTCAGAATAATTGTTCATCGTGGCACCTTCATATTGTATACCTTAGTATACATAACGGAGATCCCAGTTTCAACTGCCACTCCACACAGATCCGGGTATGTAAACATGCCCATCTGCAAGCTTTCGCGCAGTCCGCACCAGACCAGCAGAGTTTACGTTGAAGTCCCCGTCATTCGAGAAGTCCACCAGCACATCAATCTTCCCAGAAGCGTGTTCCAGCACAACTTCAGCCGGGCTTGCCTTAGGTCGGTTCAACAACCCATCAGCGACGGTTCCGGGCGTCAAAGCACAAGACGCCATGCACTGCGCACCCGTAACGGCCATTGTCGGGTGAGTTTTCCATGGCATGAAATACCGAACTGCAAGGGTTCCGCCCTCTTCGGCTGGTGCCAACAGCCCGAATTTGGGGGTTACCGATTTCGATACATCCCCCATACCCATCAGTTCCCCGGCTTCGATCCGAACTGCCTCCATCTGGGCAAAGAAAGAGCGGTTGGCGTCCAGTTCTTCTGCGCTTTCATACCCAGTTAGTCCAAAATCGGTGGCGCGGGCCATAGCCATAGGCATGGCGACATCCATACAGGTCAGTTCGACCCCTTGCACCGTATCGCGCAGATTTCCGGTGGGCAGAAATGCACCTGTTGCCGAACCCACAACTCCCATAAAACTCAGTTGTACCGGTGCAGATTGCCCAGGAACTCCGGCAATCTCGGCATCGCCCTCATAGGCCAGTTCACCACCCGGGGTCTGCACTTTGGCAACCACTCGCGCACCCGTATTAACTGCGCGTATCCGGACCACGGTCTCATCGCCTTGAGGCTGAAACAAACCCATTTCAATTGCGGCCGGAGCGACGCCGGAAAGAATGTTTCCACAAGTTGGCTTGAAGTCGACCAGCTTTTCCTCAACCGAAACCTGCGCGAAGAAATAATCGATATCGGCCCATTCATCATCGCTGACAGATAACATGGCTACCTTGGTCGTCACAGCAGTACCGCCACCGATTCCGTCAATGTTAAACGCCTGCCCAGCCCCTAGGGCAGCGACCAGCACATCAGCCAACGTGTCCATATCCACGGGCAGGTCAGAGCGACGAAAATAGGGCCCCCGCGAAGTGCCGCCACGCATAAAAATATACGGGATTGCTGTCTGGGTCATCTCGAACCCCTCCTCTACAAACCGTCAAAAACTGTTGTGTTTTCAGCTTTGTCCGACCTGTCTGCTTCGCAGGCCGGACCTCAGTGGAGCATTCATTTCAGTGGCCATGGCAGGCTCACCATGTCTTGCAACAGTCCCGGTGGGAAATCCCGGTTCAGAGCGCCTGCCATGACGCACATGAAACCGATGCCGCAGGCTGTCAGGATCAGCGTCATCTGCCAGCTTGAACCGGCTCGAATGCGGAAGAAGGCAATCAGAAACCCGATCAGGGCTAGGATGAAACCAACAACCCACGTTGCCGCGATAAGACCTGCAAACCACGCCAACGTCGACCAAAGCCCATGCGGAGCGCTCGCATCTTCACCAGCAATTTCCTTATCGGCAAAGATTGCATCACCCTCGGGTCTCCGCATCATCTGGATCAGCAGGATCACGCAGCAGAACAAGGACACACCGCCGATCACCAACGGGATGATCTTGTCGGTCATGTTGTAGTCTGGGATCATGTTGGCGTTGATCAATGCCGCGATTAGGTAAGCCATGATCACCAGCAGGAAGATCAACGGCGCGCGCTTGCTGCCAGACTGGACTTCACCTTCGGCCATGATCATCTTAGCCTGCCGAATTCCTAAAATGACCGAAGCCACAGTGACCAAGATCAGAACAATCACGATCGGGCTGAAGACATACTCCATGCCCTCACCAAAGCTTTTGCGGAACCGGAATGAGGCAATCTGGAACGCCTGATTGGTAAACTTCTCAACCGGGTTCGACAGCACGAACCCAATAAGAAAGGCCGGACGCGACCAATCGAACCGGCGCAGGAAGATCCCGATCAGGCCGATCACGAACAGCGCCAGAAGGTCTTCGAAGTTCTGACCGGACTGGAAGGCTGCAAAGCTGATCAGCATAAACAGGAAAGGTGCCAGATAGGTGAAGCGGATCGTTGTCAGCTTGGCGATGCCTCCGGAAGCCGCGATGCACAGGATGGTGCCCACGACGTTAGCAAGCGCCAAAAGCCAAACGATCGAATAGGTGATGTCGAGATTGTCCTTGAGCATGCTTGGACCGACCTCGATGTCGCCAGACCCCAACAGAGCCACTGCGCCGATGAAGATCGCCATCGAGCCCGAGCCGGGAATGCCGAACAGTAGCGTTGGCACCAGCCCGCCGCCTTCCTTGGCGTTGTTTGAGCTTTCTGGCCCGATGACGCCACGCACTTCGCCCTTGCCGAAGTTGCTTTTATCTTTGGTCGATTGAACCGAATGGCCGTAAGCGATCCAGTCGACGACCGAACCGCCTAGGCCGGGAATGACGCCAACGACCACCCCGATGATCGAGCAGCGAACAGACAGCCAAATATTCGCGGCCCAGTCTTTGACGCCGTCCAGCCAACCCGCCCCCAGCGAAGCCCCTTTGGCAATCGATCGATCCTGCCGCAGCAACGAGACGATTTCGGGAACGGCAAAGATGCTCAATCCAACGATGACCAGCTTCAAACCATCTGTCAGATACGGAATATCATAGGTTGCCATACGGAGCGAACCGCCAGCGTCCGCCTCACCAATTGTGCCCACCATCAACCCAAGCCCAGCAGCTGCGACGCCCTTTAAGGGGATGCGCCCAGCCAGAATGGCAACCATGGAAAGGCCGAGGATGGTGATCATCAGCATCTCTGGTAGACCAAACGCCAGAACGATGGGCCGCGCGACCAGAATGAACATTGTTAGGAAGGTTGCGCCGACCAAACCGCCAAACAGCGATGAAGCGAACGCGGCAGATAGTGCCCGCGCAGCCTCACCCTTCTTCGCCATTGGGAAGCCGTCCAGGACAGTTGCCTGAGAGGCGGAGCTGCCGGGGATCCCCATAAGAACAGAAGCAAAGGTGTCAGAGGTCGGAACAACGGCGACCATCCCGATCATCAGCGCCAAACCAAGTATTGGGTCCATCCCGAACATGAAAGGCAGCAACAGGGACAAACCGGCAATACCGCCAAGTCCCGGGAAAACACCTACGGCCAGTCCCATAACGACACCGAGAACAAGATATCCCAGTACGATAGGTTGCAGGATCAAACCCCACGCATCATTGAGCGCAGGAAGAGCGGTGGCGAAAACCTCCATAGCGGCCGCCTTTCATATACTGTCTTGTGTTTGAAAAAGCGCGCACCCGACATTGGGGTGCGCGCTGTGGTGTGTGGGCTTAGTTCAGCTCGACACCGTAGGCTTCTTTGAGCCAGTTCAGAACGTAGCCTTTGGCATTGTCGTCGACGTTTGTCGCGGTTTGCAGCGCCGCCTTGGAACCGTCGCCCACAAATACCGGGTACTTACCGACGCGTTTGGACGAAATATCAGCAAAGTCGCCGCGCTCGGTCACAGCCTGAAACGCTGCGGTGTAGGCGTCGACCACTTCCTGTGGTGTATCACCAGGCAGAAAAGCCAACTTCTGAACCGGGAAACCCGCGACAAAGAACGCTTTCCAAGCGTCCCACGCCTCGCCACTGGTTTCACAGCCATCCGTTGCCTCGCAAACCTCTTTGAAGGTTGGAATATCAGGGAAGGTCGGATCACGAACAATGTTTCCATCGGCATCCAGCGCCCCCCAGGTCATCATCGGCACAGCCTGACCGGCCTCAACCAGCGGGGCCGATCCACCCAAGTAGCCGGATGAGGTCTGATAGTCGATGTTAGCTTCGCCACGTTCGAACATCAGACGACCATCGCCACGGCCTTTGATGCCAAAGACTGGCTCAACGTTCATACCCAGCATTTGCCATGCCAACAGCGGCACGAGATCCAGACGCGTTGCGCCCTGCGAGCCGTAGATGAAGTTCGTGTCTTTCAACGCATTTGCGGAGCCATCAAACTTGGCACCATCTTCTGCGTTCAGATAGGCGACACCTCCCGTCCCGGACGCCATAACCGGGATCCAGTCGTTGTATTCATAACGCACGCGCGGATCGCTCAACAGATAAGGGAATTGAGTTGAACCGGAAGTGCCGAACAACAAGGTTCCATCATCGTGGCTTTGTTCCTGGAACCAGTTTGCGCCTTTGGTCGAACCGGCACCCGGCATGAATTTCACGACCACGGTCGGTTGACCCGGAAGAGCTTCGGACAGAAGCGGCGCAAAGAAGTTGGCCCATTTCGCCGAACCACCCGTTTCCGAGAACGGGATGACCCATTCGATGGTCTTGCCCGAGAAATCAACCTCGGCAGCGGCAGGTGCAGCGATACCGGCGGCGGCGATCAGCCCCACGACGGCGCGACGGGTGAAGTTGGAAATGGTCATTGGTTCCTCCCTGTTGACCAGACAATCACGTCATCGCCCCCGGCGCTACCGTGATCGCAAATAGAACTGTGGGGTTGATTCCCCCTCCCATCTGGCAATCATGGAGCGCCAACCTTGCGCGAAACTTGCAGGAGACCTAATGCGGATCGTCATAGTCGAGGACAATGAGCCACTCGCCAATGCCATTGCTTATCGCCTTCGTGACCGAGGTCATGCGGCGGATATACTGACTGACGGAGATGCGGCCGACCTGTACCTTCAACAAGAAGGCGCGGATTTGATCGTTTTGGATATCAACCTACCCGGCCGGTCAGGGTTGGACATCCTGAGATCGCTTCGCGAACGTGGTGACAGTGCGCCCGTGATCCTGCTAACAGCGCGCACCGAAACAAGCGACCGGGTGACCGGTTTGGATATGGGCGCAGATGACTATCTGGTCAAACCCTTCGAAATGGACGAGTTAGAAGCACGCGTCCGAGCGCTTTCTCGGCGCAAAGAGCTTGACTACGGAGCGCGGGAGAGCATCGGTAGCCTGGAATTCGACCGTGCATCGCGTCAGGTTAGTGTTCAGGGCGAAGTCATGGATATACCACGGCGGGAAATAGCGGTGCTTGAATGCCTGTTGGAGCGTCGGGGCAGAATTGTTCCTAAAAGCCAACTCACAGATTATGTCTATGGCGTTGGGGCCGATGTCGATGACTCAGCTGTTGAACCTCATGTGTCGCGGTTACGAAAACGCCTTCAAAATCTCGGCATTAAGATCAAGACAGCGCGCGGTCTGGGGTACCTTCTTGAGGTGCAGAAGTGATCAGGCACGGCTCCCTCAGGCTACGACTCTTCATTCTTATCCTGACACCCTTGGTATTGCTTGCGATCCTTCTTGGGCTTTGGCGCTTTATGATTGCCCAGGAAACGGCTCAGGAGCTGTTTGACGACAGCCTGCTATCTGCCGGTCTTGCAATTTCACGAGATGTTGCGATTTCAGGAGGTGACGCACTTTCGCCCACCACGCGCAGCTTGATCCGCGACGCGTCGGGCGGAGAGATCTTTTATCATGTTACGGGCCCGGGTGGCATCTACGTGACTGGCTATGCATACCCTCCGGCACCCGCGAACCCGTCTGCACAAGAGGCGAACAGGCCGCAGTTTTTCGAAGCACTCTATCGCGACGAGCCAGTGCGAGTTCTTAAGCTGACAGAACGTGTGACCATAGAAAATCTCATAGGAGATGCGACGGTCACAGTTTGGCAACGTATGGCGGATCGCAACGCGTTTGCAAATGAGCTGTCAATCCGCGCAGGAATTCTCATGGGAATCCTACTTGCCACTCTGGCATTTGTGGTATGGTTCGGAGTTGCTCGCGGGCTGCGGCCCCTCCTGGATTTACAGGACGCAATCGACCTGCGCTCACCAGATGACCTGAGTGAGATCAAACGCGCGGTACCGATCGAGGTTCAAGGTGTCGTCAAAACCTTGAATCGACTCTTTGGACAGGTGGAAAAAAGTATCAATGCCCATCAGGTGTTCATATCCGAAGCCGCACATCAGCTACGTAACCCTGCGGCCGCCGTTCAGTCGATGGCCGAAGCGCTTCGAGATGCGAAAACCGATGAAGACCGCGATAAACGCATCATCGAGCTTGTCGCAGCGGCAAAGAACTCAGCAACAGTCGCTGAACAACTGCTATCACTTGAACGGCTCAGGCAACCGACGCACCAAGATCAAATGGTTGAAATTGATTTCCGCTCGGTTGTCGAAGAAGCCTGCGCAGAAATGGGAGTTCACATTCTTGCAAAAGGCATCGAGTTTGATGTCACGATGCCCGAGACGGCGGTCATAGTATCAGGTGATCAGGTGTTTCTAACTGAAGCTCTAAAGAACCTGTTAGACAATGCTGTTAAGCACGGTGGCGCTAAACTAAGCCGCATTTCAGTCGTCCTGCGTTCTGACGGCGGAAACGTTAGGCTTACTGTCGCTGATGACGGCGCTGGCCTTTCGCCCGACCAAAGCGAAGCTGCATTTAGTCGGTTCTCCCAGTTGGAATATTCCGAAGGCAGTGGCCTGGGTTTGTCAATCGTCTCTGCGGTGGCGCAGCGCCACGACGGATCAGTCTTAATCAACCAGGTCGAAAGAGGAGCGAGCGTTACGCTTGAGCTTCCGATAATCCTTTGAATTGTTTCGTTTTTGACAAGTCCGACACCTATAAGGGTTGAATTGCTCCTCGACTAAATCCGGCGCTTGAGAGATTGAAACAGAGTCCCCGCAGGTCAAATAACTGTCGAAAATGATCAAACTAGCGGCCGATTAAGCATATCCCCGATTCTCACTTGAAATAGGTTTAAGTTTAACGGGAGAGGGCAGCATGACCGATTCAGAAACAATTTCCTTGGGCTATCACGTCGATCCATCACGCTCTAGCTCGTTACAGGCTGCGGCATACACACAGGACAAGTGGTTTGACGCAGACCTTCGCTCCATCCTCTCCAAAACTTGGCAATGGGTGTGTCATGTCGAGAAAACACAAGAGCCGGGATCATATGTAACAGTGGATATTGCCGGTCAACCTATTGCGGTTGTGCGCGACAAAGAGGGTAAGCTTCGCGCCTTTTACAACGTTTGCAAACACCGTGCCCATGAACTGCTATCAGGCGAAGGCAATACCACACGGATTATGTGCCCCTATCATGCCTGGGTCTATAAGCTTGACGGGCAATTGGCGCGTGCGCCACATACTGAAAACCTCGAAGACTTCAACAAGGATGAGATTTGCCTCGACGAAGTGCAGGTCGAAGAGTTTTGCGGCTTTGTTTTTGTCAATTTGGATCCGACGGCTGCCTCTTTGTCAGAGCAATCCGGAAACCTGGAAACCGAGGTGCGCCATTGGGCACCGGATGTGGATCAACTCACTTTTGGCCACCGTCTGACCTACGACATCAAGTCGAATTGGAAGAACGTCGTGGACAATTTCCTTGAGTGCTATCATTGCCCTACGGCCCATAAGGATTTTTGTGACCTCGTGGATATGGATACCTACAAGGTTACAACCTACGGCATCTACTCCAGCCATATGGCTGACGCAGGCAACAGTCCAAATACCGCCTATGACGTCTCGAACGCCACGGTGAAAACTCACGCGGTTTGGTGGCTCTATCCCACCACTTGCCTGATGCGATATCCCGGACGGTCCAGCATGATCGTGTTGAACATCATACCTGTTGGGCCAGATCGGACGCTTGAAACTTACGACTTCTTCCTTGAGACGCCGGAACCCGACCCGATGGAGTTGGACGCAATTCGCTATCTGGACGAAGTTCTTCAGGTCGAAGATATCAGCCTTGTCGAAAGTGTGCAGCGCGGGATGAATACACCTGCGTTCACCCAAGGTCGGATCGTCAATGACCCGGACGGGTCCGGCAAGTCCGAGCACGCCGTTCATCACTTCCATGGCTTAGTCTTGGACGCTTACGCAAAAGGTGCCACGTGACGCGGCCAAACATCCTTGTGGTCATGGCGGACCAATTGGCTCCGCATTTCACAGGGGCGTACGGGCATAAGGTCGCCAAGACGCCACATCTTGACGCGTTGGCCGCGCGCGGCAGGCGCTTCGATGCAGCTTACTGCAATTCCCCTCTCTGTGCGCCTTCACGGTTTTCCTTTATGTCGGGTCAGCACATCAGTCGCATCGCAGCTTACGACAATGCATCCGAGTTCAAGGCTACGGTGCCGACATTTGCGCATTATCTGAAATCGCTGGGCTATCGTACATGTTTGGCAGGCAAGATGCACTTTGTCGGGCCGGATCAGATGCATGGATTTGAGGATCGTGTGACAACCGACATCTATCCTGCTGATTTCGCGTGGACCCCGGATTGGGAGGCCCCGGATGAGCGGATCGACAAGTGGTATCACAACATGCAAACGGTGAAGGAAAGCGGCGTTGCCCACGCGACTTTCCAGATCGACTATGACGACGAGGTCGGTTTTGCTGCCAAACGCTGGCTGTTCAATGCGGCCCGAGACAAAGCGCTTGGCAATGACGCGCCTTTTGCGATGGTTGCAAGCTTCATTCACCCGCACGATCCATATGTAGCCCGACCAGAATGGTGGAACCTGTATGCGGAAGATGAAATTGACTTGCCCGCGTTTGTGCCCGCGTTGGAGGATCAAGACCCCTTTTCACGACGTTTATTGGATGGGATCGAAGCGTCTTATGTGCCACTGACCGAGGAAGAAATCCTGCGCGCGCGCCATGCCTACCTGGCAAACGTCAGTTACTTCGACAGCAAAATCGGAGAGCTGGTTCAAACCCTCGAAGAAACGGGCGAGTTGGACAGCACCATTGTGATTGTCACAGCCGACCATGGCGACATGCTGGGTGAACGAGGGCTGTGGTACAAAATGAACTTCTTTGAGCACTCCGCGCGAGTTCCGTTAGTCATGGCCGGGCCGGGCATTGCGGTTGGAACGGCGCAGAATGCGGTGTCACTGGTCGATCTGTTGCCGACATTTATCGACATCGGCGGCGGTGATGAGACGATGATCGGAGAGCCGATCGACGGTCGTAGCCTTATGCCTCTGGCTCGGGGTGAAGAAGATTCAGTTGATGAGGCGATCGGAGAATATTGTGCCGAGATGACGGGCTATCCTGTGATCATGATCCGGCGCGGACCCTTAAAATATATTCATTGTGATAGCGACCCACCGCAGCTCTATGACCTGAGTGCTGACCCGATGGAAACGAAGAATTTAGCTTCGGACCCAAGCCACTCCGACGCGAAAACTCGTTTTGCAGCCGAAGTCGCCGAACGGTGGGACGGCAGTGCTTTGCGAAAGAAGATAATCGCCACGCAAAAATCGCGCCGTGCATTACATGCCGCGATGGAGGCCGGTGCCAGCGAGCCTTGGGACTACAACCCGCCGTCCGATGCAAGTCAGCAGTATGTACGCAACAATATGGATTGGACAGTGGCTGCACGCCGCTACCGCTATCCGCCATTGAAGGATTGAAACCAATGATGCTGAACGGAAAAGTTGCTCTCGTGACTGGTGCCCGCGGTGGAATCGGGCGCGCGATTGTCGCTCGGTTTCTAAGAGAAGGCGCAACGGTATTTGCCGCTGATCTCACACCGGAAGGGTCGTTAGATCAACACGACGACGACGGCAGTCATTTTGTTAAGCTGGATGTGACTCAAGAAGCAGACTCGGTTGCGGCGATGGATCATGTGCGCGCCGCACACGGAAAGTTGGACATCCTAGTGAACGCGGCGGGGATCGAGATCGAAAAAACGGTTGAGGAGACTACGCTGGAGGAATGGAACCAAAGCTTTGCCGTAAACTCCACAGGCACTTTCCTGACCTCGAAATACGCCCTCCCCCTAATGCGCGAAGCGGCGAAGACAGGGAATAGCGCAAGCCTTATCAACTTTGGCTCCTACGACGGGTTCATCGCAGACCCTGGGCTTGCGGCCTATTGCGCGACCAAGGGTGCAGTTCACGCTTTGACCCGCGCAATGGCTTGCGATCATGGCCCAGAAGGTATCCGGGTGAATGCCATCTGCCCTGGCTATATCGACACTCCAATGCTGCAGAGCTTCTTCAACGGCGATGGATCCGGCGGAGGAGGTGACAACATTGAAACGCTGCAAAAGGCCGTGCGCGATGTTCATCCAATGCGGACCTACGGGACGCCCGAGGATATTGCAAATTTGGTCAACTGGCTTGCCTCGGACGAGGCGCGCTATGCCTCTGGCCAGTTGTGGGTTCTGGACGGGGGGCTGTCTGCACAAGTGCAGCAGATGAAACTCTGATGCCCAAGCCAGTCATTATCACTTGCGCGCCGACCGGAGGCATCCATACGCCGTCAATGTCACCGCATCTGCCGATTACACCGGCCGAGATTGCGACGGCCAGTATTGAGGCGGCCCAGGCAGGGGCATCAATCATTCACCTGCACGCACGGCACCCGGAGACAGGAAAACCCGATCCCCGACCTGAGCTGTTCAAGCAGTTTCTACCCGTAATCAAGCAGTCCACCGATGTTGTGATGAATGTCTCGACCGGCGGCGGCTTGGGGATGTCGATGGATGAGCGGCTGCTGGCGGCGACATCTACCAGCCCAGAGATGGCATCGCTCAACATGGGATCCATGAACTTTGGTATCTTTCCGATGCTGCAGAAATACACCGAGTTTCAGCACGACTGGGAACGGCCATTTTTGGAGATGACGGAAGACTTTATCTTTCCCAACACTTTCAAAACAATTCGTTACGCCATCGAAAAACTTGGTGGAGATCACGGCACCAAGTTCGAGTTCGAATGCTATGATCTTGGACATCTCTACAACGTCAAATGGTTCGTGGATCAGGGCCTGATCAAACCGCCATTTTTCATTCAGATGGTATTTGGCATCTTGGGTGGCGTTGGCGCAGATGCGGACCATCTGACTCACATGCACAACACAGCCGATAAGCTGTTCGGAGCAGAGAATTACGAATGGTCGGTCCTTGCCGCTGGTCGTCACCAAATGCCATTTGCGACCCAAAGCGCCATGCGGGGCGGTAACCTGCGTGTCGGCCTCGAAGACAGCCTGTTCATCGGCAAGGGTGAGTTGGCAAAATCTAACGCGGAACAGGTCACGCGCATCCGATCAATCGTTGAAAACCTTGGCCTTACGGTCGCGTCGCCAGCAGAAGCCCGCATGCGGCTCGCACTAAAAGGCGGCGATCAGGTTGGCTTCTAAGGAGATGCATATGCAGACGAACATGTTGATCAACGGTGAAATGGTCGAAGGGATCGGAGAGGCCTTGGACGTCCTGAACCCTGCAACAGGCGAGGTAGTCGGTGCTGTAAAAGAAGCCAGCGATGCACAGGTCGAGGCGGCGGTGCGCGGCTCAGCAGAGGCATTTGAAACCTTTTCGGTTACGCCCCCTGCAGAACGCGCTGCAATCTTGCTTCAGATAGCTGATGTTATCGAGGCGAACAGCCATGAGTTGGCAGAACTTGAGAGCCTAGATGTGGGAAAACCCTGGCCATCGGCTCATGATGATGAAATGCCGCTTACGATTGATGTCTTTCGCTTTTTCGCCGGGGCTGCGCGCACCATGATGGGGTCTGCCTCTGGAGAGTATGTCGCGGGTCATACGTCGATGATCCGGCGCGACCCCATTGGCCCTGTCGCCGCCATCGCCCCTTGGAACTACCCGCTGATGATGGCGTCCTGGAAGATTGCTGCACCAATTGCGGCAGGATGTTCGGTGGTGTTGAAACCGTCCGAGATCACGCCGCTATCTACTCTGCGACTCGCAGAACTGTTACAAGATGTTCTGCCAAAAGGCGTGCTAAATGTGATCCATGGTCGCGGGCCCTGCGTGGGGAATGCCCTGATGAACAGCCCACAGATGGAAGGGATCAGTGTTACGGGTTCTCCGGCGACAGGCATGGCTGCAATGCGGGCTGCTTCCCAGAAAATTAAACACGTTCATCTGGAATTGGGCGGCAAGGCGCCAGTCATTGTCTTTGATGATGCTGATCTCGATGCTGTGGCCGAGACGATCCGATATGGCAGCTACTTCAATGCCGGTCAGGACTGCGCACAGCCTTGCCGCGTGATGGTTGCAGACAGAGTTTACGACAAACTTGTGGCCGCGATTGCCGATCAGGTTGGCCAGATCCAGATCGGTGCACCGAAAGCTCAAGGAACGGAAATGGGTCCGCTTGTCTCTGCGACTCAGCGGGATCGTGTAGCGGGTTTTGTTGATCGCGCACGCAGCAGCTCTGAAATCGTTTCCGGTGGGGCGTCTGGCGAAGAAGACGGCTTTTTCTACCAGCCGACAGTCATCGCCAATGTCGACAATACAGCAGAGATTGCCTGCAATGAGGTTTTTGGACCCGTTGTAACTGTCTCTCGGTTTTCTGAGGCAGAAGATGCGTTGAAGACCGCCAACAACGGACCTTACGGGTTGGCCTCATCGGTTTGGACACGAGATGTTGGGAGAGCAATGCAAATGACGTCCAAGTTGCGCTATGGATTCACCTGGGTAAACACGCATGGGGTTGCGACCCCCGAGATGCCATGGGCCGCGATGAAGGGCTCAGGAACGGGCAGTGATATGTCGGTCTATGCGCTGGATGCTTACACCGCAGTCCGTCACGTTATGGTGGCACACTGATGCGGTTAGCTGGGAAACGCGCCTTTGTTACAGGCGGCAAACAGGGCATTGGTCGCGGCATCGCTGAGGCCTTCGCAGCCGAAGGTGCGGCTGTCGCCACCTGCGGGCGCGGCCCGCAACCAGATGATCTACCGGATCACGTAGCATGGTATACGCTGGATGTATCCAATCCCGAAGCGGTTGCACGTACTGCCCGAACAATCGGCCTGGTAGATATCCTGGTAAACAACGCCGGCGTTCAGGTCGAAAAAACGGTGACCGAAAGCACAGACGCGGATTGGGATTTGGTGATGGGAGTAAACGCACGAGGCGTTTTTAACTGTTGCCGCGCCTTTATCCCGAAAATGTCTCAGGGTGGTTCGATCATCAACATTGGTTCGATCTCGGGCAATGCCGCTGACCCATCGATGGCGCTCTACAATGCTTCAAAAGCGTTTGTGCATGGACTTACACGCTCTATCGCAGTGGACCATGGACCTGCGGTGCGCTGCAATGCAATCTGCCCGGGATGGATTGAGACGGGCATGCTGGACGCAGCATTCGAACTCGCCCATGACCCGGAAAAGGCTAGATCAGACGCGCTGGCACGCCATGCGGTCAAACGCTTTGGTAAGCCCGCAGACATTGCTGCGATGGCTGTTTGGCTAGCTTCTGACGAGTCGTCTTTTGCGACTGGCCAAGTGTTCACTGTAGACGGTGGTATGACTGCGGCATCCCCCCTGAATCCGGGACTGTTCTGATGTCGGAAATCGAAAGAACCGCCATTCTCGGAGCCGGTGTCATCGGGGCAAGCTGGGCAGCGCTGTTCCTCGCGTCGGGTCGCAGTGTGACCGTATTTGATCCCGATCCGAGCGCTGAGGCATCCGTCCGTAAATACATTGAAAAGGCGCGGCCTGCGTTAGAAGAATTGGGCCAAGTTGGCCACGCCACCCGAGATGCGATCACCTTTGCACCGACCGCAGCTGAGGCCGTGCGAAACGCGCAATTCATTCAGGAGAATGTGCCCGAGCGGTTGCCGATCAAACATTCCATCTATGCGGAAGTTGAGCCAGAGTTGGGCGCTGAGGCAATAGTTTCAAGCTCAACATCCGGCCTAACACTTGAGGCTCTCCAACAGGGATGGCGCGATCCGAGTAAGCTCATCTTAGGTCATCCGTTCAACCCGCCACATCTCATTCCGCTGGTCGAGTTGACAGCGAACGACGCCACCGGTTCAGATGTTCTGAACCGAACAGAGACGTTCTACGAAGACCTGGGCAAAGTCACGATCCGGATCAAGAAGGGCATGCCCGGACACGTCGCAAACCGCTTACAAGCTGCAGTATGGCGCGAGGCCGTCCATATGGCGATTGAAGGCGTTGCCAGTGTCGAAGACATCGATAAAGCGATGTGGGCCGGCCCCGGATTGCGGTGGGCCGCGATGGGTCCGACGACGCTTTTCCACCTGGGTGCAGGCGACGGCGGTCTGCGGGCCTTCTGTGACCATTTCAAGGATACATTCAATGGCTGGTGGGACGACCTGGGCAACCCTCGTCTTGATGAGGATGTCATCAATAAACTGGTCGATGGCATTAACGATCAAACTCAAGGGCAAAGTACCGAAGAGTTATCAGCGCAACGCGACAAGATGCTTACGGCGATGCAAAAAGCTACCCAACACCTTCGGACTTAATATCAGGCTTGAACATTGGCCACGCGCGGAACTCGAATGGAGTACGGCCTTCAATACGGTCTGCAGTTGGTGTGAGGCCAAAACGGCTTCGATATGCCCGGCTGAAATGAACTTGCCCGTTAAATCCTGATGCTTCTGCAATCTCGCTGAATTTCAGCTCTGTTTGGGTTACTAGTCCACGCGCGCGATCAAGGCGTATGTCACGGTAGTACTCGATCGGCGACTTCTGGACATATTGCTGAAACAATCTGCTAAGTTGTCGTTGCGAAATCTTCAACCTCGCTGATATTTCAGGGATCGACAAAGTGGCTTCCAAATGTGCCTCCATCAAGTCGATCGCGTCCCTTACCACCCCAGAGGTGACATACCCCAGTGGCTCCACGTCTTTGGGGTTCTGTGATTGGCCCTCACCGCGTACATTGTGATGAAAAAGATATCGCGCAGATGCATTGGCGATACTCTCACCATCGACAGAGTGCACAAACCGCAAACCCAGATCAGTCGCTGCGGAACCCCCGCAACAAGTGAACATCTTTCCATCCATAACAATCATGTTCTCTGACACTGTGGTATCATGGGCCATTTCAGCAAAGGCATCGATGTGCTCATAGTGAACCGTCGCTGTCTTGCCTTTAAGCAGTCCAGCAGCCGCAAGAACAATCGCACCAGTATCCAAGCCGCCAACGATTGCTCCGCACGCCTCCCACTTCTGAAGGGCCACCTTAAACTGAGATGTTCCGTGACGTTCAGGTGACCAACTTGTACTCACCAGAACCAACCAGGGCTTGCGCCCAGTCACGGCCGCCAATGGGGCAGTGTCAACGACTAGGCCGCTGCTAGACTCGACTGGTCCACCGAGGTCCGAGACATAGGTCCAAGAAAATCGAGCCGAACCTGTCAGGTAATTGGCTATTCTGAAAGGATCCACGAAAGACGTAGTCGCCGAAACATTGAAATGCGGACTCACCAAGACAACGATATCTAGCTTGCGATCAATTGGATGGATCATGGCCGATTCTGTAAAATGGAGTCCAAAATTGTCAATTGTTTTTCGCAGGAGTGCAAGAGTTACCAATTCACGGGCTCAGTGTCGTGATGCACACCATGACGGAATGCCTCAAATACATTGATGACGTGAAAGCGTTTGCTTGCACGCAACCCGCGTCCATCAATGTCATGTCAAAGGTATCGATGGACGCGATGGGGCTGGCTGCGTTTCATAACGTTCTGGCCGAAGAGATTGAAAAGATTAGAGGCTTGCCCTTGGACAAAATGACCCCTCATCTTCACGCCAAAAACGTCACCATGCCGACATACACTGTGCAGAATAAGGATGATGTCTGGACGATCCCCGAAGACTTTCAGACCACTTATGTTCTGATCCCGGGCGAAGACAAGAAGCTACACTGGATTGAAAGCGGCGATACGCGACGCTTCATTGGATACAATTTCTTCGATGAACATCCTGAAACAATGATCGAGTTTTTCGACAAGTACATGCAGTGACGTCAAGGTTCTTTCGGAACCGGCCAAGCGATCCCGAAATTCATCATTCAAAATGGCAGAGGTCACGTAGTGACCTCTGCCTTATCAGTTTATCTGCCAAAGAACTCGGCAACTGCATCGGTCGACGCTTTCACAGCCTCCGGCTTGTAGTAAAAGTCCACGTGGCTGAATTCATCGAAAGCCAACTCCTCATGTTCATTCGTCAACTTCGCGACAAATTGGGTGGAGCACGGCGCTGTAAAGGCCGTGCTGCTGTAAATTGTCAGGGACGGTTGCACGATCTTATCGGCATAAGCTTCCCCGATGGAAATCAGAGACTGCATGCCCTGATCGCCGATATGCATGTTGGTATAGGTCGGAACCGCAACCGGGCCTTTGACTCCATCGCGCCCGTAGTAGTCATAGGATTCTCCGGCCATCGGGTTGACACCCGATCCAACAAATTCTTCCCGGGTTTGCTCATCATCCAGCCCAAATGGTGCGACATAATCCGGCTCGCCGGTTTCATACATCTTCTGCATCGAGGCGTTCGAGGCCGCGATTTGCTGATTGACCATGTTGCGGTCGGTCCATTGAAAACCATCTGCCGCCATCATGCCCGACACCATTGCAATTTTCTTGATGCGATGATCGGTCACGGCGGCGGATGCGATGATCGAGCCGCCTTGGCAAACACCAAGACCGAAAATCTCGTCAACGAACGGCAGAGTGCCAAGATAAGACACGGCGTCCCAGGTGTTTTCGATTAGCCGGAACATATAGCGGGACTGCTTGTGCTCCCCGGGGAGCGCGGGGGACGAGCCCATGCCGAGGTAGTCAAAACCAAGGTAGATGAAGCCCCGTGCGGCCATTTCCGGCCCGTAGGTGGCCGGGATCTGATCTTTGACCTGCGGGAAGGGGCTGGCCCCCACGATGGCCTTGTAGGTCTTGGTCTCATCAAAGCCTTCGGGCAGGTAGAGATCGCCCGCCAGATCCACGCCAAAGGATTTGAAGGTGACTTCGTTTTTGCCTGCAGTGAGATTTTGGGTCGTCATGGTCTTGGTCCTTTCGGGATCAGGCAGCATTGCGCCTTGCTAAAGTAAATCGTTGTGTTTACTTATGGTGGCAAGCAGTGCTTTGTAAACACTTCTTTTTACTTTTGGAGCTGAATTCGTGAAACGCACTGAAAAGAAACGTAAAGATATCATCGATGCGGCCATCGATGAGTTCAAAGAGCAGGGGTTTCTGGGGGCAAAGACCACTTCAATCGCGAAAAAAGCGAACGTATCGAGTCGCACGCTCTACAATCACTTCGAGAGCAAGGAGGCTCTCTTTGAGGCGATCTCACAGATCATGCTGGAGCAGAACCGGAGCATGGAGCCAGTGCCTTATGATCCGGATCGAGAATTCGTTGAGCAACTGAAGAACGCCTTGTGGCGCTACATTGGGGTGATCACAGATGAGACCGCCATCGGATTAAACCGGATGGTTATCTCAGAATTGATCCGTGACCTTGACCGGTCCCGGCAATTCTTCAGTGAAACCGCGACACATGACTACCCGATAACGAGGCTGATCAGCGAAGCCATGGATGCAGGCGTGATCCGAAAGGCTGATCCGGTTCTTGCGACCAACCAGCTTCTGGCGCTCGTCAAAAACTTTTTCTTTTGGCCGAAGTTCTTCCTTGGTGAGAACCCAACGCCGAAAGACGTACTGGACGATTGTGTCGCGATGTTTCTAAAGCACTACAAAGCGGACGTTTGATCGATCATCACCGAAACAGATCTTGGATGGCGGGTTCTTGCACCCACCGGGTGAATGACGGCATAGTGATGAACCGAGCAGCTCGCTGGTCATAATGTCTGATGCGAGATCTGGTTGTACCTCAGGTAAAGAGCAAGGCATCTGAAAAGCACCCCCAGTTTGAACGCTTAGCGTTTAGTTTCAAAAGGGTTACGCTCCCTTTTTGCGATGCGTGTCGTGCCAAGATCATCTTCCTCAGGCCTACCGGTACTTTCAACTGCGACAAATGCGAGACCCTTTGGGATCAAACACTTGATCGATGAACATTTGACTGGATTTCGATCAAACGACTGATAACTTGCCTCGCAGCGGTTTTTGGTTGCAACAGCGTTGCACAGAAAATCTATTGGAGCGCGCTATTGGTAATTCCGTTTCATGTCCGGGAAATGCTTCAACGCATAAAAGCACGATTTGATGCTGACCAGATACCTCAGCAGATGGCGCCAAGCGATGCTGAGTTTTCAACCTTACGCCCATCTCGCAAGCCGACCAAGGAGATGGTCGCACGATTCTGGGAAAAGTTGAAACCAACGGCCAGCGACAAGGATCAGGCACAAATTGCAGATTCGGCGGCTATCGAAGATGCCGAAACCTATGGCGCCAATATCGAGAATTTCATCGGGACGGTTAAGCTTCCAGTCGGGGTTATTGGCCCCTTACGCCTGAACGGAATGAACGCCAACGGCGATTTTCATGTCCCCCTCGCAACAACCGAGGCAGCGATGGTCGCATCTTATGCCCGGGGCGCCTACGCCGCCACTCGGTCGGGCGGTATCAGTACCGCTGTTTTATACGAAGGCGTGCTGCGGACCCCGGCCTTTGTGTTCGATAGCCTGCTAAGAGCGGGGCAATTTGTGGATTGGGTGGTGACCAATGTTGACAGGCTCAAATCTGCGGCCGAAGCGACGACCCGTCATGGCAAGCTTGTATCGCTGGAGCCATTCATTGACACCAACGTCGTTTTCCTGATTTGCCGCTATACCACTGGTGATGCTGCAGGTCAGAACATGGTGACCATCGCCACCGACGCCCTTTGCCACGCAATCGCGGATAGCTGTCCTGTTGCGATTGAGAACTGGTATGTCGAAGGTAATTTCTCGGGCGACAAAAAGGCCTCGGCGCTGGGGTTGGTGACGGGGCGCGGGCGGAAAGTCAGCGCCTCGGTTACGCTTCCGGCTGAGATTGTCGAAAAGACACTGGGCACGACGGTCGAGGCGATGCTGGACTATGGCCGTGTCGCCAATCTGGGCGCACATTTGTCTGGCCAGTTTGGCGCACAGGCGCATTATGCCAACGGGCTGGCTGCGTTCTATATCGCAACCGGACAGGACGCGGCCTGCGTTGCCGAAAGTGCAATGGGCGTCACGCGTATGGAACCTAGGGGCGGCGATCTATTCTGCTCGGTTACGCTTCCGAATATCCTTGTCGGCTCGGTCGGCGGCGGAACCGGTTTGCCAAGCCAGGCAGCAGCGCTGAACATACTCGGTCTACGGGGCAGCGGGTGTGGCACGGCTTTGGCCGAAGTTGCTGCGGCCACGTGCTTATGCGGCGAAATCTCCATTGTCGCCGCGATTGCTGCCGGTCATTTCACCCGCGCCCATGAAAGTCTGGCCCGCCACAGATGAGCTTTCAGAACCGATTTTGGATTTACCAATCCGAGCGCTTTCCGCTTAAGAAAACCGTCCCCCTGCTGCTGGTGTTTTCCTCGGCCAGCATTTGTGTGTCTGCCCGTCTGGCAGACCGCCCCTTGCCCGAGTGGCCTGCCTTTGCCGCCGGTTTTCTGCTGGCCATGGCGCTGTTCTTCCAGATGCGGGTCTGTGACGAGTTCAAGGACGCCGAGGATGACCGACGTTACCGGCCCGACAGGCCGATCCCACGCGGATTGGTCTCACCAGGCGAAGTTTTGAGCTTGGGCTTACTGACCATTCCACTTGCACTTGCGGCTTCCTGGTTCTGGCACCCGTCGGTTTTGTGGCTGTTGGGTGCGGTTTGGATCTGGCTCGTGGCGATGACAGTTGAATTCGGTGTCCCGGCTTGGCTGAAGGCCCGGCCGGTTCTGTACCTGCTAAGCCACATGGCAATCATGCCCTTGATCGATCTATTGCTGACCGGTCTCGAGTGGCTGCCAGCAGGTGGGGCAGCGCCCTCGCTCTGGCTGTTCCTGGCACTGTCCTTTGTGAATGGATGCGTCCTTGAGATCGGGCGGAAATTGTGGGCGCCCGAAAACGAGATTGAAGGGGTCGACACCTATTCCTCCAAATGGGGTCCGCGTATGGCGGGACGTATCTGGATCGGCTGCGTTCTGTTATCCTACGCGCTTCTCGCCGGCACAGGAAGCGCCACCGGAGTTGGCTGGCCAAGCGCCCTGATCGGCGCACTAGCGCTGGTTCCCTGCGGGGTTGCTGTATTCCGCTACAGTCAGACACCCACTGAGAAAGCACAGAACAGGATGGACACTGTTTCCGGTCTGTGGGTATTTTTCTGCTATGCCACGGCTGGTTTCCTACCCTACCTGATCGGAGCCGTAGCATGACTTTCATCGTCGACCAAATGGATGCCAATGACATCTCTGTGGTTGGAGGCAAAGCGGCAGCCCTGTCGCATCTGACACAGCACGGGTTTTCCCCGCCCGCATTCTTTGTCATCACAAATGACGCGTTTCGTATGGGGCAATCGGGCCCGATCGCGCAAAAAGGCCTGCGACTGGCTGTGTCCACCGCGCTTGAAACACTCGGGTCCGGGCCTTACGCGGTACGCAGTTCTGGCCAGTCCGAAGATGGCGTGGACCACAGCCATGCAGGACAGTTCGCAACGGTCCTGAATGTTCCCGGCAAGAGTGTGATCGCGGCGGCCAAGCAGGTTTGGCAATCCGGTTTCTCATCAACGGTCGAAACCTACCGCGCGGTCAAATCCGGTGGCGAGGCCGAGGCCCCCGCAATCATCGTGCAACGCATGATCGATGCCAAAGCGGCCGGTGTCGCCTTTTCCGCCGATCCGGTCAATGGCCGGCGCGATGTGGTCGTGATCTCAGCGATTGACGGGCTTGCAGAGCAGCTTGTGTCGGGGGAAGCGGACGGAGAAGACTGGGTCATCGATGCAGATGGCGTACCGGAAAGCGCTCCTGACGCCCCTGCACATTTGACCGTCACGGAGGCGCGATCCATCGCAGCCCTCGCCCGAAAGGCCGAGGTGCTATTCGGTTCTCCTCAGGACATCGAATGGGCCATTGATGCGCAAGGGCTGCATATTCTGCAGGCCC
Organism: Ruegeria sp. I3; assembly: GCF_056532525.1. Taxonomy (NCBI): domain Bacteria; kingdom Pseudomonadati; phylum Pseudomonadota; class Alphaproteobacteria; order Rhodobacterales; family Roseobacteraceae; genus Ruegeria; species Ruegeria sp. I3. The sequence continues at coordinate 171,654 of NZ_JBQFNI010000001.1, read as the reverse complement.
GCCCGATCACCACGGCCCTGCGCCCTGCCCCGCTCGAAGATCAGACGCTTACCATTTTCGACAATTCCAATATCGTCGAAAGCTATCCGGGCATCGTCAGTCCGCTGACTTATTCCTTTGCCCTGCACGTGTATTCTCAGGTATATCGAGCTTTCGTTAGGCTGCTGGGCGTGTCCCGGTACACGGTCGCGCTGAACCCCACTGTGTTTGACAATTTGCTGGGGCGGGTGGACGGGCGCGCCTATTACAATCTGATCAACTGGTATCGCGCGCTGGCACTGTTGCCCGGGTTTTCACTGAACCGCGACTATATGGAAACGATGATGGGCGTTTCTGAACCGATGCCGCGTGAGGTCACGGATGCTCTTGCCCCACCCCCCACCACCGGCTGGCGCAAGGTCGTGGAGTACGCGAAACTGGCCAAGGTTGAGGGCGGCCTGATCTGGCAGGCCATCCGCCTACCGCAGACCCGGCGTGATTTTTACCGCAGGCTGAACGACATATTACAGACGGGGCTGAACGTGGATGCCTCTAACGCGACCCAACTGGCTGCGGAATACCGGCGCATTGAAAGCACTCTGCTGGATCGGTGGGATGCCCCGCTGATCAACGATTTCCTGTGCATGATTGCCTTTGGCGGCTCGCGCAACCTGCTGCAAAAGTGGCTGGGCGAGGCCGGGTTGAGCCTGCACAACGACCTCATGATCGGGCAAGGTGATATCGTTTCGGCGGAACCCGCGCAACGCATCGCCCGGATGGGAGAGTTGGTTCGGCAGGCAGGGCTTGCCGCTCCTTTGAAGGCCAATGCACATCTGTCGGTTTTGTCAGGACACCGGCAAATCGAAGCCGAGGTTGATGCGTATCTTGAGAAGTTCGGCGACCGGTGTACGGAAGAGCTCAAGCTGGAAAGCGTTCCATTACGCGATGACCCGACCAGTCTGTTGCTGGCCATTGCAGCCAGCGCTGAACGTCCACCTGCCGGGCGTCAGGACGGCGATGAACCGGACTGGAAGGCTCTGTTTCCGTCAAACCCACTCAAAAGGTACTTCGCCAAATGGATTTTAGGCTGGACCAAGGCGCGGGTGCGCGACCGTGAAAACCTGCGCTTTGAACGCACGCGCATATTTGGTTATGCGCGGCGCGTGTTTCTGGGCATCGGCCGCGAATTCGCTGCGCGTGACCTGCTTTCATCGCCAAAGGATGTATTCTTCCTGACAACACATGAAGTCCTCGGAGCAGTCGAAGGTTATAGCCTGTCACCTGATCTGAAAGGCATCGTTGCGCAGCGCAAACTGGAAGACGAAGCCTCGTCCCGACGCCCAGATCCGCCGGAACGCATCGAAATCCGTGGCCCCGCCATCGCCCCGGTTTGGTCCGAGAACGCAGAAGCGGAGGCGGACACTGCACGGATGAAGCACGGCACAGGTTGTTCTGCAGGTCAGATCAAGGCGCGCGCGCGCGTGATCCGCGACCCGCGCACCGAGGCCTTAAACCCCGGAGATATACTCGTGGCGCGCCACACCGATCCGGGCTGGATCGCCGTATTCTCGAACGCATCCGCCATCGTCGTCGAACGGGGGTCTCTGTTGTCACATTCTGCGATTGTCGCACGCGAACTGGGTATCCCCTGCGTGGTTGGCTTGAAAGGCGCAACCAACTGGATCGAAGATGGTGAGATGATCCGGGTCGACGGGGCAAGCGGCGCGGTGGAGCGGTGCGATGGATAGCAGTGAGATTGAGAAAAAGGCGGATTTCGACCATATCCGCTATGCCCAACTGTGGGAAGACGCGGATGTTCTCACCTCCGCCCTGGGTGATTGTGCGGGCAAGACATTGGTCTCCATCTGCTCTGCCGGGGATAATGCGCTGGCAATGCTGACACTCGATCCCGCGCGCATTGTCGTTCTGGATCTTTCACCGGCCCAGATCGCCTGCCTTAAGCTCAGGATCGCGGCCTATAAAATGCTGACCCATCCCGAATTCATTGAACTCACCGGCTCGCGGCGAAGTACCCGACGGGGCGCATTGCTGAACCAGGTTTTGGAAGCCACAGATGCCGAAACGCGCGCTTTCTGGCGGACTCTGATCACGGATGTCGAAAAACACGGCATCGGTGGCGTCGGCAAGTTCGAGCGCTATTTTCGCATCTTTCGAACTTGGCTACTGCCTCTTGTGCATTCACGCCGAACCATCGACGCAGTGTTTGTTCCCCGCTCGCCCGAAGAGCGACTGACATTCTTCGACACGCGGTTCAACACGGTGCGATGGCGTCTTTTGCTGAACATCTTCTTCTCTCGCCTCGTCATGGGTCGCATGGGCCGGGACAGTGCGTTTTTCGACCATGTAGAGGGTAGCCCGGCCCAACATGTCTCCCGCCGCATCCGTCATGCGGGAGTCACCACCGATCCCTCGCAAAATCCCTATCTGCACTGGATTCTCAAAGGCGATCATGGCGACGCGCTGCCAATGGCGTGGCGTCCCGAGCATTATGAGACAATCCGATCCCGGTTGGATCGTCTCGACATCCGCCTTGGATCGCTTGAGGCTTTTGTGTCGACCGACGAAAAAGCCAGAGGATTCAACCTGTCCGACATCTTCGAGTACATGTCGCCCGAGACCTTCCATCAGGTTTACGGGTCGATCCTGACCGCTGCGGAGCCAAATGCCCGACTAGTCTATTGGAACATGATGGCACCCCGGAGGGTTCCGCCGGAATTCAGAAACAAGGTTGAAACCCTGACCGACATCGAAACACAGCAGAAGGCCCGCGACATGGCATTCTTCTATTCGGATTTCGTCGTCGAAGAGTTTCAACCGTGACTGTTATTGGGCAGATTCTGCTGGCGGCGGGGTCGGTGCTGGCTCTGGTCGGCGTAATGATGGTCATACGCAATCTGGCCAATACAGCGGGCCTGAAACCCGAAGTGCAGCGCAAGCTTATGCATGTCAGCACCGGCCTCTTTGCGTTGCTGCTGCCCTGGTTGTTTCCCGATCGCTGGCCGGTTTACATGCTGATTGCGGCCACAATCCTGGTGATGCTGGTGCTGCGCCTGCCTCGTTTTTCGTCGGGTCTGGGTGCAACTTTGCATGGTGTGGATCGTACGTCCTACGGCGACTTTCTGCTCGCCCTGTCAGTTGGGCTATGCTTTCTGCTAGCCGGGGAAAACACGCTGTTCTACATCCTGCCAATCGCCGTTCTAACACTGGCGGATGCAGCCGCTGCGCTTGCCGGGACTACGTATGGAACCAAACGCTACGTGGTAGAAGATGGCGACAAGAGCTTAGAAGGGTCCGTGGTGTTTTTTGTCGTAACGCTATTGGTTGCGATCATCTGCTTCTTGTTCTTATCGAAACTCCCGCCATCTAACATCATGATGTTGTGCCTTATGGTTGCGGCTTTTGGCACATTGGTCGAAGCACAAAGCTGGCGCGGGTTTGACAACCTTTTCCTGCCGCTTGGCTTGTTGATTTTCCTAAACGGCCACTATTTCAGCTCTTTGGCAGAGCTCGCCCTGTTGGCCGCCATGTTCTTTGCCGCCCTTGCCGGTTTTGGCGTGGTGGGAACCAAACTGGGCCTGACCAAACATGCGACCCGTGTGTATGTTGTCGCGGTTTTTTTGCTGCTGGCCGCCGCAAAACTGCAGAACACAGTACTGCCGATCATGGTTCTTGCCGCACATGGCTGGGCGCGTACCGCTTCTCCTTGTGACAGTAAGTACCCCGATCTGGATATCATAGCCGCCTTGGGGCTTTTAGGATTTGGTTGGCTTGCGGTGGGAAATGCAACGGGATGGGATGCGGTTTCCTTTTTTGGGCTCAGTGCGATGGGGTTGGCTATGGGGCTCACTGCTGTGGCGCTGCGTCCTATTCCTATTTTGATACCGCTTGCTGCGGCTGTCCTTTATTTCATTCGGGCTTGGGCTGTTTCCATGAATTCTGAACAGTCGAACTGGGCCGAACCACTTACGATTCTGGCCCTGTTGTCGCTATTTTGTACAGTCGCAGTGCCGCTGCTCCGACCACATTGGTTCGAAAAAGACCGAGTGCTCAGGTTGACACTGTTGGCCCTCACCCTGCCCTTGATTTACTACGTTTGGATCGTTGCTGGATCGCTTGGTGCAGGGTACTTTACCGGAGTCGTTTCATGACCAAAGAGACAATCAAAACAGCGGATGCAAAGCTGACCGTTTATCTGAACGGTCCGATCTGGGACGGCGCGCGTGCCGCGACCTTCGGCGATTTTTCCTGCAAAACGCCCGAAGCCGGTGCCGAAATCCTGCGCAAAGGGATCGAGAGGGTGCAAGACGCAGGCCTGGATCGCATCATCGGGCCGATGTCAGGCGATACCTGGCACAGTTACCGGTTCGTCTCGGATAGCGACGGGTCCGCTCCGTTCCTGATGGAGCCCACCAACAAACCGCATGAGCTTGAGGTGTTCCGAACCGCAGGATTCACCGAGATCAGCCGCTATTTCTCGGCTCGGGTGTCGCTGCAAGCCGCAACCGGGTCAGCACCACCGGAAAGCGACGGGTTCGTGCTGGAAGAGTGGGACGGAACAGACCCCGAGGCGCTGTTTCGTCAGGTCTTCGACCTGTCAACCCGCGCATTTTCCGGCAACGCGTTCTACAAACCGATATCCGAGGCAGATTTTCTGGCCATGTATATGCCAGTTGTGCCGATGATGAAGCGCGATCTGATCCTTTTTGCGCGCCGCCATGACGGGACATTGGCCGGGTTTCTGTTTGGCATTCCCAATTATGCCGAAGGCCCCAATCCGGCATCCGCAATCCTCAAGACCTATGCAAGTCTCGAACCGGGCGCCGGACGGCATCTGGCTCACCGGTTTCACAAGGCGGCGCTCAGGATGGGGTACGAAACCGCCATTCATGCGCTGATCCATGATGACAACACCTCCGCCGAGCGCAGTGCAGCGGAAGGCGCGACAATATTCCGGCGCTATACTTTGCTTGGACGGAAGCTGAATGGCTGACCTGCTGTCCCAATTCGCCACGGCGGTTAAACGGGTTCCCGACCGGACAGCCATAGTGGACGGCAAGGGCCGCGAGATCACCTTTCAAACCCTGCGCACGCGCGTTCAGCACTTGGCAGGTCGGTGGCAGGACAAGGGTATCCGGTCAGGTGATCGTGTGCTTTTGGCCATGCCAGTCAACGCGGACCTATATGCAAGTCTGGCTGCGCTTTGGACCCTTGGCGCAACCGTTGTCTTACCAGAGCCAGCCTTGGGGCTGGCCGGTCTGCGCCACGCCGCCCGAACAACGAAGCCAAAAGCGTTCTGTGCAGCGGGTGCGTATTCTTTGCTGAAGTTTCTGGTTCCGGATCTCTGGGCCCTGCCCCTGCTGACGCCTGGTGAAAGCCGCAGCAACCCGGTGGCGCAAAAGGTACAACCGGACGATATCGCCCTTATTTCCTTTACCTCTGGTACAACTGGCCAGCCCAAAGCCATTCCGCGCTCGCACGCGTTTTTGATGGCGCAGCACGATGCGATCGCACCCCTCCTCGACAGCCGCAAGGCCGAGCGCGATCTGGTGGCCTTTCCGGTTTTCACCCTGATCAATCTGGCGGCCGGGCGCACGAGTGTTCTACCCAACTGGAGGTTCAGCAAGCTGGACCGCCTGTCGACTGTGCAGTTGGAAAGTTGGCTTCAAACGCAACAGATCACCCGGGCCCTCATCCCACCATCGCTATGTGAAAAACTGATTCAATCCGACGATACCGGTCCGTTGCACACGGTGTTCACCGGCGGCGGTCCGGTGTTTCCGAATCTTGTCGAGGCGTTGAGAACCCGGCACAGTCTGTCGGTTGTGTGCGTCTATGGGTCGACCGAGGCTGAACCGATTGCCCATCTCGACGCCGCGGATATCACTGTGAAGGATCACCACGACATGGCTGTTGGAAGGGGTCTTCTTGTGGGATACCCAGTGCCCGAAATCACGCTCCGCATCCGCGACAATGAAATTCAGGTCGCCGGCGCGCATGTGAATGACGGGTATTTGAACCCGACCCACTCAAAGAACAACAAAATCAAGGAAGGTGACGTCATTTGGCACCGGACCGGTGACGCTGGCGCGCTGGATGATGACGGGCGTTTATGGTTATGGGGGCGCGTCGGGTCCGAAATTGAAGTCTTTTCAGGTACGCTCTTCCCCTTTGCTATCGAAGTCGCGGCACAGCGATGGCCAGGTGTAGATCGATGCGCGCTCGTCAATACCAAAGCAGGCCCCACACTTTGCGTCCAAGGTTCCGCGGATCACATCGACGATTGGAGTGAATCTGCGCTTGGTTTTGGCGTTCCAAATGTGATTTCGATTAAGAACATCCCTATGGACAAGCGTCATGCCTCCAAAGTCGATCGTACGAAACTTGCACGCATCATAGAAACCTGACGCAATATGGCTCGTAGGCCACTGAGCCTGCACGCCACTACCCAAATTGCGATACAAATTGGGAGAAAGGCCAAGCATAACCTCAGTACGATATGAAGTCCTTCACTTGATCAAAACTATTCTCCGCTCAAGGCAGGGGTCAGAGAACGACGGTATCTCAAAAGGAAAAACTGTTAGTACTTAACATGTTCGTAGGGTCAAACTATATCCCGAACTAAATCTGGATTTCATCCTTCAATTCCGAAACCAATTTCAAGTATCAGCACTAGACTGTTACAGCCTGCAGCAACTCACCGCGTGTCACGTCTTCCCTGGTGCCGTTGCTTATGACTTCTCCTCGTCGCAACGCAATAAATCTGTCGGCAAGTTCATAGGCGAAGTCAAAGTATTGCTCCACTAGAATGATTGCCATTCCGCTCGTGGTTCTGAGGTGTCGGATGACTTCGCCTATCTGTTGGATGATGTTGGGCTGAATACCTTCGGTCGGCTCGTCCAACAGAAGCAGGCGTGGTCGTGTTATCAATGCCCGTGCGATCGCCAGCTGTTGCTGCTGACCGCCAGAAAGGTCACCTCCGCGACGGTTTTGCATCTGTTTGAGGACCGGGAACATATCAAATATATCACCTGGAATGAAATGTTCGCTGGCAGGCAGACAGGCGTACCCCGTTTCAAGGTTTTCGCGAACTGTGAGCAAAGGAAATATCTCACGACCTTGTGGGACATAGGCCACACCTTTCCACGCCATTTGATGAGCAGGCAGGACGCCCAGAATTTCCCCGTCCAGTTCCAGACTGCCGCCCGATCGCGGATGCGTACCTGATATTGCTTTCATCAGGCTGGTTTTCCCGACACCATTGGTCCCCATCACGCAAGTCACTTCACCTTGTCTGGCTTCCATGGAAATCCCGTTGAGGATTTGCGAATGCCCATAATGCAAAGTCAGTTCTGTTAGCTTCAGCATTGTTTAGCGCCCTAGATATACGTCGATGACGTCCTGGTTAGATGTCACGTGATCAAGACTGCCTTCAGCCAAGGCGGACCCTTCGTGTAGAACCGTGACTTTGCAATTCAGGCGTCGGACAAATTCCATATCGTGTTCCACCACAACAACGGCACGGGTTCTGGCGGCTTGTACTAGCAAGTCGGTGGTGTGTTCGCGCTCCTGCGGTGTCATGCCGGCGGCGGGTTCGTCCACGAGCAAAAGTCGTGGCTCCTGAGCCAGCAGCATGCCAATTTCCAGCCACTGCTTTTGACCGTGGCTCAGTTCACCAGCTTTGCGGCTTAGATTCTGATACAGGCCGATTTCGACAGCCAGATCTTCAACTTTCTGCAAATCGTCAGTGGAGGTTCGATAGAAAAGCACGTGAAGCCAGCCACGTTTGTTCTGAAGCGCCATCAGCAAGTTTTCCTGCACGGTCTGGTCTTCGAAAACCGTGGGTTTCTGAAACTTCCTTCCGATCCCAGCCTGCGCGATCTTTGCCTCGGACAGCCCCAACAAAGATACCGATTTCTCCCCCCAGATGACACGTCCTTCATCGGGCCGGGTTTTACCTGTAATGATGTCCATGAACGTGGTCTTGCCTGCCCCGTTTGGGCCGATCACGGCGCGAAGCTCGGCCTCGCCGATCTGAAACGACAAGTTGTTGATAGCTCGGAAACCATCGAAAGTGACCGAAACGCCGCTAACCTCAAGCAAAGTGCTCATTCGATGGCCTCCTTCTCGCGCAGAGCGCCGTCATCCGGTCCCAGATTTGCCCCATGCCTGTCCGGGTGGCGGCTGTCGGTCCACAAGTCGAACAATCCTCCGATGCCCTGCGGGGCGAACAGCGTAACCAACACAAAAGTTATGCCCAATAGCACCTGCCACCAGTCGACCCATTTGATCGTGTAAAATCCAAGCGGAATATCCGGGGCCTGCCCGCCCGTGAACCACGTGCTCAGAAGACTGACAAAAGCTGCACCAATTACCGCACCATACAATCGGCCTCGTCCACCGATGGCGACCCAGACGGCCAAATAGATCGAGGCGATAGGGGCCATTTCCTCGGGATTGATGATGCCTGCTTGCGGGTAATAAAGCGCGCCGGCAATGGCCGCGATACAAGCAGTCAGGGTGAAGACGGCCAGCTTGAATACCTCGACTGAATAGCCAAGGAAGCGCACCCGTGCCTCGTTATCGCGAATGCCGCGGATGACCGAGCCGAACTTGCCTGACACGATCCAGGCTGCCAGCATATAGCCCAGACCCAAGGCCAGCGCCGAGGCCCAGAGGAACCAGATCGACACCACGTCCTGCGAGGCGGTGACACCTGGCAGGTTCTGCAGGCCGGACAAGCCGTTGTTCCCACGCAGCCCGCTGTCGTTCTGAAACAGATACAGGGCCAGTGCCAACGTCATCGCCTGTGTCAGGATCGATAGGTACACACCGGTGACACGGCTCCGGAAAGCCAACCATCCGAAGACCAGCGCCAACAGACCCGGGACCAGCACAACCAGGATCAGTTGCAGGGTCAGGCTGTGGGAGAACGCCCAGATCAACGGAAACTCCGACGATCCGACAACGCCAAAGACTTGTGTTCCAATCGCGTCCACCACTTCGGACGACGTCGGTGGAATTTCGGCCTGTGCCAGCGAGTCGACCACGATCAGGCGGGTGCGTTCGTACATCAGCCACATGCCGATCATGTAGCCCCCCAGCCCGAAGAAGGCGAAGTGACCCAGTGACAGGATGCCGGTGAAGCCCCAGACCAGATCCATCGCCACTGCGATCAGGCAAAGGCACAGGGTTTTGCCCAGCGTTTTGACGAAACTGGTCGAGATTACACCGATCCCGAATCCCTCGGACAGGATGGTTACGCTCAGAGTGAACAGGGACAGGATGGCAAGAAAGACCAGCACGGATGGGTTCTTGGCGATAAAGCTGCGTTCCATGGCTCAATCCCCCGCCGCGCGACCCTTGAGGGCGATAATGCCCCGCGGCCGAAACTGGATGAAAATGATGATGAAGATGATCATGTAGGTTTGGGCCGCGAGGGTGTTCGACGGGTTCATCCACTCGATCCCCTTCTGCAAGAAGCCGATCATGCCCGCACCTGCAAGCGCGCCCCAGATGTTACCAACACCACCCACAACCACTGTCATGAAACTTTGCACGATATAGTCGCTGCCCAGATCGGACGTGACCTTGGCGAATAGGCCAATCGCGACCCCGGCGATGCCGGCAATGCCGGAGCCAAGCCCAAAGGTCAGCATATTCACTCGCCCGGGATTAATCCCCATTGACGCCGCCATGCGCGAGTTCTGCGTTACTGCACGCATCTCAAGCCCTAGCCTCGTCCGTTTGATGATGTAGAGGAAAAGTCCCAGAAAAATAAGCGCCAGAACGAAGATCGCAATGCGGATGTAGCTGATTGAAACCACGTCATTCAGCATCCACGAACCATCCAACCAATCGGGAGCAGTCAGCGGGCGCGCCTGCGTGCCAAAGATATTCTTGGCCAGCTGCTGTAGGGCAATTGAGATGCCGAACGTCGCCAGCAACGTCTCCAATGGGCGAGCGTAAAGCCAGCGGATCACCAACCGCTCCATAGCGACGCCCATCGCGAAGGTGACGGCAAAAGCCATTGGAATAGCAACCATGATCGAAAGCGTATGATCAGGGATAATCTGCTGCACCACGTAGCCGGTATAAGCACCCATCATGATGAACTCGCCATGGGCCATGTTGATCACGCCCATCACGCCGAAGGTGATGGCCAGACCGATGGCGGCGAGGAAATAGATCGACGCCAGTGAGATCGCGTCCAGCGTCAGGTCGAGTGTTTGGTTCAGGCCGACCTTCAGTTCGATCTGTTGCAGGGCTTTCTCTGCTGCTTCAGTGACCTCGGCAGATGGCTCACTGTAGGTTTCGAAGAATACATGCGTGTTAACTGCAGCGTTGACATCCGCGTTCGTGACCAAGGCTGGCACAGTCCCCGCCTCTGCCAGAGAGGTATACGCACGCGCGCGCATTGCATCTGAATTCAGCTGTGCGACGGGAGTACCACCTACACGACCACCTTCTATATTGGCCGCCAGTGCCGATCTGATATCTTCCGCCGAAACACGCGGTGCGGCCAGGTTTCCTGCAACGAGCAAGTCATATGCTTCGTCAGACGTTAAGGCGTCTGACCCCGCTTCAAGAATAACGGCGACGTTCAGGTCCTGGGGCAATTCGGTAGCGGCTTGGCGGGCAGTGACGACCAACGGGTTCAGAGCCGCACGAACGTCTACGCCCAGATCGCCGGACATTTCTTTGATCGCCGCCACGCGCGCTGCGGTATCTTCGTCAAAACCAATCGTCAGCAACCGTTCCAACCGCTGCTTTTGCGCCTTCAACTCTGCTTCGGGTTCATCCCCTATCGAAGCGCGAAGTGGCTCCAAGAGTGTACTTTCGGGATCACGTTGGATGGATTGCAATGCGGCCAGACGTTTTGCGCGATCCGGATCGGTCAGTTGGAACCGGACCAGAGCGGTCCCGATCATCGCGCGGATACCGCTGTTGGGCTTCAGCTGCCTAAGCTCGGATTTCTCAAATGTACCGACGACTTCTCCGGTATCGAAGTCGGTCAATTCATACGACCGCCCCTCTCCTTTCTGGCCAGAAAAGAACAGACCGTCCGACTTGCGCATCCACATGTTCTTGGCTGCCCATGTCTCAAGCATCACTTGCGCCTGAGGCAAGCCGCTTGACGCAATCGCATCAATCGCCGGTTTGATCGTCTTGCGCGAGCTTTTGGCGATGATCTCCTGATGCTCTTGCAGGATCGGTTGTAGACCGACCTCTTGAGCGTTGGCAGTCAGGCAGGCGCACAGGATTGCGAGGCCCGCAAGGAAAAGTCGTACCATGTGGTGAAACCCGAATGTCTTTTGTGGCAAGGCGGGCAAACAAACCCGCCTTGCGTGGTCTGTTAGTAGTTCGACAGAGTCTGAACGCAGATCTTGGTCTCGGTGTTGTACATACCGCAACCCAGCTCTTTCCAATCCGAGACGAGCACAGCCGACTCCGGCAGGAAGTCGGTCCAGGCGTCACCCGGCACGACATCAGTCTCACTGATGATATCGAACTGGCCGTCTTCCTGAATCTCGCCGATCAGAACCGGTTTCGCGAGGTGATGGTTCGGCAGCATCACAGCGGTGCCTCCGGTCAGGTTCGGGAATTCCTGCCCATACATCGCGGCGCGCACGGCATCGACCTCGGTCGAACCGGCCTCGGTCGCGGCGTTTACCCACATGTTGAAGCCGATGTAATGCGCCTCCATCGGGTCATTGGTCACACGTTCATCACCCATGGTGGCTTTCCAGGTGTCCACAAATTCCGCGTTGGCCTCAGTATCCGCCGACTGGAAGTAGTTCCAAGCGGCGAGGTGACCGACGAGGTTGGTGGTGTCCAAACCGGACAGTTCTTCCTCACCGACCGAGAAGGCCACGACCGGAATGTCATCTGCCGAAACACCAGCCGCTGCCAGTTCCTTGTAAAAACCAATATTGGCGTCACCATTGATGGTCGAGATCACACCGACTTTTTTACCATCCGCGCCCAGCGCGACCACGTCCGCCACGATCTTGGACCAGTCGGAATGGCCGAAAGGCGTGTAATTGACGAAGATATCTGCTTCCGCGATACCTTTTTGCTTCAGATAGCTTTCCAAGATATTGTTGGTGGTCCTGGGGTAGACATAGTCTGTGCCGAGCAGAGCGAATTTCTCGACCCCCAGTTCCTCCAGGAAATAGTCCGTGGCGGGGATGGCCTGTTGGTTCGGAGCGGCACCGGTATAAAAGACGTTTTTAGAGCTTTCTTCGCCCTCATACTGGACCGGATAGAACAGAAGACCGTTTAGTTCCTCGATCACTGGCAGAACCGACTTGCGGCTCACCGAAGTCCAATTGCCAAAGATTACATCCACCTCGTGGACGGTTAGCAGCTCACGCGCTTTTTCGGCAAACAGAGGCCAGTCAGAAGCCGGGTCGACCACGACAGCTTCAAGCTGTTTACCCAACAGACCGCCCTTGGCGTTTTGCTGGTCAATCAGCATCAGCATGGTGTCTTTCAACGTCGTTTCCGAGATCGCCATCGTACCGGAAAGCGAATGCAGCACTCCAACCTTGATCGTGTCTTCGGTCGACAAGGCGGCAGTGGCCATGACAGCAAATACTGCCGATCCGGCGAGTGTGGATTTGAGCGATTTCATGTGATCCTCCTGGCGGGGCCGGGAGAGAGGGCTTGCACAAAGGCACACTCTTCTTCTACCTGATCCCCGCAACTGTTGTTGCGTTCCGTGTGGCGGTTGTGTTCGAGGTCCAATTCGCGCAGCCGTCACACACCCCCGGGTCATCTCCGCGGTGGCACCCATACGGTTTCTGCATCGCAGCAAGCTTGGCAACTTACCTTTAACCCAATTCGGAAAATCGGCGCGATCCGCCTATTTTTTCATCCAAGACCGAGGTCGCTGTCTAAAATTTAGCCGCGCGATGTCGAATTAAGCAGATTTCGACTCTGTAGATTAGTGTTCCGCCCCTTCAACAGAGAAACAAGTGGCACCAATCAAAGCTCCAAAGGTGCCCTATTACCCACGTTGCAGCCATATTGCCCACGCACAGTGCTATTCCACCGCGCGCTGCAGGTGCCGTCAGTTTGAGTACCAAGCAATTGGGTGACAGGACGGTGCTGAACAAGTTTCGCCAGTCCGGGTCTTATAAATGTCTGTTCCCCAGAACCAACACACCTGATCTTGACGCGGTTCTTCTTAACACGGCAGGCGGCGTAACCGGAGGCGACTCATTTCGACTTTCCGGTAAGGCAGCAAAAGGAACGGCGCTGACTTTGACAACACAAGCCTGCGAGCGCGCCTACAAGGCCAAGCCGCAAGAACGTGGCCAGATTACCAGTCATCTGACTGTTGAGACTGAAGCCCGGCTGAACTGGTTGCCGCAAGAGACTATTCTGTTCAATGGCAGCGCTCTGGAGCGACGCCTGAAAATCGAGATAGCGCCAGATGCCGAGATGCTGATGGTAGAGCCGCTGGTCTTCGGCCGTATTGCGATGGGCGAGACGCTGACCGATATCCGTCTAAACGATCGGATCGAGATACGGTACCAAGGAAAAAAGGTGTTCCTTGACGCGATCCAGTTCTCGGGTGATTGGCACAAACATCTGTCCAAACCGCATATTGCAAACGGCGCGGGTGCGATGGCGTTGATCGTCTTCGTATCGGAGTCAGCCGAAGGTCATCTGAATGCCATTCGTCAGATGCTGCCCGACACCGCAGGTGCGACTATGATCCGCAATGACCTGTTGGTTGCTCGTGTTCTTGCCGAAAATAGCTTTGCCCTCCGTCGCACATTGATGCCGATCTTGCGTCGGTTGAACAAAGACACGCTACCTCGATGCTGGATGCTTTGACATGAACCTGACCCCTCGTGAAAAAGACAAACTGTTGGTCGCCATGGCGGCCGAAGTCGCCCGCAAACGGCTGGACCGCGGCGTCAAGCTGAACCACCCCGAGGCGATCGCCCTGATCACGGACGCCGTGGTCGAAGGTGCACGCGATGGGCGTTCAGTTGCTGACATGATGCAAGCCGGGGCCGAGGTGATCACCCGAGAGCAATGCATGGAAGGTGTGCCCGAAATGATCCACGAAGTTCAGGTCGAAGCCACCTTTCCAGATGGCACCAAGCTGGTGACCGTCCACAACCCCATTCGCTGAAAAAGGAAACCAAAATGACCCGCATGCTTTTCCCCGCCCTGATCTTCGCTGGCCCCGCAGCAGCCCACAACGGAACGCATATCCACGCGCACGGCACCGATTATGCGGCGATGGGCGTTGGGCTGGCGGTTGTTGCGCTGGCTGCTGTCGCGCTAATCACAAAGCTGAACAAATGATCCCCGGGGAGCTATTCCCAGCTGATGGTGAAATCACCCTGAACCCCGACACTGATGCGATCACTTTGATGGTTGCCAATACCGGCGACCGCCCGGTTCAGGTCGGCTCACACTACCATTTCGCCGAAACCAACCCCGCGCTCGACTTCGACCGCGCTGCTGCGCATGGCCTGCGTCTGGACATTGCGCCAGGCACCGCTGTGCGGTTCGAACCGGGGCAGGCCCGCGAAGTTTCGCTGATCCCGATCAGTGGTGCGCGCAGGGTCTACGGCTTCAATCAAAAGGTCATGGGGGCACTCTGATGCCAGCAAAAATCAAGCGCTCAGACTACGCCGCGATGTTCGGTCCCACCACCGGGGATAAGCTGCGGCTGGCCGACACCGATCTTGTGATCGAGGTCGAACGTGATCTGACCAGCTATGGCGAAGAGGTCAAGTTTGGTGGCGGAAAGGTAATCCGCGACGGGATGGGGCAATCTCAGACCACGCGCGCCGAAGGCGCTGTGGATACGGTCATCACCAATGCTCTGATCGTTGATCACTCGGGCATCTACAAGGCCGACGTTGGCCTGAAAGACGGGCGGATCGCCAAGATCGGCAAGGCGGGAAACCCCGATACACAACCCGGTGTCGACATCATCATAGGACCCGGAACCGAGGCCATTGCTGGCGAGGGTCGTATCCTGACGGCAGGTGGGTTCGACAGTCATATCCACTTTATCTGCCCGCAACAGATTGAAGACGCACTACATTCCGGCCTGACCACCATGCTGGGCGGTGGCACAGGTCCTGCGCATGGGACATTGGCCACCACTTGCACCCCCGGTCCATGGCATATCGGGCGGATGTTGCAAGCGGCGGATGCTTTCCCGATGAATCTGGCCTTTGCGGGTAAGGGCAACGCTTCGCTGCCTGCCGCGCTCGAAGAACAGGTCAAAGCCGGAGCCTGTGCCCTGAAACTGCACGAGGACTGGGGAACCACCCCGGCCGCCATTGATTGCTGCCTGTCGGTGGCCGACGCGATGGACGTGCAGGTGATGATTCACACTGACACGCTCAATGAATCAGGCTTTGTTGAAAACACCGTGGCGGCCATGAAGGGTCGCACTATTCACGCTTTCCACACCGAAGGCGCAGGCGGAGGCCATGCTCCGGATATCATCAAGATCTGCGGCGAGAACCACGTTCTGCCGTCCTCGACCAATCCCACGCGGCCCTTCACCGTGAACACGGTTGAGGAACATTTGGATATGCTGATGGTCTGCCACCACCTCGACAAATCCATCCCCGAGGACGTGGCCTTTGCCGAAAGCCGCATCCGGCGTGAAACAATCGCAGCCGAGGACATACTGCACGACATGGGCGCATTTAGCATCATCGCGTCTGACAGTCAGGCCATGGGTCGGGTCGGAGAGGTTTTGATCCGCACGTGGCAAACCGCTGACAAGATGAAGAAACAGCGCGGGCGCCTGCCCGAAGAAACCGGTGAGAACGACAACCTTCGCGTCCGTCGCTATATCGCCAAATATACGATCAACCCTGCTATTGCCCATGGGCTCAGCCACGAGATCGGGAGCATCGAGGAAGGCAAACGCGCTGACCTCGTCCTTTGGAACCCGGCCTTTTTCGGCGTGAAGCCCGAGATGGTTCTGCTAGGCGGCACCATAGCCTGCGCGCAAATGGGCGATCCCAACGCGTCGATCCCTACACCGCAGCCGGTTTATAGTCGCCCAATGTTTGGCGCTTACGGACGGTCGGTGGAAAACTCGGCGATCACATTTGTCTCGCAGGCGGCCCATGCAGATGGGATCGGTGATACACTGGGATTGGCAAAGCAAACCGTCGCCGTCCAAAACACACGAGAAATTGGCAAGCAGGAACTTCTGTTGAACAACGCGACACCGCATGTCGAGGTCGACCCGGAAACCTACGAGGTGCGTGCGGATGGCGAATTGCTGACTTGCCAACCCGCCGAAACGCTGCCGATGGCGCAACGATATTTTTTATTCTGATCAAAAAATGTGCTGCGTTGCGGCGCGTGCAAGGCAGCAATGACCAAATACGCACTTCTAAGTGAGGCCAATATGACAGATATAAAAACCCATGGGAGGACCAACTTTTACGAGGGTCCAAATGGCACACTCAGCAACACATACAAACACGCGCTTTTCGCTGGCCGGTTTAATCGTATCCATCGGGTCGTCAATTTACTCGGCCCTGATCAGCGTAGCCGAAGCTCAATCTCGCGTCCGGCAAGTCGAATTCCTGCAATCGCTCAGCGACGAAGAGCTGAAAAACCGCGGTCTGACGCGCGAACGGATCGTGCACCGAGTGTTCTCGGACTCAATCTGGCTCTGACTATTCCCGCTGCAGAGGAGGTGATGGTATGACCGCCCTGCTCTGCACTGCGCGCCAGTATTCGGATCACACGCATGGCGATCCGGCAGACTGTCTCTCGTTGACCTACGACGACCGTTTTTTGCGGCGTAAGGTTCTTACCTGCGAAAGCGGCGAACAGATTCTCATCGATCTCGCGCAAACGACCTCACTGAACCACGGTGGCGCGTTGGTTTTGGACGACGGTCGCGAGGTGGAAATACAGGCAGCACCGGAAGTGTTGCTGGAGGTAAAAGCACCGGACCTGACACGTATCGCCTGGCATATCGGCAATCGGCACACGCCTTGTCAGATTGAAAAGACTCGCCTGTTGATCCAAGTCGATCACGTCATCCGTGATATGCTTCTTAAAATCGGAGCAAAAGTGCGAGAGGTGAATGAACCATTCACCCCCGAAGGCGGGGCCTATGGCCACGGCAGGACCCATGGCCACACCCACTGACGCCGACATCCTGACGCTGACACAATGGTTGTCCCCTGCCTATCCTGTTGGGGGGTTTGCCTACTCTCACGGGCTTGAAGCTGCGATTGACGGGGGAACTGTCGCGAATTCTCGGGATACTGAAGCCTGGATTTCAGATGTGCTGGAACATGGCTCTGGGTGGAATGATGCCGTGTTCGTTGTGGCGGCCTTCAACGCGCATGACAAAGAAGAACTGATCGACGTCGATATCGCGGCGCGCGCCTTTTGTGCGACATCCGAACGGCTCATGGAAACCGAATTGCTGGGACAGGCCTTCGGAAATGTCACCAAAGGTGTCTGGGAATTGGACCTTGGGCAATTCACCTACCCCGTCTCAATTGGACGGGCTGCAAGACTTCAAAACCTTCCCTTGCTGCTGACGACCAAGATGTTTCTGCAAGCATTCGCAAGCAACCTTGTCGCCTGTGCGACGCGCCTTGTACCACTGGGACAGACCGATGCGCAGCGGTTGATCCGCCAGCTGACACCGTTGTGCGCCCAGATTGCTGAAAGGGCAAAAAAGGCGAGCTTGGACGAGTTAAGCTCTACCGCGTTCTTGGGGGACATTGCGGCCATGAAGCACGAAACACAATATTCGAGGATTTTCCGCACATGACCAGTATGAACGGCCCGCTTCGCGTAGGTATTGGAGGCCCAGTAGGAGCCGGAAAAACCACTTTGACCGCCGCCTTGTCTGAAGCGCTGCGCGATGTCTGTTCGGTGGGAGTTATTACTAACGACATATATACGCAGGAAGATGCCGAAGCGCTGATGCGCATGCAGGTCCTGCCGCGGGACAGGATCATCGGCGTCGAAACTGGCGGTTGCCCGCATACAGCAATTCGCGAAGACGCCTCGATCAATTTGGCCGCCGTCGCCGAGATGCAGACACGTCATCCGGATCTCGATATTGTTTTGATTGAAAGCGGAGGCGACAATCTATCAGCCACATTCAGCCCGGAACTGGCGGATCTGACCATCTACGTGATTGATGTCGCTGCAGGCGAAGAAATACCCAGGAAAGGCGGGCCGGCGATTACGAAATCAGACATCCTTGTAATCAACAAGACCGACCTTGCACCGCATGTTGGCGCTTCGCTTCAGGTTATGGAACGTGATGCGAAAATGATGCGTAAAGGAAGGCCCTTCTTGTTTTCGTCACTTCGTCACAGAAGCGGGGTCGACGCAATTGTGGATCTGCTGGTGAAAGGCGGAGGTTTAAGAATTTCGGAAGCGAATTAGTCCCAGAGACGAAGAGGCTAAGATAGCTCGCCAATTAGCCCATTCCCAAGCCCTTTATACCAGTGCTTTATTAAGAATCCTTGGAGAGCGTGACCAAAAACGCAACTAAGTCTGCAATCTCCTGCTCAGACAAATTCAATTCCGAAAGAATGGCTTCACCGTCGGCGTGCAGCCTTTCAGTGTCAATTTTGCTGTAATGCCGTATCACAGATTTCAGATCACCTAAGCTGCCGTCATGCATGTAAGGAGCGGTTTCAGTCACTCCCCGCAGGCTGGGCGTCCGAAAGGTTCCAAAATCAGAATGGCTCCTGCGTACATTTCGCACGGCCCAGGCACCTTTCTTTTCCGGATCGTCGTTCCAATTGCCGTCCAGTGTGTAGGGGCTTGAGAGTAAAATGTTCAATCCTCCGAACCGACCTTGGTCAACCTCGGTTTCATTCAGAAAATATGGCACACCAGCGTCATGGAACTCGTTGTTGGAAAACCTCGGACCGTTGTGGCAAAATACGCATTTCCCGCGCCCTAAAAAGAGCTGAAGACCTCGCTGAGCTGCTTCGGGGTATTCCTTAGCCGCTGCAATATCTCGGCGCTCCAAAGCATCGCGAAAATCGTCAAATACCGTCCGGTCGGTGGCTAAGGTCTCCAAGTAAGCAGAAAGAGCTTTTGCGGTATTCACCAGAAAAAGTTCAGGGCTTTGATCCTGGAGGTGACCAAATATGGCTTCAAAATCATCAATGTAGGTACTTTCAGAGATAGCTATCTTTAGGCTTTCGGCACTATGCGCCATCTCTTGTTCTTCGATGATCGGATGCAGGCTGGCTGCCCAAAGATTATCGCTTTTGCCGTCCCAACCATACCAGCGCAGCCCGGCAAGGTTTCGCAGTGATGGTGTGTTTCGATTTAACAAATCACGACCGAGTGCCCGCGCCTCCGGCGTCGTAAATGCCTGATCAGGATCATGACAACTTGCACATGAAAATGCACCATCGACTGACAATATCGGATCGTTGAATAATGCCTGTCCGAGCTTGATTGCTCTGGCGTCTTTGGAAAATCTATTGCTTGGATCCGGCTGGAAGGATGGTGGCCACGGCCCAAAGGACAACGTTTGTTCAATTTCGTCTTCGGTCAACAAGACATCTGCACGTACTGCCCCGGTCAGAAAAATTAGCGCAGCTGTCATCCACAGCTTCATTTCAGCGCAATTTCTGACGTGTAGAAAACCGATTGGCCACTGACGTCGACATCGATTTGCAGCTCCCACAAACCCGGCATGTGAAACAACATATCATCAATTCGGAACACTCCGCCGTCCAATGCGGTAACCTTGGGAGTATAGTTCATACCATGTTGATGAGCGGGCATGATTGCATCCACACGCATTTGGCCCACAGCAGTTTCACTACAAACTGAAACCAACACCGAAAACGGTTGGGCCAACGGAATTTCGTCGACCGTCAGATAAACCTTGGGTGCGTTTTGAACTTCCGAATTCATGCGTTGCCCCGTCGCTTCACAAGCAACCGCCGCGCTGGACCATATAAGAAACCAAGCAGCGCAGCGGGTCATTCTGATGCCAGCAAACGTTCTGCGTTAGCATAGGCAATGTTGTCTGCGATCTGGTCCGGCAGCAAATCCAACCATTCACGCGAAAAATCGGCATGAGGGCCTACGTAGTACCAACGTTCAGGTGCGAACGTATCCGTACCGACCATGAACCTATCGGGATGGGCTTGGAACGCAGCCCTCCAATCCGGGTCGACACGGCCCCGCGAAACCATGTCCGAACGAAATGCCAGATCGGCCCATAGCCCGGGATAGATGTCTAGCGCATCGACCACACTGGCTGGATCGTCAAACCCAGAATGGGCCCACAATACCCGAGCTTCCGGCCATGTTTCGAAGATCAAATCAACGGCCTCGCGATCACCATGGTGGTGCAGGATTAGGTTCCGCTCTTTCGCCAGTGCAATCATACGCTGGATGACCGGCGTCTTGATGTCATCTCCGTAAGCGTGAAACTCGCCGATGGCCTCGTAGTTGTTTTTTGCCAGGTTTGTTTCCAGATACTCGATTACAGTTTCATCGTGCATCCAGGTGTTGATCTCACCGCGACGACGATAAGGGCGAAGCGCCGGAACAACGATGTCCGGTGCCACGGCCAACAATAGCTGAGTGCCATTGTCATCCGAGCTGGAAATCAGCGCTTTACGCACGCCTGCATCTCGAAGGATTTCGGCCACCTGTTCAGGCGGAACCAGTTTGACGGCATCGTGGCTGTAGTGAATATGTGCGTCAAAGATCGGTCGCTGTTCTGCGACGGCGGTACTGCAAAATAACGCTGCACTTAAAATGGAGATATGTTTCAGCACCTCAAGCCTCCTCAATATCATTCAGACCCTGGCAAGCGTCACGTCGAAATTCACGTGCAAGAAAGGTTCGGCGATCTTACCAGAAAGCTGCATGCCATCGGGAAACTCTGATGCAGGTCGTTCAACATATGTCATTACCAGATCGTCCCGAACGCCAAAGACAGTATCCTGATCTAAATAGGGATCATTGTCCGGAAAAATCTCCGTCACGAGTGAGCGATACCCGGGGGCTTTGACGATAAAGTGCAAGTGTGAGGGCCTCCATGGATGGCGACCACAAGCGCGCAGAATATCACCGACTGGCCCGTCAGACGGCACGGTGTATTCAACTGGTTTAACTGTGGTGAACGCATATCTGCCATCATCGCCAACTGACATCAGCCCGTGGAAAGAATAGGTGTCCTGTTCTTCATCCTGACTGGCGTAGAGGCCGTTGGGTGCCGTTTGCCAGATATCCAGTTCTGCCCCGGCAATCGGATGACCTTCGGTATCGCGGATCACGCCCTCTGCAAGTAGAACCGGCCCGCCGTAGTGACGCTTCATATCGCCACCGATTGGCAGCGGGGGGGCGCCCGAGACGTGAAATGGACCTAAAACGGACGAACTGGTCGCATCGGCACTGGAATGCAGCATATCAACCAATGACGACAGGCCCAACACGTCCGAGGCTAGCACGAATTCATGCCTATCCTCGGTTTCCACCGCAGCGCAGCCTTCCAGAAACGCAATCCCGGCCCGCCACTCGTCATGCGTCAGGTTGGTTTCCCGCGCAAAGTCGTGGAGGTGTTCGACTAGGGAGCCCATGATTTCACGCATCCGTGGATCAGTATCTTTGGACAGGTACCCCATGAAGACGTCGGTGATATTGTCTTTGGTGACAGAGCGCATCTTGTCCTCCTTAAATCAGGGCAAGGCTGAGGATCGGGAACTCGATCAGAATGAACAGAACGATCAGCATCACGAACGCAAAGGGAAGCGCGCCCATGAACACGTCCTTAAGTGATATGCGGTCATCGTTAATCGTGGATTTGATAACGAAGCAGGATATACCCAAAGGTGGTGTCAAAAGACCGATTTCAGCCCCGACCACAGTGATAATGCCAAACCAGATCAGCGACATATCAAGCGCTTCGGCCATGGGTAAGAACAGCGGTACTACAATCAGAATGATCGACGCGGTGTCGAGCAATGTTCCCAGAAATAGCATCAACAGAACATAGAGCAGCATGATCGACCAGAAAGATGCGGAATTCCCCGCAAGCAGATCCTGCAGTTGATTGGGTAGCCCGGCCAGTCCCAGCATGCGGCTGTAGATTGAAGCGGCCGTGATTAGGAACAGGATCGCCGCTGTGATGTGACCGGTTTCCAGCAACGCGTCCCAGAATGCGCGTGGAGACATCGACTTGCGGGCAACCGCGATGATTAGCGCAACGAGAGCTCCGGTGGCCCCTGCTTCTACGGCAGTCAACCAACCTGTGTAGATACCACCAAGGACGATGGTAATGATGAACAGTGTCGGCAGTGTTTTGGAAGCTATCTCGCGCCCTGACATCCACTCGGTGTCTTCGACAACGCGGCCACCGACGAATGCAGGGGTGAAACGACCCATAACCCAAATCGCGCCTACATAAGCGATCGCCAGCATGATCCCCGGAATAACCCCCGCAAGGAACATGTCCCCTACAGATTGCTCGGCGACAAAGGAATAGATGATCAGCATCGCCGAGGGCGGGATGATCATCCCCAAAACCGAAGACCCGGCGACCACGCCAACAGCAAAGCGTGGGTTATAAGCCTGCGCCATCATCTGCGGGACCGAGACCTTGGTGAACACGGATGCGGAGGCTATTGATGACCCAGTCACTGCGGCAAAGACGGCGTTGGCTCCAACGGTTGCCATACCGATACCGCCTTTGACCTTGCGAAATCGCATGGTCATGACCTCGTAGATGTCCCTGCCCAACCCGGCTTTTGAGACAATGAGCCCCATGAAAGTAAACAACGGGATGGTTGCGAAGCTGTATTCCATCGCGCTGTCGCCGACCGCCACTTTCAGCAGGTTGAGCGCAAGCGTGAAATTGTCCCGCATCAGCCAGATCGACACGAACGAGACCACGCCCAAAGCAATCGGAATGTAGACGCCTGCGTAAATCAGAAAGACGATGGCAACGACCGAGATCAGGCCAATCTCAATCGGCGTCATTCTGCGGCCTCGTCATGTTCAGGTGCGCGAATTAGATGCGGGCGGTCCTGCGCCGTGACAACCTTGAGCAGGAAGATCACGCAGGCAAGCGCAGTACCGCACGCGATGACCAGTTTGACCGGCCACCATGGCAGAGTAAAAAGACCCGGAACTCCGAAGTAGTCCTGTGTCTCCCACATATGCAGGAACTCGGGAAAGGTTACATAAGCAATCAGACCCATGAAGATTGCGGAGATGGCATTGATAATGCGCCTCAGGTTGGCCGTTAGCCCAGGACGGCGGTGGTGTAGCAGGTTCAGAAACCCGTCCGAGCGCGTCAGCCGATCCACTCTGACTACGTCGGCCAGCTGCAAAAAAACGATCATCACGACCGAAAACTGCACCATTTCATAGGTGCCACGCAGAGGTGCCGAAAACAGACCGCGCGCAATGACGTCGACATTCAGAATGACCACCAACGCAAGGACGATAAGCGTACCCAATGCGTTGGCGGCGATACCAAGCGAATTGGCGACCCGCGACAAGCCAGCAACTGCGGTCTTCAGCATGAAAGGCCCCTTTCGTGGATCGCCAGACTGTTACTCGGCCGTCCAGTCACGCACTCCGGTAAAACCGGCGTCCTGCAGCTTGCCGAGATAAGCGGCCAGTATCGCGTCGCCTTGTTCACCGTTCTCATTCAGCGTGGCTGCCCATTCCTGTGCTACATTTGGCATTGCGTTGGCCCAGGCCGCTCGGTCTTCGTCCGAAACTTCGACAATCGTCCCGCCGGCTTCGGTGTATGCGTCCCTTGAGGCCGCAGCCCGGTCCATAGCGATGCCGGCCACATGATCACGGTAGTCAATTGCGACGGCCTGCAGAACGCCTTTGACTTCATCCGGCAACTTTGCCCAATAGTCAGAATTCACCGTGATCGTCTTGGAGTTCACGGCACCCAAGTCAGCTTTGAGCATGTAGGGAGCCACTTCGGCGATCTTGAAGGTCTTGGCGGCTTCAGGCCACAGCATCGCACAATCAACAAGGCCGGTTTGCAGCATATTGTAGAAATCGGTCAGGCCACCGCGAACCCCCGCTGCATCTTTGATACCTTCGAGATATCGGAGGTTCAGTCCCGCCCCAGCCACTTTTCGGCCTTCCAGATCAGAAACAGCCGAGACCGGCTCTGTACAAAAAACCTGATAAGTATCGAGCACTACACCGGTCGCCAGATAGACTTGGTTCTGCGCAGCGAACTCATTTTGCATCGCTGGGTATTCGCGCGCGATCTCATCCACGGCTTTGGCTACCGCGCGAGAGTCCGATGACACGAAGGGGGTCGACCCCGATATCCCCTGACTGGGCAACTTGGACGAATGGAAGATAGTTGTGACAATGCCGATGTCGCCAAGGCCAAGCTGGATCCCTTCCAGCACGCCCTTCGGCTTTACGATCGAACCGCCATAGTTCTCTTGCCAGTTCATCTTGTAGTTGCCGGAGTCGGCCAGCCGCTTGTCCACTTCTGGAATGAAGAAGTTGGTGAATTCTTTCACCCACAAGGCCCGATCGGGATAGCCATCAATCACGACGGCGGAAATGGTCTCTTCTGCTGCAAGAGGCAACGCCATGGTGCCTGCCAGAGCAAATCCCATTAGGCTGCGTTTAGTCCAGTTTTTCATTTCTCTCCTCCCAGAAAGTCGGGTCCTGTCGATTTTTATTGGTTGGTTTTGACCCAGTTGACGGTCAGGTCCGTGCCTGCCGCTTGAAACAGTTTTGCGATGGCGCAATACTTGGCTGTCTCCTCGCCCACGCGTGTCAGATCCTCCTGACTGGCGGGCGTATCGCACTTCACAGTGAGTTCGATTTCGGGAAACGGAACATCGATCTCCTCTTCCATCAGGACACCGCGCCGATCCAGCCTGCATTTCGCGTCGATTGTCACGGTGCCAAGATCAATTCCCAAGCGGTGCGCATTCTTGTGCCCGATGACATTCGTACAGGCGATCAAAGCAGCCATTGCGGTTTCGGTCGGAGACGGGCCAAGATTTGTTCCGCCTCGCTCCACGGGCTCGTCGATAATCACGTTCAGATCGCGAATTGGGATCTCGGTTCGCGCGTGTGTCGGGCATTGAGCTGTCGTACGGTAGGTTACGACAGGTTTCACTTTCATCGCCACAGGATCACCTCCTCATGCATAAGAGCAAACCTTTTCGAATGAGAAGCGAGGCAGCTTGTGAAACAATCCTGTTTCGTCTGCGTAGCCCAGATTGCAAAGAAAGTTCGACTTGAGCGTCGTACCCGCGAAGAATTCCTCGTCGACGATCTTGTTTGAAAAGCCAGACATGGCGCCGACGTCCAACCCGACCGCACGCGCGGCGATCATGAAGTAAGCGCCCTGAAGCGTTCCATTGCGAAACGCTGTATCGGCTACATATTCGGGATTGTTTTCGAAAAGTGGCCGTCGATCTTCGTGCGGGAAAAGAAAAGGTAATTCCTTCCAGAAGTCCATGTCATAAGCAATGATCGCAGTGACCGGCGCACCCATCATCTTTGGCACGTTCTTCGGCTTTAACGACTTAGCTAGGCGCTGTTTACCTTCCGCACTTTTAACGAAAACGAAGCGGGCGGGCAGCGTGTTCATGCTGGTCGCGCCGTTGATCGTGATGTCGTAGATCTCTTCAAGCAATTCGTTAGAAACAGCTTTGTCGGTCCAGGCGTAATGAGATCTGGATTCGCGGAGGATCAGAGCAATTGCGTCGTCTGAAAGACGTGGGATGCGCTCGCGCAGATCGCGATGATCTTGCTGCGCCTTTGCGCGAAGTGCCTCCAGCTCTGCCCCGGTTGGTGCGCTCATGCTGCGGCCACCTTAGTCTCGGCGTCCTTTTCGTCGATGACGGGGCTGGCGCATATGCCGATGCCCTCAATCTCGACCTCGACGGTTTCACCCGGCTTCAACCAACGTGGATTGGGCTTTTTGGCGTGACCAACACCCGGCGGCGTACCCAACGCAATCAGATCACCGGGCTCGAGAGTGGTATATTCCGAGATCGTGGCGATGACCTGAGGGACCCCCCAGATCATGTTGGCGGTGTTCGAGCTTTGCAGGATTTCGTCCCCCACGCGGCTTTCGATTTTCAGGCCGGATGCTCCCTCTGGCAAGTCTTCCGGCGTTACGGTGAAAGGGCCGATCGCGCCTGTGTCATCGAAGTTTTTGCCGGGCGTCCATTGAACGGTTTTACGCTGGTAATCCCTCAGCGACCCGTCGTTAAACACGGTGTAGCCGAAGACATAATCCAATGCGTCCTCTTCCGAGATATGACGGCCGCGTTTTCCAACGATCAGCATAAGCTCGGCTTCGTAGTCGAGTTTCTCGGAACAGGTCGGCCGCACCATAGGTTGCCCTGCCGCCATGATCGAATTCTTCCCACGCATAAACAGCGTCGGATACTCCGGGATATCATACCCGCCTTCCTTGATGTGGTCCGTGTAGTTCAACCCCATGCAAATGATCGTTCCGGGAGCGGCAACGGGCAATGCAGGAGTGATGGAAGACACGGGCACACTGTCTGCGGCGTCAATTTTGCCGGAAAGTGAGTCGGCCAGTTCAGGCTCGGCTATCAAACCCATCAAATCCGAACCGATTGCAGGATGCAAAGTCGTTAGATTCACTGCATTTTCGCCGTTTACAGCAAAAACCGCTGTGCCATCCAAAGTCTCTCCCACCAGGTATTTCATTTTCACCATCCATGTCAGTTCACTTGATTTTTGCCGACTATTTTGCAATATGTCAAATAATATCGATATTTTTGGAGGACGCAAATGGTTGCCTGGGCGAACTACAAATCAGAAGCAAAAAGCCGTGGTGCACTTGCTTTGGAACTCTACGTAGTACTCAGCACACCTGCCAAAAAACCCGAAGATGTAAAGGCGACACTTCCTGACCACCTGGCCTATCAAGCACAGCTTGAACGCGCGGGACAGCTGGCTTTTGCAGGGCCAATGTCGGATGAGACTGGTGAGCACATGCAAGGAATGGGCCTGATTATCTATCGTGCTGACAGTCTTGAGGCTGCCCGAAAACTGGCCGAGGACGATCCGATGCACCAAAGCGGTGCGCGCGAATTTGAACTTCGGCGCTGGATGATCAACGAAGGCTCGCTGAGCCTTTCAGTTGGCCTATCGACTGGAACGAGTGCCCTCAGTTAAGAGCAATCAAAAGTTTTGCCGCGAACAAAGGAACGGTCGGATATGGACGCCATGCTTGATACTGAAGGCAAAGAGACATCTGCCACGCATGGCGCGTATCGAAGGCTGCGCGACATGATATTGACCGGAGAATTACCTCCGGGACAAAAACTCAAGATCGAGCAGCTTCGGGGGCTTTTGGACACCGGCGCTAGTCCGGTTCGCGAAGCGCTTAGCCTTTTGACATCGGATATGTTGGTCGAGCGGATTGATCAGCGCGGATTTCGGGCAGCACCAGTCAGCAAGTGTAACTTCGAAGAAATACTCCTGTTGCGATGCAACCTCGAGGAAACAGCGCTGCGCGCTTCCATCGTCAATGCAGACGGAGCTTGGGAGGACAGGCTAGTCTTGCGTCACCATCATATGAAAAAGGCCAGTCAAAAAGGCGCGCCTGACTTCGAAGACGCCCACAAAGCGTTTCATATGGCCTTGTTGGAAAATGCAAAACTGCCATTGCTGCTACGGTATTGCTCGCAGCTATACGACCTGAACATTCGCTATCGCTATCTGGCGGCTGGCGGTTCGAGCTACAAGAAGCGGGACATTGCCGCTGAGCATCAGCAAATCTTGGACGCCGCACTAAATCACGACGCGGACAGCGCAACTCGGCACCTAGTTGATCACTATCGTCGAACAGGCGAATACCTGAGTAGTCAGATGGAGCCCTGAAATGCAGCGGAATTGGTTTCTGGGTGATCAATTGAACCAATTTCTGGAGCGTACTGAAATAGGCGTGGCCAAGATGACAAACGGTCCATTGCCGAACTATGTGAAGCGCTATTGTCTGCCGAAGGTGAAGTATCAGGTTTCACGCTAGCGTCTACGATCCTTGAGCGCTACCACACCCTGAATGATGCGGAAAAACTAGACTTTTTTGTCTATTTGAATGACCAACTTGAGTTGGACGCAAATCAGCTTTCTGAAGCAGCCAGCCTCTACGCCAGCGATCAAAGTGTCAATTTTTATCAAGGCTTAGCGAAGTTTCAGAGCCAAGGCGGCAAGAGTTGTTGCGACGGCTGAACCAGCCGTCTGGTGCGGCACAGGAACTTGTAGCCATGCACGTTGACCTGCTGCACTTTCTCAAATCCAAACCGGAACTCGAGCGAACGGATATCGATTTCGTCCATTTGTTGCACAGCTGGTTCAACCGGGGCTTTCTGGTGCTCAAGCAAATTAGCTGGGACGCCCCTGCCCGCGTTCTGGATAAGATCGTTGCCTATGAAGCGGTGCACCAGATCAACGATCTGGACGATTTGCGGCGAAGGCTCTATCCAGTACAATCACCAAGTCCTGTATGATTTTATCCATTGCCTATGCGCGCAATGAATCCCTGCTAGGAGCCAGCAGGCCGCGCTACTATTGTCAAATCGCAACTGATCGCAGCCTAAAACCCGCAGCGTGTCCACCGTTGCGGTGATCAAGGACGTGCCCGCTGGCCCGCGCATTCCCCCTAAGTGCAAGCCTTGGGCGATTGTCACCACAATCGTGCAACTGGACACCCGAAAAACCTTGTTTGGTGCCCACAAAATGACGATCACACTGTTGTTTATGATCGGCAACCCATTGGCGGAAGTGCCGTTCTTCAATCAGTGCCATGATCGTAGGTGCGCGAAAATCTGACATTCGACGTTCGTCAACTTGGCGGCCAAGCTTTTTACTCAAGGGTCTTTGGAAACTAGTGCAACCCTATCAACACCATACTACTCGACTTTGTTGTAGCGTCGTCAGATGACCGATTTGTTGCGCGACCCGGTCCTACCCCCTGTGATACTACCGCGCTCTGCATGAATGGTCGCAATGAGAACGCTAGGGTACGGCGGCCGGTTTTGCGATGAATGGCCGGTATGGGCCTCTTTTTTTCTAAATGAGGCGGGTTTTTCTACAAGATGCTGAAGTTACTCCGAGGTCAGCTGAGAGCTCATCTCACGTATGATGCATATCAAATGAACAACCGCAAAATGGCCCTAAGCCAACATCCTGTATAGTCCGCGAGCGCTACGACTTCGGCACTAATTTCGAATTCAAGTAACTATGCTCCGAAAGCTTCATATTTGATCCGGTCAGTCGGGACCCCAGCGGTTTCCAAACCGCTTTTTAGATTCGTCATAAACTCCAGAGGGCCGCAGATCATATAGTGCGCGTCCGGCCCCGCCCTGATCGCCAACAAGTCCTTAGCAGTGATCCGGCCATGGACGTCAAACGTCTCGCCTAGAAGATCGGTCCTTTCCGGTGAACTGAAGAATATCAATCGGGTGGCATTCGGGTTTCCCGCAATCAGTTTATCAACCTCACGGCCAAACGCATGGGCGCGCCCACTTCGAGCTCCATGGACATACCACACTGGCCGATGGTTTTTTTCTGCTGAGGCTTCGTAAAGCATTGCAAGCATTGGTGTCAGGCCGACACCAGCGCTGATGAGAACTAATGGATTGTCATCTTTGGGGAGTACAAAGTTACCAGCGGGCGGCTTTGCCTCGATCACATCGCCCACGTGCACCTCGTCATGTAGGAATTGCGACCCGATACCGCCTGCCTCGCGTTTTACGCTTATCCTGTAGTTCTGAATCGCGACCGAGCCAGATAGTGTGTATGTCCGACGTACCTTCGCCCCATGACCCGGGATGTCCAAGGCAATCGGCAAATGCTGTCCTGCAAGAAAAGGTGTCACCGCCTCGCCGTTCGTGGATGCCAGATGGAAAGAGGTGATGTGCTCGGCTTCTAAGACCTTGTCGATCACGGTCAGTTTTGTCATCGTCGCAGGGTCTGCAGACCACCTCAGAGAAAGCGCGGCTGGTCTGTCGATGACAGATTCTATCTCTACATCAATCACACGAAGGATGCTTGGATCGCGCGCTTCCTCCGGATCCCACACGACCGAAGCCCGACCCGTCAAATGCAAAAGCCCGCCAGTTGAGAAGTCGACAAAGAGCAACCCAACACGCGGATCTTCGAGCAGGTTCCCGATCGTGTTGAAGAAGTTATTGCCGGTATAGTCGGGGATGCGCAGGCGCTTCGGCCCAACTAACCGGACGAATCCAGGGTCACCGCCACGATGGGAAGCGTCATAGCCGTCGGAGTGCGCTTCGTTAGAGCTTTGTCGCCCCGATCCGATGAATAGAGTGTCAGCGGCGCCTATGTGTTTGATTTGTTCGGAGCTGAGTTGAGTAGACGTCGTCGCTTCAATCGTCATCGCCCTATCGGCTCGCCACCAATTCCGCTCGTTGATATACTTCGGACAATTCCCAAAGGTCTGATGGATATCGACTGCGAAGCCATCCTTGGTTGGACGCGACTTACCGCTGAAGCGGTTGCGGCGGCGCGTAGCGAGTTCGATGCCAACCACGCCGATATCGGTGCCAGCCATAATCGATTCGCTCAGCGGATCTTGTGGATCAATCCGTGTTGCAAGCGTCAGCGTCTGAGAGTCCGGTGACCCAATGAATCCTTCCTCGCCTTCGATGATCGTCGCCCACACTCGTCCCTGGTTATCGCTGGAGGCAGCAACCAGAAACGGTTGTGCTTGATAAAAAGCGCGGTGTTGATCTGGCATGTGATTTCGGATGAAGGGCGCCACGCGTTTGGAAAGCCCCCTAACACCCGCGCGTTCTTGTGCAGCCAGTTCGCCCGGATGAAATGGGGTTTCTTCGTCCAACATCGTTTTGTCCTTCTTTCTCAATCTTGTCATCAAAGACGCTGTACACTCAGGTCCGGGTTATCGTCCGCAAGCAACCCCATGTCCCAACAGTCCAAGCGACTTTCGGGGTGCTCTGCACGGTTGCGTCAGTTGCCGCCTAGCGTTTATGCGGGCGCGACCTTAGCTACGTTGCGTCCGTTCATGCCGACTTAGTCAAGGCGCGCGTTTTCAATCACGGTTTCCCGAGTCGATGATGAGACGGCGCTTCGTTCGCCTTCGCAAATGTCCATTGAACTACTCGGCAGCAAGACCAACGGCGGTGGCTGGCATCGCTTGAAAACCGGTCAGCGCTTCGAACCTTGCAATCCAGGCACGGACATTCGGGTACGGCGCGAGCGAAATATTCCCTTCTGGCGCATGGGCTGTGTAGGAATAGGCCGCAACATCAGCGATGGTCGGTTGATCACCAACAAGCCAGTCGCGACCGTCCAGCCCAAATTCCAGTTTTTGCATTGCTTTCGCGGCGGTTGCGGCTGCAAAGTCCTCGCCCAGAGGTGCGCCAAACACCGTAATCAACCTTGCTGCACATGAGCCAAATGCAATTTCACCTGCAGCGAGTGTCAGCCATTGCTGAACGTTCGCTTCTCCTACGGCATCACTTGGTATCCAGTCGGGTGCGTATTTGCGGGCTAAGTAAACTAATATTGCGTTTGAGTCGGAAATGACGGCGTCGCCATCTTCCAGCACGGGCACCTGTCCATTCGGGTTCATGGCAAGGAAGTCAGGCGTTTTGTGCTCACCAGCGGCGAGATCTACAAAGACAGCTTCATGGGCAATCCCTGCGAGCTTAGCAAAAACCAAAGCGCGATGCGCGTGACCTGATCTGGGGAAGTGATGAATACGAACCGGGTTTGACATTTAAGGGCTCCTGCTGGGGTTGGTCATTTACCAAAACAGATACGACTTGCACAATTGCGCGATAATCGTCAATTTTTGAGAAAGTTTAGGCCCTGAGGGGGCGGAATAAGCTATGGATAAGATTGACCGCATGCGAGCCTTTGCGCTTGTCGCAAAGAACGCCTCTTTCACACTTGCCGCACAGCGTATGGGACGATCCGCGCGGCAGGTTAGCAAATACGTCGCGGATCTGGAAGAAGCGCTAGGCGTTCAGCTTCTGAACAGAACCACACGCAGTGTATCCCTGACGGATGTCGGCGCCACGTATCTGGCGATGTGTGAACCACTTCTTGACGGGTTCGACGAGTTGGAAGAAACCGTCAGGAACCAACAAACGGCTTTACGCGGTGTCATCCATATCTCGGCTCCGACGGGATTTGGATCGGTGCGGCTCGCGCCTTCTCTTGCGGTATTCGCCGCACAGCATCCGGAAGTTGAAATCGACCTTCGTCTCTCGGATCGAAGGGTGTCAATTATTGACGAAGGTCTGGATCTCGCGATCCGCATCGGACCGATGAGAGACAGTTCACTTAGAGTACGCCAGCTTGGCCCAATGCCTTTGCTAGTCTGTGCATCTCCAGACTATTTGAAGCGCACAGGTATACCGGCGCATCCACGTGCACTGGAGACGTATGAGTGCATTTTAGACGGCAACATGACGGATCCTACGATCTGGCGCTTCGATTTAGAAGGTCGGGAAATTGCGGTCCATGTTAACGGTCGGCTTCGCGCCAATGCACCAGCAGCATCAGCACGGCTGGCAGCCACGGGAATAGGGGTTGCCCGTTGTCCGGCCTACACAGTTTCAGAAGCTCTAAAGACAGGAGAATTGGTCGAGCTCTTCGCCGAGAATCGCGTTACACCCTATGTGGTCGCCGCACTTTTTCCGCAGAATCGCCGACTAACGACCCGCGTGCGCGCCCTTATTGATCATCTTGCAAGCGACACGTCGCTTTGCTCTGACTTAAAGGGGTGATGAAGCAAAACCGTTAATCAAAAGCCGTTACGATGAGCAGCTTCCTTTGAAGCTCCTGCTTCCAGTATATCTTGAACAACTTACGCTTTAGGTTGAGACTTGCCGCCAATGCGACTTTTTGGGACGTCGACAGTAAGCCCATACTGGAAGCGTCCAAAGAACTGCGCGTGCGCTCGCAGAAATCCCTTCACCGCGAAGCAGATAGAATTCAAGCCGTTTCACAGTGGGAATAGGGGGAGATGTGTCGTTCAATGCGGTTCACGTCATTAGTTACAGGGTCGCGGATCAATTGGTCCTCCGATTCAAAGGCATTTGCGGTGCTTCCCGTTTTGGCGCCAGCTGAATCAGGATGCGCCTACGGACAATCTCCAGTGTTATTGAATAACAATCCACAGAGAAACTATTCTCGGATTTGGATGTAAGTGTATCGAAGATTACGATCTCTATTTCGGTATTCTCGTTCATTGGAAGGTTGTATTTATGAAGCGAACTGTATTGGTACTAGTTATTTTGATGCTGGCGGGATGCGTGTCATCCGTGCCTCCCCCCTCTGCACCCGTCCCAATATCAAGTCGCGTAAGCACCCCAGTCAATTCACAGCAGGCACAAGTAAGATTCCGTCAAGTCGCCTCTCGAGTTGAGCCCGTGGCAGAGCGAGAATGCCGCCGCCGTACAAAAGGTGCGAATTGCGATTTTCTGATCCGAATACATCCTAACAAGCAAGCACCCTCTAACGCGTATCAGAGTTTGAGCAAGTCGGGGCGCCCGGTAATAACAATGACGCAAGCCTTGATAAAAGATGTGAACAACACCGATGAACTTTCATTTGTTATGTCACACGAAGCTGCCCACCATATCCAAGGGCATTTGGCACGCCGTGCTCAAAATGCGGCAGCTGGTGCGATTATTTTTGCTGGTCTAGCAACAATCGCCGGGACTGGACCAAATGACATCGCCGCAGCACAAGACCTTGGAGCCTTTATTGGTGGTCGCAGCTATTCGAAGGACTTCGAATTGGAAGCTGATCGGCTAGGCACGGAGATAACTTACAAAGCAGGCTATGATCCACTCAAAGGTGCGCTCTATTTCGTACAAGTCCCTGATCCTGGTGATCGTTTTCTAGGGACGCATCCTCCCAATGCTCAACGATACTATGCAGTGCAAAACACAGTGGCTCAGATCGGTCGTTGACTAATTTGAGATCAGGTTCTGCACGACCGCAAAGCTTGAGATCGAGCATGCCATGATTCCGCGGCTGCAGAGAATGATCAACCTGACGCACCATGACGCAGCACCGTCATCGCCAATTCACCACAGCTGCCGGCCCTTCAAGTGGTCGGGCTCCTGGAATTGGAGAAACGGGTGCGCTATTACGGTTATCGCACTTGGCTGTGGCGAACGGGCTGTTTCAAACGTAAGTAAACAAGGTGCTTTGAATGACGGCTCTAATGACACACGCGATACTTCCGCGATGGCAGCGTTGTCTCCGCGAGCGAATACTGAGTCAGTAACAGCCGCTCCTGCATAGGGCAGCTTTGGTGCGCGTATCGCCACTTCAATCAATCCATGATCTCGCACAAGCACCGAGTGGAAGGTTCGACGGGCCGCGCTGCAGCATTCACATGTCGCGTTAAACGGCAGAATTGGGTCGGCTGTCATTTTTGCAGTTTAGCAATATGTAACAATCGAATTTGGTGGCGTTCATCCTCTCCGTCGCTTCCCTTTCTTGGACCAGCAGGATTTATGCAAACCAAACGCCCTAGACCGTCACGGGGAGGGCACTGCCCTCTCACTCGGGCAACCCTATCGGGCAGGGCCGAGGCCGCACCACCCTTATCGAATAGCCTCACCTCCCCCCGGCGTTCACCACATTGCAGATTAGCTGCGACAAGCTGCATCGCTGTCTGAACTGCAATTCAGCTCTGATTATCCGAAAGGGAAGCCGGATCAAACGAAACTGCCTGCGGTAGTCCTAAATGGTGGGTTTGGATTGAAGTATAATACTAAGGGTCATATTTAGTAGATGTCCGACTTCGAAGTTTCATCTGATTTCGAACATTCATTACAGTGTAGTCCGACTATGACGGTTGGGTAAGATAAGTGTGACCTTCAACAGGAAACTGTTCAACGTCACTGGCCTTAAACTCGATCGATGCCAAAACATAAACAAATCAGTGAATCGCGTCATCCAAATCCGCCACAAACCTCAAGCGTTTCTAACCCAGGACTACTAGCCGGCTTTCTTCTATGCCGCTGCAAGAATCTCAATTAAGCTCACCCATGCAATCACGACTTAAAACTGCGCGCTCGCGAACTTTGCTGCTCTGCATTTTAAATTGAATAAGCTGTTGTAATGCCTCGATGAACATAAAAGATTGAAATAGAGTTCTCTTGGCTCGGTAGCTTCAGATACCCAGGAGAAACGAGCATGGGGAAAGCAGATATGACAAAACCTACTTCCGCTCAGAAAAAACTTTCGGAACGGTTACCAGTTTATCTATCGTTGGCCTGTATCATATGCAGCTACCTTGTCTCCGCCGCTTCATTGCAAGCTTCTGAGCTTCCCTGGATCAAACTAGATAGAGAGGTTCAGGCGCCATCGGGTGCCAAATCACTCTGCAAAGATTATTCGTGGGCGTGCGCGAATACTCGTACTTCTGGTCTGCCAGAAGCGCAGGAGAAACAGATCGTTAAAGCGATTAACTTGCGCGTCAATCGGAGGATCCGCGCCGTTTCGGATCAAAACCAATACGGGACAAAGGAATACTGGACGCTACCAATGCAGGGGTCAGGGGATTGCGAAGATTTCGCTTTGCAAAAGAAGTTTGAACTAATGCAGAACGGCTTGGATCCTACGAAGCTACTTATTGCAACTGTCTTAGACACCAATCGCAGTGGCCATGCAGTTTTAGTTTATCGCTCGAGTGAAGGCGATTTGATTCTGGACAATGTCACCAACAGGATCAAATCGTGGAAGGAAACGAGGTATCTTTTCCTACGAATACAGGACCCAAATCACCCTGATCGTTGGGTACAGGTTTCTAGCGGCTAAAAACAATGTGGCGCGCCCTCGAGACGCGCCACAATAAAATTTTGGTCCTGCGACTATTGGTTGTTTCGCGGCAACCCAAGTTTAGGACACCGCTTCAAACTTTGGTCAAGCTTTCGCAGCGTTGTACAAACGCGGAGTCACCAGACCTGTACTGTTCAAACCGCGCATCGCCTTGGCTGCCGCAAGCACTGCCAGATCAGCAATCGGCTCAATGACGATTACCAGCATATAAGCGCCGCCAAAGGACAGAACCGACGCCATGGTTTCTGCGCCGAAACCCTGGCCGTAGAAGGCCCAGAACCCAACCCATGCGACTACTCCTCCCTGATACGTCGCACTTAGGGCAAGAGCTTGGCCATATTTGAGGTCAACATATGCTGTGCCGGGTGCGATGATGCGGCTGGCCAGTGCTTGTAGCGCAAACAGCGGCACCAGCAGAGTGGTCAGGTTGATGAAGTATTGCGGAAGATCGAACGGGGCAAAAAACACACCCTGAATCAGGAGACCAGCTGCCAATCCAAAAGCCGCGGGTGCAGCACCGAGAATCAGAAACAACGTCGACCCCAGGATGAAGTGGACTTCAGAGACACCAACCGGGAAATGCGGCAGGACTTCGAAGAAAAGGAAAACCCCAACGGTGGCGAGCACCGAGCGCATAACAAAAGATGCAGGTCCATTCGCACGCAATGTGGAAAACGTTTCTTTCGCTGCGTAAGTAGCCGCACCTGCGGCGGTAACATAGGAAAGCGCGATTTTGGCACCATTCACGATGCCCGGTTCGATATGCATGTTCTTTCTCCCTACCGCCTCACCCGGCGGCTTGTCAGGTTGAATCGACCGTAAGGCCGACAGGTTCAGTCTGGGCATAGCCCGGCGCTTTACGGCAGGTCTCCTGACTCGCGGGTGCTCGCTCCGCCAACCTTCCCGGTTCCATTACGAACCAGTGGTGTCTTGGCATCGCTCTCCGCTCACAGTTGCGGGGGCAGTTACGGAATTGGCGCAATTGAAAACACCGAACCGTATTCCCTTTTAATCCTTTTGGCTTCCGCCATCAGGAACCGAAAACAAATCACCGCTACAATGGCGGCTTCGCCTGTGTCAATTGTCTTTGCGACCTATTCCAATGTAAACTCGACCGAAGCAGGATTCACGCAACCGGTCACGTGATCAACTGGGTAAACCCAGCGTTACCTGAAACCTCTTGAAGCTCTAGCTGCTAGAGGCTTTAAGATTCGAATTAATTCGCGATAGTGCGATCCAAATACGTTAAACTTGTGAACCAGGACGAGACCTATGCTTACAAGGCGCCATTTCATTCAATCCACCACAGCGCTGTTCTCGGCGTCTGCGGCCAGTCCATTGATCGCCAAAACATGGCCAACCTCGTCGCAAAAGACCTATTGGGACAGCCAGGTCACGCCATTTGATTACGATCCAATGACCTCAAATCCGTGGGGTGTTCATGACCGTTTTTTACCAAGACGCGTCGCGGCAAATGATGGTTTGGTTCCAGGTGACATCCATGTGGATGCCGTCGCGCGCTATCTCTATCATATCGAAGAAGGCGGGACCGCAATGCGCTATGGCGTAGCGATCGCGCGTGGGAATCTTTACGAGCCCGGCACCTATGTTATCCGCCGAAAGGTCGAATGGCCACACTGGACACCAACCGCTTCAATGATCGAGCGCAACCCCGAATACGCGGAATTCCGGAATGGAATGGAGCCCGGGCCGAATAATGCTCTCGGCTCTCGTGCCCTTTATCTATACGTTGGAGACCGAGACACATATCTCAGAATTCACGGCACGCCTGAGCCAAGAAGCATCGGCGGTCGCGCAAGTTCTGGATGTGTGCGAATGATCATGGCTCATATCAATGACCTCTACCCAAACGTGAAAACCGGCTCGACCGCTTTCCTATACTCTGCCGAAGATAGCGTCACAGCCCGCTCATGAATATTGGGCAGCGTACATGGACGTCGCTGCCCTCATTTCGATCAGGCGTCGCGCGCAATGCAGATCGGAGCGCCATTCGTCGCGCGCAATGGTACCAATGTCGTCTCGACGGGTCCGCTGTGCTCATACCAAAAGCAATTGTCTTCGGGCAGGAGGCGCGCTGTGGTCAAATCCTGCGCCGGCCCTGCCAGCGCTACGACCGAATCTGGCACGTTGCCTGGTTCAAATGCTTTGCTTTTGGCCCCAGTGAACTGGGCTGAGCAACCAGCCGTAATCGAGACTAACGTGATGGTAATTGCGATCCGTTTCTGCATTGATCTATTCCAAATTTTTTGCGTCATCTGCAATTAGATTGCATCCACACGGCCGGCCCGCAAGACGAAATGAACTAACAATATCGCAGGCCAAGAACCCGGATGAAAAAAATATAAAAGGTATTGAAGCTCTAGTTACTGTAGGAACTATTTACAAAGGACCATAGAGATTCTTGAGGTCCAATCATGTCATCCGATACCCATAGCCACGACCATGGCCACGAAAACAAACATGGTCACCACGCATGCGGTAGTGGCGGGTGTGGCGACATCGCCCCCGCCGGTCCGATTCCCGAAGGTGGCAGAAGCTTTCAGGTCTCTGGCCTCGATTGCGCCGAAGAGGTTGCGATCCTGAACCGGGTTATCGGCCCGAAAGTTGGTGGTGAAGAGCATCTCGCATTTGATGTGATCAACGGTCGGATGACGCTTCTTGAAAGTGCTTCCAAGTTATCTGACGAAGATGTCATGATGCTGGTTGCCAGTACTGGTATGACCGCCAAACCATGGGATGACGGAAATGCCGCCCAGGACCAGGCGGCGCATATTGCACGTCAGCGGCGGTTCACCACTCTTAGCGGAGGGTTTTGGGCAGCGGGTTTTGGCTGGCACATTTTCGAAACCGGCATGGGCGGTGCGCTCGGGCTGTTCTCGGGACATGGTGAGGTTCCGATGCCTTTGCCCGAGGCAGCTTTGTTCGCGGTCGCGATCTTGTTTGGCGTCTGGCTGGTGGCCCCTAAGGCCTGGTCTTCGGCGCGTCGACTTTCGCCGGATATGAACCTTCTGATGGTTGTTGCCGTCGCTGGTGCCATCGCTCTGGGTGAGTTTTTTGAAGCGGCAACTGTAGCATTTTTCTTCTCGCTCTCTCTTTATCTGGAAAGCTGGAGTGTCGGACGTGCTCGGAACGCGGTATCCGCGCTGCTTGATCTGGCCCCCCCGACGGTTCGGCTGGTTCGTGCTGACGGTTCTGAGGCAACGGTCCCGGCGGCGGATGTCTTTGTCGGCGACAGCTTCATCGTTCGGGGTGGGGATCGCATTCCACTTGACGGGGAAGTCATCGAAGGGGCTGGTGCCGTTGACCAGGCTCCAATCACAGGTGAAAGCGCGCTGATTCCCAAAGAGCTGGGTGATGAGGTCTATGCCGGCACAATCAATGGTGAAGGCACCCTCAAAATACGTGCGACGAAAACAGCGTCAGACACCGTGCTTGCCAAGATCATCCGGATGGTCGGTGATGCTCATGCTCGCCGTGCGCCGGTTGAGCAGTGGGTTACAAAATTTGCGCGGATTTATACGCCCATCGTTATGGTCGTCGCAGTGGCCATCGCCCTGATCCCACCGCTTGTATTTGGCGCATCGTGGGGCTTCTGGTTTTACAATGCACTTGTTCTGCTGGTTATCGCCTGCCCTTGTGCACTCGTCATTTCCACACCGGTTTCCATCGTTGCGGCTTTGACCGCTTCGGCACGGGCCGGGGTCCTGATTAAGGGCGGTGCCTATATTGAAGCCCCCGGGCGTACCACCGCACTGGCCATGGACAAGACCGGCACGATCACCATGGGAGAGCCTGAAGTCGCCAATGTCTATCCGCTGGGCGACGCATCCGAGCAGAAGCTGTTGGCGAACGCTGCCAGCCTTGAGGTCCGCTCGTCCCACCCGCTGGCCCGTGCCATTTTAACCAAGGCGGAACAGACCGACATTTCGGTTTCGGCGGCTGACGATATCCAGACCGTTCCCGGTCGGGGTCTGGAGGGCCGAACCGAGCGCGGAGGTATCTGGCTTGGCTCTGACCGCTTCGCTGTAGAGAAGGGCTTTGGCGCGTCCATCCCTGTCGAATTGCGCAACCAAATCGAGAGCGCGGGAAGCACACTTGTGGTTGTCGGAGATGAGAACGGAGTCACCGGTTTGCTTGAGCTGCGGGACCGCATTCGCCCCGAAGCCAAGAACATCGTTGCCCGGCTTCACGCGCAGGGCGTGAAGTCAATCATCATGCTGACTGGTGACAACGAACAAACAGCGAGAGCGGTAGCAGCCGAAGTCGGCATCGACGAAGTCCGGGCCCAACTTCTGCCGGAGGACAAAGTCGCTGCGATTGAGGAACTGGCAGAACAGCACGAGATGGTTGCGATGATCGGCGATGGCGTCAACGACGCGCCTGCTATGGCTCGGGCACATTATGCAGTTGCGATGGGTGCAGTTGGGTCTGATGCGGCGATTGAGACCGCAGACATTGCTCTGATGACTGATGACATCGGCAAAGTACCCTGGCTGATCGATCATTCACGTCGAACCATGTCGATCATCCGTCAGAACATCGGCTTCTCACTTGCGACCAAAGCACTGTTTGTGACCCTTACCGGTTTTGGATTGGCATCAATGTGGGGTGCAATCGCCGCAGATGTCGGAGTGTCCTTGCTGGTCGTGGCTAACGCCTTGCGGCTTCTGAAAGCCTCGGAGGGTAACATACACTCAACAGGAACAGAAACCGTTGGAACGCCAGGTGAAAATGCTGAATTGGCGCATGGGCAGTAATCAGGCGCGCGGAACCTAAGATCGCGTGTGCTGTGGGATGCCCATTGAAATCAGCATCCCACAGCCGATTTCCGCAATCTATCACTGTGGCGTGGTGCCCGATATATCAATCAGTCCTGGGCTTTGTGTGGCATTTCATCCTGAAGATGAGGGACATTGACACTGATCTGGCTTCCCGGAGCCGCACTTTAATCAGTCAACTTCATCCTGAATGAGGGGGGTTAGTTTGGATCGCCCCACTGCCCCACCCTCTGCTACTGCCAGATCCATTGCCATCATCCTGTAATCACCGCGCATCCATGAAGAAAACAAGTTCTTGTAGAACC
Organism: Ruegeria sp. I3; assembly: GCF_056532525.1. Lineage (NCBI taxonomy): Bacteria > Pseudomonadati > Pseudomonadota > Alphaproteobacteria > Rhodobacterales > Roseobacteraceae > Ruegeria > Ruegeria sp. I3. The sequence continues at coordinate 130,691 of NZ_JBQFNI010000001.1, read as the reverse complement.
GCGAAAGCGGGTGTCCCGACTGCCCGGATGGTGTCAGGAAAAAGAAGCCTTTGTCTTCTGAAACAGACATGACGGCCTGAAAATTCGTGCCGATATTTGTTGCAAACGGTTTTTCGTCAGACATCCCGAATGGAGACGAGAGCAATGAATAAGGTCCTCCGGACTTCGGTTCCCGCACAGATAACAACCCATTGAGGAATCCGGCTGGGCTAACCGCAGACCAATCCAGATTCACAATGTGTTCAGCTCCCCAGCTCCACGAAGAAAGGTCGGGACCGTAGCGCTCGGTTATCCAGACGAGCGCATCGTCGAGTGCGAGAACGATCCACTCGTCGCAGGTTTCGACACGAGTTGAGGTGCGATTGTCACACCACATCGCGGCCTCGTCTCTATTTGAAAGAACCGCGGCAAGAAAATATGGATTCGGATTTGTCCACAAATCACGCGCCGCAGGAAATTCATCCTGTAGAAATCGGCGTTGCAAAGCACGCGCCCATGCCCAGAATATTAATGGCTCCGGTGAAAAACGATCCATTTCACCGTTCCATTCAGCCAAGCGGTTCAAGGCATCCTGTCGGATTCCATTGAGCGGGTCGTCGGTTGCGGGGATCATGGGTGCAGAACGCCACAAGTCCGCCGCCATCAGAGGCAACAAGCTACGCGCTGCCGAACTAACGGTATCTTGTTGTACCGCCATAACACCATCAACTGAAAAAACGCGTTGGCGCGCATCAAGTTCTGTGAGCCGTTGCTGCCGAAGCAGGATTGCATCTTCATCGGAGATGCCCGGCCAGGTCATGACGTCTTCTTTGTCAATAACGACGGTCTCCAACCCGAACAGAGGCATTTCAGAGATCAACTTCACGGCGTCTTTTGCGGTGACTACCTGTGTCAGTCGGTAAAGAGTTCTCAAAAAGATATCGCTATCTACCCGTTCGGATGTGCCGTTTTGCAATTCAGGTTGCCCGGCATTTGAGTCCAAGGCCCAAGCAACGTCATTTGAACGACCCAGAACAACGAACGGAACGCCGGGCAAAGTCACCCCTGCTACTGCCCCCGAGGGAAATTGAAGATCAGCCATGTACCAGGTTGATGGGAGCGAAAGCGGCCCGCTAGTCTCGACCGCGAGAATTGGGGAATTGGAAACCGTTCGTTCACTGGTCAATGCCCAGGCACCCAGCCGAGCTTTTGGCGTGCTCTTGAGCAATCCAGGTGTTTTCGGTCTGTCGCCTGGAATTGACGCGCCGCCACTCTCGGCCTGCCGCAGATTGCCTAAGAATTGTTGAGTTATTCTGAGACTATCCTCTGGCCGCCAGGCCATGATGGTCTTTTCATCGTACAACAACAGTTCTGGTGCCCCCCGGCCACGCCGGTCTTTTGACACCTCCCCGATCCAGGCATTGACGCCAGCTGCATAGGCAATCAGCATTTCGGACAAAACTGGATCCATATCGCGATATCGCGGAACCGGCACTTTGCCCGAAGCGGACCGCCGTTCCCTTAACATCTGACCCAATCGATCCTGCGCATGAACGAAACCAAGTGCAAAATAGGCATCGGACGGGGATGAAGCCGAGATATGTGGGATCGCCATAGAGTCCCTCAGGACGTCCACAGAATCTTTCAAACCCTCTAACCTAAAATCTTCCTCATAGTCCGGAAGAGAAGCCAGCATGAGATATGTAGCCGTGCTGAAACAGACAGTAGCGATGAACAGGGCTGCCAGAACCAACCCAAGCACAATCCTGAGCAGCGCTTTCAATTTCAACCACCAATCGGATCAGCCTAGGAAATCAGACGCACAACTGCGATCGACATAAAGAACGCAATCAGGCCACAAACGATGGCATATCCTGCGGCGTACTGAAGAATATCAAGGCTGTTGCCATTCCGGCGCTTTGCCAGGACCCCACCCCAAACGGCGCCAACCAAGGCACCCGCGATTGCCATCATCTTACATCCTCTGATTTTGTTCATTTGCGGTGCAGTTCACTTCAGGCGTTCAAACCGTCAAACTGATAGCCGCGCGTCTGAAGGCGTTCTGAAAGAACTCTCACGAGTTAACTTCGCGTTTCTTGGCAGTGAGATCGCCCAGCTGCTTCTCAAGCTGTGCCCGTGCACTACTTAATCGCTTTTGCGCTGCTTCGTTTTCTACCTTGTCATTCGCAGCGGCAGCAAGTCGATCGTCAGAAAGCGGGTCTGTCGGGCGCCCGTCGACCAATACTTCATAATGAAGATTTGGGCCGGTCGCGGTGCCGGTCGACCCGACACGACCAACCACCTGGCCCGCCTCCACGCGCTGACCTTTGGTCAGACCATCGGCGGTTGCGCTAAGATGCGTGTATCGCGTGACCGTATCCGATCCATGAGCGATTTCGACCACACGCCCATACCCCCCGCGCCAACCAATATAAGACACGCGGCCCGGGGCCGTCGCATGCACCGGAGTACCACGTGCGGCAGCAAAATCGACACCTGTATGCATCCGAACATTTCCGTAGACCGGATGTTTTCGCCGACCAAAGACTGAACTCAGGCGCGCGCCCTCGACTGGCTGCGAGAAGACGCGAAGAAGCTCACCATCGACATAGATTGTGGCGCGGCCATTTTCGGCATCTGGCCATGCTATTTCATAAAGTTGGTCATCAACTTCCAGCGCCGCAAAAATGAGTTCTGGCTGGCCTGTTCTCTCGCCATCGATGCTCTTTTCGCGCCAGAGAAGACGGAGAGCTTCACCACCTGTCAGGTCCCTCCGAAAATCCACTGTCCCGCTCAGCATCTGCGCCAGATCCACCGCAAAGCGAACCGGGATCTTTGCGCTACTCAGCGCATTTGAAATCGAAGTTTCGATCTCTGTTTTGCGGGCCAGAATGACGGTGTCGGGTTCTGGCGAGACCACGCGCGTGGACAACGTTTCGCTAAGTATCACCTCGATTCTTACACCATCTTCCACCGCAAGCTCCACGCTCTGCGGTTGATCCGCTGCGGTTGTAACGACTGTTATCGAGTGGCCCGGGCGCAAACGCTGCAAATCATATTCAGCGCCAAGCGCAAGGGCGATTTCGGCCCGATCGGTTGCGTTGATCCCGGCTTTAGACAGCAAACTGTCGAGCGTGTCACCCAACGCAAGTTCGCGCGTCCATGTCCGTGAAGGCGGTTCAACAGGTGGCAAAGGTTCCTCTGCCTGAATGGGTTCCGGTTGAGCAGGTCGAAACGAAACGGGGCTTGGAGCGAGTTCTGCTGATGGTACGTTCAGCAACGGAGCCGATGTGATCTGCGGTTCCGCAGGAAGCTTGGGCACCGGAAAGACCGTGGGCGCAGGCGCCGTCACTTCAGACCGGTTCGAGGCAATGAACACGATCGAAGCAATTGAGACGCTGCTGATCGCAATTGCCGAGGTTGCTAGAAACCGTGCGTTCATGATGTTTTATCCGCTCCACTTTTCAAAGCACGACGGATCTTGGGCACAGCGAATTCTCTCTGCTCATGATAGTCGATGGTGCTGACAAATTCGCCTGTGGGGCTAAACAGAAATACACTTGCAGTGTGGTTCATTGTGTAGTCGCCATCTTCCATTGGAACTTTTTCATAAGTGGCGCGAAAATCGTCTGCGGCCTGAGCGATTTGGTCCGAAACGCCGACCCACCCACGGACAGCGGGATGAAAGTAGCTGACATAGTCGGCCATAGCTTCGACTGTGTCTCTTTCAGGGTCTACGGTTATGAACACGACGTTCAATTCATCCGCGTCATTGCCCAGATCATCCAGCCAGAGGGAAATATCCGAAAGTGTCGTCGGGCAAACATCCGGGCAGTAGGTAAAGCCGAAGAACGCCATTGTTGCACGTCCGACGAGCGATTGCGGGGTGACGGTGCTCCCTTCGTGATCAACCATGCGAAAGTTCATGTCTGACAACGCAAGGGGACGAAAGCGATCAGATTGAGCCGCTCCCGGCCCATCCACTTGCCACCATCCGGCAAAGAGTGTCAGGCCGATTGCACCGAGTCCAGCAGCCCCGAATGTGAGAACGCGTCGCCGCTGCATCAGTTCTCGGGGCCTCGCGCAGCAATACCAAATATCGGCACGTTGACGGTCTTTTCTGTGCCATCGGCAAAGATCAGAGTCAGCGCAAAACTCTCGCCTTCGGTCATAGGGCGTTGCAGCCGCATGAGCATAGCGTGGAGCCCGCCCGGCTCAAGCTCTACGGAACCACCCGGCGCAATTTCCAGCTCGCCAGCTGGTGCCATGGAACTGACGCCCTCTGCATTGGTCGATGTCTGATGGATCTCGGGCATCATCGCAAGATCGGTGCGGATAGACGTCAGCGTGACGGCCTCATTGCCGGTGTTGCTGATCGTCATGTAAGCGGCGCCAGGTCGGTTGGTGCCAATTGAAGCGCGCGACCAGGCATCTTCAACGACAACATCGCCGCCCCCTGCCAGTACAGGTGCCGATAGAATGGCAGTGGTGCCGAATGCGGCAAGCACACCTGCCAGAAGTGTATTTTTTGCAGTGAGTCTCATAGTACCTCTCGCTACTGCTCAGCTTTGCAGTGCTGCTACTTCTGCAGCGACCAGGCGTCTCAATTCAGCCTCACCAAACGGATCCAGAGATTTGCCATTGACGAAGAATGTCGGAGTTTGCCTTATACCGACCGCTTCGACATCAGCGCGATCCTGATTGAGCACACCGACTGTCTGGGGTGCGAGCATTTGTGTCTGCGCTGCCTCGGCATCCAGTCCCGCTGCTGCTGCAATTCGAATAATAAGACCAGGCTCAGGCGCACCATGCGCGGCCCATTTGGGCTGCTCTCGCAGCACAGCTTCCAGGACCGGTTCAAAGACCCCCTGCATGCGTGCCGCTTCAAGCACGCGGATCGCCTCCTCTGAGCCTTCGCCATGGAAAGGAGTGTACCGGATCACAACGCGCACGAGGTCTCCATGCTGTGCCATAATGTCCTTCACGACCGGATGAAAGGCACGGCAGGCTTCACAAGCCGGATCGAAAAATTCGACGATTGTAACCGGTGCGTCTTTAGGGCCGAGAACAGGCGAGTAAGAACGGATAAGTGTTTCAGCGATTTCGGGTGCGACAGGCTCGGTATTGCCTGAAGCAGTCGTTCGGTTCACGTACCAGGCGGCGGCCCCGAATCCGGCCCCACCGAGCGCGAGAACGGACAAGATCATGCCACGTCTGTTCATACTTGTTTCTCCTTGAGTGAAAGAGCACATAAAGCGCCGATCAGCGCAAACGAAACGAGCGCCATCAGCGGAATCGGGATGCCCAAAACAGTTTGATTTGCATCCATGCAGGACGGACCGCTGGCCGAGCATGGTTGGATTTTTTCGGGGATTAGACCAGCATACAGGCCCATGTGCCACAAGGCGACAGCAGCGCCCCCCAATGCCAGTGCTATTCCGTAGCGGCCCACGTTCTGGTCCTGCCACCACAGGCCAAGCCCCAGTACGATCGCCAATGGGAACATGAACGCACGCTGGAACCAGCAAAGCACACAGGGCTTCTGCCCCAAGATCTCTCCAATGAACAGAACAGAAAGAGACGCAACCAGGGCAATCGTCCAGGCCAGGGCAAGAAGTGTATCTTTGGAAAACCGGGTCATGGTGCTCAGAGTCTCTGTTTCAGATCCGCAAGAATTTCTTCGGCAGGCGTGCCATATGACCAGGACTGAACGAATCCAGCGTCCTTGTTGAACAGAAACAGATGAGAGGTATGCCCCATCGTATACCCGTCCGGTGCAGTAGCTTGTTCGATCCGTTCGTAGAAAATCGGAAAGGTCTTGGACGTCTCCGCAATCTGTTCCGGCGTGCCTGTAAGCCCAATGATCCCCGCATCGAAAAGTGGCACATACTCGGCCAGCACGGCCGGAGTGTCGCGCTCGGGGTCGATGGATATGAAGATAGGTTGCACTTGGGTTGATTGATTTCCCAGACCTTCCTGCACTGCTGCCACCTCGGACAGTGTTGTAGGGCAAACGTCGGGGCAGTTGGTGAAACCGAAAAACACCAACATCCACTTGCCTGCAAAGTCGTTCTGGGTGCGGACAACACCAGAGTGATCTGTCAGTTCGAACCTGGCTTCGAACGGAACAGACCCCTCCTCAATCCGCGCAGGTCTATATTCTGACCACAGCATCAGATAGGCAAATGCCGCCGTTGCGACACCAGCCAGTACCCATAAGATTTTTTGAAATACGGTCAGTTTCAAAGTTAGCCGTCCGCCTGTGATTCTTGGTTCAGAACGGCATGTACACCCTCTACCTGCTAGAGGTTCAAAGGGGATTTTGAGCCTGCGGCTGGGTGTCACAGGTCCAACGTCTGGAAGGTGCTATTGTGCGGCGTCAACCCGAGCCTACATAAGCTGTAGCTTTGTAAGGAGACCCAGATGCTGACGATCGGTACGCTTGGAAAAAAGACCGGAACCAAGGTTCAGACGATCCGCTACTACGAGCAGATCGGACTTATGCCGGAACCGGGGCGCACCGAAGGTGGCCAGCGGCGTTATGGCCATACCGAACTGGATCGCCTGGCTTTTATCCGTCACGCCCGCCAACTGGGGTTTTCGCTTGAGGCGATACGCGAACTGCTTGATTTGTCCGACGATCCGGATCGCCCATGTCATGAAGCCGACAGTATTGCGCGCCGGCAACTCAAACAGATTGAGCAAAGAATGGCGCGGCTGGAAGCGTTGCGAACCGAGCTGGAGCGCATGGTGCATGAATGCAGTGGCGGCAACACTTCGGATTGTCGTGTACTCGAAGTTCTACGCGATCATTCCGAATGTCTTACTGATCACGAAGACATCGGCGCGTAACCCTGGGTAGCGTTGTTGCGAACTGGAATTAGCCCCTTGAAGCTATAGTCACTATAGCAATTACAAGTCTTTCTGAGTTGATTCGACGAGAGACCAAATGCTGAACCGAGACCCGTTGTTAACCGCCACACCTCTGCTTGATTTTGAAACACCCGTAATTTTGGGACTCATTACGGAACGGCGCTGGCCCGATCTGCCTATCTCGGATCGAATTGGCGCTATTTATGATTTCGTGCGTAACGAGATTGCCTTTGGTTACAACCGTGCTGACGATATCCCGGCATCAGAGGTGCTCGCCAACGACTATGGGCAATGCAATACCAAGAGCACGCTTTTGATGGCACTGTTTCGCGGCAGCGGTATTCGATGCCGTTTGCATGGCTTTATGATCCACAAAGAGTTGCAGAGGGGTGTGGTCCCCGAATTGATTTATCCGCTGGCGCCAGAAGAAATCTTGCATTCGTGGGTCGAAGTTGAAGTAGGCGATCGTTGGGTCAACCTCGAAGGATTTATTCTGGATCAGCCATACCTGGAGGCGTTGCAGCGTAACTTTGCAGAAACAGAAAGCCTGTGCGGTTACGGGGCGGGCACCGGTTGTTTGAGCGACCCTCAGGTCGAATGGGAAGGTCGTAACACATACATTCAGAAAACCGGCATCGTGCAGGATTTTGGCGTTTTTGATACTCCGGATGCGTTCTATGCTGACCATGCGCAAAGTTTCGGGAGCATTCGTGGTTGGCTCTATCGCTTCATATTCCGTCACTGGATGAACGCGCGCGTACGTTCCCTGCGCAATGGGAAGCTGAAGGCTCGAATGGCCGCTACGCATACACACGGAAATGCATAGCGGGGCTTCAACTGAAGCGCTTTTGCAAGGCCGTATTCAGTGCCTCTGACAATAAAACCAAAACGATGATTGCCAACGTCACGGTCGCAGCCTTTTCATACTGAAACGACCGTACGTAGGTTTGTACATACAACCCGATGCCACCGGCACCGACAATGCCCAGTATCAGGCTTTCGCGCAGATTTAGCTCAAACCGAAATACGGTATCGCGCATGATCACAGGCGCCATCTGCGGCCAGATTGCCCAACGCAACTGTTGAATTCTGTTGGCCCCTGCGCTTTCAAGCGCCGCCACAGGAGCGGTGGCAACATTGTCGATGGCTTCTGCATAGAATTTTGCCAACATGCCGGTCGCGTGAAATGTGATTGCCAGTATACCGGGAAGCGGGCCCAACCCAACAGCGCCCACCATTAGCATAGCGACCAGGATCAGCGGGATCGACCGGATAATCGCAAGCAAGGCACGGACGGGACGCCAGATCGCTGTTGGTACCATAGTTTCAGAGGCCAAAACGGCCAGTCCCGCCGACAGGATCACGGCGAACAATGTTCCCAGAATGGCGATCCTCAGTGTCTCCGCCAGCCCGGTCAGAACCTCGCGCCAAACGGACAGGTCAGGTGGGATCATACGCCCCAAAAACTCTGCCAGACGGGGCCCTGCGCCTGGCAGCTTGCCCAATCCCATATCCCCGCTGGTCAGCGACCACAGGATCGCCAGCACCAGCATGACCCAAATGACGGATCGACCCATCAACTGACTACACGCAGCCCCGATGTGACACCGGCACCGTGATACAGTTCATCGATGTCCCCGCTGGTCAACTGAGCCGAAGGTTTGTCGAACAATACCACGCCATCTCGCAGGCCTATGATGCGCTCAGCAAAGCGGCGTGACAGGTCGGGCTGATGCGAACTGAAAATGACGCCGATTCCACGGCTACGTGCAGAGCTTGTGATCAGGCTCAGAATGCGTTCGGCGTGAGCAGGGTCCAAATTGCTGACGGGCTCATCCGCAAGGATCAACTCGGGTTCTTGTGCCAGACATCTGGCAATCGCAACGCGCTGCCGTTGTCCACCCGACAACTGATCGGCACGGCGGCTTGCCAGATCGGACAGCCCCGTATCCTGAAGCGCCTGTGTCACGCACATATGGTCCTCTTCCCGGAACCGACCCCAGAGTGAGGACCAGATATTCATCCGGCCCATCCGGCCGTTCATCACATTCTGATAAACACTCTGCCGATCAACCAGGGCGAATTCCTGGAAGACAAAGCCAGTATTGGCACGGTCCTCGCGGGATGGAATCCCAGTTGCCAAAAGTGGCTTGCCCAGCACCTGTGCCTCGCCCTGCCATCCACTCAAACGACCATCCAACAACGCCAGCAACGTTGATTTGCCCGCACCCGAAGGACCCAGTAGCGCGACGCTTTCACCGGGCTGCACCGACAGCGAAACATCTGAAAGAGCTGCCGCACTGGCAAAGTGCTGCGATACCGCGTTGAGTGAAACTATAGGGTTCATTTCAGAAACCCATAGCGCCGCGCAGTCTCGCGCACGCCTTCGTAAACCGAAGGATCAGCAGGAAGATACCCGTCCGGGCCATAGAGGTAAGCCAGCAGATGACGGTTCTCACTCTCGTTGAGGCGCAGCATGGTTTTAATGAACTTCGCCTGCAGCCCGGCGTCCAGATCAGGGCGGGCAATGATTGCGTGGCTGGGAATTTGTTCTGATTCCGCCAGCACCTTGACCTCGGCCTGCTGATCCGGAGTCAGATAGAGATCGGCATACTGGCTCGCACCCGCCGCATCGACCAGCCCATTGGCCATGGCCTGCATCGCTTGCTGATATCCGCCAGCAAAGAATTTTTGCCCGAAAAAGCTGTCGGCATCGCCCGTGCCCGAGAACAGCCCGGCGCGCACAAACAGATCAAGGGGATAGATGTAACCGGATTCCGAGACCGGATCGGAAAAAGCGATGTCACGTCCCCGGAGATCTGCCAGCGTTTCGATTCCGCTGTCACGCCGCACGAAGACCCGGCCCGAATAGCTGGGTTGCCCGCGATAAACCTCGGACAATAGCGGTACGGCGCCGATCTGGTCTTCGGCCAACACAAAGGGCAACGCTCCCATGAACGAGATATCGGCATCACCGTTGCGCAGCGCCTCAACGGCAGCAGCGTGGTCGAACGTGACAAACCCCGTGACCGGAACGCCCATCTGCTCTGAAAGCCAGCCAGTGATGACGTTGATGTCACCCAACAGCTTTTCGGGGTTCTCCTGCGGGATGAAGGCCAGTTTCAGCCCCTGATCAGTTGCAGCCATTACGGGCAGGGCTGCAGTTGCGGCTGCTGCGACCAGAAAATTGCGGCGCGACAACATCAGAACATCCTCTCGTCAATTTCGGCCTGCATGGCCTTGAACAGTTCCCACTGGCGGGTGGATTCGGTCCAGTTTCCTTCGGCGCTGGCATCGCCAACCGCCCGCAGGATCGCGGCGAATTCGTAGATTTCGGGCTTGGCGTTCTGATTGACCATGACACTGGCATCCGCGGCCAGATCAGGAGCGACCGTGTCGATCAGAACCGCTATGTTTTCGGCATCCTGCATCGGCAGCAGGGTATCGAGCGTGCTGGCGAATGTCGTCAGCTCCTCCCAGGACAAGCGGAATACGCTGTTGCGACCCTCGAATACTTGATAGGGTTCTTCACCGTCTCCAACAGCTTCGACGTAGGCCGTCAGGTCTGCGCGCTGTGCTTCGTCCAACCCTAAATTTTTGGTGTCATTGAACCAGTCAACAACGCTGGCCAGCGTCGGCAGCGATCCGTCATGCATGTAAGGTGCAGTGAAATTGACGTTGCGCAGTGTCGGGGTTTCGAACGCGGTAGCCGTGCCGCCGGGGAATGGTGGTTCCGCGCTGCCGATGTCGTAGGTCAGACCATCGCGGAACTGACGGTCAGGCGTGTGACACGAAGCGCAGGACTTGTCACCAAGTCCTGCAAATTTGGTGTTGAATAGCACCTCCCCGCGCTTGGCGTCATCTGACGCCAGATCGGTCAGCTTACCGGACCGATCGATCTTTGGGTTGGGAAGAAAGTCGAACTGTTTGACATAGGCTTCCAGCGCGTCCAGTTGGAACGGCGTTGGTTCCTTTCCGGCGAATTCAGTCACAATCACATTTCGGATGAACCGGCGCAGGCTGGGTTCGCGGCCGTCGCGGCCATAAGGTGCGGTAAAGCGGATGCCGCGCATGGAAGGCGTATCCAAGTGATCATCGGTCCGATCATTGAACATTGGATTGAAGAACGAACCGTCCACATCCATCCCACCCGGATGGGATGACAGGCCGGGAATGAAGAAATCCCGGTTCACGTCGGAGCGGTTGTGGCAGGTCGAGCAGGCGATGCCTAACTCGCGCGCCGGGCCGCCGAAGATTTCAGGGCTGTCGAACAGCATATCGCCATAGGCCACCAGCGGTAGATTGGCTTCATCCTCACCCGCCTCTTCAAACTGAAGAACCAGCCGCGGCAGCTGCGCCTGATCTCCGATGTTCGACCCTGGCGGCAGCGTGGCGGGCATTGTGATTTGTTCGCCGGAAAGCACAACTGTTTCAGGCAGCGGTGTTAACTTGTCGCGTTGGGCATACTCGGATGGCAGATAGTTGGCACGAATATAGGCAGCGACAATGGCCTGAGCCTCCGCAAATTGGTCGGCATCCACCGTTTGTGCACCATTGCCCAGTACTCCTGCGCTGCCAAGGGTGGAGTTCAGAACCAGCCATGCCCGGCCCAGATCGCGAGCCGCCGACGCATCCGCAGCCTTGATACCATCTTCGAATGCGCGGAACAGAGCTGCCGCTTGTGCAACCTCGCGTGCCGCTTCAGGCTGACCCAACGCGGTCTTTGCGACATCCAGATGGCGCAGGATTCCCTCAGCAATGGCAATTGTGCTTGCTTCGAACAGCGCCTGGAGATCTTCGGCTTGCATAGCTTGGTTGATCGCAAGCGCCTCTTTGTCGGAAACGCGTGACAATGGAGCGACCTGAATGTCACTGCCAGGTGCGGGCGAGGTCCAACTCCTCTCAATTTCATCCCAGGGAACCGGGGTTAGATTTCCCATGAACAAGGTCAGTCGATACGCGGCAGCGCGCGGAGCCCAAGGAGATTCTTCAATCGCCGTGGCATCGGCGATCACTGGCAATGCGCAAAGAAGTGTGGACGCTATTAGATATTTCATAGCTCTGTCTATTAAAGTTAGCCTTGTCTAATTTATTGATGAAGGCATGCTCATTGTCAAGTTCGGCTTTCAGGTGCATACACTAGTGACTGGATTACCGACCTAATCGTGAGCCGATGACTGAAACGACACCGCAAGATTCAGATCGTACTATTGACACTCAGGCGAGTGGATTTGAGGCTGTGCGACAGGCCCACCAAAGCGAAATGGTTGAAGACTACGTTGAACTTATTGCGGAGTTGATCCATCAGAATGGCTCGGCGCGCCCGGTCGAAATAGCCGAGCGGTTGGGCGTAACCCAACCTACGGTTTCGAAGAATTTGGCCCGTTTGAAACGAGAAGGTTTCATAGAACAAATTCCCTACCGCTCACTTCAACTGACCGATGCCGGGCGTCAATTGGCGGAAGCTTGTAGAAGGCGTCACCGAATTGTCGTGGATTTCCTGATCGCCTTGGGTGTTTCAAAGGAAGTCGCAGAGCATGATGCTGAAGGTATTGAGCATCATGTAAGCGAAGAGACTCTTGCAGTTTTTAAAAGGTTCGTTGGGCGGACTGAGGAAACAAAGTAGAAACTAAAAACCTAAGTTGTGCTGGCGAATTCTGACACACTTAGTTTTAGAAAGACTAAGACCACTTAAACCTTTGTTGGGCCGTTGCACTAGCCCCGCACGAACCCTTGTCGCATCTGAAAAGCGAATATTGAGCGGATTTAATGATTGAATCTTTTCCCAAGCAGCCAAGGTAATAATCGGTCTAGCTCATTTATTTTCATTGGGGATCGAAACCTTTAGCGGCAGTGGCCTTACTACAGCAGCTATCCCCCAACTGAATTGGCGGACACGGTACAGTTGCGTAGGAACAAAAGACACAGCAATCGCCTTCTAACGGTTTCAAGACTGCCTTGCATGATTTGCATTCATAAAACCACTGGCACGAGTCAGTTGGCATTCTTTCGGTTTCAATGTGCCCACACTTTGGGCAGGTCAAAGTGCTATCGAGCACCACAGTTTGATTTGTCATTGTCTCACATCTGCATGATTAGATAGTCGTTGATTTGAGCCTCATTGAACACGATGACCCATGCCAACGCGGTAATCGCCGTGCTTTCGAAAAGCCACCATTTCAGATTTGCCTACGTCCCGTTTAGATGCGCTAAGAACCACGAAACCGCGGCCAGCGCTGTTGAGACGGCGAGAACATAGTAGCTTGCCGCCGCTATTTTTCCGAATACAGCCAACCAACTGCCGCCCAAGCCTAACAACATCATGGCCATTGGAAGAACACAGCATGTTGCGACGCCCAGAGCTGAAACCGATCCCAAGTAGCTGAGGTTCACGTATTTCTTCATCTTTTGCTCCCGAGATGCTCGATTTGATTGTGTTGAAGCACCGGTATTCAGAGCGTATAACTCCTGTAGTAACTACAGGATCAAGTGGAGGCACTTCACATGATTGCGATAGGTGAGGCTTCCCGGCAATCCGGGGTTGGCATAGAAACCATCCGCTACTACGAACGCGAAGGTATCGTACCAAGACCTGTGCGAGCTCTGAACAATCGTCGCCTCTTTTCAGCAAGCGATGTGGGAAGACTTCGATTTTTGAAGAGGTGCCGCGACCTGGGATTTCCTCTCCCAGACGCAAAGGCGCTTTTAGAGCTGTCAGAAGGAAGTGCCGAAGACTGCTGGTCAGTGAAAGAATTGGCCGAGGCGCATATTGCCAGCGTTCGAAGCAAGATTGATGAGCTCAGACGTCTGGAGCGTGCCTTGAGTGAGCTTACCGCCAATTGTGATAGTGGTAACGTTCACTGCCCGATGCTGCAAAGTCTGCGAACGATGGATGATATCTGACTCTGGACACTGGGCGGAAACTCAGGGTCTGAGATTTAGCCAGATCACCTCAGACCAAGGTCTGTGGTGCGGTAACAGATTGTAGTTCATAGTCGATTTCACGATGAGAGCGAAAGTAACTGACCTGACGATTGGCAATTGGTCGTTGTCGCGAGTCTTTCTTGCGGCAAGTATCTTCGTGATGGGTACTGCTACCGCAATCGTTGGGGTCTGGGTGTCTAATCGAATTCAGAACGCAGTCGTGCAAAACTCCGCCAACTCCGCAGCGCTGTATATGGAAAGCGTAGTTTCCCCGCTCAGCCAGGAATTGGCACATGGCGACCGCCTTTCTGAGCAGGTGAGCCTGGCGCTGCATGAGATTTTCATGACCCAGCCAATGCGTGACCGTATCGTTTCCTACAAATTCTGGAAGCAAGGCGGTGTGATTGCGCATGCCTCGGATACAGACATCATAGGAAACCGTTTCAATCCAACGGATGATTTAAGGCGAGCGTGGAACGGTGATATCTCCGGCTCTTTCGAAGAACTTGATCATGCCGAGAGCGCCGCCGAGGCGGCATTGGGGATACCACTGCTGGAAGTTTACAGCCCAATTCGCGAACTCTGGTCCGGCGAAATCATCGCAGTTGCGGAGTTCTACGAAAGAGCTGACCAGCTTGAGTTAGACTTAGCCAAGGCCAGGCGAACAAGTTGGTTGGTCGTCGGCTCCGCATTTCTGGCAAGTACTATTGTTCTGTATTCCATCGTCGCAATTGGCGACAAAACAATTCGACGACAGGGGTCTCTTCTTAAACAGCGGTTGAAAGAAAGTGAGAAGATGGCTGAGCAGAATGCGCTGCTGCGGTCGCGTGTGGTCGAGGCGTCAGAAAGATATACCACGCAAACAGATCGGTTCCTCAAGAATCTTGGAGCTGAGCTACATGATGGCCCTGCGCAATACCTGTCGCTCGCCGCCCTTAGACTGGAGGCGGCGTTTTCCAAAGAGTCGGAAAGGCCTAAAGAGGCAGTGGAAATTCAGCAGTCTTTGCAAAAATCGCTGGCTGAAATTCGTGCAATTTCGCGAGGGCTGTCCGCGCCAGATATCGATAGCCTGTCACTCGTCGATGTTGTGAAGAGAGCCGTAGAGGATCACGCCGAACACAGCCCGTTGCGACCGGATATTTCATTCCTGGGTAGCCAGGCTCCGGAGTTGTCATTGTCCGACAAACTGTGCGTTTTTCGGTTCCTCCAGGAAACGCTTTCCAATGCGGCGAGATATGCTCCAGCTTCCAAGTGCACTGTTATCGCTGAGGCGCAGAACGACCGCATAGTTGTAAAGGTCACAGACGACGGACCAGGATTTGACAGGTCAAAAGAAACCGCGTTGCGAGATGATGGTGGCCAGGGGCTTATGGGCTTGCGAGATCGGGTCGAGAGTATTGGTGGCAGGTTCGACGTCGCATCGAGACCGGGCGAAGGCACCACCATAGCTATGACACTATTTCCCAGAAAGTTGGGCACATCATGACTACATCTGTCGTAATAGCCGATGATCACCCGATATTCAGGGATGGTTTGCAGCGCACGTTGGATGAAGCTGATGGCTTCGAAGTTTTAGCCGCTGGGTCCAGTGCTGAAGAGGCAGTATCGCTGGTCGGCACGCATCAGCCGGACATAGCTATTCTTGACCTCTCTATGCCCGGTGGCGGGATAAGCGCGACACGTAAAATCGCGGCAATGGCAAATCCACCTGTCATTGCAATCTTGACAGTCTCAGAGAACAGCGGCGATGTCGCGGACGCCTTGGAGGCGGGTGCGATTGGGTACATTGTGAAGGGAGTAACCGCAAGCGAACTAACCGCTTCTTTACGCAGCATCGCCGCAGGTGAAGGGTTCGTTTCTCCTGGCTTGGCCTCGCGGGTACTTCTTCAAATCAACGCTGACACCGGCATGTCTGTTAACAGCAGCATTCTAGATGACCTTACACATCGTGAGGAAGAAATACTGAGACGTGTGGCCAAAGGACTGAGTAATCGTGAAATCGCTGACGAGTTAGACCTCCAGGAAAAGACCGTGAAGCACTACATGACCGCAGTTCTGTCCAAGCTTCATGCGCGAAATCGGGTAGAGGCCGCGCTCATTGCACATGATGTTTGGAACAAGGGAGAATAGCTGCGGTCTCGTTGACGACGGTGGCGGCCCCTCACCAAAAAGAAGCCGCCAACGGATTATCGACTGGAATTGCAGCTCAGTTGGCGACCGACTGTAACCTCCGGCGATCAGAGGCCGTTGCGTTTCTTTCAACAACAGTCCGGTTGTAAGGGTCTTTCAACTCGTAACGCCCAAACTCGATCTCCTCTTTCCAACCATTGGCATAATTTACTTCGATATTGTTGCCTTGGCGTTCGATTTTCGTGGGTCGACTTCCAGCAGTGCCGCCTTGCCCAGATGAGCGTACATTGTCGATTGAGATACCATTCGCCAAGGACCGAAGCCTTGAAACGTCAGCGCCTGTCGCGGGGCGTTCCTCAACAGTTCGGTTCTGAGCATTCTTTCTCTCATACCGCCCGTTTTCGATCTCTTCCTTGGTTCCGTCCGAGTAACGCACCTCAATGCCGTTGGCGTTCGTTTCGACCTTTGTTATCCCAGCCGAACCCGACGATTTGCCCCCTGAATTAGACTTATCCTTCTTTCCGCTGCCCTTATTGGAGCGTTTGGAGTCATCATCGTCATTATCGTCATCATCATCGTCGTCGCGACCACTTTTTCCCGACCCCGAATTGTCGTCCCGGTTATCATCTTTGTCGTCGTCTCGATCATCGTCTCTATCGTCATCACGATCATCATCTCGGTCGCCACCACGGCCGCTATTACCCGACCCCGAGTTATCATCCCGATCGTCGTCGCGATCATCATCCCTGTCATCGTCACGATCATCATCCCGGTCATCGTCACGATCATCCCCGTCTTTCCCTTTGCCGCTTTTGGCAAAGGCATATGACGGTTCAAAATGTAGGCGGCCATCGTCATCAAAGGTTGGCACATAAGGCGTCGCGGCAATCAACGAAGCCAACGCCGCGGTACTTAGAAGTTGACCCAGCTTTCTTTGAATTTTCATTTTCGCCTCCAATTTTGATCGTCACGCTTCATGACATTGGAGACAGGCTACTACCGGCCCGACTTTCCCACATCGGGCTTAGGTCTGACGAATTTCAAGCCGAACGTCTTAATCCGATCAGTCAAACCAATAGATTCTTTGCAGAACCAAATGAGCAGTTTAGTGGGGATTAACCCCGTCGCCTTTCAGCTCGTCATCAGGTTCGAGGTGGATGACAAAGACGGAACCCGGGTACAGACACTCTAGTTCTTCCTCTATGTCGTTGCATATATCGTGCGCCGCGCTGACTGGCATCGTGCCATCCACAACAAGGTGAAACTCTACAAAGATAACATTCGCGGATCTGCGCCCTTTGAGGTCATGATACTCTAAAGCTGCGCCAAGGTTTGCTTCGATTGCATTAGAAACAGTCTGCAAGTCATGTTCCGACAGGCTCACATCCATCAGGCCATCGACGGATGCCCGAATAACTTTCCAGCCCTCCCACAAGATGTTCAGCGCAACAAGAATTGCCAGGATCGGGTCAAGGATCAACCAGCCGGTGACAAGCGCTAGTATCAGTCCTGCGACGACACCAGCAGAAGTCATAACATCCGTAAAAATGTGGCGGGAGCTCGCTTCCAAGGCGGGCGATCCCTCGCGCCTACCTGTCCTAAGCAAGAGGTAGGCCCATGCACCGTTCACACCCGTTGCAACGATATTGACGGCAATTCCAAGCAGCGGCGCATCCTCAAGATGCGGGTTCGGGAGCACCAGTACAGCTTCTCTGATGATCAAGAACGCCGCCAACACAATCAGCGCGCCCTCAACCACGGCTGAAAGATACTCAGCTTTTTTGTGACCAAAGGGGTGGTTTTGGTCAGGGGGCTTATTGGCAACCCGAACTGCGAAATACGCCAACAAAGCCGCGACAACATTCACGGTTGATTCCATTGCGTCCGACAACAAAGCCACCGAGCCTGTCAGCCACCAAGCCAACAGTTTCAAGGCCAGTACCGCAATGGATATCGGGATAGACCAAAGAGCGATTTTTTGTGTCATTTCGCCGCGACCCTCAGTCAATCACGAACAGAAACTCGGGTGATTGGTGAGCTCCGATGTTCAAAACGTAAAACAGGTGTTTGGCGAAAAGGGAATAGGTCTTACGGCATCCTAACGGCGACAGCATCTGGTCGCCAGTGCGTGGCGCCAAACGACTGTTATTCGGATGAAAGCCCGGTCGACGAAACAGGAACAGCCTTGAGATAGGCGGCAATCGCCAAACGGTCCTCATCCGTCAGCCGTGAGGTGTTCTCGATGACTTCCACCATCTCACCACCCGCACTGTCATAGTCTGGTGTAAAGCCAGATTTTAGGTATTCGGCAATGTCTGCCTCTGACCAATCAAGCTGGTCTGAGGTTAAGCCGGGGATACGACCTTTCCCGTTTGGATTTGGTGCACCCGTCAGCCAAAGGTCTCGTTTCAGGCCCCCTAAACCATTTCGCGGGGTATGGCATTCAGCGCAATGACCCAGCGCCTCGACCAAATACCTGCCATGTTTTTGTTGGTCGGTCAGATCACCTTCAACCACCCAGCCTGATGACATGAACAAGAGCTTCCATCCCCCCAATCCGCGCCGAACGTTGAAGGGAAAACCTACTTCATGCGCAACACTTTCGGTTGCGGCCGCTGGCAGCGTGCCGAGGAATGCGTGTAGCGAAACCACGTCTTCGGCCGACATGTTGGCGTAAGAGGTATAGGGAAACGCTGGGAAATAGTGCTGCCCTTCGGGTCCGGTTCCATGGATCAAGGCACTGGCCAGATCCAGGGCAGACCAGGATCCGACACCAGTTTCCGGGTCACTGGAAATGTTGGGGGCAATGAACGTGCCGAATTCCGTCTCAAACCGGCGACCACCAGCGAGCACGAGCTTGTCTTCACCGACCGCATCCGGCGCTGAATGACAGGATGCGCATCCCCCCGCGTGGAACACGATTTCACCTCTAGCAAGATCTGGGTTCAAACCGTCGAGTCGTGATTGCTCCATTCGTTGAGGTCGGGTCAGGACCAAACCGGCCAACCCGACCAACACAATGACGATTGCGACAAAGAAAAGAAAGCGCCGCACCGTTAGTGCCCAATCAGTTCTTTGGAGCTCTGTATGCTTTGTGACATGCCGAACAGCTTCCGCCCAGATCGCCCATCGCTGCTTTCAGGGCATCAACATCTTGACCTGCCGCAGCCTGCATCGCAACAGCGGCGTCTGCCATGGCCTGCCCTTTTGCACCCACGTCAGGGAAGTTCTCCCAGATCGCAGGCAATGCACGGGTGGTCGGATCGGACACATTGTCAGATCCCTGGGGCCACATCGCGGATTGATCGATTTGTGTCAGTACAACAAGATTATTCGCGGCCCGAGTTGCGGCCTCGGCATTATAATCGACCTCTCCCTTAGCCATTCCGCCAAGTGTACCAAGATTGAAAGCATAGAGTTGCATGATTGAGGTACGAGCTTTCACAGCCGGGTTTTCACTTTCTTGGGCGATGGCTGTGCCAATGGCGGCCAATGACAAAAGACCTGCAGCGAATACTGAGAACTTCTTCTTCATGATGTGTCTCCCTATTTAATGCTCCGAATGTTAACTTGAACGATTTTTCTTGTAATTGTTTGTTATTGGTCGTCACTTGTTAATTTATGAACAACGAAAACTGGGATGATATTCGGTACGCGCTCGCCGTAAGCAAATACGGCTCACTCAATGCAGCTGCAGCGGCACTGGGCGTCACGCATGCGACCGTGTTGCGAAGGGTAGCCGCATTCGAAGAGCGCAATAGCTGTGTGATTTTCCAGAAAAGCCCTTCGGGATACTCTGCCCTGCCCGAGGCCAGAGCAGTTCTGTCGGCTATGGAAAGCGTCGAAGATGCGGTGCTATCGGTCGAACGAGCGCTTGTAGGAGCAAACCGGTCTCCAGTAGGTCACGTACGTATCGCGTCAACTGACAGCCTTTGCCAGCTTGTCTTGCCCCAGATACTTAAAGAGATATCCCAGTTATACCCTGGCTTGGAGCTGACTTTATTGAGCGGCAACAGCCATCATGATTTATCGAGATTAACTGCGGACATCGCCGTAAGACCCTCCATAAAACTTGAAGAAGGGCTTGTTGGGGAACGCGCAGGTACGCTGTCATTTGGAGTTTTCGACGACGGCGGCACCAATCGAAAATGGTTGCGGCTTGATGGGGCATTGAGTCGTTCTCTTCCAGCAAAATGGCTTGCCGATCATGTCAGTGCGGACGAAATGACCAACGGAGCAGATAGCTTCTTAGTGCTTCAGCAGATGGCTGCATCTGGGGTGGGCAGAGCGTTTCTGCCCTTGTTCATCGGGAACGCGGACCCTCGGCTTCAGCTATCGAGCGAGATGGATCCTGGAATTGATGTTCCACTGTGGGTCGCGACACTTGATGAAATAGCACACACTCCGAGGTTTGCCATTGTACAACGAGCTTTGGTTGATCGCATAGCCAACAAAACACTCTGCCGCTGAGAACAACGGGAAGTCGCGCCCTCGCTCGGGCGGACTGTACGCTTTCAGGCCTTCAAGGGTTTCGTCCGGTGGCAGGAAGCGCGCGATCATTAAGGTTACTAACGTCGCAAAAGGCGCGGCTGACCTCTAAGGCAACCCCATTGTTCGCTGCCTGACCTACAAATCAGCTCTGATTTTCCGAAAGGGAAGTCAGATCAAACCAAACAGTCCGTCGGAGCATGAACTGGAGGCGGTGGGTTAGTTTATGAAGCAAATGTCAAATTCAACTAATGTCTAACATTGGGGCGTCTTCTGATGACGAACGTCCACCGCTTGTCTGGTCCAACTATGACGGTTAGGTCGGGTTCGCTTGACTTTAAACAACAGGAATGTGGGGAGACATATAGCTTTGCGATTCGATAGATATTAGTTTACTGATTTTATATGTTATTTTTCCTTAGAGGAGCGCAGACACTAACACTCGCAAGTCAAGGCATTTCCGATTAGTCAGCGCCCTTCTTAGAATTTCTCAGGTATTAGCTGCGTCTCGACCAATGAGCAAACGCGCTTCTCTCTGACATCCACTGTGGTTTGTGCCGGCTGGTGATCAGAGCCCGTAATAGGCCTTCGGCATCATCCATAGCCTCGCTCGTTTCGCAAATCGTGATGCCCAGGTCGTCTAAATTCGTTTTGTAGAGCTCCGAACAACGAGTCGTGTGGCGAGCTCTTCGGATTTAGGTGCCTGATCAGAAGCGATCCAATCGGCTAGCGCGTCTGCTGCTCGTTCACCCATCTTAGAAACAGGTAGATGCACGCTTGTCAGAGGCGGAACGGTCACGGACGAAATTGGAAGGTCGTCAACGCCCATCATAGAAATCTGGTCCGGGACGCTGATGTTTTGCGCTTGAAGACCAAGCAAAACCCCAAGCGCAACGACGTCAGATAGGCATAAAATTGCATCTGGCTTGGTGTTTAGACCGCCGAGGTGTTTTGCAACGTTTACTCCGCCCTGATGGCTGATCTCGGTTTCGAAGGTTGAAAGATTTCCAGCGAAGGGAAAGGTTGTAATGCCTGCAAGGCGAGCTCGTGTGCGATCATTGTCGTGAACCGGGCCATGTACGACAGCAATGTCCCGATGTCCGAGATCTGCAAGGTGCTGCAATGCAAGTTGCGCCGCGGCTGCGTTATCATACCCGATGGTCGGCAACGGGTTTTCGGGGTCAAAGAAAGACGTAATGATTGTTGGCAACATAGTGCGCTCGATCAGATCGAGCAGCGCGGCATTGTGTGTGGCTCCGGTGATAATCAGCCCCTCAGCTCCGATATCCAGCAGGCTTTTGGCTTTCTTGGCTTCGATATCCAGATTTGCCTCGGTGGTTGCTACGATCAGTGACAATTGGTGGTCCGACAGCTTGCGCTCTAGCGCCGCAAGAAAGCGGGCAAAGATTGCGTTGTCCAGAGTTGGGACCAATGCGCCGACAAATCTAGTGCGTCCGGAGTTGATCGCGCGCGCGGCCGCACTTGGGACAAATTTGAGGTCAGCGATGGTGGCTTGAACTTTTTCCAGAGTATCTTTCTTAACCACACTCGGTTCGTTCAACACGCGCGACACCGTCGCGACAGACACGCCCGCAGCCTTTGCTACATCTCTGAGATTTGCGCGTTTTTTAGGCTCTGGGGCTTTTTGCATCGTAGGATTTGGTGTCCATTTCGCGGATTTCTGAGTAAAGAGTTGACATATGTAACTAGTTTCATCAACCTCTGTAACTAGTTACATTTTGGGAATTCAGCAGCGATATGCAGGGGTCATCCGTCTTACACGCGTTTACCAACTCGGGGTTTGACAGCCCTGGCCGCCTGTTTCCTGGGTTTCAGAACGCTTCTGACACCCGCATGCACATCCTTACCGCACGTGAGGCTGTTCGACTGGTCGTAAAGCACGGTGATTTGCTTTCGATAGAAGGGGTTGGTCCAAAGCAAGCACTGGATGTTGTGGCGTTCACCAATGATGGAAAGTCGGGACTGGCGGCGCTGAGTTTGACAGCAACCGGGCACGTCAAATGGGACAATTTTGATAGTACACAGCTCCTGACTTGGGTTACGGCGCATGGCGGCAGTCGGCAGGTTCCCTGTCACAGGCTGGACCATATACCCGAGCCGCTGATTCTCCGCGCAGACCACACGGTTACTGTCTGGGTGATCCGTACAACCGCGGTCACAGGGTTGATTGAAGGCAGTGCGACCGGGAACATCACAGTCTTGCACAAACCAGCAATGGTCAAAGGGCCGCCTTTGCCACCTTTGCTGGGTGATACACGGGACGAATTCACCGTGCAACGCGGTAGCGCTCTGGCCTATGAACTGAAGGCTGGAGAATTTGTTCAAATCATCGACATTGAAGGCCAGCAGTGTTCTGACTTCATGGCGCTGCGAACTGATGGGCTGGATCGTGGCCAGGAATGGATGATCGATTCAACTGCCACTCGGTCGATGGTGCGCCGTGCCTATCCCGGCCCCGGCTTGCTGGACAAGTTCTTTGATCGTGACATGCGCCCGCTGTTGAACGTAGTGCAGGATACCTGCGGTCGGCATGACACATTCGGACTAGCCTGTACCGCTCGCGGGTATGAAGAGCGAGGGTTCCCCGGCCATCTGAACTGTTCGGATAATATGTCAAACGCCTTGGCCCCTTACGGCGTTTCACAGCGGGCTGCGTGGCCTGCAATCAACTTCTTCTGGAATACATGGATCGACCCGACGAACCATCACATACTAACCGAGGAATCCTACTCGCGTCCCGGTGACTATGTCGCCATGCGCGCGCTTGAGGATCTGGTTTGCGTCTCGACCGCCTGCCCGGACGACATTGATCCCATCAATGGCTGGAACCCGACCGATGTGCATGTACGCATCTACCGCCCCAAAACGCCCATCCGCCGTGCGGTTGCCTATCGTGAAAAGGAAGACGCGCCCATGTCGATCAGTCAGGAGTCGGCCTTTCACGACCGTCTGGCCCCGTTAACCCAGCATTTCGCACCTGCGCGCGACCTATGGGCGCCCGTCAGTTACCCTGCCCACGGCACGTTGGGTGAATACTGGGCCTGTCGCGAGGCGGTGACTGTTCAGGACATGAGCGGGCTTCGCAAATTCGATATTGTCGGCCCGGATGCCGAGGCTCTGATGCAATTGGCCACCACGCGCAATGTGGCGAAGCTACCGGTCTGGCGCGGGTCTTATACATTGATGTGTGACGAGAGCGGCTCGGTGATCGACGATGGCACCCTGTTCCGACTTGCGCCCGAAATCTTCCGTTGGTGTTGCGGCACCGAGGAAAGCGGGCGCGCGTTGCAAGAACTGGCCGATGCGCGTGGCCTGCAAGTGCGGATCCATGCGCTGCGTGGAGCAATGCCCAACCTGGCCATTCAAGGGCCAAAGTCGCGCGAACTGCTACGCAAGATCGCCTTTACGCAACCGCATGTGCCAGGCTTGGATCATCTGAAATGGTTCGGCGTCACCGTCGCGCGGCTACGTGACCGCGAGGGTGCGCCGTTTATGCTGTCACGCTCGGGGTATACCGGTGAGTTGGGGTATGAGGTCTTCTGTTCCAAATCCGACGCCGTTGCGATCTGGGATGCGGTGATGGCGGCTGGGGAAGAGTTTGGGATCACGCCAATGGGCTCGGCCGCCCTGGACATCATCCGGATAGAGGCAGGGCTGGCCGCGGCCAATGCCGAATTTGCGCCGGGTGTCGATGCCTTTGAGGCTGGTCTTGGCTTCGCCGTCGATCTGACAAAAACCGAATTCACTGGAAAAGCCGCACTGGAACGCAACCTGCGCGAGCCACGTCGGGCGCTTAAAGGGCTTTTAATCGGATGCGATGATGTGCCAGCGCACGGTGCACCCGTCTATACAGGTGAACGGCAAGTAGGAGTGGTAACGTCTGCCACCCGATCACCGACGCTGGAACACGCAATCGCAATGGCACGGTTATCCATCGAACACGCGGAAAACGGCACTCAACTTGAGATCGGTCAACTCGACGGGCGGATGAAACGCCTGCGCGCCACCGTCTCGGATATTCCATTCATAGACCCGCAACGTAAGCGGGCGCGCGCCTGAAGGCGCATGCAACTCAACGCAACGGGAGAAAGTACATGAAAAAACTGAAACTTATTGCAACCTTGACCTTTGCTTTCGGCGCAACAACGGCGATGGCACAAGAAAAGGTTATGGTGGGCGAGCCCAGCTGGCCCGGTGCCAAAATAATGAGCCGTGTGATCGGCCAGATCATTGAGACCCGCTTGGGTGGAGAAGCTGGCTATGCCCCCGGAGCAAACGCGGTGATCTTTGCCGCCATGGATGGCGGTCGTGGTGACATCGACGTACACCCGGATGTTTGGCTGCCGAACCAGTCGTCCTTTACGGATGAATATGTCGATCAGAAAGGCACCGTAGGTTTGTCCTCAGGCAGTTACGAAGGCCGCGCCGGGATTTGCGTGCCAAACTACATGGTCGAAGATCACAACATCCGTTCGATCTACGACCTGGCGACACCCGTCGCGCAAGAGCTGTTTGACTCCGATGGCGACGGCATGGGTGAGGTCTGGGTTGGTGCCTCGGGCTGGGCCTCGACCAACACGTTCAAGGTGCGGGTGCGGGATTATGGGATCGAGACCTTTCTGACGCCGACCACTGAAGATGAAACCGTGTTCTATTCGCGTCTGAAAGATCAGATCGACCAGAAGAAAGGCGCGGCCTTCTACTGCTACGCGCCACACTACGTACACGCCTTATATGATGTGACCATTCTGGAAGAGCCCGAGCACGACGCGGCCACCTACAAGATGGTTCAGCCCGATCAGGATGCCGATTGGTATAACAAATCCCATGTCAGCACGGGTGAACCGGTCAAAACCGTGACAGTGGCGCATTCGAAATCGCTGGAACAGCGCAACCCGGCAGCGGCCTCTTTCCTTGCCAATATCGACATGGATGCGGGAGAGCTAAGCGGTCTGACTTATGAAGTCGTGGTCAAGGGCCGTGACACGGATGAAGTCGTAGCCGAATGGATCGCCGCCAACGGCGATATCGTCGACGGTTGGCTGGGACTGACGACCAACTAAAGCCCATGCGCCCCTGACAATCGGGGGCGCGAACCAACACAATTCCAATGGGGCCAATATGACAGCGGAAATAGCAATCGACGCAAAAGGCGTGTGGAAAGTTTTCGGTACTCGCTCCCAGGAGGCTTTGAACGCTATCCACAGCGAGGGCCTGAGCAAGGCTGAGGTGCTGGAGCGTTTCAACTGCGTTGTCGGCGTGGCTGATGCCAGCTTTGAGATCGAACGAGGTGAACTGTTCTGCGTCATGGGCCTGTCGGGTTCGGGTAAATCGACCCTTGTGCGTCATGTGAACCGTCTGCTGGAGCCCACTGACGGCCATATCTATCTGGATGGCGAGGATGTGATGGGCCTGAACGATGAAGGTCTGCGCGATCTGCGTAACCGGCGCGTTGCGATGGTGTTCCAGAACTTTGGCTTGATGCCTCACCGCACAGTCCGCGACAATGTAGCAATGCCGCTGGAAATTCGCGGAACCGGAAAAGCACGCCGCTGGGAAGAGGCGGACCGGGTGCTGGAGCTGGTCGAGCTGAACGGTTGGGAAGACAAATACGCACATGAGCTGTCAGGCGGTATGCAACAACGCGTGGGACTGGCCCGTGCGATCGCTGCAGACCCTGAAATCCTTTTGATGGATGAGCCGTTCTCGGCCCTAGACCCGCTAATCCGCAAGCAGTTGCAGGATCAGTTCATGGACCTCAGTCACAAGCTGAACAAAACCACGATGTTTATCACCCACGACCTGGATGAAGCAATCCGCATCGGCCACCGCATCGCGATCATGAAGGACGGGCGCATCGTGCAGATCGGCACGCCGGAAGAGATCATACTCAACCCCGCTGACGACTATGTGGCCGACTTTGTGGCGGGAATTTCGAAACTCAATATGATCTTCGCCCATGCGGTCATGAAACCGGTCGATGAGTTCGAGGCGCATCACGGCGAACTCCCGGAGGATGCCAAAGAGGCTCACCCAGATATGGATCTGTCCGACCTGATGAACCTCTGCGTGGACGGACATGGAGTCGTAGCTGTGACGCAGGATGGCAAGACGGTAGGTGTTATTAACCGTGCGGGTTTGATCCGCGCTATTCAGGACAGTCAGGCGTAAGGGCAACGATATGAAACATGTTGATACGCAACAGATCCAACCGGAAACCGCCGACCGCCTGAATGGGCTAATAGGAGACTTTGTCGGTCAGGGGAACGCCTATTACCAGAAGACCTTCGCCTATATGATGCAGGCCCCAGGCTATCGCTTTACATTAAACACAGCTGCAGCAATCCTCGGGCCGATCTGGTTTGGTGCACGCGGGCTGTGGTCGTGGTTTCTCGGGTTTTTGGTTTTGGAAACGCTGGCCTACATCCAGATCGGTCTGGGTTTGTTTGGTGATCTTGGGCGCGAGTTCCGCGAGCGGGCGATACAGATCGAGCAGACACTGGAGCTGCGCCGACAGCAGATTGCAGCGGCGGAGCAATCCGGGTCGACCACGTTGGAGTCGTTGAAACGCGCGGCGGAATCACTTGAAGGAGCTCTGGCTGGCGCGCAGGAGGCCGCACGCACAGCGGACTCTACCGGTGTCACGTATCTGATCATTGGGATCGCCCTTCTGCTGGCAGTCAAGTTTTTAGCTGCTTCGCTGGCCAACTGGACGCTTGAAGGTCAATTCGCGCGCTGGCGTTCAGACCCAAGTGTAGCCCACGGCTGGTCTATCTCTCGGCTGATTGTGGCGACGGCGTTGACCGCTGTGGTGGTGATCCTGTCTATGATCAAATTTGCACAACCGGACGCGGTGGCTGTGCTCAAGACCTTCCCAACCAACCGGGACTGGCGTCTGAACGTAGGCGATGGTGTGCAAGCGGTGTTCGAGTGGACCAAGACTGCCGGGCGCGGCTTCTTTGATGGGCTGACCTATGGGATGCGCACCCTGCTGGACTGGATCGAGGTTGTGCTGGTCGATACCCCCTGGCCGGTCGTAGCTTTGGTGATCATCATGCTGGCTTACCTGTCGGCTGGTCCCCGTGTGGCGATCTTCACCGGAGCCGCGCTGGCCTATCTAGGCCTGCTGGATTTTTGGGAAAAGGCGATGACTACAATCGCCCTGTTGGGCGCCGCGGCGCTGATTTCGATCACGCTGGGCATTCCATTGGGTATCTACTGCGCCCGTCGCCCACGTGCTTTTGCCATCGTGCGGCCCATTCTAGATTTCATGCAGTCAATGCCCTCCTTCGTCTACTTGATCCCGGTGGTGGCTTTTATTGGATCTGGAAAGCCTGCAGGCGTAGTTGCAACCATGATTTTCGGTAGCCCTCCGGTAATCCGCTTTACCGTACTTGGCCTGCAACAAGTCCCTGAAACTGTGCGGGAAGCCGCTTTGGCCTTTGGAGCAACGCCTCGTTACCTGCTATGGCGGGTAGACCTGCCCTTGGCGCACAAAACCATCATGGCAGGTGTGAACCAGACTATCCTGATGTCTCTGGCAATGGTTGTTGTCGCCTCGCTGATCGGTGCCAAGGGTTTGGGCGAGGACGTGCTAGAGGCACTGCAATACGCAGCGGCGGGACAAGGAATTCTGGCCGGTTTGGCAATCTTGTTCTGCGCGTTAATCTTGGATCGGATTGTGGCCGGAAGAAAATAGCAATTGTGGCAAACGCACGATCATCCGACTGAAGTTCTAAGTGTGTTTTCAAAGCCAATTGGTAGAGGGCGCTGCCTGAAGAGCAATCCGATGCTTTGCCCATACCTCTCAAAAAAGGCTGAGAAACATCCGGTGCATTAATAAAAAGAAAAGTCCAATAGTGTCCTCGGATCAGTACCGGGTTACAACGACTGCGACCGCAGCGAACACCACACCAATCAAAAGAGCCTTTGTATTCATTGAAGAACGATCGGGCAGTTTAACCCGAAGAGATAGAGCTATAATCACGCCCCCCGTTAACCCGGTCGCGATTGAATAGAGCATGCTACTTTTGTCCGCGTTGAGACCGATTAATATGCCGACCGTAAGTGAAGCGACAAAATATGTACGTAACCATCCAGACATATGCCCGGGGTGGGTTTTATAGAGATAAATATTCACTCCAAATAAATGCAGCGAATAGGCCAACGTTCCTATGACGTACAGTTCAGGCGAAGTTGCGGTTGCTTGCATGACTGTAATGGCAAGCAAGCAGTTATAGGTTCCGAGTGCCACAGTATCCAAGCCAAGAGACAACCTGTTGTCGACCCCTATCTCGCGACCGGCTTCCAACAAGTAGTAAGCGAGAAATCCTAGCAGAGAGTAACCATACAGCGAGTGTTCCCATTTCCCGGTTGCAGCTAAACCGGCTGACAATTCACCGATTTTTGGCAGCAAGAAAAGGAAAGCATAGCCAAGTCCGATCCCTGATGAAAAATCAGATAGCCAGCTTGCCGGGGCCGGGAATCTGCGGAAAAAAGACACGCAGAAGACGTGAACAGTACCGATGACTGCAATCGATGTTATCGCGAGGTATGTCGGCGCTTCGAACACGGCTAAGATCCAACGAACACATTACAAGCTGATGAGACACTCGTTGAGATCAAAAGCACAACCCAGAAAGTGAAGAAGGTGCGATAGCGGCTTTCTCAGAATGCCCACCGACTAGTTTTTTGAGTACCGATCGTACTGAACGATCAACGGCAGCTTTTGTCTGCTTAACAGCCAATTATTCAAGTTTGCCAAACACGTGCCTTGAGCCCATCGCGCCCAATGACTTAAGGTTTGCCAATGAAAAAGAAACACGGAAAGCGAGAACTACATGGTTGCAGGCGTGCCTTGAAACAAACACTTGTACAGGCGCTCGGCCTTGCCGAATTGAACCCGGTGCGTTCACAAGCGCATGGCCTTGTAACCCCCAAGAGAGCCTGGACCATGGATCTCTTTCGGAGCCTTGGTGCCAGTGAGTTAAATAAACTCAGATCAAAACGTTATTTGGCCTCAAAAACCATCTCACCCTCGACGAACGTCATTAATATCTGCGTCTCACTGACCTCCGAGATCGGAATTTCAAATAGGTTGCGGTCAAGCACGATGAAATCGGCAAGCTTGCCGGTTTCGATTGAGCCAAGCTCTTCGTCCGCAAAATCCAAGTATGCAGAGTTGATTGTGCGGGCATCAATTGCCTGCTTCAGCGTGATCGCTTGGCCCACCGCAGGATCGGGTGGACTCGTGTCAGCCACAGGGTCGATACGGGTCACGGCCGCCTCTATCGATGCCAATGGGGTCTGCATGAACAACGGACCATCAGAAGCGATAACGACCCGTCCTCCGGCATCAGCCACAGAGCGCATTGGGAAAACCCTCTGCGCGCGTTCCGGGCCAACCACGCGGTTGACGACATCGTTGTGGGGGTTCGAAAACCATAGTACTGGCGAGAATTCCGGTGTCAGATCGAGTTCTACCAGTCTTGGCATGTCTTCTTCCGATATGAAAAACGAATGGGCAAGCTGGTAGCGGCCTTTCAGCTCGCCCAGTTGGTTTCGTGCGATTTCCATTGCGTCCAGAACAAGCCTAGCACCGCGATCACCCACAGTGTGGAAAACCATGCCTTTCATACCTTGTTCTTCAAACCGGATAATGTCGGCCACAAGTTCCTCTTCGGTGAAAAAGATTAGCCCATAGTCGCCCTGACCAGAAGCAAGAGGATCATACTTTGAAACCGCGTCAGATTGGGACTGTTCCGCTTTCGAGGCGTTCGTCAGGAAAGGTTCCAGCATCGCACCGGTTTCAGTCGGGATGCCATCGATATTGACCTTAATAAAGGTTGGGTCCAGCCGTGGCGCGATCAAGTCTTGAAACGTGTCGATTGCAGCACGTTGGTCTTCCACGGATTGATATGCCCGCGTCGGAGAATCGTAGGTCCACGCCACACTAACCCTGATCGGAAGCCCCTCGGTCGTTGCAAGCCGATGTAGCGCCTGCACATTTATCAATTCGCTATGCATGTTTCTGGCAGATGTCACACCCATTGAGGCAAGCAAGTGTAGCACGTCCCTTGCGCCATCAACGTGGGTTTCGATATCCAGCCCGCGTAGAAATGGCATCGCGTAAAGACCCATCGCGGCCTCTTTCATGTAGCCTGTTGCTTCTCCTGTTTCTGGATCCCGCACAATGATCCCGTTCCGTGGGTCCGGTGTATCGACATCAATACCGCTATCGATCATCGCCGGTGTATTCAGCACTGCCTCGTGCCCGGTTGCAGTGATAATATAGGCCGGAATATCAGAGACTGCCTCATCAAGCCAAGTAGTGTTCGGTTCTCCATCAAACAGCTCGTTGGCCAATCCAGATCCAAAAAGGTATTCGAGATCTGGGCGCGCAGCTACAAATTCGCGAATCAACTCCGCTGCCGCTTCCGGGTCGGCATCGCCCGGGAGTAGGATCACCTCGTCAGACAATGCCGCAGCAACGTACCAATTGCGGAAATGAACATGGATGTCATAAAGGCCCGGCAATACCATCGCACCCGCAAGGTCGATCGTTTCAGTCTCGCTCCCAGCCAGCGCAACGACTTCTTCTGCTGAACCGACAGCAATGAAACGTCCATCCTCAATCGCAAACGCCTGGGCCCATTCTTGTTCAGGGTCGACCGTATAGACCTGCGCATTGGTGTATATGGTGTCGGCGGTTTGAGCGTGTACTGCCGTCGTCGCAAGGGCGATTAATGCAACGGGCGCTAACAGGAAGCGAAATGAGAAGGCCATGGGGCTATCCAATCATTGTGCAAACATTGATCCTCGCCAACGCAGGGATTGGCTGAACGGGACCCTCAAGCAAGCTTCCGAGCAATGCGCGCGCGCCCATCTGATGCACAGCGTTGAATATCTTGATACTATTAGCAACTTAAATTACCGCGATTCAGTTCTGAAATTTACCCTTGCTTTGTCCGCAAGCGGGGCCTTCAGCTCCGGGTCGTCGAAGGTCAGCTTTCCTTAGCCTGACCGCTTTTTTTGCTTTCTTCTTTGATCTGAGAGCGGACATTAAAACAGTTAATCGCTAATAGCGGCAAAGTCTGCAAAGCTAGAATTGCAAGGCGCAGGTTTGAAGGCCTGGTTTGGGCTGCGGCGAGTTGCTGATCTTAAATCATCCCAAGATCCATCTCAGGCCTTCATCTTAAAGTTAGATGGCTGCTGCAATGGAGGGCGGCCGAGCATTTGCCAATCCTAACGGTGCTGAGTCGCAATTTCTCTAAAGCTTCCGTTATCGATGTTGAGCACAACAATCTAGGAGATGGCTTATGGAGTTATTGTTAGACCAACTTCTTCAGACAAACTCCTAAGTGTACCACCGTGACAATGTCAAAAGCGGAATATCCCCACAAACGGAAAATTGATGTTATATAGAGAAATAGGAATATTAATTCTTGAGTTGCAGATCATCGGCACCACCGCGCTATCTTGATTTAGGAGTTCCACATGCTTCGAGCTTTTGTTTGTTCTATCTCACTAGGGCTGGCATCATCGACTGTCCTTGCAGATGCTGTTCCAAGTGAAGAAGCCGCGGCAGGCTTGTTCTCAGATCAACCGTATTCCCCGTATGCCGAACGCACTTTCCCCGAGCGACCGCTGTGGGGAGACACGCATCTTCACACCGGGCTTTCGCTGGACGCAGGTGCTTTTGGGAACACTCTGTTGCCTAATGAAGCATGGCGTTTTGCAAAAGGTGAACAGGTCACTTCTTCAACGGGTCAACCAGTAAGACTGGCCCGGCCTCTGGACTGGATGGTTCTCACGGATCACACTGACCTAATGGGATTCGCCCCTGACCTTCAAGCTGGCAAGCCAGGCGTTCTTGCCGATCCGAAAGGTTTGGAATGGTACGAAGGTTACAAGGCAGGCGGCGAAGAGGCCGGCAAAGCGGCGTTCGATATCATTACCAATTTCTCGCAAATGACCCTGCCAGAAGTCCTTCTGGACTCCTACAGCCCGGGTGCTGACGCTTTTGCTTTTACATGGGAGCAAATCGTTCTGGCTGCGGAAGAACACAACGACCCCGGCAATTTCACGGCGTTCATAGGGTTCGAGTGGACTTCTGTACCCAAGGGCTTCAACCTGCATCGGAATGTTATGCTGCGCGATGGGCCCATCAGGGCGCTTCAGATGGTGCCGCCAGTCACGCAACCGCCATTTGGTGATACCGACCCAAGAACGCTGTATGCATGGCTAGATGACTATCAAGAAAAAACGGGTGGTCGCGCGGTAGCTTTCGCCCATAACGGCAACCTTTCGAACGGATGGATGTTCCCGACCGAAGACACCTATCACGGTGGCAAGGTCGACGAGGAATATGTGGCTGCCCGCGCAAAATGGGAGCCCCATTACGAAGTCACTCAGATCAAGGGCGACGGCGAAGCGCACCCCTATCTGAGCCCCGACGACGAATTCGCGGATTACGAAAACTGGGACGTTGGCAATCTCGACATAACCGAGCTGAAAACTGATGACATGCTGGCCGGCGAGTACGCCCGAGAAGCCTTGAAGCGCGGTTTGTTGTTGGAAGAGAAGTTCGGCGTGAACCCATATAAGTTCGGCATGGGTGGCGCGACGGACAGCCATACGTCTCTGGCAACTGCTGAGGAAGACAACTTCTTCGGAAAATCCGTCAGCGTTGAACCTTCGGCCACGAGAATAAAGCATCCTTTCATCGCCAACGATCTTGGCGAAATTCCTGGCGACCTCCTTGTAGCTTCCGGGTACACGGCCGTTTGGGCGACCGACAATACTCGCGCTGCGATCTTCGATGCGTTCAAGCGGCGCGAAACCTACGCGAGCACTGGACCGCGGATTGGTCTACGGTTCTTTGGCGGATGGGATTTCGATGACGCTGATGTTGAAACTCGCTTCCTTGCGGATGTGGGCTACACAAAAGGTGTTCCAATGGGTTCGGATCTGCGACCTCGCGAGGGTGAAGGTCCGCCCACATTCCTGATCGCTGCTCTGCGCGACCCGGTCGGGGCCAACCTGGATCGCGTGCAGGTGATAAAGGGATGGCTCGATTCCGAAGGTGCTTTGCAGGAAAACGTCTATGACGTGGCATGGTCGGACAACCGTGTTGCCGATCAAAACGGCAAGATCCCTGCGGTTGGGAATACCGTGGATCTGGAAACCGCCAGCTGGACCAATACAATTGGAACCGCCGAACTGGTAACCGTTTGGTCTGATCCTGATTTCGATCCAAATGCGCGGGCATTCTATTACGTACGTGCGCTCGAAATCCCAACCCCACGCTGGGTGTTGTACGACAAACTGAGGTTTGGTGCGGAGCTGCCAGAAGATGCGGTACTTACGCATCAGGAGCGCGCGTATTCCTCGCCGATTTGGTACACGCCTGCAGAGTGACCTTACTTCGTGCAGATTTGGGGACCTAGGTCGCAATCACTAACTCGGGACGCTCTTATGATAAGCGGCGCGCCTTGAGTTGCAATTCCTTGTGTTATTCAACTGCCTGATGCCAGCATAAAACATAATGCCGTATCGCGTTTCACGCAGGAGCCTTCATGCGAATAGTGAAAGAACCTCTGTTCCATTTCTTCTTGATCGGAGCTGCCATATTCATTTGGTTCCACATAATATCACCAGATAACGACGCCGCTGCAGATCCGGAGACGATAGCCATAAGCGAAAGTGATGCCGCGCTGTTAGCTTCACAGTTCGAAGCAAGGTGGAAACGCCAGCCAAGCGGTTCCGAGTTACAAGCGTTGGTCGACGCTTCAATTCGCGAAGAAGTTTTAGTTAGGGAAGCAAGGAAGCTTGGCTTGGAACGCGGAGATAGCGTGATTAGATCGCGGCTGAGCCAAAAGATGGATTTTCTGACCGAAGCCATCGCCGCTTCAGTTATTCCAGAAGACGAAGATCTAGAGGCTTTCCTCCAACAAAACACGGACCGCTACGCGACACCCAATAAGGTCGCGTTCACTCAAGTTTTTCTTGGTGAAGAACCAAGTGAGACCGAGATTGAAAGGGCACTGGCCGCCTTGCTTGCGGAGCAAGAGACTTCCGGCTTGGAAAGCGCGACACTACTGCCTGCATCAATGCCCCTAACCGCGACACGGGTAATCGACTCGGTCTTTGGAACCGGATTTTCCAATGGTCTCGCCAATCTCGAAAAAGGCCAGTGGATGGGGCCGGTCCAATCGGGTTACGGCATCCATCTGGTGAAAGTGCTTGCCATTGAACCAAGCCGGATACCTCGCTTGCAAGAGATCCACAGTGTGGTGCTTCGTGATTGGCGTCGCGCCATGAGCGAAGATTTGGCGCAGGCGCAATACGAGGCTCTTGCCGACAATTATGAGATCACAGCACCCGATCTCACAGGTCAGGTCAAATGAACTTCATCTTCAGCTTGATGTTTGCTCTGCTGTTCACGTGGCCCACGGGGTACGCCAACGCGCATGCGCTTGATCCGGGATACTTGGAAATTCGACAAATCACTACGGACACTTGGAGTGTTCATTGGCGAAAACCAGATGTTTATGGTCAACCAATGGCGATTGATGCGGTGTTACCGGATGGCTGTACACCCTCACACGGCCCTGACCCAATCTCCGATGGGCGAGCGTGGGTTTCTTCCTGGGTTGTCGAATGCCGTGCTGAGATCGCGGGCCAATCCATCGAGATCGACGGACTGGCGGCACAAAAGAACGACGTTTTGGTCCGTGTGCATCCTCTGCACGCCGAGCCTGCCACGCTTCGTTTCACCCCGGATGCTGCCATCCAAAATATACCTTTTGAACAGACAACATGGTCTGTTTTCATAGCCTATTTTCAGTTGGGTTATGAACACATACTAGAAGGCTGGGATCATCTGCTCTTCGTCTTCGCCCTATTTATTTTGGTCCCTGATCCGTGGAGACTGGCGGGAGCAATCACGGCATTCACCTTGGCACATTCAATAACACTGGCACTGGCAACGCTGGGATTTCTGAATGTCCCCGGCCCGCCGGTCGAGGCCGTCATTGCGCTTTCTATCGTTTTTTTGGCGATGGAAATTGTTAAGGGCGGCGACGGGCGTTTTCGACTTTCAAAACAAAAGCCCTGGATCGTTTGTTTCGGGTTTGGGCTTTTGCACGGCCTTGGTTTTGCAGGCGCTTTGGCCGAGATAGGACTTCCCTCCAACGATATTCCTGCAGCCTTGTTTGCCTTCAACCTAGGCGTCGAAGCTGGTCAGTTGAGCTTTGTCGGAGCTTTGGCACTTCTTGTCGCGATCTGGCGATTGATGGCACGTCCAGTTAGCCAAAGGGCGACTGTGATTGCCGCTTATGGCATCGGGTCGGTATCGATGTACTGGCTCATAGAACGCATAAGTGGGTTCTAAAGCGCTAAACCTCGATGTCGTTGAGGTGGTAGATCGGCTCAAGTCACTAGTCGATTGCGAAGCGCGCAAATTGACCGGATGCAGGTGCAACCGCGCAGAATAGGTTGCGAAAAAAGCCCACTTCATCGCATGCCCAACGTTAGTTTACCTATGCGGCCATAGTTGCTCCCTGTCCAATCTGCGGATCTGGTATGTGCGCATTTGGTTGCGAGCGTTCATTGAAACCAAACAGGTGAAGGGCAGCTTTGTCCGCGAGGCAGCCCTTCATATTCGCTCCACCGAACAGCCATCACTCAACCAGAGATCGCTTGACATAAAACCGCTTCAGCGATGTTCGCGGTTTGCCATGGCGCTGCAATTCGAGCGATGGTTGCAAAAATCGGTCAAACGGGAACTCTGCTGGTTTCAGCGCCAAGCTTTATCGCAACAAACTTCATGGAGTCGCCTGGCGCTCTTTTTCTGGCCAGAATTCATCCACCACGACATATGCGATAATTACAAAGAAAGCGGCGCTGGCGACTTGCAATACACGAGTGATGCTCTTGACGTCAGCCTCGTCTGAAAACGGCGCAACCGAGCCGCCATATACAATCAGAGCTGTTGTAATCGCGGAACCGGCGGCGGCGGCGAGAGGGAATTCTGACTTTCCAAGTGCTCCGAGTGTTAGGCAAAAGAAAAAACACAGCAGAATGGGGGTTAGAATGACCGGAGCTATTACGTTTATTTCATAGCATATGATGGATACTGCAGCCCCAAGTAGATTTGCCGTCAGCATAGCTTTTGCAACTGTTTTGCCTGCAGCAGGCATTGCCGCAAGTTGCTGGCTCAGCAGGGCGACAAAAAACAGAACCAACAAAGCAGAAGCGCCGGAAATAAAGAACGCCATAGCAAAGGGCACTGTGACAAGAGACATCCTGACTATTCGGCGATGTGAGTCGAAGTCCGGCGATGTTGCAGCTTTCTTTTGAGGTGCCGTTTGAGGTGCAGCGGGTATCAACACGAACATCAGCGTCGATACGAAGCCAGCAAACAGCAGGTTCAACGGGATCCAATACACAAGCACCAAAGCCAGATCCTGTGATTGCAGCACCAAATTCGGAATCATCAACGCCCCCATGAGAGCGATGACACCCGGCAATACTCCGGCACCGGAAACTGACCAAATGAAAGACAGGATTATTCCAATGGCCACCAGAATTAGAAACACAAGAGGATAAGGTGAGAAGATTGACGACAAAAGGAACGAGATGAACATCAATCCAATCGAGAAGACAAACAGCTTACCAAATGCTGCCAAAGGTAGTGCCGCAGGTGCTTGAAGGAAAAGGGCAGTGAACACCGCCCCAACAACGGCAAGGGGCCACCCAAGAAATAGGCCCAATGCAAAGACACCGGTAACACCCAGCGCAAGCCGGGTGACAGAGCTTTGATCCTCAGTACGCATAGGAGAAGATTGAAACTACGCGGATGTAGGCGCGGCCTACGAGGTTCAGCAACGAGTTGTCGCTTAGATACATGATCACATCGGCCTGCCCGTTCAGTTGAAAGCGAAGATCGTCTTCGGCACTTCC
The DNA here is from genome assembly GCF_056532525.1 of Ruegeria sp. I3. NCBI lineage: Bacteria > Pseudomonadati > Pseudomonadota > Alphaproteobacteria > Rhodobacterales > Roseobacteraceae > Ruegeria > Ruegeria sp. I3. The sequence goes on along the minus strand of NZ_JBQFNI010000001.1, from coordinate 93,311 downwards.
AGCTTCATAGCCGGGTAAAACAATCCTGACCGGAAACCTTTCAGGCTCCCGCAAAAATCCCTTGGTGCTTGGCGGGCTCGCCAATTGCCCCGGCTCATCACCGCCACTCAAAGAAACAGCAGCACTAAAGCTCTCAATGACGCCCGGAACAATCTTACCAGGATGCATATCCAACACCACATCGACCGGAGACCCTATTGAAGCTCTTCCCAGATTGTTCTCGGTAAAATACGCCTCGATCCAGACGTCGGTTGCATCCAGAAACGTCAAAAGATCCTGACCGGATCGCGCATACGTTCCGGGGGCAATCAGCAGATTAGAAATGACACCTGTCGCCGGAGCACGCAGTTCGGTCCATTCAAGGTTCAGTTCCGCATCCGCCAAGGCCGCCAGTGCGCGCTGGATTTTCGGGTTTTCAATCCCATCGTCACCAAGCCTTTGCTTCGCTTTTTCCAGATCAGCTTTTGCGTTCTCAAAGTTTGCCTCAGATTCTGCCAGTTGTCCTCGTGCATCATCGGCCTTTGAGACGGCAATCAACCCTTTCTTTTCAAGCGCAAATACACGTTCCGTCTGAATGCGCATCGTATCCAGATCGCTCTGCGCCCTTGCGAGTTTGGCTTGTGCCGCACTTACCTCTGCCGAAGACGCACCCACCTCTTGGGTCGCCGCTTCAAGATCAGCTTCCGCCTTTGAACGCTCGATCTCGTAGGGTCTGGAATCTATTCGAACCAGAACATCACCTGCCGAAACGACTTGGCCGTTTTCTACCAAAACTTCCGTTACCGTTCCGGTCACCTGAGGCACGATTTGGGTGGCCACAGCTTTTACTCTGGCGTTCCCTGTAAATGGCGTTTTCCGATCAGCGACCAAGTACCAAACAAGAAAAAACAGAATGACAGCGAGTGTTGTCCATATTGTCTTTCTCATTTCACCGCACCTTCAGCAGCGTCATCGGCTTCGGGCGAGGTATCAATCCAAACCTTGAACAGCTCATAGAAGACAGCAAAGAGTACCGGCCCCATAAAAACGCCGATCAAACCGTACGCCATCATACCTCCGAGAACACCGATGAGGATGACCAACATGGGAGTCTCGAGGCCTTTTGAGATGAACACGGGTCTTAGGAAACTGTCCATTATCATGACGGGAACGGCCAATATGGTGAAGATCAGAGCAGTTCCGCCGGACATGGAGCTCCATGCGTAGATAATTACCGGTATAAGAACCAATCCGGGCCCGATTTGGATAATTGAGAGTATGAGGCAGACAAATGCCAGTGTGGCGGCCGAAGAAATCCCAAACAAAGCCAGCAGTATCCAAACGAAAACAGCCTGAATGGCTGCTACGCCAATCACGCCTTTTGTAACGTTCCGGATCGTTGCGCCTGCCAGTGTCACGAATTCACCGCCGCGTGGTGCAAAGACACGGTTGGCAAAGCGCTGAAGACCCTGGACCAAATTTGGCCCCGGGCTGAACAATGCCCCCATAATCAACACGGACAGAGCTAAGCCAAGAAGCCCGATACCAATGCCCAGCACCTTTCCGAAGAGCGATTTGGTTATCTCAAGGATTTGCGCGCCGTATTTTGCAAGCGCGCCGTCAAGATTGCGCTCAAACATTCCCCAGACATCGGAGATTTTATTTCCAACCAACGGCAATTCCTTGAGGCCCTCGGGCGCAGGGGGGATTTTCAATTCACCCTTGTCTGCTTGTTCCGCGAATTCAGACCCTAGTTCTGCAGCACCAGACACCGCAGTTGCGACTGGCCCCAGGGTCAGAACAAGGCCCAACAGAACGATAATTGTTGTGGCAAGCTTCTTACGTCCTCCCAGCTTGGATTGCAGCCAATCAAATGCCGGGTAGAGCGCGACGCAGAGTATCGTTGCCCAGATAACCACACTTGCAAGCGGAGCCACCATGACCAGGGCGCTGTAGAGGAATAATCCGAGAAAGAGCAATCGTATCGCGAGGTCGACAATCTTCGCGTCCTGGGTCTTTTCCATTCCATCCCTCCACTATCTGTTTTCCAAACAATACACTCAAAAAACGTAATATGTATATTTTTTGAGTTTTCGGCGATCATCTATCAGTTTGAAGGTACGAGTGAATCCGAGGCACGGCTTCAGATGCGCGGTCGCACTGATACCTGCGCATGAACTCAAATTGCCTTAATTTGGGATAATCTATTTGTCCGTTTTTTCGTCGTCTTGGGACAAGATTGTATCTGCCACTGTGGTCGCCGCAGTCACGAAAACACCCAAGCCTACAATGATATACACCATTGTGAAGATTTTCCCCGCCGCAGTTTCAGGTGAGAAGTCACCGAACCCTACGGTCGAAATTGTCACTACGGAAAAGTAGATCGAGTCTAGCCAACTCCAACCTTCGACAAAGTGGTAGAAGACCGAGGCCCATAAAATCATTCCGACTGTGAAGGCAAGAAGGCCTTTCACTCTACCGTCCTTGAAAGCGACGCCTATCCCACGTGTTATTCTAGTTAGCGAATTCATTGTGTCCCCGTCGTTTGAAGAATTCACATATAACAGTAATTAGATGGATGTGGGAAATTGAAGCATTTTAACCGCGTCTAGTTTAATTGGGGCGTCCAGGCGCAGTCGTCAAAGCTAATGCAATGTGCTCGTTTATGAAACGTTAAACGCGTTTCAAGCCAGCTATTTTGAAACTGGATCAGCAGCACATCCTAAATTTAGTCCTTTAACCGTTTCTTGGCCGCCCGACCAATTCCGCAAGAGAAGTCGGCTAAATGGTCAAGGTCATTTAGGGTTCAGCAAAATAAGAAGCCACATATTCCATTAACATGATGCTTTAATGGTCTAGTCTGCCCAAGAAAGGAATCAGAACCTTAGGAGAAAAGCGTGCGGTTCATCACAAAAGGTGTAATGGTTTGTTGCGCTGTCGCGTTCGTCGCGGTTGTTGTGGCATGGCTTTTCCTGTCCTCTGCGTTGTTTTCTTCTGTCAGAACCACTTTTGTTGAAAACCTGATATCGAAGAAACTTGATCAGGACGTGTTAATAGAAGATGAAGTGCGTCTAGGCCTTGGTCGGCAACTGCAGGTATCCGCAGCGGGATTGGTACTACCCGGCGCGATCAAGACCAAAGCGAATCTGGCGGCAATCGACAAACTTGAGTTCAATATTTCTGCCCGCGACCTTTGGAACAGCAAATTGTCGCTGAGTGAGCTTTCTATCTCGGGTGTTCACCTCAACTTGATCACGGACAAAGACGGTGTCGGAAACTGGCAGTCCGCTTCCCAAATGGGCACTAAAGCCGAGGATCCGGCCAAACCTGCAAACCTGTCTGTGGCTGGAATTCTAACGGACCACGAAATTGACCTGACCGATGTCACCGTTCTTTACCAGAACGATCTAAACGGGCTTGGTCTGGATCTGCAGCTTCCTGAGCTGAATTTAAAGCGTGATACGGAAACCGACGTTGTGACCGCGGTTGGGGCTGGATCACTAAATGGAGAGAAGTTTGATCTGAACGTGAGCATTCCCGCGGACGACCCGTTTCAGGTCGCGGTGAACTTCGAACAGATTGCGATTGCCGCCGAAGAAGTCCCTCAAGAGAACGGGCTACAAGTGAATACGACCATAGAGGTTGCCGAACTTGGTCAGCTTCTTGATATCTTGAAACTCAACCGCGTTCTGGAGGGTTCAGGAAGCATTGGCGCAACATTCAAATCAGTCGACGGCGTAGCCCGGATTGATGACCTGGCTGTATTGACTGAATTGGATGGTGGGCAAAGCCTTTCGCTGACGGGACAAATCGGAGAGTTGGGAAACCCAGAAGACGTATCCCTGACAACCCGCATTCGGTTGTACCCTGAAGATGCTGAACCCGGCCCAGCCGCGTCGCGGTATGATCTAAGACTAATAGCAGTTGACATGGTTATCGATAGCGTACCCGGGCAGGTCCCGCAGCGACAAATGGTCATTGAAACCAACGGGTTCACATTGGATACCTCTGGTGAAGGCCCCCCCCCGATTAAGTTTTCCGAGCTTTCCAGAACACCCGAAGGCGCCTTGAGTGTTGGAAACATCAATTTGAGAATTGGGAACCCTGCTGATCCATTTATCATTTTGGACGGTTCGGTCGAAGACGCGTTGCAATTACAAGGCATATCGGCCGACGGGTTAATGGATATACCCGCAAGCAGCTTGATCTCACCAGAGCTTCTGGGACCGGATGATCAACTTGGTCGATTTTCTGGTAACTTTCATTTGAACGGCGACATCAATCAGCTTTCGCTGACAAATTTGGATGGCCAGACAAGCGAAACGGAACTTTGGAACCTTGAGGTGCATGGCTCTGTCAAAAATGTGCTCACATTCGAGAACCTGGATTTGGCAATTCAAGTAGAAGTCCCCTCCGGAGCGGACCTGTTAGAAGCCCTATCGCTTGAACGGGTGGAAACTGGACAGGCTATCTTTGAAATTGGCCTTGCCAGCGAAGGAACCGATTGGGATGCGAATGCCAAAGTCAAGGTTGCCGACTCTGTCCTGCAAATTGTGGCCGATCTTGATGATGCAACGAGTGATCCTGTACTACAGGGTTCCATAGAGAGTGACTTGATAAAGATAGATCAGATCCGAACCATCGTTCAGGCCGCTGCACAATTGAGGAAAATAGGCGGTCCAGAGCCCGACGAGGAAGACGTCATTGAGGAATCCGGCGACACTAGTCCTCTAAGAGACGTAACACTTAAACCTATTGGGCGTTCAATTCTCTTGTCCGGTATGGATATGGATGTCGACGTTGACCTTCGGCACATAGAGGGTGCCAAAGGCATCAGCAGTTTGCAGAGTGAACTGACGCTCAACGAAAATGAACTCAAGGCCGGACCTTTGAATTTTGAATACGGAGGTGCTCATTTCGATGTCAGCGGACAAATGGATCTATCGAACGACGCACATCTGCTCACGTTGACCGGCAAGGCAGGTGGCTGGCAACTGGATGAAATTCTTCACAGCCTGAACTTCAAAAAGGGCGCAAGCGGTACGATCTACGCAGATTTTTCGGTGACCGGCAGAACCGATTCAGCCAAGCATTTTGCCAATAGCATGAGCGGCAATGCCACAGTTTCAATGCGTGATGGCTCGATCGAGACCCAGCTTTTGGATCTGGCAGGGCTAGGGATACTACCTTGGGTGTTTACCAAAGAGAAACAAAAGGTTGCTCCGATCATATGTTTGCGTGCACCGATTAGTATTTCCAATGGAAGTATTTCGACGAAACAAACCACATTGGAAACAGATCATGTCCAAGTCGTCGTCTTTGGCGGTGTTAATGTGGCGGGCAAGGTTTTGGACCTAAATCTGCAGCCCCGCAAGATTGGCGAACCTCTTTCGAAGAGCCCCTGGCCCGTGACCTTGAAGGGCCCACTAGCAAAGCCGAAGATCAAGGTCAAAGACGGTCCCAAACGACTAAAACGATCGGATGGTGCGGACAAAATGCCAGCAAAAAGAAAGCTTTGCGTTCCGGATATTCTACAACTGCAGTAGTGGCGAAGGCAGTCGACAAAAGAACACAAATAAAGTTCAAAAAGAATGACATCGCTTTCAGGATGCGATCTTTGCTTTGGGTTTTCTCTCGATATATTCCGCACTTTAGGCGCGAACCAACCCGGCGTCACAGGGGATCGTCTCGATTTCTCTTCGGTCCAGCGCCAGAGCCAGATGGGTCGCTGCGGGCTCAATGTGCTCTGCAACTTGGCCAAGCTTCACACGCCTCTGCAAACGCTTGAATACTCTCTTCAGTTATGTCCAACGTTGGAGTCACATTCCGATCTCGAACGTTCACTGCACTTCTGTTCCAACTGTGACGGTTGAGTCAGGTTCGTGTGACGTTCAACAAGATATTTGGAACTTCACTGATCTTTGACTCAATCGACGGCCAAAACCTCAACAAACAGGTCAATCAAGTCATTCAATTAAGACCCAAACGTCAAGCATATCTGACCCAACGAGATTAACGGCTAATCACCGGCGCTGCTTTCAAAGTCTCAAAAGAGTACCAGTTTGTTATTCGTCTGACCTAACGACATGACGGCTAATCACGCGTTTTGGTTCCCGAGACCCAGAACTCGTTTCGCCGGGATCGGACCCGTTCGGCCAAAAAGTCTACGAATAGCCGGACACGGGCTGTATTCCGAAGGTCGCGATGCAGCAAAAGCCAGATGCTCCGATACGGCATTGGTTTTTGGAACGGTGCACGGATCAGATCAGGATGGCGGTCGCCCAGATTGCAAGCAAGATAGGCCATCCCCAAACCGGAGGCCGCCAGTGTGATCAGAGGAACCAACTCAGAGACACGGTGCTTCAGCTTGGCCTTGGGGTAGTAACTGTCTTTCAACCACTTCACCGTGGTGGCTTCTTCAGGCTCATGCCAGCCAATCAGGTGCAATCCCTCGCCGCCGTTGTCGGTGATACGTTCCGCGTAGTCGCGCGTGCAATAGGCCGCCTGTGACATTTGGACGAGTTTTCGCCCAACCACATCGTCCGTAACCTCGTCAGCCACGCGCAGCGAGACGTCAGCTTCCCGACGCATCAAATCGCGGACATCGTTGGTGAAGTTCATATTCAAAATGATGTCCGGGTAGAGATCAGCGAAGGCTGCAAAATCATCCATTAACGATGTCATAGCCAGACCATGGGGCAGCGTCACGTAAACCGTGCCCGAGGGTAGCGCATCTCTGCCAACAATGACGCGAGACGCAGCGGTCATTTCAGCTTCTACCCGTTCGGCGTGAGGCATCAGATCTTCGCCGAGCTGAGTCAGGGCGAGGCCGGTTTTTGAGCGATCAAACAACCGGCTGCCGACGCGTTCTTCCATGACTGAAATCCTGCGCGTCAGCGTGGTGTGGTTCACCTGAATACTGTCAGCTGCCCCCCGAAGAGTTCCGGTTCGGGCAACCGCCAGAAAGTACTTCAGATCGTCCCATTTCAGGGAATGGCTTTCCTTGATCGACATACATCTTGTGTTTCATTTTTGAAGCACTGTGTCCAGAAATATCTATCTACAGATCATTTTTTGGCCATCCTACCTTGGGCGCATCAATCGCAAACCCAAGGACCATACCCCATGAACCAAATACAATCTGTATTGATCACAGGCGCTAATGCCGGACTGGGCCGCGAGGCGGCCCGACAGCTTGCACTGCAAAAAGGCATATCCAAAGTTTATCTGGCTTGCCGCAACCCAACGAAGGCGGAAGCCGCAATTGCAGCGTTGGAACGTGAGACCAGGCGCAAAATCTTTGAAATCGTCCTGATGGACGTGACCGATCCGGCTTCGGTTCGCGCCGCTGTAGCCGAACTTTCCACCCCAATCGACGCCGTAATCCTGAATGCAGGCGGCACGGGTGGACGGCATCCGAACAGCCTCACCAGCGATGGCGTGACCAACATCTTCGCCACCAATGTTCTCGGCCACGTGGTGTTGGTAGACGCATTATTGGAGCGTCAGTTGGTAACGTCCACAATTCTGTATGCCGGATCCGAAGCCGCACGCGGCATTCCCAAAATGGGTATGCGCCGCCCGGACTTGTCCGATGGAACAGTCGACGAATTCAAATCAATCGCTGATGGCAGCAAGTTCGGCCCCGAGGGCGATCCGATGCAGACCTACGGCTACGCCAAGCTCACCGCGACCCTGTGGATGGGAGCGATGGCACGTCAGCACCCCCATATTCGCTTTGTCACAATGAGCCCGGGTGGTACCGCAGGTACCGCTGGCTTTGACGACCTGCCGTTTATAAAACGTATTGTCTTCAAACATATTGGCGGCGTTCTGATGCCCATATTCGGGATGATGCACGGCGTTGAGGCTGGGGCAAAACGGTATCTGGACGGTTTGCTGAACCCGGAATTCAAGACCGGCCACTTCTACGCCAGTCAAACCGGCTATCCCACCGGAGCAGTCGTGGATCAAGCCAGCATCGACGGGGCTCTGTCAGACGTCACCACTCAGGATAACGCGAACCAGGCACTACGTCAGTTCGCCTGAAGCAAAGGAGAAATGAAATGGAAACCATACTGAACATCTTGGTCATCCTTGCAACCATCGTGCTGTCTTGTCTCGGCATAATTTCAATGTTTGCTCCTCGGCGCATAGTAGCCAACCTTGCCATCGAACCAGTGGGAACTGTTGGGCTCAGCACGATCCGTTCAGTGATCGGAGGGCTGTTTCTGGCCTCAGTTGCCTTGCTGGTGATCGGATTTACGACAGGGCAGACGCTGGGCTATGTGGCTGTAGCGATCCTGATGGCTGTTGTCGCTCTTGGACGCATAGTCGGCATTTTGGCGGACGGCTTCGACAAGGCGGTTCTGCCGCCGCTGGCTGTCGAGCTTGTGGTCATCGCAGTGTTGATGACGGCCTACCACCAGCTTTCCGCATAGTCGGATTTGCTTTGGAGGGACAGTGGCTAACATGATATCGCCGTCGTCCATAGTTTTTAGAAAAGCCATTGCGATCATTCATGCAGATCACAGAGAAAGTCGGCAATGAGCCCAAAGCTGACACTAGCTACAATAGAACTGGCCTAACGTCACTGCCTCGATTGCCTCTGGTTATTTGTAGTAGAAAAAGTCGGTTTATTAACCTCACCCCCCGGGAGTATACCAAATTGGCGAAGTGTAAGCGCGTTCCTGTGTTGAGGTCGGCACTTCAGCAGGCAATTCGTCTCCGAACCGAACGGCATCGTAAATTGTCCACCTCGGTGTGGGAATTTCCAGGACGCGGGCGTAGTAGAAAGCCCGCACAGAAGGATCGAATTCAGGGTCCGTCCAAACAGTGATCAGTTCCGGGGATCCTATCGAATTGGTAAACGTACCCGTTGCAACATCCACAGTATTCCCCACCGCCGGTAGGTTGCCGTCCGCATCAGGTTCGCGGTCTCCCGACCATGCCACGTCATAAACCCGCTCTTCAGTGTCGCCGTTGGCATTTAACCAGCCTTTCACAATCTGAATACGGTCGAGATTGCCGGAAAACGGGTCTTTCAGGGCAGCAACCAGGAATGTTGGGGCGTCCGCGCCTTCTGTAGCGGTTGCGAGGTCCCCACCCATCGGAACGCCTTTTTCATATCCGACGTCGGCGGGCAAACGAGATTTTGCATCAGCTTCAGTAAAGTCCCAGCCACCAAAGAAGCGAACCGCGATGCGACTACCAGTCGTCCCATATACTTCTTTCCTCTCCATGGCATCGAATATCGCTTCGCGCGTGTTATCTTCTGCCCAGACTGCAGCGTAACCTGAGGCTGCCATTTCCCACCCAAGAATCCTTGTCGTATCGAACTCGCCAACGACATGCTGCCAACGGCCAGGTTCCGGTTCGACACCGGAGTGTTTGCCAAAGAAATTGTCTTCTTCCGCCGTTGCCAAAGCCGTATGGCTGTCGGTCGAGCCCACTACTCCGAACTTGTATGGATTGGTGCCGAGTTGAGCCTCTAGTTTAAGACCATTCTTCAAAGCCTCACGCGCGTATTCGTACTGAAGCATCCAGTCTTCTTTGGGTGTCGGACCCAGATTTGACTTATCCCAGGTTTCATAGTCCGCGAACTCATCATTCGGGCTGAGAAACGGGTGGGTTTCTCCATCGCCCTTGATCTGGGTGATCTCATACATCGGCTCCCACTTGGCACGCCGCTCTGCGTAATCTTCGGTCAAAGGTTCACCCGTTTCAGGGTTGGTCTCGACAGGAAACATCAGGCCGTTGGAGACGTTGCCGTTGTGGGCAAGGGCCAGCACACGGCCGCCGGTCTCTAGTTCATAAGTTTCCATCCAGTCCCACAAACGTTCGGGATTAAAAGTTTCTGCGGTTGTGAATGGCAGCATCTGCCGTGCGCGAATGGCATCATCTCGGTAGATCACGTTGCGGTGGAGGTTGTTGCCTCCTTCAGTGGACGTCCATTCGTACCCGATGAACGCAGTGAATGCGCCGGGGTCGTTGTGATGATCCGCAGTTTGCGTGAATTCGTCCCAAACGGATTGTACGAACCTGCGATCTGAAACAGCCTCGGGAAGAGCATCACCGGTTATACCCGCAAAGGTTTCTATGACCTCCATTGTTGCGCCGAGAGCAACATCTCCACCGGCATTAAGACGTTCGTTCCAGTCTCGAAGTGTTGGATCGCGCATCAGCGTAGAATTCCCTGCGACGATCTCATTCATGGCGCCCATGGCGTCCGAGTGATCGGATACGACAAGCCAGTCGAGGGGACGCGATAACTGCACCCGAAGGCCGTGCGACGTAGTGACTTCCTCACCGCGTGCAAATCTATAAGCATCGTCTGGGCTCAGGATGACGCCAAACCCCCGCGCGTCGAGCGAATTTGACGTGTGCAGGTGAGTGTCACCCCACAGAGGTCGTGTAGGAAAGTTTCGACCTGCATAAGGTGAGAAATCAGCAGGCGCGGGTTCACGCATATCATCAACTGATATGGTCATCTCTCCAACTTGCCCACCTTGAGCGGCCTCTTGAGCATGTGAAGAGCTTGTTATGAATGCTGCGGAAACTATTGCTGTTGATGTCGTCAGAAAAAACTTCATTTGAACCTCCCAGCCGAGCTGAATGCCAGCCCATGGCAACATCTGAGCCGGCTGTTCGTCAAGGAAAACAACAGTTTTTCTTAGTTTTGCACAAGGACCCCGGGGGAAGTTCGACCAAAATCGGGCCGCAGCTTCGCCCAATTCTTTAACGCTCAGCCGTTGTGAGAAAATACCGCAACGAGTGGGTGTTCTTGACGACTTGTGGCCTGGATCGTCAAACTTGAACCTGTGATCTTGATTGGAGGCGTTGTTATGAAATGGTTGTCGCGAACATTCCTACTGGCCTTATCCCTTCAATTTGCCACGGGAGCTTCAGCTCAAGATAAACCAAACATCGTATTCATATTTCTAGATAATTTTGGTTGGGGTGAACCCGGGTTCAATGGAGGTGGCATAATCCGAGGTACAGCGACCCCCGAGATGGATGCCCTCGCCGCGGAGGGACTGCGACTCACGAACTTCAACGTGGAAAGCCAGTGCACGCCGTCCCGCGCAGCGACCATGACGGGACGATATGGCATCCGGAGCGGCAACCACACGGTCCCACTAGGCGGCGGTGTCTACGGCCTAACTCAGTGGGAAATCACGATGGCCGAGATGCTAAAGGATGTGGGATACAACACGGCCATGTACGGCAAGTGGCACCTTGGCTGGACCGAAGGACGATATCCAACGAATCAAGGATTCGACGAATTTTTCGGAGTTGAGACCACTGACGTTACAGTCTGGCGCACGCTTCCGGGATTTGCTGAAGCCAACTTGGAAGAGCCTGTTGTGATGCAGGGTGTTGCAGGTGAGCCAGCAACCATCGCGCGGGACTACGATCTCGACTATCGCGGCGAGATAGACGGCGACCTGACGAAAAAGGCTATCGAGTTTATCAAAGCGAAGAGTGCCGAAGAAGCGCCGTTTTTTATCTATCTTGCCTATACTCAGACTCACTATCCAAATATCGCGTCCGAGGAATTTGATGGCGCCACCGGTAATGGTGTTTGGGCCGATATTCTGCTTCAAACAGATACCTATGTCGGGCGCATCGTGGATGCGATCGAGGCGGCAGGTGTTTCCGACGACACTGTGGTTATATTTACTGCTGACAATGGCCCCGAAGCTCTTCCGGTTGGAAACGCAAATGTCTCGCCCGTGCCAGCGGTACATGGCACCGCCGGGCCTTGGCGTGGCACTCTGTTCACCAGCCTCGAAGGAAGCATGCGCGTGCCTTTTGCGATCAAGTGGCCGGGTAAGATTCCCGCGGGTTCAGCAAGCAACGATGTTGTCCATTCGATGGACCTCTATCCGACACTTGCGGCATTTGCAGGCGGCAAGCTGCCTGATGACAGGGCGTTTGATGGCATCGACCAGTCGAAGTTCTTTCTTGGTGTCCAGCCAAATTCAAACCGAGAAGGCGTGATCGTTTACATGGGCGAGCAAATATTCGGCGTAAAATGGAAGGATTGGAAAGTTCTTTTCAAAGAGAATACGACGGCTTTTGGTGCAACGGAGTCTTTCGACACACCAAGGGTCTACAATCTATTGAACGATCCACACGAGCGCGAAAGTGTACTTTTCCCTTACACGTGGGCGGTCGAAAAGGCGCTTCCGCAGCTGCAAGAGCACATCGCTACCTTCGAGGAATACCCTCCGATTCCACCGGGAACGCCCGATCCCTACGAACCACCCAAAAACTGAACGGCGTCTTTGTCTGCACACTCGCCTTTAGTCGTCATTAGGTCTAACGACCTTTTTTTGCAGTTCGCGACTTGCTGCAAGAGCGAAGCCCTAAACGGCGATCAAGGTCCGCTCAGGGCTCTCACCACCAGTCCAAGCGCACCACAGTGAATGGCCGTAGCGAGTCCATACTTTCGACTGCCGCAATCCAACCGAATGGCCGCAAACAGTGCTTCAAGGTGGTGAGCGATACCAGCTCTCAATTCAGAATGTCGGCGATTGCCCCTATCAGGTTCAGCACTTCATGTGTTTCACGGTTTACTTCGTAAACATAATCTCCGGCACGCACGTAATATCCGTTGCGCCGTAGTCCCCAACGGCTGGGATCATCAATGCGGACATACCCATCATAGATGTAATCGCCACGTCGATATTTCTTTGCCTGTCCAGGCGGTACGCACGGGATTGCCTTTTTTGCCAAGCCTGGCGGACAATGTCCGGATTTGGATTTCACATGGATCGGCGAGGTGGCGCCGGTTCCGCTAACGTGCCCCGTGCTAAGGCTCCACAAGCTGACACTGGCGTTCGCAAATGACGCGCCTTGCACGGTCAGTGCCACCGCCAGAATCCCAACAATCTTTTTCATTCCCAGCGCCTTTTTCAGCTTCTTAGCCTAGATATGATCTTGAATGGGCCTTGGCGAGTTCATAAGCGAAGAGTCGCTTTCCGATGCAGCAGTTTGTTCACGAGCTGAAATCATCGGCTGCGATTGTCATCGCAAATTCAACTAAAGCACCAAAACGGGAAGTTCTTCCTCCACCTGGTCGCCCGCCTATTCGTTTGTCTTTATTTCGCGAACAACATTAACTGAACGTGAACAATGTATTCTCAGAGTGTTCAAACAGTCTCAGGCATAGTGATGGTGTTGGATCATTCGGGACGTTGTTCCATTTGATCGCTGACAAGGGGAAACGCATGATCAAGTCTGCCTTTGTGACTGAAGAGTCCAGCACAACAGCTGTGATGCAAACCTCCGGCAAAATCGCCGAAGAACGTTTGCCAACCACGACCAAATCGAGCAGTGGTCGCTTCCCTCCTATCGAAAATGCATTAACACAGATCGTCAAAAACAAGCGGCTTTCCGAGGCACATAACAACGTCTGAAGGCAGTTCAGCAGACCCCCAAACAATTCCCGGTATTCGTCCTAGATATTGGAATTGAAAACTAAATCCCGCTCCAGTTATGGGGCGGGGTTTCTTTATTATGCCTTTGGGAAAAAGGGCGTAGCCCTTGATTTGCAAAAGTATCCGGCCAGCCGCTACCCATCCTGTGAAGCCTTTGGCTGACCCGGGCTTTAGTACTTCCCTGAGTGGTCAGTATTAAGGGTTGATTGACGCAGAGAGCCGTTGTCTTTCGTTACAGACCCAACAGCGCCTTTACCTCATGTTCAACGGCGTCGGTCACGGGCTTGTTTGCGGCGGCTTCCAGGGCTTCCCGTTCGGTCAATTCCTGTTCCTCGACCTGGTCAGCCAGTTCTTGCACCTGTTCAGTCGCTTCTTCGTATTCGACGGCAGCCTGACGTTCATCATTCAGGTCCTGCGCTGCTTCGATCGAAGAGTCCAAATCAGCGCGGGCTTCATCCAATTGCTCCTCAATCTCTGGGTCAGTTCCGCCTGCGTCTTCCAGAGCTTGTTCGAGATCCTCGACGCGTTCCTGGTTTTCCTGGACTTCACTCAACGCGGCTTCCAGGTCTTCTTCAATCTCAGGAACAGTCCGCTCCGGCGGCTCCAAGCCAGCGAGCTCTTCCAATTGTTCCTCAAGCTCTTCGCGCAAGGGTTCTCCGGCCAACACGGTATCTCGATAATTGGCAATTCGGCCTACGCGGGAATTGGGTGCTTCATTTTCTAATGCAGTTGCGCTGGCGTTGGCGGCATTGAGCGCCCCTAACTCAGACGGGTGGGCACCAAGAAGTGCCGCCATCTTGTTCCCCTTTTCCCTGACCGCTGGGCGAATGGACTCTTCGACAATTACTGTTTTCGAAGGCTTCTTGTACGTCCTGGGCTTTTGTTTGCTACCGTTGGTGGTCGAGCGTTTTCCAGATGTGGCAACCGTTCTCGACTTGCCTTTGCCGCTAAAGATATCCTTCAAGGAAAAACGACCGCCCTTGCCCAAAGCAGAGCGCGAAGATTTTGTCTTGGATTTACCGGTGTTTCGGCCACCAAGACTTTTGTCGGCACCTTTCTTTCCGCCTTTGTTACCGGCGAAACTGTGGTCATCGCGATCTCCGCTGGCGGAGTTCCCTTTGCCACCGCTATTGCCTTTTCCGCCGCCGTTGCCTCCACCGTTTCCTTTATCGCCGCCTTTGCCGTTGCCTCCACCGTTACCCTTTCCACCGCCATTGCCTTTGCCCTCCTTTGCAAATGCAATATCCGGCACCGCAACGGTGGCTACGATGGCTGTAGATCCCAACAACGCGATTGCCAGGGTCGATGCTTTTAGCAGTCTCAAACTGGTGATTTTCATATCGACCTCCTCGGTGGAAATCAGCGGGTATCAGTTTTCTGAAACAACTCGCTATGTTCAATAGTCTCGATTCACGCACGAATCCCCTATGCTTCTTGCCATTTAACTTGAGGGTGCTTGAACGCAGGGCTAACTGCTTGTTCATCATCGGTTCATGTCGAAAGACGTAGTCTCTAGCCGCGAAATACGAGGACTTTCATGCGCGCGAAGGTGATCTTGGTGGTAGCAAGCCTGATTGTTGCTTTGCCTTTTAGGGAAGCGGCTGCCCAGACACGCGAGCTCAAGCAAGGTGAACTGCGCAAAGCGACCCTGACCGGGGACACCATTCGTTTGAAACGGGTTATCAAAGGTGTCGAAAAAGCCTATGGCGGCACCCCTGTCGATGCGCGCGCGTTTCAGGCTGATCAAATTTACTATCGTATTCTAGTCAAAAAGCCCGATGGAAAAATTGTCAGTGTCATTGTGGATGCACAGACCGGTACAGTCGTTTCCAATCGATCCAGTGTTGGGCGTCAAATATCGAAAGCAGCCCGTTCGAACCCCGCCAACGCCAACAACAGCCGCGACACCAACAGCAATCGTGGAGCTTCTGCGAGCCGTGGAAACAACGGCAAAAGCAGTGGCAATAGCAATGCTGGTGGAAACGGCGGTGGCAATGGCAACGGCGGTGGCAATGGCAATGGCGGCGGCAACGGCGGCGGCAATGGCAACGGCGGCGGCAATGGAGGAGGTAATAGCGGTGGTAACGGCAGCGGCAACAGCGGTGGAAACGGCGGCGGGAACTCTGGCGGGAACGGCAAGGGCAACGGTAAAAAATAGGGCTTAAACCAAAGCAGTTGTGACTGTAGTTTTTGAATATGAGAGTACTTCTGGCCGAAGATGAACCGCAGCTATGCGAGCAGATTAAGAAACTTCTTAGCGCAGAAGGCCGCGTGGTAGATGTGGCCAAGAATGGTACTGACGCCCTGCACCTGGGTGCGACCGAACCTTACGACATGATCATCCTCGACATCGGGTTGCCGGAACGCGACGGTATTTCTGTCCTGCGCGAATGGCGCAGCGCGGGCGTCAAGACACCCGTGTTGATCCTCACCGCCCGCGATGGGTGGAGCGAGCGCGTGGATGGTCTTGATGCAGGTGCTGATGACTACATGACGAAGCCATTTCACATGCCCGAGCTTGCCGCTCGTGTACGGGCCATCCTGCGCCGACAAAGCGGTCAGTTGAACCCGGTTATCGAAATGGGGGACGTTATGCTCGATACACGAAACGGTCGCGTCAGCGTGGGCGGCATTCCTGTTGATCTGACGGCGCAAGAGATCGCAGTTCTGACATACCTTGCCCACAACATCGGACGCATGGTGTCACGTACCGAGTTGTCAGAGCATATCTATGAATATGACGGTGACAGGGATTCGAACACCATTGCCGTCTTCATAACCCGGCTGCGAAAGAAACTGGGCTCTGACCTTATTACAACGGTCAGAGGACGCGGCTATATGATCGATACGGCCTGATGTTATCGCTGCGCCAACGCGCTTTGCTTGGCGGCCTTGCGACAGGCGCGCTTTCTGTCGGCGTCGGAACGTTGATTGTGTTTTCGTACATCAACACACGTGTTCTGGAACAATTCGACCAGACGCTACGTGACCGGCACACCCAACTCGTTGTCGGTTTGAGCGCAACGACGCATAACCCTGAGGCATTGCGCGAACTGATATTCGATCCAGCCTATGGAACGCCGTATTCAGGCAGATACTGGCAGGTTACCGATGGAAACGGGGCTACATTCACATCAGCCTCGCTCTTTGACGAGACAATTTCCGAACCTTTACGTGTGAGCGAAGAGGCAATCGTTTGGAACACCACAGGTCCGGACAGCGAAGCCGTTCGTAGCGCATATCAGAGAATCACATTCGAAGACGGAACCGAGTGGGGCGTAACGGTCGCCGAAAGCAGGCGAGAGCTGATAAGCGAACGCAGAGCCGCGCAAAACAACTTGCTACCGGTTTTTGGATTGGTCGGCCTGATCGGGGTTGCTGGCTCGCTGCTGTTGATGTCTGCAATTATCGGCCCCCTCAGGAAACTGCGCGCAGATGTGACGCATCGCTGGGACAAGGGAGATGACCTTAGGCCGAAAGACTATCCCGAAGAGGTTTCGCCACTTGTCGAAGACCTCAATCAACTTCTGCACAGAAACCGCGAGATTGTATCGCGCTCGCGGCGGCAAGCGGCGGACCTGGCGCATGCGCTGAAAACGCCGACAGCAATCCTCAGAAATGAACTGACAAACTTGTCGGAAACCGGAGCCGATACCATTCAAGCAGAAGAGGCTTTGGGTCGGATCGATGCACAGCTTGGCCGCTCCCTCGCGCGCATGCGTGCGACCAATACTGGAGAATTGACACATTCAAAAACCGATCTTTCGAACTCAATGGGGAGATTGTCCAGACTGTTTTCAGTCATGGCAGAGCGCGAAGGGAAATCACTTGCTTCAGACCACGAGGCCGGTCTCTGGGTGCGAATGGACACTCAAGACATAGAAGAAGTGATTGGTAACCTTCTCGACAACGCTCTCAAATGGTGCCAATCAACAGTTCAGATCGCTGCAAAGCGTGTTGAAGACGGCATTCAGATCTGCATTGAAGATGACGGGCCTGGAATTCCTGAAAATGCACGTGAAGGAGTGCTTCGTTCGGGAGGTCGTTTAGACACTTCTGTCAGCGGAACCGGTTTAGGTTTGGCAATCGCCGTTGATCTGCTGAATGCATATGGCTGCAATCTGACACTAGATACATCCCAAAAACTCGGCGGCTTGGCTTGCCAAATTCTGGTTTCAGAATAGGCACAATTGCGTAAAGGCGCACAACGGCCCTTGAATTCAGTCAATCAAATGGCAGTTTTTTGCTCAGACTATAAGTTCGGACAGTCTTCTGCTCTGCCTGTGCTGGGAATAGCATCAGCATGGGCGCCGACCGCGATATGGAAGTTCGATGTAGAGTAACCGCTTTGAGCCGCAGCATCGGTCGCTTCGGGCTCATTGCCGTCCTATTTCGCGCGCACCGAAATCGCCTCGCAATACGTTCCCCTCATCTCGTCTGACCTAACAGTCAAAAAGCCCAGCCAGCCCGCGCTTGTTATGCGTGGGGTAGAAACAAAACTGCACCGCTTCCGGGTGAGGCCGGGGGGTGGGGTGCGACATTCCGACTCAATCCGATATCGAGCGGACGATCCGGCAAGCGATTTGATTTTAGTGGCAGATCAGGGGCAGGAAAACGTCGATGGGGATTTATTCAATGTTTTCAGCACCTGTGGAACGTCACAGATCTTTGACTCAATCGATGGCAAAAACCTCAAGAAATCAGTACATCACGTCATTCATATCTGACCCAAACGTCAGGCATTTCTGACCCAAACTGAACTGCGTGCCCAGATCTTTCAACTATTCAGAGCAGTAAAGTGTTTTCAGTTTCATTGACTCCGATTTTTGGGATCAACGAAAGAGCGCACGCTAAAGAACTGACAGACAGTTTTTCCCCGCAAATCTCGAACTCCGTGGACAAGCAGTCCGATGCTGGCGTTCACGACTTGGCCTTTTGCTTGGTCGGCTGACCACATGTGGGACAGTGATCAACCTGTGACATCGCTTCGGCATGCACGCGGTTTCGGATGTGGTCGGCAGCGCGACGCGACAGACCCAACTGCTTGCGAACGGCGTCAATTTCTTTCTCATCAGCCTCGCAGATATCGCCATCTTCCAAGGCCTTTCGGAACTCGCGCTCCAGGCTGGCACGTCGGCGGTGCAACTGGTCGTTCAAGCCGCTGGCAATGATCCCTGCAGGCAATGCGGCCATGCCAATGCCGATCACTGTGATCGCAGCGCCGAAGATTTTACCCGCGACCGTCACAGGAGTAACGTCGCCATAACCAACGGTCGTCAGTGTCGCCATTGCCCACCACATTGCCGCGGGGATGGAGCCAAATGCTTCAGGTTGCGCCTCGTGCTCGGCCAGCCAAGCACCGCTGGCGGCAAAGATCAACATCACCATCAGAATGAAAAAGCCCGCAAAAAAGGCGCCGGCTTCTTCCTCAAACACGGCAAGCAGCATGCCGAGTGCAGGTGAATACCGCGTGAGTTTGAGTAGCCGCAACATACGGAAGGTCCGCAGCAGACGCAGGTCAACCGGAAAGAACAGGTAAAGCAGCGCTGGCAATATCGCCAGTAGATCGATGATAGCGATCGGAGAGACGGCCCAGGAAGCACGCGTTCTGTAGTTTGGGTTTTCAGTCGCAACCCAGAGTCTGCCTGCGTATTCGACAACGAATACGAGCAGAGACAGGCCCTCAAACACATTGAGCGCGAGCCCCCAGCGGTCATAGATAGTGTCGACCGTCTCAAGGATGACGGCGGCAACGTTCAGCGTTATCAGGGCGATCAGCGCCATTTCCAGCAACCAGGGGCCGGTGGCAGCCCGGTCCGGGCGTTCGAGCCACCAATAAACTCGCTTTCTCAGACAACTCGGACCCGTCACAGCTTCACTCATGTCGAAACTTTGTCCGGGCGCGCATCAAGGGAAACGCGATCTGCGATAGCAAGGCTGTGCCCCAGATCAGGTTGCCGACCAACGAGGGGACATGTGGGACGATGTAGAAACAGGCAATTGCCAGAACGATCCCAAACACCCGAACGTCCCAACGTCCGAAATCCGAGGCAAGACGGTGTTCAATGACGTTCTGAAGCACCCAAAGCATGGCAATGTAGCCAGCAAGGCCGAAACAGCCAATGGCGGCATATTCGGTTGGGTATGGCTCCCAAAACCCGACCTTTACCTCTGCAGCAAGAGCCACTCCGACCATGACGCCGCAAAGCATCAATATCAGGTGCGCAAGCCACCAGATGACCAAAGTTGACACCTTCTTGTCCTTTGGTTTGGCATTGCCGACAAAGTCGAAATAGATCCAGCACATGACGAACATCGAAACGCCGCCGATGACGAAGTTGACCAGCACGTCGGGCGAAACTTTGTAGATGCCTTTCTCGGACAGGGTGACGACCAGTTTGAAGAACCCTTCGCCCAATACGATCAGTGTCAGCAGCGCAAACCGTTCGGCCATATGGCCAAGGCGGGGGACGAACCGCTCAAACCGCAGGACAGTGACGCCGGGGATCATGTACATCGCCTGTGTGGCCACCATCGCGGCGGCAAACACCCAATAAGCAAGCGGTGTTGGCAGAAACGCAGTGATGGCGAAGATCACCGCAAAGACCGAGAAGTTGCGGATCTGCGCCGCTGACATAGACTCGCCTGAGGAATTGACCCGCCTGGCGCGATAGTACAGCGCGGCGATCATGGCTCTGTTTGCGGCAAATCCTAACGCAAAGAAGACCCAACCTTTACTGTCGATGGCCGGGATCGCAGCGGCCATGAACATAACCGTACAGATCATCACCGACATGATGAGGCGGTGCCAGAAATCGGTACTGACGTAAATCGAATTGAAAATACTGAGCTCACCCCATGCGTACCAGAGCGTGATGAAGACGCCGGCAAACACAAGAAACCCATGCAGATCAAGGTGATGGGATAGATAGTTGCCCAGCAGGAATATCGTCACGACATGGATCAGGTCATAGAACAGCTCGGCCCAGTGGACATGGTCATGCGCGTGGTCGAGGTCTTGATGGTGTTGCGGCTTTCGCCACATGGGGTGGTCATGCAGTGCCATAAATTGGGAACTCTTCAAGGTTGAAAGACTGTAGTGGCCGGCATGCGGCCACCCTGGTTGAGTTTCTTTTTGAAGACGAAGGTTGTCGCGGAGATCACGACCTTGCAACCCCCGTAACGGTTGTTAAGCGAGGGCATGCCGGAAGACACGCAGCTAATCTCGCGGCAATCATGCAACTCGGGCCGGTACTCACCGGCGTCACGCGGCCCTGTTATATTGCAGATGTAACAGGATGCGGGCATAGCTTTCTTCGCCTTGCGCGCCCGTTACAAGGTGACGTTGGTCGAACACCATTGCGGGCACGCCCTGAATTCCTTGGCTGATCCAGAACTGCACTTTCTGGCGAACACTGTCGGCCCGTTTTCCGCTTTGTAACATGGCAAGTGCGTTGACGCGGTTCAGCCCGATGCCTGCGGCCGCGTCGGCGAGAACTTGCATGTCCGAGACGTCCTCGCGACGGGTGAAGAAGGCCGCAAAAAGTGCCTGCTTCATCTCGTGGCCTTTTCCTAGTTCCGTTGCCCAGTCAATCAACTGATGCGCTCGGAAGGTGTTATACATCCGCATGTCATCGGCGTAGTTGAACTTGAACCCAAGTGCTGCGCCCATCTCGCTGAGGCGGGCACGCGCCTTGATCGATCCTTCCAAAGTGGTCCCGTATTTTGCCGCCAGATGTTCGCGTAGGTTCTCGCCACCCTCGGCCATCTGCGGGTTCAGCTCGAATGGATGCCAATGGATATCTAGTTCGGTCTGGGTGTCGCGCGCAGCTTTGGCAAGTTGGTGGTAGCCGATCACACACCAAGGGCAAACAACGTCTGACACGATATCGACGCGAATGGGCAGAGCAGCTTGCACGGTTCAGGTTCCTTTTACATCGCTGGAAAAGCGCGACGCGTTTTCCTTAGCAAAGGCGCTGGCATCTGCGTTGGCATCCCAGAATTGGGGGTTGGCCTTTGGGATGGTCAACGCCCGTTGCACGGCCGGCCGGGCGTCAATACGGTCGAACCAGGCGTTCAGATGCGACAGGTCCGACACGTCTACCCTTGCCCAGACATATGCACGCGCCCATGGGAACAGCATCATGTCAGCTATGGTGTATTCGTCTGCAGCAATCCATTCGCGCCCGTCCAAACGAGAGTTCATCACCTCCATCAAGCGGCGGCTTTCGTCCACGTAGCGACGGATTGAAAAGGGCTCTTCATGGCCATTAGGCGCAGCAATGTGCTGGAAATACATCGCCTGTCCCATCATCGGTCCTACGTGCCCAACCTGAAACAGCATCCATTGCATGACCTCGGACCGTTTGACCGGGTCCGATGGCAGAAATTTTCCGTATTTCTCGGCCAGATACCACAGGATCGCGCCGGATTCGAAAATCGCGCGCCCTTCCGAACGGTCTTCGATGGTCGGGATCTTTCCGTTCGGGTTCAGCGCCAGATAATCCGGCGCTTTTTGTTCCTGTTTGGAAAAGTTGATGTGAGTCAGGTCGTAAGGGACACCTGCCTCTTCCAGAAAGATGACCGGCTTGTAACCGTTCATCGTACCGGCGGTGTAGAGATGGATATCAGGCTGGGACATGTTCAACCTCGGCAAACGTGGTTTTCAGATGCGCGTCAAATCGAGCGAAATCGGTGTCGATTTCCGGGTTCTTCATTACATCAAATGCCGCAAAGGTCGGAAGCGGCTGCATTGCAAAGAACTTTGCGTTCAGGTGCATCGGGCGCAGCAAATCATCGACGCTACCACCGGCAAAGAACGGTTCGGCCTCATTGTTAAACGCTTCTTTCGGGGCGTTGAACGTCACTGAAAGCATGTAAGTCTTATCGCTCAGCGCACCTCCCATCCCATAATTGGCCTTCGGTGCTTCTGCCGTCCGACCGTCACCGGTACTTAGCCGCCCATCCATTCCAGCGGTGTAAACTTCATCCATGTATTTCTTGAAAACCCACGGAACGCCCATCCAATTCACCGGAAACTGCATGATGACCGTATTGGCCCACATGTGCGCCTCAACCTCAGCATTCGCGTCATAGCCGTCGGCGACAGTTGCCACGCGTACCTCGTGACCCATTGCGGTAAGCATGTCGCGCGCGCGCTCCGTTAGGCTGGCGTTCAACTGCCCGGGGGCGAATTCGTAGGGCTGAGTACCGTTCACGATCAGGATTTTTCTCATGTCCATATCCTATTTGTGTAATCTTGAACCCTTGACTTTCTTCGGGCTCAGAGAGCATTTGATGGTACAGGTGTGGGAAATCAACTAGTATACTTTTGGTAACCTAGTTGCCTAAGCTACAGGATGACGATGCGAGCGCGGATTGACGAAGATGCCAAAGGGCGCCGACTGGTCTCGGAGGCCTGTGTGGAGCCATGTGCAATAGAACGAGGTATGCGGATCATTGGCGGAAAATGGACCGGGTCTATCTTGTGGCACCTCAAAGATGGTCCTGTGCGTTTCAACGATCTGTCGCGCATGATCGGCGGGGCAAGCAAGAAGATGATCACCGAGCGATTGCGTCAACTTGAGGAGCAGGGCTTGGTTGCGAGGCAAGTAATGGATACTGCCCCTATTTCCGTTCAATATTCCATTACCAAGTTTGGCAGCACGGCGCTTGGATTTCTCGATGAACTGCGAAAGTGGAGTGAGGAGTTACCCAACGGTTTGAATCGATAGCATCGGTGTGTGTTTTAGTTTCTTCTGATCGCCGTTTGTCAAAATGCAACGACTCGATTTTGATGTGTACAGTTCCCTTCAGACGTCTTGGTCGCGTCAGAGATTTCTTCCGTCATAGATTATCTCAGGTAGGCGAAGAGCGTCCAACTCATCTATGCATCCCAGGTTAACTCGATAGTGGCCCGGGTTCAGTCGCGTCTCGACGAATGTATGAATTCCGCAGCGACTGCAAAAATAGTGCCGCGCCGTTTCTGTGCCAAATTGGTAAGTTGACAGAACACCCTGCTCACACCTGATTTTAATTTCTTCAGGCGGGATAACCGTTGCACTCATCACCATGCCTTTGCGGGAACATAGTGAACAATCGCATCGCATTGCATGATTGATGTCGGGTATCGAAAACGTGAATTTTACAGAACCGCAATGACAGCTGCCTTGGAATTTTTTCACCTTTCACTCCACCGGTTGAGTGCGGAAAGAGCGCCCACAAACGATCTGTAGTCACTCAAGGATTGTTCACACTTTTATTCGGCCACAATTGGGCCCGTATCCGGAACTGTAGAGGTAAGACCAACTGCGTTCCGGCGGCTACCGTTGATGATTGCCTTGATCAGAGCAAAGCCGATCAGCGCCATTGCCAGCCTTCCGGTCATCTGGACCGGAAGGCGCAAGGGTATCAAACACTCTAGCGGAATTCACTTCCAAGCTTGGAATTCGTTACCGCCTGAAGCATTCTTGGAAACGTATGTCACTACGGGAACCAACTGTCGACTACAGCCGAGTTGTCTTCAACCCATTGCTTTGCAAATGCTTCGGGGTCTTGTTTCTCGACCGCCAAGGCAAAGGACATTTCCGAGAGCATCTCGGTTTCCAAATTGACATTGCTTAGCATTGCGACGGCATCAGGCTGCGCGCTTTCCAGGCTGGTCGCATAACTGACATGAAGATCGTCAGTATCCCAGGCGACACCGGCAGTCGATTTCTCCAACCAGCCCGGGATCGAGTTGGGCGGCACGATAATCCACTTTGAACTTACGTGCGCTGGCTCGCTCAGAACGACAAGGTCGTGCACTTCGAACATGTAGTGCGGCTGATAACAATAGAATACGACATTCTCGTTCTGTCCGGCAGCAGCCCCCAGTTCTGCCAAGGCGTCGGCTTCATCCATGATCCTGAGGCTCATAGTCTTGTGATAGCCGTAAGAACGTGCACGGACCTGTTCGATGGAAGTGGAAGTCCAACCTTCTGCGCCGATCCAGACTTCACCTTTTCCGTCTCCGTTACTATCAAATTTCTGAGCCATTTCCGGATCGGAAAGCTGTTTGATATCCGTGATACCGGTGCGTTCCGCCGTGTCCTTTGTCACGCACATTCCTTGCGCCCCCTTGGGGCCACTGGACTTTACCTGAACCGTTTTTCGGCCGTCGACATATTCCCGCCGAAGGTAGTCGAGACTGGGCAGCCAGACCTCAGGGTGCACATGCAGGGTTCCGGCATCCATAGCCGCAAACATGGCTGCATTGGTGCTGTCCTGCAATTCGACGTCCAAGTCCAGCCGACTTTCCAAGGCAACCTTCAGAATATGTGCGGTGGCTTCCCCCGATGGCCAGTTCGGGACCCCAATGACCATGTCGGCCGCCGAGACCGTAGAAGCGGCAGTTACCGCGGACACCACACTGATAGCTGCAAAAGATTTACGCGTTTTCATCTCGAAGTCCTTTCATCACTATCAAGTTTCATTCCGCAGCAGATGCCGGGGCGGTGGTCGGAACACCTTCGGCAATTCTTCGGCTATCGTTGTAGATCGCCTTAATCAGTGCAAAGCCCATCAGAACCATCGCCAAACTGAATGGCAAAGCCGCAATAACCATCGCGGTTTGAATGGCTCCCAGACCCCCAATGACAAGCAGGGCTCCGACCACCAGTGCCAGGGCGACACCCCAGAAATAGATGTGCGGCTTGGCTTTCGGGCCGTCATCGCCTGCGGCGTTGATTGTATTTACGATCAAAACAGCGGAGTCTGCCGTGGTCACGAGATATGTCAAAAGAAGTACCACAACGATAACTGAGAAGACCCATGTCAGATTGTCGTTGAGAATAACGGCCAGTGTCGCAAACAGCTGGTCCGAGATCCCTGCGCCCAGAATCGAGCCCCGAGCCTCTCCTGTAAGTTCAAGGTGGATGGCCGTACCGCCAACAAAGGCGAACCAGATGAAACACATCATTGCCGGGACAAGCATTGCACCCAACACGAACTCGCGCACTGTGCGCCCTCGCGAAACCCTGGCAAGAAACAGACCAACGAATGGGGTCACCGCGATCCACCAGGCCCAGTAAAAGACCGTCCAGCCGCCTTGCCAGCCGGCGAGTGCGGCGCCCGTTTCGGTTCCATCATCTGACCAGACGGTAAAGCTGATTCCCGGCAGCGCCAGCAGGTAATCCCAGATACCGACAAACATGGCCTGCAGACTGAAGAATGTTGCACCGAAAATCAGGAAGAACGCCAACAAGAAAAAGCTCAGCCCCATATTGATGTTGGAAAGCCATTTGATGCCCTTGCCGACACCGGAAAGTGCGGACAGGGTCGATGCACCCATGATAACCACAAGGGCGAAGATGATGGCAGCAAAGGACGCTTTCTGTGTTCCTCCCTCATCGGTCACCAGCAACCAGTCACCGAATCCAATCCGGTTAAGGCCGGCTACAAACTGCTCGACACCAAAGCCAAGCGTCTGGGCAACACCCAGTATAGTTGCCACCACGGCCACGATATCGATGACATGACCAATCGGACCCGAAAGCGACTTGCCGAAAAGCGGGACGAGCGCGGTGCGCACCGTAAGTGGTAGATTCCTGCGATAAGAGAAGTAGGCGAACCCCAGCCCGGCGATCGCATAACACGCCCAGGCCGATAGCCCCCAATGCGCAAATGACCAGATATAAGCTGACCTTACGGTCTCTGCCGTTTGCGCGGGCACGTCTCCCATAATCACGTGGGGGTTGTTCTGAAAATGGTAAATCGGTTCGGCCGTCGCAAAGGTCAGCATCCCAATGCCAATCCCGGCGCTGAACATCATTGAAAACCATGAGAAATTCGAAAATTCAGGCCTTTCATCGTCTTGGCCCAGCCGGAGCCTGCCAGAAGCCGGCAATGCCGCCAGAACAAGGCAAAGTATCAGGAAGAACGCTACCGCGTAGATGTACCAGGAGTTAAAGCTTGCCAGAATGAAACCATTCAGTGCTCCTAGTGTCTTCGCAGCGCTCTCCGGAAAGGCCACGGCCCACACGATGAGCAAACCCACCAGGATTTTCGCGGACACGGCAACGTTTTTCGAGAACCCGGCGTAAAAGCCGCTCTCTGATACTGGAATGTCCAGTTCGCCTAAAGGTGGTTTCATACTTTCCTCCATGTATGGTAAATTTTAGCCGCCAGCCAACCGTGGGTGGTTTTGCTGGCGGGCTTTGGATATTGCGAATGCCAGCTAGGCCGTTTCTCCCATCAGGCGCTTATCGAGCGGGTAGGTCGAAATCGTTTCGAACCCGCTTTCAGTCACAACTCCCTGATCCTCCAGCTTGACCATGTGGTCGCCGCCGACCTCACCCACCAGCGCTTCGACACACAGCGTCAGCCCAGGTTCGAGAATGGCGTCGAAGGCGCCGTCCACCAGTCGGTCGGGATAGGCGATCAATGGCCATTCGTCGCACAGGCCCACACCATGCATCGGAGAGGAATATTTCAGCGCCTGATACTTGTCCTGCAGCACATGCAATGAGCGTGTCAGCTCCTCCATGTGGAGGCCGGGGCGCAGGAGCGCCGTGTTGTAGCGGATGTGCTCGACGGCCTCGGCGTAGCTCTCGCGCATATGCTTCGGCGCCAGTTCGTCACCGATCCACCATGTACGGCTGAGGTCCGCGCAAATGCCATATGGCCCGATCAGATCAGTGTCGAAGGCGAGGATCTCGTTCTCGGCGATGACCCGAGGTCCACATTCCTGAAACCACGGGTTCGTGCGTGGCCCCGAGGTGAGCAGCCGTGTCTCGATCCATTCGCCGCCACGCTTGATGTTCTCGGCATGGAGCACGGCCCAGACATCGTCCTCGGTCACCCCGCCCTTTGGAATTTCTGCGCGCGCGAACTCTTCCATGGCGGCCATCGAACGCTCGCAGGAATGTATGGCGCAGCGCATGGCGCGTAACTCGTGCTCGGTCTTGATGCCCCGTGTGCGTTCGGTGACTTCCTCGCCGTCGCGATACTCCAGCCCCGCTCGGCGGATCGCGTCCAGTCCCGCAGGCTGGATCTTGTCTATCCCGATCTGTGTATAGCCCGGCGCATGGGTGGCCAGCAGGTCCGCCACCTCGGCAGCGAAGGCGTCGGCCGCTGGCCCAATCCGGTCGCCACGGGCGAAGTAGAACATGTCAGCGCCAGATCGGCTCTCGCGGACAAGCGGATTATACTCGGCGAGGAACGGCGCATTCTTGTAGTCCCAAAGCACCATGTATCCGTCGGCACATAGCAGGCAGGCTCGGAACGGGTTGTGGGTGTTCCACAATTGCATGTTTGTCGTGTCGGTCGCATAGCGGATGTTCAGGGGATCGAACATCAGCAACCCCCCATAGCCGCGGGCCACAATAGCGTCGGTCAGGCGCTGATGCCGGGCCTTGCGCATCTCGGTCAGATCGGGCAACGCCAACCCCGCCTCGCGCCATTCAGCATGTGCAAGTGCGGTCGGCCCAATCTCGACCCGGTCGCCGTCATTTGCCGTCCCATCGCCAAGACGAACGCCCTGGCTAGGGTCAATCTTGCGCCGATGACTGTAATGGGTGTTCATTCTATGGCTTCCTTTCAGGCGCTTGATGGCAAGCAAGAAAAGCCGCGCCCTGACGTGCGCGGCCTCTCATTCAAGCTGCGTTCATAGCTTGATCTGCGAATTCCCCCATTGACGTATCCGGGGTGCGATCATTTGCAGTGTTGTTGATCGGAACACCGAAGGCACAAGGGATCATTCTGCGCTCTGCTTCGCCGTAGGCACAGTTTAATTTCGTTGTGATCAGTGTTGTCTGAGTCGATTGCATTGCCGTTCTCCGAAGCTAGTGCGCAAGCACAACCTTTTCGTCACGAGGCAGTATCCCGAAGTGTCTTTTGTAGTGTTTGGAAAACAGGCCTTGTGTTGAGAACCCGCAGGCCGTGGCAACATCGATCACACGCATCTGAGTTTGCTGCAGCAATGCCCGCGCCCTCTCGAGCCTCAGAACCATCATGTAGGTCTTAGGACTCATCCCCAGATATCGACTAAAAAGCCTTTCAAGTTGCCGTGTCGATATTCCGACCTGGCGAGCGACTACCGACGGTGAAACAGGCTCTTCCCAGGTTTCCTGCATATAGCTCAGCGCTTTGGATAGCTTTTCGTTCCGGTGTTTCGGACCATAAAGACTGGAGATACTCTGACGGCAATTTCCGTCACGCATAGACCCACAAAGGAGCTGGTCAGCAACCTGACTAGAGGCTTCCGGACCTGCTTTTTGGCGGATCAACGCAGAAAAAAGGTCCAGAGTGGCGGCACCTCCCCCGCAGGAGACGATGTTTGATGTCTCTTCAAAAATTGTGCAGGTAGGCTCCAGATCCAGATAGCCTTCCTCAAAGACAGGCTTCATTCTCCAGTGTGCGCTGATGGGTCCTTCGATCGCTATGCCGATCCGGGCGAGAAACAGTGCACCACCTCCTAGACCGCATAGTCGTGCTCCTAGTCTTGCGGCTTGCCGTAGCCAAGCCGCAGTCCTTCCAGACTTAGAGTAGTTTTGGGAATTGAAGGCGCAGCAAACAACGATGCAATCTCCACGGTGCACATCAGGCAGGGCACTATCGACTGCTACTGTCAGCCCTGAAGAAGAATTTATGCTATCGCCCGTTTCGCTGGCTGTTTTCCACTGAAAGAAGGCCTTACCCATTGCTTCGTTGGCGGCGGCCAGAGAGTCGATGCCGGATCCCAGTTCCAATGCCGAGAACCCGGGCATCAATAAGAATACGAAGCGGTTCACCTCAACAAGTTCACTTAGAACCACATCTATGTCTTTCTCTGGCCGCCCCATGGTTTTTCTCCTGATCAAGAACGCATGTTTGCGCCGTTGGCGTCGTAGATTGGTCCTGCCAGAACCAGCGCGTCGTAGAAGTTGCCCAGAATTTCCACCTGAAGCGTCGTTCCCGGCAGTGCGAACTCGGCTGCGACGTAACCCATCGCCATCGACTTGCCGACATGGTGCGCATAGCCGCCCGAGCTGACGTAGCCGACCGGTTCACCATCTTTCAGGATCGCCTCGTCATGGGCCACGTCGATCCCCTCGACGTCGATGGTCATTGTCACCAACTTCTGCGAGACCCCTTCATCGCGGGCTTTCAGCGTTGCTTCTTTGCCGACGAAGTCCTTCTTCCAGTTGATGAAGACATCCATGCCGGATTCGACAGCGTCGAAGTCGGGACGGTATTCCATCGTCCAGACGCCCCAGCCCTTCTCGAGTCGCATCGACAGCAACGCACGCGCGCCGTACCAGCGATAGCCCAGATCGGCGCCGGCCTCTTCGATGGCGTCTGCCAGGCGCATCAGGTATTGCGGTTTGCAATAGATTTCGTAGCCCAATTCGCCAGAGAAGCTGATCCGGTTAATGATCACCGGCACGCCGCCGACAAAGGTCTGGCGCAGGTCGCGGAACTTGAAGGCTTCGGCTGAAACATCGTCCCGCGTGATCCGGGCCAGCAGGTCTCGCGATTTCGGGCCAGACAATGCAATGCCGTGCCAGTCGTCTGAAGCGTTGGCATAAGAAATGCCCGCAGGCAGGTCTTTTTCGAACCAGCGGCGGTGTGCCTCTTGCATCGCGCCCGAGCCGAACAGCATAAAGTGATCCTCGGCCAGGCAAGCCACCGTCAGGTCGCCGTAAAGCTTGCCCTTGGGTGTCAGCATCGGCGTCAGAGCCAGGCGTCCGGGCTTGGGAACAAACCCGGCAAGGATATGGTTCAGGTATTCGCGAACACCCTCGCCCTTGAACTCATGCTTGGCAAAGTTGGCAATCTCAATGCCACCTACGGCCTCGCGCACGGCCTTGATCTCCCGTCCGACATAATCGTGAGATCGGTTGCGCTCGAACGAGGGAACCTCGTGCGCATCTTCCGGGCCATCGGCAAACCAGAGTACGTTTTCGAGGCCGAAACCCTGATCCATCACCGCACCTTTGGCGATCATGCGATCATAAAGCGCGGTGGTCTTTTGCTTGCGGCCCTTAGGCAGGGTTTCGTTCGGGAAGGTCATCACGAACCGGCGTTCGTAGTTTTCCGACGACTTGATTGTGCCCCAGTCGGGTGTCGCGAACTCACCAAAACGCGCCACGTCCATCGCCCAGACATCGATGGATGGCTCGCCGTCGATCATCCATTCCGCAAGGGTCAGGCCCACGCCGCCGCCCTGGCAGAAGCCCGCCATGACACCAACAGCGACCCAGTAGTTTTTCACACCTGGAACAGGGCCGATCAGCGGGTTGCCATCAGGGCCAAATGTGAACGGACCGTTGATCACATCCTTGATCCCGGCATAGGCCATTGCCGGAAGACGCTCGAACGCGGTTTCCAGACGATCCGCCACGCGATCCAGATCCGGCGGCAGCAGTTCATGACCGAAATCCCAGGGCGTTCCGCCGACTTTCCAAGGGGTTGCCTGGGCCTCATAGGTACCCAGCAACATGCCCTGCCCTTCCTGGCGGCAGTACACGTTGGCCTCAAAGTCGATGCCATGCGGTAGCTGCTGACCGAAGTTCACGACCTCGTCCATGCGCTCGGTGATCAGGTAGTGGTGCTCCATCGGCTGAACCGGCAGATGAAGGCCCGCCATGTGACCCACCTCACGCGCCCACAGACCGCCGCAGTTCACGACATGCTCTGCATTGATCGTGCCTTTGGGGGTGACAATGTCCCAGCTGCCATCTGGGCGCTGTGTCATATCGGTGGCGCCACAGTGGGTGAAATACTGGGCACCATGCGCCTTGGCCGCCTTGGCAAAAGCGTAGGTCGTGCCGGACGGGTCCAGATGGCCGTCCTGTGCGTCCCAAAGAACCGCGTGATAGTGGTCCGGATCGATCAGCGGATGACGCTCGGCCAGCTCTTTGGGCGAGATGAATTCCTGATCCAGCCCCATGTAGCGCGCTTTCGAACGCTCGCCCTTCAGGTAATCATACCATTCCTTGGTCGAGGCGGCATAAAAGCCACCAGTTTGATGTAGACCAACGGATTGCCCGGACAGTTCTTCGATCTCTTTATAAAGATTGATCGTGTATGATTGCAGGCGCGAGATATTCGGATCCGAGCTGATGGTGTGGATACCGCCGGCCGCGTGCCAGGATGAGCCGGATGTCAGCTCGTCACGTTCAAGCAGGACCGCATCCTTCCAACCGAACTTGGCCAGGTGGAACAGGATCGAGCAACCAACAACGCCGCCGCCAATAACAACGACTTTGGCGTGCGACGGCAGTTTCTTTCCGCCTGTGGACTCGTCGGTCTGAATAGTAGGCATATTTCGTTTTTCCTCAGGAATTCAGCTTTCACTCTGACTGCATTTGGGTGCGCGCTCCTCGTTTTGACCCAAAGCATCTATCTCGGTGAAAAGGGGTTCTCTTCTTTGCAGTGGATTGCTGGTAAGCGGAACGATCCCGGTTGTCGCGACCGTCCTGGCGAACCTGCAAGTGTCAGAAATCCGTGGCAGCACCGCCCTCGGCCTTGCGCTTGACGACAAAGGCGTCAAGCTCGTCCCTGATCGCCGGGTCCAAGGCCGGGGCCTCATAGGTGGCAAGGCGGTTTTTCCACTCTGCGTTGGCACGCCCAATCGCAATCGGCGATCCCGCCTCCTGCCAAGTCTCAAAGTTGCGCCAGTCACTCAGGATTGGCGAATAGAAGGCATCGCGGTAACGCGCCTGGGTGTGTTCAGTGCCAAAGAAGTGACCCGCTGGCCCGACCTCATTGATGGCTTCCAGCGCCAGGTCTTCCGGGCTGGTCGAAACAGGTTGAAGGAATTCCGTGACCATCTGCAGCAGGTCGATATCAAGCATCACCTTCTCATACGAGCAGCACAGCCCTCCTTCGAGCCACCCTGCCCCGTGCATCAGCATGTTGGCGCCGCCATTGATGGCACCCCAAAGCGAGAAGACCGCCTCGTATGCAGCTTGCGAGTCAACCGTATTGGCCGCGCACACATTCGAAGAGCGATACGGAATGCCGTAGCGCCGCGCCAACTGTCCACCGATATGCTGCGCCTTCATGTATTCCGGTGTGCCAAATGCTGGCGAGCCGGTCTTCATATCCACGTTGGACGTGAAGCCGCCATACATCACCGGCGCACCTGGCCGCACAATTTGGGTAAAGGCCACACCCGCCAGAGCTTCGGCGTTTTGCAGCGTGACGGCACCCGCAATCGTAACGGGCGCCATCGCCCCTGCCAGCGTGAAGGGTGTGATCACAACAGGCTGGCCCATCTCGGACAACGCCATCACGCCCTGCATCATCGGAATATCGAGCTGGAGAGGAGAGTTCGTGTTGATGATCGAGAACATACAGGCCTGATCACGCATCTGGTCGTGCGTCAGACCATGGGCAATCCGCGTCATCTCGATTGCATCGGAGACACGCTCCTCACCAAGTGAGTAGATGCAATAGGCCTTGTCGGTCAGCGTGATGTAATCCTGAATACAGTCAAGATGGCGGATAGATGCGTGAATATCGACAGGCTCCACCGGATACCCACCCGTCACGTGTAGAACGTTGTGCATCTGGGCCAATCGGAGGAAGTTGCGAAAATCTTCCTGATTGCCTGCGCGCCGGCCCCGATCCGTATCCGAACAATTCGGCGCGCTTGCCATCATGTTGAATACAATGTTGTTTCCGCCCATGGTCACGTTGTGCTGGGCGTTTCGCGCGTGGAGCGTGAATTCAGACGGCACGCTTACAATGGCTTCGTTGATCAGATCAGGATCGAAGCGCACACGTTCTTCACCGTCCCGGACATCAGCCCCCGCTTTTTTCATCGCTGCACGCGCGTCGTCATGCAAGACATCCAGGCCGGTTTCTGAAAGCAGTTTCAGGGATGCCTGGTGAATGTGTTCAACCTGATCATCCGAAATCAGCTCAACGGCAGGATAGGAACGCTTAAGCTGCGCGAACGGGCGCTGCACGATTGCCGGGGCTGGTACCCCGCCATCACGGCGACGCCCACGGCGCCCGCGCGCTTTCTGGGCCAGTTGTTCAGTTGTCATCCGATAGCACCTTCATTGCCGGAGTTAAGCCTGAGAACGAGTGGATTGGGCGTTACGCCTCAAGTCATTTGCTGCTTACGGCGGCAGGCAAAGAAACCTGACCGCGATTCGTCGCTCAATCCTGCGTGGGCCCGCGAACGGAAAAGTCCGCTATTACTTGGAGGTACCAGTTGATGTTTCACTTTTAGATTTCCAATATGCCGCACGAGATGCGGTATATTGGAAAATCAATATGATTCAGTCAATACATTTTGTAGGCCTTCTCAAACTGACGCTGTAGGTTCCTGATATTGAGTCGGCTGAGCCACGAGAAGGATGGCCTCCGTTTCTCCATCCGCCTCGTTGTTAATGCGATGATTGCAGTCACTGCGGTATCGCAATGTATCGCCCGCCTCAGCCCGAACAGTTCGTCCAGCGACCGTTACCGACAGTGAGCCGGACAGGCAGGTCAGGTGCTCGAAGGTTCCAGGCGCATGAGGCTTTGAATCAAGCTCTGCTCCGACCTTCATGAGAAGCCTGTGCCACTCTACGGGAAGAACAGTGCGTCGCGGGCTCAACATATAAATCTCGCATTTACCGTCCGCACTTCGCTGCATCGGCGTGGAATAGTGATGAAGATGCTCGATTGGATCCTCGCCACCAGGCGTGCCCTCAAGCAAGCTAAGGTCAACGCCAAGTGCCTGAGAAAGGGCCCAGACTATGGAAAAGGTCGGGTTGGTGGCACCCCTCTCAATGGCGGATAGCATCGATCGGGACACCCCTGTACGCTCAGAGAGTCGCTCAAGGGTCAGGCCTAGCGATTTCCTGGCTTCCTTCATAATTTTCCCGATTTCAGGTGTAGGTGAAGGTGTGTTCATTCCGTAGTTCCACTATATTAGATTTTTGTTTACGAACGATAGAGGTCTTGCTAAATCCACAATATTAGAAATCTTGGAAAATGCCATGCTCTACTCAAGTACTCGCGGGAACGCACCCGCTCGATCTCTCCGAGAGTTGCTAAGCCGTGGAACTGCCGAAGATGGCGGTCTTTACGTGCCTGAGGCCTGGCCCGAACTTACATCCAGCGAATTGGCCACGCTGAGCGGGCGGGCCTACGACCAGATTGCATCGGATGTTCTGGCACTGTTTGGCGGAGCTGAGTGGCAACAGTGCGACTTCACCGCAGGCATAAGAAAAGCGCTGGCCGGTTTCGAACGCAATGATGGCCCACCTCTGTCTCGCCTGGATGACCAGCTGTGGAGCATGGAGCTTTTCCATGGCCCCACACTCGCTTTCAAGGATTACGCCCTCGCTCCTTTGGCGGAAGCGATCGATCGGGAACTCACAATCACTGACAAACGCGCGACCGTACTCTGCGCAACGTCGGGAGATACTGGCGCAGCCACCGCAAATGCCTTTGCGGGACGTTCGCGAGCCAACGCAGTAATTCTGTTTCCGGAGGGCCGCGTCTCTGATGTTCAACGCAAGCAGATGACCTGCCTGGGAGCCGCAAACGTTCAGGCAATTTCCGTTCGAGGCGACTTTGATGACTGCCAAAGCATAGTCAAAAACCTGTATCAAAGCGAAGTTGCCAAAGAATATAGCTTTACGGCTGTGAATTCGATCAACCTGGCCCGGATCCTCCTTCAGACGTCCTACTACATTTACGCTTCGGTCAAAATCCACAACGATTACGGCCGACCCGTGAACTTTGCTGTCCCCAGCGGGAATTTTGGAAATGTCTTTGCGGGCTATATCGCGAAGCAAATGGGCGCTCCCATTGGGAAGTTGATCGTCACATCGAACGAAAATGATGTCCTCCCCCGGCTGTTCGAGACTGGTATGATGTCGAAGGCAGAGACAATACCAACGATCTCGCCAAGCATGGATATTCAGGTTTCCAGCAACTTTGAGCGTATGCTGTGGATCCTGAAAGGACGCGACGGGAACGCAACGCGCGACGTGCAAACGCAGCTCGCTGAGAGGTCTTTTTACGAACTTTCGCAATCCGAACGTTCCCGACTGACCAAAGACTTCGATGCGATGAAGTGCGGCAAAGATGATGCCTTAAACACCATGCGCCAGATCCATAAGCAGTTCGGCAAGATCATTTGCCCACATTCGGCAACCGGCTACTTCGCGGCGGATCAGCTGAGGGCAACGCTTAACGGACCCATTGTTGTCGCTGAAACAGCCCACCCGGCAAAATTCCCGACGGCAGTTGTAGAAGCGCTTGGAACACTCCCAGAAACTCCGGCGCGGCTGGAAGCCTTGTTTGCCCGCGAAGAAGAGTTCGCAACCGTCGATCCGACGGTTGAAGCGGTGCAAAGTGTGATTGATGGAAAATTCGCAACACCATGAAGCTGACGTGTGTAACCCCGGAAGTTCAATCTCTTCTGAGTGAACCGCGTGACATACTTCTGATCGGGATGTCGGGAATTGGAAAGACGCTCCTTTCGAGCTTTTTGAACCAATCCGGGGCGTGGCGCTATGTGTCGATAGACGCCCAAATCCAAGGGCAGTATTTGCGCAAGCAGATACTTGACGCATTCAATGCCGAGGTCAGCAAGGGAGCTATGCTGTCCA
This sequence comes from Ruegeria sp. I3, assembly GCF_056532525.1. Taxonomy (NCBI): domain Bacteria; kingdom Pseudomonadati; phylum Pseudomonadota; class Alphaproteobacteria; order Rhodobacterales; family Roseobacteraceae; genus Ruegeria; species Ruegeria sp. I3. The sequence goes on along the minus strand of NZ_JBQFNI010000001.1, from coordinate 57,304 downwards.
GGCTGCAGGAACTGGGCATTCTCAACTTGGACGACGAATTGTGCAAGGACACGCTTGCGCCATTGACTTCCTATTTGGGGATGCCTGGAGACCCAGACAGAGGCGGGATTGAATTCAACGAATATGTGAAACGGCAGAACTTTCATAGGCAGGCTGAACTCACCGCAGTCGAAGGCCTTCTTAGCCTGGAATCCGATCAGCCAGTTCTGGCTGATTCAAGCGGGTCGTTCTGCGAATTGTTTGCGGCTGGTGATCCCACATTTTCTGCTTTGAAAGAAAGGTTCCTCATCGTTTCGCTTAGGGAGAGCGATGAACTCGTCCAGAACCTGATAGTCAGGTACGTTGAGAACCCAAAACCAATTTACTATCCTCCAGACCTGCTTTCTGAATATTGGAGTGAGTATTCAGAAATGGCCGGAGACCGAGACAGTGATATCGATCCAACGATGTTCGCGCTTTGGTCGTATCAGAAGCTAATTTCGGTCAGGCGAGATAAATTTGCGGCACTAGCTAGGCACAGCGACATATCTATTAGTGCCGCAGATTTGCGATACGCCTGAGTCTTCATCGACCAACGCGCCAGGCCATGTTGAGAACGATCATTCTTCGAACACTATTATGTCTTGCGTCAAGTTGACCTCCATCACAGATACCAGCTTGTTTCATGTCGGAAAGTAGATGTGAGCCCCTTTTGTGAACACGGCCTAGTCGGAAACAACTTCTATCAGTTGATTGATTAGCCAGATGTGTAGAGGACTATTGGCGTCTCGAATATGACGAACTGCATGGAGTTTGAATATTCCCCCTGCGATCGGTAGGGGTCTGTGGGATATATCGAACCTCCGAATGTTGTTATTTGCGGCCCGCTTAGGCAATGTCATCACAAGGTCGGAGCTTTCCACAATCGATAGAGCGGAAAAAAGTGAAGGCACAATCGTCTGAATGTTTCTTCTAAGCCCTTGAAGTTGCAGAGCTTGGTCGACCAAGTTTCTAGTAGGACCATGCGGTGAAATGAGCAGGTGGTTCGCCCTGGCTATTCGTTCAAATGTCAAATCTTCCTCCAAAAGAGGATGACCATTGCGACCTACCAGCACGTAATCTTCTGAAAAGAGCTCTTCTGAAACAAAGTGATTTTCACTTTTTGCCGGAAAGTCGAAATATCCTATCGCGAGATCAATGCGCCCCTGCGTCAGGGCCTCAAGAGCTTCGTCGTTGAATAATGAAAATGCGTGGATATTGATGCCCGGACTCACCTTGCGCAGCTTCGCAACCAGCGGCGGAATTACCCCGGTAAGCTCGTAGTCAAATGCACCTATCTTCAAGTCGGTGGAAGTAGAACTCGGTTCGAATTCATCGGCACCTTCTAATGTTTGTGAAATGAGTCGAACAATTCTGCGAACTTTCGGTTCCAATTCGTGCGCTAAAGCAGTTGGTTCTAGCCCATGCGCGCGCCTTAGAAACAGCGGGTCATCATAGAGTTTTCGAAGACGCTTTAAGGCATGGCTGACGGCAGGTTGGGTCAGCCCCATCTCGCGCGCGACGGCTGTGGCCTGCCTGTGGCGCATGGCCCCGAGAAACACCAGGAGTATGGTAGTGTCGACAAGTCTGAGATCAATTTGATTTATATCACTCATAGAATGAATTCATTATTCTGAAAGTGGCTGACCGTCTAGCCTTATCTCAATCGTATGCAAGGCGATTCCGGGAGGGATAGATGGCGGAAATCCAACTTCGCAACATTGGCAAGCGTTGGGGCAGCTTCATTGGGGTGGACAATTTCGACCTTACGATTGCGGACAAGGAGTTCTTAGTCCTTCTGGGCCCTTCGGGCTGCGGCAAAACCACAACCATGCGGATGATTGCAGGACTCGAAGACGCCAGCGAAGGCGACATTTTGATCGACGGCCTGCGGGTTAATGAAATGGAACCAAAGGATCGCGATGTGGCGATGGTGTTCCAGAGTTACGCGCTTTACCCGAACATGAACGTTTATGAGAACATTCGCTTTCCGCTGAAAGTGCGCGGCGTCGATCCAAATATCCATGACGAAAAGGTGCGGCGAGCCAGCGCGATGGTTGAGTTGGATGACTTCCTACATCGGAAGCCTGCTGAACTATCGGGTGGACAGCGGCAGCGTGTGGCGTTGGCTCGGGCAATTGTACGTGAACCAAACGTTTTCCTGATGGACGAGCCTCTTTCGAATCTGGATGCGAAGCTTCGGGTTTCGACGCGGGCCCAGATCAAAAACCTGAGCCACGAACTGGCGGTGACCACCATCTATGTAACCCACGACCAGATTGAGGCGATGACCTTGGCGGATCGGGTTGTGATCATGAAACAGGGTGTTGTGCAGCAAGTGGGTACACCTGTTGAGATCTACGACAGCCCCGCCAACGCTTTCGTCGCCAGCTTTATCGGCAACCCTGCAATGAACCTGATGGATGGCGATATGTCAGGTGGAACTTTCCGCGCACAACATGTCGACGTGCCGGGATTGAGTGCACCAGATGGCAAGGTCACCCTTGGCTTCCGGGCCGAGGACGCCAACGTCGTCGAAATCGGCGGCCAGATCAACGCTCCAATCTACACGATGGAACTCCTGGGTGACGCGACCATGGTTTCGGTTCGCATCGGCGGCGCGCTTGTCTCGGTAAAAGCAGACAAATCTTACCGCGCCGAGATCGGTGAAATTGTTTCGATCAACGTCGCCCCTGAACACTTCCATCTGTTTGATCAGAAATCTGGAGCACGCATCGGAAGCTGACGCATAGCACATTCCGAAACAGCCGAGAAACCGGGTGCAAAGTTACAAGATGTGCCCAACATCAAAGGGAGAAAACACATGCTCATCAAAAAACTATTCGTTGCTGGAGCAATGGCAGGACTAATGGGGACGACTGCTTACGCGGCAGATTGCGGCCCGTCTGATCAGTCCATCCGTATACTTGCGAGTGATTTTCCCGCCATTCACGCTGTGGCGGGCACCGCAGAAGGAAATTGCGCCGAAGCAGCCTCAGAGTTTTCGCGCAATCATACGACCGAAGCCCGACAGATCATGAACGCGGCGCTCACTCCGGATCCTGCCGAATACACCAGCGTAATTGTAGCTAATTCAACACTGACACAATTGATGAATGATGGACTGGTCCGTCCGCTGAACGATCTAATCGAAAGCCACGGTCAGAATATTCCCGACAATCTAAAGATCGCCATTGACGGCAATGTCATGGCCATTGCTTTCATGGCTAATGCGCAGCACCTGTTCTCACGCTCCGACATTCTGGCGCAAGTGGGGATCGACAGCGCTCCGAGCACCTATGACGAGGTGATTGAAGCTGCAAAGGCGATCCGGGATGCCGGAATCATGGAATATCCCATCGTCATGAACCTGAAGACCGGCTGGAATGTAGGCGAGTCCTTTAATCTGGTCTTTCTTGCGCACGGTGGTGAGTTCTTCAAACCCGGCACCGCCGAACCAACTGTCAACAGCGAAGCTGGTATTGCTGCCTTGGAAACACTGAAAGCGATGGTGGAATACGCGCATCCAGACCATCTTACGCAAGCCTCGAACGAAACGCAGGGACTTTGGGAAGCTGGCGAGGCCGCACTTGGTATCATGTGGGGGTCTCGTGGAGCGCCAATCCTCGACGATGAAGGGTCAAGCGCGGAAGTTACGTCGAATACAGTTCTATCCGCTGCGCCCTCAGTTGAACCGGGTGGCATCCCCGGAGCAACACTATGGTGGGATGGCTTCACAATCTCCACGAATGTATCTGACGCTGAAGCAGAAGCGACATTCGCTGCACTGGCAAGCGCGTTGACGCCGGAAATGGTCGCGGCCAACAACGACGACGCTGTTTGGTTGCTCGAAGGATTTACGCCTGGCCCAGCGGCAGCTGGTGTTGCGGCAACTGTTCAAGGCGGGGCGCAACCGTACCCGATGCTTCCTCAGATCGGATTGCTGCACGCTGCATTGGGTTCCGAGCTGTCGGACTTCTTAAAAGGTGACGAAAGCGCCGAGAAGGCGCTTGCCGATGTTGAGGCAGCATACAGGACAGCGGCGAAAGAAGCGGGCTTCCTTCAGTAACTCCCCTGATCGAGCGCGCGAGGGGGGTACTTGTAAGCCCCCCTCAACCTAACACCCACCGACGGGGACATTTGACATGAAGCATCGCACATTCTTCTGGTTCATCCTGCCAACTCTTTCAGCAATGATTTTGTTCATCGCTCTGCCAATTGTTTCTGTCTTTATCCAATCGCTTTTCGTTCAACACGAACAGGTTCTGGTTGTTTCGGAAAGTTGTGGACCTTTTGGATGCAAGGAGTCCACCTCGGTCGATCTTGAGGCGACACAGAAACTTCGTGATGAAGCACCTTTAGGCAAGTTCAATGGATTGGGTACATATACAAACCGCTCGCACTTGGCCTTTGCCGAAATTGGCGAGGCTTGGGCAAACACCGAGACAATGGGCGAGTTCTGGCGAGAGCTGGGTGACCTGCCATTTTATAATGCTCTCACCTTTACCCTAGCATACACGTTCATAGTAACGCCGATGGTCCTCATCCTCGGTATGGCCGTAGCGGTGGGTGTGAACACCCTGCCGCGCAAGCTCAAGGGCGCAGCGATCTTTGTCTCACTCTTGCCCTTCCTTGTCACACCGCTGGTCGGCTCGCTGATCCTGTTCTGGATGGTGGATGGCGACGGTGTCATCGGCGCAACCATTCAAAACATCTTCAATGACCCGAACCTCAGCTTGAAAGCTTCCACCGGTCTCATGTGGTTCATGCTTATGGTATATGGTGTCTGGCACACTTTGCCTTTCAGCTTCATCACATTTTATGCCGGGCTACAAACGGTTCCCGCGGACACAATGGAGGCCGCGCAGATCGACGGAGCCTCGAAGTGGCAACGCTTGGTCTATGTCGTGGTGCCACATCTGATGCCACTCGTGACCTTCGTGACACTGATGCTGATCATGGACAATTTGCGGGTGTTTGAACCGATCGTGAGTTTCTCTGCCGAGGCCCACGCCCGGTCACTGAGCTGGATTATCTTTAACGACCTGCGCGAAAGCGGCAACCCACTCTACGGTTCGGCCGGGGCAACGTCTTTGATCACAATCTTCTTGGTTGTCATCCTGATGATGCCGGTACTCGTTCGCACTTGGCGCGATTTCACGCGCAAATCTCACTGAGGACAAGATCATGGCGAGAAAAGCAGAAACACGCATGACCCCACTGAAACTGTTCTCCTTCACGATGGTAGGGTTATGGCTGCTTATCGCAGCGTTCCCCTTCCTTTGGACCTTCTGGGGAAGTTTCAAGGTGCAAGCCGATTTCCTGTCCAAAGCGGATTGGATGAACGCCGTGCGAGGGACCAACACACTCGAACAAACCGGCAGCACATTCACTGGACAAGGCTATTACGGCGCGTGGGTGACGGAAGATTTTTGGTTCAACTTTAAGAACACCAGCATTGTCGTGTTCTTTACAGTCGTCATTTCCCTGACGTTCGGCACGCTTGGAGGCTATGCGCTGGCGCGCTCGGGTTTTCGGTATGCATTTTGGATTCTCATGGCCGCACTCGTGTTTCGTGCCATGCCACATATAACATTGGTTTCGGGTTATCTGTTGTGGTTCTTCGAGTGGAATGTCTGGGGCATATTGCCGACCACAATCATAGTGTTGGTGGCAATAAATCAACCCTTTACCCTTTGGATGTTGCATTCGTTTTTCAAGAACATCCCTAAAGACATGGACGAGAGTGCCATGGTCGACGGTTGTACACGTTTTCAGGCCTTCAGACACGTGATTGTTCCCGTAATGTGGCCTGGTGTAATCACCACCGGTTTGTTCAGCTTTCTGCTGGCGTATAATGATTTCACCGTCGCCGTGATGCTTCTCAGCGAAGAGAACGAGACGATAATCCCCGCAATCAACAGCTTCATGGGGACCACTCAAGTCGAAGGCAAGGTAATGTATGCGGTTGCCGCCGTGGTATCCGCAACAGCACCGCTGTTTGTCCTGATCCTATTCTTCCAGCGCCAAATCGTAAGCGGTCTGACCGCTGGAGCAGTCAAAGGCTAATACTATGAACGACGCTAGTCCCGTCTCAGACATACACACGCGAAACAAGGCGATCTTGGAGCCTCTTCGAAATGCGATGGTCAATTTTGAACTAAGTAACGTTCGCTCGGCCATTGCCGATATCTTTACGGCAGATGCGGTCATACACATGCCGCACCCGTTTGGTGATTTTTGCGGCCCGACAGACTTTTTCGACGCCTGCTATGTGCCACTTTTCGAAGCAATGCCCGACCTTGAGCGTCGAGATTGGATTGTAATGGCAGGCCGGACCGAGCGGGGGGATGATTGGGTCGGATGCGGCGGCCACTACGTTGGCACCTTTGTAGGGCCGTGGTTGGACATTCCGCCAACCGGGCACCTGACACATATGCGTTTTCACGAGTTCTATCGGATTGTGAACGACAAAGTTGTCGAAATTCAAACCCTTTGGGACATTCCGGAAGTGATGATGCAAGCCCAGGCTTGGCCGATGGCGCCGTCATTGGGGCTAGAGTTTTGCATACCGGGCCCCGCCACAAACGACGGCATCATACCCGGACCGTGGGACGAAGTGAAGGCGAACGCATCCTGCGACCACATCGTTACAATGCTGAAGCATATGAAAAAACACCCGAGTCAAGGCGGCCCCGAAAAGATGGAAATGCCGCGTTTCTGGAGCGAACGCGTCAACTGGTACGGCCCGGCCGGAATTGGCACAGGCCGAGGCATCGCTGGTTTCCGCAATTGGCATCAGATCCCGTTTCTGAATGGGATGCCGGATCGCGGCCGATACGTAGATGAAATAACCTATCACTTCTTCGGTGACGGCAACTATGCAGCCGTGACCGGGTGGCCGAATATGATCCAAACCGTGACCAACGATGGGTGGATGGGTATTGCACCCACGGGCAAACGCATCACCATGAAATCATTGGATTTCTGGCGTCTAGAAAACAATAAGATTCGGGAAAACTGGGTCATGGTTGACCTTCTGGATGCCTATCAACAACTCGGCGTGGACGTTTTTGCGCGATTGCGTGAATTCAACAAGGTGCGCGTTCCGGGTCGACTATCCTACCCGATTGGAGACGCTTGATGCCGTCATACCAAGGACACTAGACATGAACGGTTTTGACCCAAAGTTTGTCGATTTGCCCGACTATATCATCAGCATCACGAAAGAACTGTGGGAAGACCGCCGCATCGCCAAACTGCACGACTATTACGCTCCAGATATTGTCGTTCGCTCGCCCGCGTCGGTTGTTGTAGGCAACAAGGACGTGATCGCAGCGACTATGGCGACGCTTTCGGAGTTTCCAGACCGCAAGTTGCTGGGCGAAGATGTGATTTGGTGTGGTACGCCAGAAGACGGAATGCTGTCATCGCACAGGCTTTTGTCGACAGCAACGCATACGCATCCCGGCGTTTACGGCGCACCCACGGACAAACAACTTCAATACAGGATCATCGCCGATTGCCACGTCATCAACAACCAGATCAACGACGAATGGCTTATTCGCGATCAAGGCGCAATTGTGCGACAATTGGGTCTGAACCCGAAAGAATACGCACGCGATTTGATTGAACGAGAAGGCGGATCTCAATCGATACACAGCACTCAAGGTCAATCGGCTTAACTGGAATATGTTACCTCCGGGCAAACACCCGTGGCCAAAATTGCACGTACATCTGAAAGGTTGTCTCGGACGGCTGTCGGAGAATACACAAAGCGTGATTTTCGACCGCCAGAAAACAATCCTCGATTTTGAGCCGGATGAGCAATTTATCGGGGCTGGAGGCTTCTCCGACTACATCGCCTATGTGTTTAAAGATCGCGGTATCGTTGTTCTGGAAAGCATCTGCAAAGGGAACGCGATCTACGTCTTTGGTGAGAATTGGGCGCAGTTTTCGCGTCTGAGCAAAGCAGAGGTGTTGAACAAAGATCTGCACCTTACGCGGCTGATTCACACAAAAGGTTGGAAAACAAAGTTCGCGCGGCTGATGGACGGTCGCGAAGCTGCGTGACCAGTTACTGGCCCGGTTTCTAGCCGGGCCAAATTCCCTCCTCAAATATCGAAAGCTGAATGAAAATGACCAGAAAAAGAAATACCGAAACCACGAGTAAACGAGTCGCCTCTGCCGCTGCCAAGACTCTACGGAATCCTAAAGCCAGCAAAGCGGCAAAGTCTGCGGCTGGATCGGCTTTGACGCAAGTGCGTAGTCCTAAGGAAGTCACCAGTAAAAGGGCGGCAAGCGCGGCATCTAAAACACTGCGAAACCCGAATGCATCCAAGGCTGCAAAATCTGCTGCGGGTTCGGCACTAACACAGCGACCGAACCGTAAGAAATAGAGGTTTACTCTGCATTAAGCATCGGACGGCTCAGAACCCGCGCTAGGCGACAGCCGCAGACGTGATCTTATCCACTTTGGGCCGTCCGTTGAACTTCGCAAAGCCTGCTTTCTGCGCATTACTGCCATTGTGGACGTATGATGATGCGGCAGCAGCTAACGGCAACTATGTGGCCATTGTGAGTTCCGCGAAACCTCAATATTTCGCGTGGTGCGAACGGCAGCAATGCGGGCTGCAAACGCAGCATTTCAAAACGGCGCTCAATGACCTGTGTGGGCCGAACTTACTAGTTGTGGTGGCATCATCGGTCATCGACTTTTTTTGAGGGCCAGCGGGATTTGGACAAGCCAAACGCCACTGGCCGTCAGGGTGAGGGCGCTGCCCTCCCCCTCCCGCGTTCGCCACGTGGCAGATCAGCAGGAACAGGCGGCTTCGCCGTCTGATCTGCAAATCAGCCCTGATTTCCGGAAGGGAAGTCAGATCAAACGAAACAGTCTGTGGGAGTATGGCAAGGGGGGTGTTGGGTCAGTTTATGACGCAAAAGTCAAATTCGTCTGACGTCCAACAGCACCAAGTGGCGGACCGAGGAGGATTCGAACCCCCGACCCCTTGATTCGTAGTCAAGTACTCTATCCAGCTGAGCTATCGGTCCGCATTGGTGAGGCGGTGTTTAGACCTGAGGCCGAGGGCGCGCAAGTCGATTCTTCAAAAAAACTTCAAAAAGTCATATCGCCGCGTGGAAGCCTTATTTCAAAGGTGGTTCCATCAGGCCCTGTGTCTTTCAGAAACAGGTCTCCGCCGTGACCCCGCACCAATTCTTGCGAAATCGCAAGCCCAAGTCCCGAGCCGCCTTTGCGAACACCACCCTGAAATGGTGTAAACAGATTCTCTCGGGCCTTAGGGGGCAGGCCTGGACCCGTATCGCTGATTTCGATGCACCAGTCGGCTTCAAGCTCAGATGCAGACACCGTTACGCGCCCCGCCTTACCCGAGACCAGAAGTGCTTGCCGGGCATTGCGCACAAGATTCATGACAACCCTGAAAATCTGTTCCGGGTCGGCACGGATAACAAGATCTTCGGGTACGTCGTTCACGATCTCAACGCAGGCATCGGCAATGGCGAGTTGTTCGCTGGCGACAACATCTGCGGTAACGTCCCGCAAGCGCACCATGGTCAGGGTTGGGGCTGGTTCTTCGGCGCGTCCGAACGCCAAGGTGCTTTCGCACAAAGAAACCGCCCGCGTGATCGAATTGACAAGTTTGGGTGCCATTCGCGCCACCAGGGGGTCATTGCTGGCCTCAATTCGATCGGTAAACAGCTGAGCAGACGTCAGAATGTTGCGCAGATCGTGGCTGACCTTAGCCACCGCCCCGCCCAACTGGGCCAGACGTTCACGTTGTTTCAGGGCCTGGGTCAGATCGGTTTGAAGCATCTGCAGGGCCTCTTCGGCCTCGCGCAGTTCGGTCACCTTTGAATTGGGGGAGATGATGCCGCGCGCATCCTCAGGTGCGCTGGCATAGCGCTGCATGTAGCCAACAACGCTTTTGATCGGACGCACCAGTACCACGCGCACAGCCAGAAACAGGAACGAGGCCGTTATGATTGAGATCACAAAGGACAGCCCAAGGATGCGGAGCCCATAATCCGTCATGGCCATGCGCAAGGGCTCACTGTCCATTGTCACTTCGATCAACAGTCCTGCGTCTTTGACCGGTGCGCCGATCACACGGATAACTTCGTTTTCGGGGATGAACAGCCGCGAGACCGCATCACGGATCAGCACCCAAGCGCTGGCATTACGCAAATCAAAGGTCTTGGTGATCTGGGTCGGGATCGGTGAAGACAGCATGAGCTGACGCACCTCGTCGCGGCGCAATACGACGTTATAGACCCCCGCATTTGACAGCAATTCCGCTTCAAGCTCATCAGCCAGCATATCGTCGGCCAACAAAGCAAGCGAGGCGATCTGGGCGCGTTCCAGCCGGTTCAGCAGAAAATCTTCACGGAAACGCGCGATCGAGGGCACAAAGATCAGTACTTCGGCCAACATGACGAAGACCGTCGTCAGGATCAGAAATCGGCCCGACAGCGAGTTCACTTTGCGCTCCTCCTTGGGTCAGGGAATCCAGCGCTGGACGAACCTGACCACTCGTTTAACCATTTGATTCTCAAACAGCCTTGGAGAGAAATAGGCTCCTGCCACACGTTTGTTAAGCTCTCCGACCGTTGGGTAAGGCGAAACCATCGTTGCGATCTGACCCATCTTGAGATTATTGACCAGCGCCAGCGACCACAAGTTGATCAATTCTCCGGCCTGATATCCGACGATTGTCGCGCCCACAGGTCGGCCCTTTACGACCATCACCTTGATGAACCCCTTGGTCTTGCGCTCGGAAACTGCGCGGTCATTGTGATGATAGTCGAACCGGGCAACCTCCACCGCGTCGCCATGCTGTTCACGGGCTTGTGTCTCGGTCAGGCCGACCTGTGCCAGTTCGGGATCTGTATAGGTGGCCCATGGGATATGAGCGGTCTTCGCTTTCGACGGAAGCCCAAATAAGGCAGAGCGGATGATGATCCCCGCATGATATCCGGCGACATGGGTAAATTGCAGCCCACCTGCAACATCACCAATGGCATAGACCTTGCGATTGCTCGTGCGTAAAGAGTCGTCCACCTTGATGCCTGCCCGCGTGCTGTCGATCCCGGCAGCGCCGAGGTTCAGACGGTCGATATTGGCCTTGCGTCCGACGGCCAGCAACAGATGAGAGCCCGCGTAGACCTCATCATTCTCAGTGACCACCTCAATGGTGCCTGCATTTTCTCGGATCTGGGACACCATGGCGTTTTCATGGATTTCGACACCTTCAGTCCGAAGACTATCCAGCACGACGGCTGCAGCTTCAGGGTCGTCTTTGCCCAGCGCACTAAGGCCCTCGATCACGGTCACTTTGCAGCCCAGCCGGATATGCGCCTGCGCCATTTCCATGCCGATGGGACCTCCGCCGATGATCAGCAGGTGCTCGGGCTTATCGCGCAGGTCGAATATGGTCTCGTTGGTGTAATACGGCACTTGATCCAGCCCGGGCAGCGGCGGCACCAAGGGCGATGAACCTGTGGCCACCACGACGCGTCGGGCGGTGATCAGGTGATCTCCGGCCTGTACCTGCGTGGGTGAGATGAATCGGCCGTACTCCCGGATTACCTTGACGCCAAAGCCTTCAAAACGCTCCTGACTGTCCATGGGTTCGATCTGGGCGATAACACTCTGCACATGATCCTTGGCAGCTGCGTAATCCACTTGTGGCATCGCATCCGCGACGCCAAAAGCCGACGCGTGGGCCTGAGCATATGCAGCCTTGCCGCTGGCGATCAGAGCTTTGGATGGGACACAGCCGAAGTTCAGGCAATCCCCACCCATCTTGTGGCCTTCCAGCAGGATGACATCCGCACCCATCTGGCTGGCCCCGGCGGCTACAGACAACCCGCCTGACCCGGCCCCGATCACCAGGATATCGGTTTTCAACTCTTGCATGGATCAGGAGCCCTTTCGACCACGGAGGGATTTGATGACAATCGGCAGCGCTGCCAGCGCGCACAAGCCAATAATTGGCCCGATCACGAAGGGTTCCCATAACAGCGAGACATCCGGGGTTTCGCCGCGATCAAAGACACCACCCAGCCCAACACCGATCCAGGTATAGACAATCCCACCAGGGATGATGCCCAGCGCCGTCGTAATCAGGAAGTTTCGGAACTTTACCCCAACCAATGCGGGCACCAGATTGGCAACGAAGAAGGGCACCACAGGTACAAGACGCAGCAGGAACAAAACCGAGATTTCATTCTCACGCAGCCCGTCCTTCAGTTTCTTGACCGTCCCTTCCGAGGCTTCAAGCTTGGCGGTCAGAGATTCACCCAAACCCCAGCGTGCGGCCAGAAAGATCGTCGAAGCGCCTATGGTTGCGGCAAAAACATTAAAAACCGTTCCTGCAAGCAACCCGAACAGGAACCCACCGGTCATCGAGGCGACCGCAGCGCCAGGCAGCGAGAAAGCAACAATAATGATGTAAATCCCTACGAAAGCCGCAGCCATCGCCCAGTAGTTTGAATCGCGCCAGGCCAGCAACGCCTCGCGATTGTCGCGCAGGGTTTCAAAGGTCAGATAGTCGCCCAGCGCAAAGAACCCCACGGCGGCAACGGCGAGAATCACCACCAATGGGATATGACGTGCCAGCCCGTTGCGCGGGATCTTGGTGGTTTCGTTCATCTGGGTAGCAGGTTCTTGTTCATTCATCTTGCCCACAACATGCGCCGCCCGCGCGCGCTGCAACAGAGGCCTCACGGGGCCTTGATGTTTATGGCACTTAATGTGAGGGATACGCGCTCTGAACCCGGTTTTTGAAATCTTTTGCCCGGGCAGATTACAGATTTGTTGCAAAACGCACCAAAACCCCCACCTAGGGGTTTGACTTACCCCCCGCTACCCAGTAGAGGACGGGCTTCGAACACTAGGGCCAGGCGAATCCGCGCCGCACCCACCGCTATAGATTGGAGACGGAGCGATGAAACGCACCTATCAGCCTTCGAACCTGGTTCGCAAACGCCGCCACGGTTTCCGCGCGCGCATGGCTACCAAAGCCGGCCGCAAAATCCTGAACGCACGTCGCGCACGCGGCCGCAAGTCGCTTAGCGCATAAATCGCTCGACCTTTCAGGTTATGAACATGACGCCGCCGGAGGCCCCTGAGGATGGTAACAACCAGCCGAGGGTGATGCCCCCGGCGGCGTCCGTTTGCGCATCTGAATCATTGACCGTACTGCAGAATCGCTCGGACTTTCTGAAAGCCGCGCGGGCCAAACGGCAAGGCACTGCATCGATGATGGTGCAGGCGCGTAAACGTGGCGCTGATGAGGCTGCGGGCATTCGCATCGGGTTCACCTGCTCAAAGAAGGTCGGCAATGCCGTCGCCCGCAACCGCGCCAAACGCCGCCTGCGTGAAGCCGCGCGAGCCGTATTACTTATTCATGGGCATGCGGGCTGGGACTACGTGTTGATCGGCCGCGCCGAGGTTACCGCTGCACGGCCCTTTGATGCGCTGAAAGACGATTTGCGCTATGCGCTGCGCAAAATACACGGGGGTGGCAAATGACCCTCTTTGCCCATCTCCTCGCCCTGCCCGTCCGGGCCTACCGGTTGATCTTCAGCCCCTGGGTTGGATTTAACTGCCGCTATCAGCCGACTTGTTCCGCCTATGCACTGGAAGCGCTTGATAAACACGGCGCCATCAAGGGCGCATGGCTGGCGGCGCGCCGGATCGGGCGCTGCCATCCGTGGGGTGGCGATGGCTATGACCCTGTGCCCGACGACGAACGACCCTGACCCTTGCCCGGTTCACCCAACTGCGATAGGCCCCGCCCATGTTTGATGAAGCCGACGATATCCATCCGCTTTTTGCCGGTGCGCCTTCAACCACCGAGTTCAAGAAGCTGCGCAAGCGCATCGTGCGCCAGACGCGCGAGGCCATTGAGCAGTACGGCATGGTGGACCGCACCGCCGAAGGTAAAACACCCCGCTGGTTGGTCTGCCTATCGGGCGGCAAGGACAGCTATACCCTTCTGGCGGTGCTCTACGAACTGAAATGGCGCGGTCTGCTGCCCGTGGATCTTCTGGCCTGCAATCTGGATCAGGGGCAACCGGGGTTCCCGGCAACAGTCCTGCCAGAATTCCTAGACCGTATGGGGGTGCCACATCGGATTGAGTATCAGGACACCTATTCCGTTGTGATGGACAAAGTTCCGCAGGGCCGCACCTATTGTGCGCTGTGTTCACGCCTGCGTCGGGGCAACCTCTATCGTATCGCGCGCGAGGAAGGTTGTTCCGCAGTTGTGCTTGGCCATCACCGCGATGACATCCTTGAAACCTTTTTCATGAACCTGTTCCATGGCGGTCGTCTTGCAACCATGCCACCAAAACTGGTGAATGAAGAAGGAGATCTGTTCGTCTATCGCCCGCTGGCCCATGTGGCCGAGGCGGATTGCGAGAAATTCGCCAAGGCGATGAACTATCCCATCATACCCTGCGATCTGTGCGGCAGTCAGGACGGGCTGCAGCGCCAGCAGGTCAAGCAGATCCTAGATCAGTGGGAAAAGAACAGCCCCGGTCGGCGGCAAGTGATGTTTCGGGCATTGACCAATGCGCGGCCTTCGCATCTTCTGGACCCAAAACTGTTTGATTTCGCAAATCTTTCGATCGACCCGATTCAAAAAGACGAAAATTCAGACGAAATTCCCCAGTTACGTTAACGCCTGACTCAGATTGATTTCCTACGGTTGGCTTGCGCGATCCTAGCCCAAGCTGAAGGCCGTAAAATCTATGCGGAAATTCCTCTTTGTCGACCGTTGTTCCGAAACACTGCGGATACTTCTCACCGGACCGCAGGTTCTGGCCTTTATTCCTGCGGCGTGTTTAGCCGCCTTCTGGTTGGGCGGTGAACGGGCGCTTGTTACCACAGCGTTGGGGTTGCCCCTTGCTTTTGCCGTCATCGGAAATTGGGGAAGCCGTTCTTATACAGCCCACAATTCAGGTATGCGCCCCAGCGGCCTGGTTCCATATGACGTATTCCAATCAGAGTTGGAGGCGTTGAGTGAATCGGTCAGCAAATCAGGTGAGAATGCCGCCTGTATCGCAATTGCTTTGGACGGCTATGCCGACCTTCAGGATCTGCACGGTCAGGCTGCCGCCACTCATGTAAAGCAGCAATTCAGTGATCGCATCCTGTCGATCATCCGAAATCAGGACATCTTTTCGCAGATCGATCAGAACCGGTTTCTCATTGGCCTGCATCCCTCCCCACATCTTGATCTGGAAGCCTGCATTCAAATGTCTGGCCGCATCCAAAGCGCAGTCGAAGAGCCACTTTTGTTGAATGGCACAGGAGTTTACCAATCCTGCTCAATCGGGTTCTGCCTGCATTCAGACCTGCGACAGGCCGAGGCTGATGAGTGGATTGGCGCCGCCACCGCTGCACTGTCCGAGGCGCAAAGAAGCGGTCCCTCCACCATACGCGCCTATTCAACCGCGACCCGTCGGCGATCCCTGGTCCGAGCCAATTTGAGAAAAGAGTTCGAGGCGGCATTGGACAATGGAGAGATTCGGCCCTGGTTTCAGCCTCAGGTTTCAACGGATAATGGGAACATCACAGGGTTCGAGGCTTTGGCAAGGTGGGAGCATCCAATAAAAGGTGTTCTCAGCCCGCAGGTATTCCTGCCCTTCGCCGAGCAAGCCGAACTGATGGAGCGGCTAGGCCAAATCATGCGTCACCATGCTTTTAAAGCGATGCAAGCTTGGGATCGTGCAGCATGCGTTGTGCCCCGGATCGGTATCAATTTCTCATCCGATGAGTTGCGCAATCCGGGTCTGATCGACCGCCTGAAATGGGAGTTGGATCAGTTTGATCTGACACCGGATCGGCTGGCGGTTGAGATTCTGGAAACCGTGTTCTCGCGCAGGCCGGATGACGTGATCACGCGGAATGTAACCGGCATGGCTGCGCTTGGATGTTGTATCGACCTGGATGACTTTGGCACCGGACATGCTTCAATCGCCTCTATCAAGCGGTTTGACGTCTCGCGGATTAAAATTGATCGGACGTTTGTCACCAAATCCGATCAGGATCCCAGCCAGCAGCAACTGGTCAGCGCCATTCTGACCATGGCTGAACGCCTGAACCTCGAGACGCTCGCCGAAGGCGTGGAAACGCCCGGCGAGCACGCGTTGATGGCGCAATTGGGCAGTAACCACGTTCAGGGGTTCGGAATTGCAAAGCCAATGCCATTTGAGCAGACCCTGGATTGGATCGCGGCGCATCGTGCCAAGATCAGGGGTGCATCCAAGATCGGTCGCAAAATGGGATGAAATCTGCAATTACGGTGCGCCAAATCCAGCGCCGGAGCGATTTGATGGGCGATTCCGCTTGACCTTTGGGGCTGCACTCTGTTGAACCCACCGGGTGTGTTTCACTGCTCAAGGTGGCTGTCCCCGATGGACGATCAGAACAAAAATCTCATCCTTGCAACCGCGCTCAGCTTTCTGGTGATCCTTGTCTGGTTCGTGCTGTTCCCACCGCCGGAATCAACCACGACGCAGGACGCTGCAGAAATTGCAGCTCTGGAAGGCGACGAGGTGCAAACACCCAGCGCGACCAGCACCGTGGGTGAAGCCACAGCGACCGCCGAGGAAACACTGCCAGAGGAACAAGCCCCTCGCGTCAACATTGACACCCCCCGTCTGAAAGGCAGCCTGTCCCTGTCCGGCGGGCGGATCGATGAGCTGTTTCTGAAAGATTATAAAGTCTCGATCGAAGAAGGCGCGCCTATTGTTGAGCTGCTGTCTCCGGTTGGTTCGGAATCGGCTTATTATGCCCTTTACGGCTGGGCACCGGGTACAGGAGTTGCAGGTGCGGATGTCCCGGGCCCCAACACGCTCTGGACATTGAAAGAGGGTGAGACGCTTGGCGTAGACAACCCCATCACGCTGGCCTGGGACAATGGCAATGGCCTGACTTTCCGCCGCACCATCGCGGTCGACCAGGACTACATGTTCACAGTTACCCAATCGGTTGAAAACGCGACCCAATCCGAGGTGGGCATGGCCCCCTATGGCATTCTTGCACGCCACGGTATTGGTGAAGACGGCGACCTTCCGGGCCTGAAAAACTTCTTCATCCTGCATGAGGGTGTGATCGGCATGGCGGACGGCACGCTGTCAGAAATTGACTATGGTGATGTCCGCGATTTTGACATCGACCCGAACGAACGGGCGCAGGCCGAGGTCTATCAGGTCAAGGAAGATGGCTGGATCGGCTTCACGGACCACTACTGGATGACCACGCTGATCCCAGAGCCGGGCTCGACCTTCAAAGCAGCCGCAAAATATGACTCACGCCGCAAAATCTATCAAACCGAAACGGTGCTGCCGACGCTGACCGTAGCGCCGGGTGAGACTGCCGAAGTGACCACACGCCTGTTCGCTGGTGCCAAAGAATGGGAAGCCATTCGGGAATACCAGGCGGAAGGCGTACAGAAATTTATCGACAGTATCGACTGGGGCTGGTTCTTCTTCCTGACCAAGCCGATCTTCTGGCTGCTGCACAACATCAACCTGCTGATCGGCAACATGGGCTGGTCCATCATCGGCCTGACCCTGATCATCAAGGCGATCCTGTTCCCGCTGGCGTTCAAATCCTACGTTTCGATGGCCAAGATGAAGGAATTGCAGCCCCAGATGGAAGCCTTGAAAGAGGCCGCAGGGGATGACCGCCAGAAGATGCAGCAAGGCATGATGGAGCTGTACAAGAAGGAAAAGGTTAACCCGGCCGCAGGCTGTTTGCCGATCCTGATGCAGATCCCCATCTTCTTCTCGCTGTACAAGGTGATTTTTGTCACCATCGAACTGCGTCAAGCCCCATGGTTTGGCCCGTTCCAGGACCTCAGCGCTCCGGATCCGACCTCAATCTTCAACTTCTTTGGTTGGCTGCCTTGGGCGGCACCGCAGCCTGAAAGCTTCATGGCGCTGATCTTTATCGGTATCCTGCCACTGCTGCTGGGTATCTCGATGTGGCTGCAGCAGAAACTGAACCCGGCACCGACCGATGCAACACAGGCGATGATCTTTGCCTGGATGCCATGGGTTTTCATGTTCATGCTGGGCGGATTTGCCAGCGGTTTGGTGGTCTACTGGATCGCGAACAACACGATCACATTTACCCAGCAATACCTGATCATGCGGAGCCAGGGCTATACGCCCGATGTATTCGGCAACATCAAATCAGGCTTCAAACGAACGCCAAAGACGGACGACAAATGAGCGGTTCGGTCACCAGCATTTGGCGGCACCCGATCAAAAGTCACGGGCGTGAACGCCTTGATCGCATTACCATGATCCCCGGGCATACCATGCCCGGGGATCGTGTTTGGGCGGTTGCACATGAGGCGTCGAAAGCGGATGGATCGGAATGGGCACCCTGCGCCAATTTCAGCCGAGGCGCGAAGGCCCCTCAGTTGATGGCAATCTCGGCGCAGCTGCAAGGCGACTCGGTCACGCTGAGCCATCCCAATCGCCCCGATCTAAGCTTTGAGCCCGACACGCATCAGGATACCTTTCTGGACTGGGTCAAACCGCTGATGCCTGCAGATCGCGCTGCGTCTGCCCGCATTATCCGCGCCGCTAATCGCGGCATGACGGACAGCGATTTTCCTTCGATCAGTTTGTGCAATATGTCGTCGCATCGGGCGGTCGAGCAGAAGCTAGGCAGGGATCTTTCTATCGCTCGCTGGCGCGGAAATATCTGGTTCGATGGCCTGCCGCTGTGGAATGAGTTCGACTGGATTGGCCGCGACATCCGGATCGGCGAGGCCGTTTTTCATGTGCGCGAACGCATCACGCGGTGTTTGGCGACAACCGCCAACCCTGAAACGGGTGAGCGGGATGCCGACACACTGGGTGCGCTGAGCAGCTGGGATCATCAGGATTTTGGCGTTTATGCCGAAGTTCTGGAAGGCGGCACCATTCACACCGGTGACGAGGTTCAGGTTCTATGACCACACTTCCCTTTCCACTAGCTGAAACTCCAGATGAATTCGCAACGGAAACCGGTCGAAAGCTGTTTGCCGGGCCATCCGAATTCGTCAAAGGCGTCGTTGCCATGGATGGCCTGCCTGCCCCCGATCGGCTGGAGGTATGTTTCGCCGGGCGTTCGAATGTCGGTAAATCCAGCTTGATCAACGCGCTAACGGGCACCAAGGGGTTAGCACGTGCCTCGAACACGCCGGGGCGTACACAAGAGATCAACTTTTTCACGCAAGGGCCTGAACTCTATTTGGTCGACCTGCCAGGGTACGGCTATGCGAACGCGCCGGTGAAGGTCGTGGAAAAATGGCAACGTCTGCTGAAACAGTATCTGAGTGGACGTCAGACCCTGCGCCGTGCCTTCGTCCTGATCGACTCGCGCCACGGGGTGAAACCTGTGGACGCCGAGATCATGAAGCTGCTGGATACCAGCGCAGTGACCTTTCAATGCGTTCTGACAAAGGCCGACAAGGTCAAAGCAAAAGACCGGGAAAAGGTGCTGGACCAGGTACGCGCCGCGCTTTCAAAACATCCTGCGGCATTCCCGGAGATCGTGTTGACCTCATCCGAGAAGGGCGACGGCATTCCGACCCTGCGTTCGATCATTGCGCATCTGGAGTGACGCTGTTCAGCAATATACAAGTCATGAGCTAAGGAAGCCGGGTCGCGCCCATCGGGTACGGCCCGTTCAGATTGGCTGTTTCCGCGATCCGGTCTTGGCACCATCCTCCAAACGCCCTAACACAGGGTCCCAGAGGGACAATCAGCCATGAAGACACGAGATATGAACCGGGATTGGATCGCCACCGCCGCCACATTGAACAGCGCCCTGCCCTATCTGCAGCGATACGACGGTGCGATTGTCGTCATCAAGCTAGGTGGCCACGCCATGGGCAGCGACGAAGCCATGGAAAGCTTTGCGCGCGATGTGGTGCTTATGCGTCAGGTTGGCGTAAACCCGGTCGTCGTGCACGGCGGTGGCCCAATGATCAATGCGATGCTCGACAAACTGGATATCCAGTCCGAGTTTGTGGGCGGTAAACGCGTAACGGACAAAGCCACTGTCGAAGTGGTCGAAATGGTACTGTCGGGCCTTGTGAACAAGCGGATCGTGCAGGCGATCAATGCGCAGGGTGGCATGGCTGTGGGTCTGTCGGGCAAGGATGCCCATTTGATGATGTGCGAACAGACCGACGCCTCGCTCGGGTTTGTCGGCACACCGTCCGAGATGAACCCCAAAGTCCTGCATGACCTGTTTGCGCATGATGTTATCCCTGTGATCGCGCCGCTGGGCGCAGGTCGGAATGGCGAAACCTTCAATGTGAATGGCGACACTGCAGCCGGGGCGATCGCCTCAGCTCTTAAGGCAGACCGCCTGCTGCTGCTGACCGATGTAGCGGGCGTCAAGAACGCAGCGGGCGATGTCGTGACCGAGCTCAAGGCTGGCCAAATTCGTGAGATGACGCGTGAAGGCACTATTGCGGGTGGGATGATTCCAAAAACCGAAACTGCGCTGGACGCGCTGCATAATGGCGTTCGGGCGGTCGTTATTCTGGACGGGCGCGCGCCCAATGCGGTGCTGCTCGAACTGTTTACGGAACACGGTGCCGGATCCTTGATCCGTCCTGATTAACGCCATAGTGATCTTCAACATCTTGCACCGGGCATTAACATGCCCGATTGTGAATGTATGGAGAACGAGCCCCTATTTCGCCTAAGCGTGTTTTTGATCCTGTTTGTTGTGTTTGCGGCGGCAGAGACAATTGCGCCAAAACGCTTACGAACCTGTCCGCGAAAAAATCGGTGGCTAACCAATCTATCAATCACTGTTTTGAACACACTGATGCTCAGGACTATGGCGATTGGGTTGCCCTTATTGGCAGTTGGCGCTGCCATTGATGCCGGGAAAAATGGATTGGGCGTTTTTAATTGGCTCGCCTGGCCAGGGTGGGTTGAGCTTATTCTGTGTGTGCTGATTCTGGACTTTGCAATCTGGCTACAGCATCTGATTACCCACAAGGTGCCAATCCTTTGGCGGCTACATCGTGTGCATCACGCCGACCGAGACATGGACGTCACTACTGCAGTCCGCTTTCACCCTGTTGAAATCGGGTTGTCCATGATCCTGAAAATCGGGCTAATCTATCTGCTCGGCGCCAGCGCCCTGGCTGTGATCCTGTTCGAGATCCTTCTTAATGGCACAGCGTTGTTCAATCATTCAAACTTGAAGCTCCCCCTTGCCGTTGACGCTGTTGTACGTAGGATTCTTGTGACACCCGATATGCATCGCGTACATCATTCGGTATTCCGAACAGAGCATGACAGCAATTATGGCTTTGCACTGTCTATCTGGGACCGAATGCTGGGGACTTACATTGCACAACCTCGGGACGGGCACGAACAAATGAGCGTGGGATTGGAATGGCAGGACGATCGACCAACAAAACTGGGCTGGAGCCTGGCTCTGCCCTTCCGCCGTTGATGACCTACGCCAATGTCGAACGAGCAGCCACTCAGGTTGGGCTGATAGTTATGGGTGCACTTCATCCAAGGCCCAGTGAAGCAAAGCAACTTAATGACGGAACCCTAATCCTTCTGGGGGCTGCGGGGGCATTCTGGCCTGCTCTGAAGGCCTCGGCTGAGTGGCAGGATGGCCAACCCGACCCGGTTGATCGCTGGTCCAGACGGGTGATCGGCCAGCTTGCGCAGGACATGAGGGGCACCGCCTACTATCCGTTCGGCGGCCCACCATACGCACCCTTCATTGACTGGGCACTTAAGTCCGGTCGCACCTTCAGCAGTCCAGTCGGGGCCCTGGTGCACGATACGGTAGGGATGATGATATCATTCCGTGGTGCGTTGCATTTTGCGGATGAGTTCTCAATTCCATCCGTGTCTCAATCGTCACCCTGCACAGAATGCCCCGCGCCTTGTGCAACAACCTGTCCGGTTGGGGCATTGAACACCCACAGCTTCTATGACGTGGCAGCCTGTCATGATCATCTCGATACCAAGGCGGGACACAGCTGCATGAACAAAGGCTGCCTCGCCCGGCTCGCCTGCCCTCTCAGCGCCGGCGCAGAGCGCCAGCCAGAGCAATCTGCGCATCACATGAAAGCATTTCACCGATCATGACCTGCACACTGATCCTAATGCGCCATGCCAAGTCCAGTTGGGGCGATCCCTTTGCCGAAGATCACGACCGCCCGTTGAACAATCGAGGACGCAAATCGGCCCCCGCGATTGGGGCGTGGCTGCAAGGCAATGGCTGGCTACCGGATGACGTTATCTGCTCAAGCGCCAAGCGCACGCGGGAAACGTGGGACAGATTGGGGCTGAGCACCCCGAAAATCCGCTTTACCCCCGCCTTGTATCTGACAGGCCCCGATGAGATGTTCGCCGAATTGGCCACAGCCACCGGCGATACCGTACTAATGCTGGGGCATAATCCCGGCATCGCTGCATTTGCAAATCGGCTGGTACGCAACCAGCCCGATCATTCGAGATTCTACGACTATCCGACTTGTGCAACGACTGTAATCCGGTTCGATATCCCCGACTGGAATGCGCTCGAATGGCATCAGGGTGAGGTTCTGGGCTTCACGATCCCACGCGAGCTGCTGGAATAGAAAAAGGCGAGGTCGACACCCCGCCTTCTTAGTTTTCTGATCCGAATTTAGTGTCCCAGAATCTGGCTGAGGAACAACTTGGTCCGTTCGCTCTGCGGGTTGTTGAAGAACTCTTCCGGTTCGTTCTGCTCCACAATCTGACCGGCATCCATAAAGATCACGCGGTTGGCGACCTGGCGGGCAAAGCCCATCTCGTGGGTCACACACAGCATGGTCATGCCTTCCTCGGCCAGTTCGATCATGGTGTCGAGCACCTCTTTGATCATCTCAGGGTCCAGCGCCGATGTAGGTTCATCGAACAACATGATCCGCGGCATCATGCACAGCGAGCGGGCAATCGCCACACGCTGCTGCTGACCACCCGATAGCTGACCGGGATACTTGTCGGCCTGCTCGGGGATCTTCACCTTTTCCAGGAAATGCATCGCGCGCTCTTCGGCCTCTTTCTTGGGCGTCTTGCGCACCCAGATCGGGGCCAGCGTGCAGTTTTCCAGAATGGTCAGGTGCGGGAACAGGTTGAAGTGCTGGAACACCATGCCAACCTCGGACCGGATTTTGTCGATGTTTTTCAGGTCATTCGACAGCTCGGTCCCATCCACAATGATCGTGCCCTGCTGGTGTTCCTCCAGCGCGTTCAGGCAGCGGATCAGGGTAGACTTGCCCGACCCCGACGGCCCCGCGATCACGATCCGCTCGCCCTGATTGACGGTCAGATTGATATCGCGCAGCACGTGGAAGGCACCGTACCACTTGTTCATATTGGTGATTTCGATGGCGATTTCGTCGCTCACCTGCATTTTGGAGCGGTCGATTTCGCGTTCAATTGCAAGTTCAGACATGTGTTGAACTCCTTAACGGTGGCCAGTCTGAAGCTTGCGCTCCAGGTACATGGAATAACGGGACATGGAGAAGCAAACCACGAAGAACAGAACGCCGATAAAGGCAAACAGTTCCCAGTAGACGCCGTTCCAGGCGGTATCGGCGCGGATGCCGTTGGTCAGGCCGATCACGTCGAACAGACCGATGATCGAGACCAAAGTCGTATCCTTGAAAATACCGATGAACGTGCTCACGATGCCCGGGATCGAGATCTTCAGCGCCTGTGGCATGATGATCAGCCGCTGCGCCTGCCAGTAGTTCAGGCCCAGACTGTCTGCGCCTTCGTACTGACCACGCGGCAGGGCAGCCAGACCACCCCGGATCACCTCGGCCATATAGGCGGCCGAGAACAGGGTCATCATGATCATCACCCGCAGGATGATGTCAAAATTAGTGCCCGGCGGCAGGAACAGGTTCAGCAACAGCGATGCCACAAACAGCAGGGTAATCAGCGGCACGCCCCGAATGAACTCGATAAAGCCCACGCACAGGTATTTGACGATCATCAGATCGGACTGACGACCCAGCGCCAGCACGATACCGATAGGCAGCGAAACACCAATGGCCACGACACCCAACAGGATCGCTAGCATAAAGCCACCAAAGTCGCGGCTTTCCACCGGCGCGATACCGATCGGAATGATTGCATTGATTGCGTCAGCCACGGAACCGGCAGCAAACAGCCACCATAGTATGGGCAGCGCAATCGCAAGGATAATCGCGGCAAGAGACCCGGCAACCGGAAGCGCAAACTTGTACGCGAAATACCCGATGGCAAATCCGGCGGCGACCATGAGCGGCCCCCAGATCGACCCACCCCACATCAGCCAAGGCAGCAGGAACGGATAAGCCGCCGTTACAATCAACAGCTTACGCGGCACCTTAGTGAACAACACTGGCGCAATAGCAACCAACAACAGGATGAAGGTCAGGTTCGGACGGAAATAGGCCGGCCATGCCCCTGTTTCAGGCGGGTTCGACCAGGTGGCATCCGGATGCGCCGGATACGGCGGATAGAACCCATATAGCAGCTGTAGCCAACGATCCTTGATCACACCCCAGCAGGCATGACCATGCGTATCGCCCCACGTAGCCATCATGATCTCACGACATTCCGACAGGGAATTGGCGTTCCAAACGGATTCGAACGTCCAGGACAGGATGTTGGAGAGCACATAGTAGATGAAGACCAACGAGACGATCGTCAGGATCGCGTTCAGCCAGCTTGAAAACAGGTTATGCTTGATCCAGCCCAGTACACCGACCTCGGAGGCGGGTGGTGCCTGTTCCGGCAACATTTCCGTGCGGACAAATGAAACATCACTCATATTACCGCTCCACCAGTTTGACACGGTTGTTGTACCAGTTCATCACCGCCGAAATGCTCAGCGAGATGGACAGGTAGACCAGCATCAGCAGCAGAACGCATTCCAGCTCGCGACCGGTCTGGTTCATTGTGATGCCACCCAGCGTACCCGTGATGTCCATATATCCGACCGCGATCGCCAGCGACGAGTTCTTGGTCAGGTTCAGATAGTTCGAGATCATTGGCGGGATGATCACCCGCAACGCCTGCGGCAAGATCACCAGACGCATGGTCCGGCCCGGGCGCAGGCCCAGTGCGGATGCAGCCTCGGTCTGACCCTTGGAAATAGCCAGAATACCAGCGCGCACGATCTCGGCGATGAATGCCGCAGTGTACAGCGACAGGGCCAGCCACAAGGCAATCAGCGAGTTACGAAGGTGGGTACCGCCGCTGAAGTTGAAGCCTTTCAGCTCAGGGTAGCCCAGGTGAAAACCCAGAACGCCCAGCAGGATAGCTGACGGCACGAACAAAAGGCCCAGTTGGATGTGCCAGATGGTCGGGCGATCGCCGGTCTTTTCTTGCGTTGAATTGGCCCAGGCCGAAACCTTGCGCATCGCAAAGATGCTGCCGCCAAACACGATCAGGAAGGCGATCAGGTCAAGCGAAACATCAAAGCGCAGGCTTGAGGTACCGAAAAGGTGGATATCGCCCAATCCGCGCGAGAACAGAAACTCGGGGATATAGACCCCGCGATTTGTGACCGCGACCGTGCCAAAAAGATCCATCGTGGCTTCTGGGTTTTCACCTCGGAAGGCGCGCGGTGATGGCAGGCTTTCAATCAGGATCGCCATGGCGAACACGATCCAAAGCAGCACTGGAACGTTACGGAACATCTCGACATAGACTGTCATGATCCGCGCGATCAGCCAGTTATTCGACAGGCGCAAAACACCGACCATGACACCGATGATCGTTGCTGTGATACAGCCCAGAACTGCAACAACCAGAGTGTTTAGCAGGCCTATAAACGCCGCGCGCAGATGTGTATCGCGCGAGTCGTATTCCAGCAGGCGTTGGTTGATGTCATAGCTGGCCGGTTCGGCAAAAAAGTCGAACCCGACTGTTCTGCCCAGCGTTTCAAGGTTCTGAATGGTGTTGTTGATAATCCAGGCTGCCAGAAGCATGAAACCGATCATCGCTATGACCTGAATGGTCGCAGATCGGTACCGCGTATCATAAAGGAGCATGGACAGCCGGAAGTGCTCCTTCGGCGGGTCAGTGAGTGTCGTCATGACCTATGTATATCCCCGTGCATCCCGGATGTTGGCAGAGTTTGCCTCTGCTCAGATCGTTCCGGGCGTGTTTCTTATGGAAGGAAAAAGGGCGCGGGTTCCCCCGCGCCCTTTTCCGTGGATCTTAGCGGAAAGGCGGTGCGTACAGCAGGCCACCATCGGTCCACTGTGCGTTCAGGCCGCGTGCCAGACCGATCGGGGTTTCCTCGCCGATGTTCTTGGCAAACACTTCGCCATAGTTACCGCCGACTTTGATCGCGCGCTGTGCCCAGTTCGCGTCCAGACCCAGCATCTCACCCAGCGTACCTTCGGTACCCAACAGGCGGTTTACCTCTGGGTTGTCGGTGGCACCGCTGGACATCTCGTCGATGTTCGCAGAGGTTACACCCAGCTCTTCCGCTGCGATCAGTGCGTTCAGGGTCCAGCGGACTACATCGCCCCACTCGTGATCGCCGTGACGGACCAGCGGGCCCAGCGGCTCTTTAGAGATGATTTCGGGCAGGATCACGTGGTCGCCTGCGTTTTCAAAGGTGGCGCGCGTAGCAGCCAGACCCGATGCGTCGGTGGTGTAAACGTCACAGGCACCAGCCAGATACTGCTGCTGCGCTTCGGCGTTGGTTTCGATCGGAACCGGCTCGTAGCTCATGTTGTTGATGCGGAAGAAATCCGCCAGGTTAAGCTCGGTTGTGGTGCCGGTCTGGATGCAAACGGTTGCACCGTCCAGTTCCTTGGCCGAGCTGACGCCCAGTGCCTTAGGAACCATGAAGCCCTGACCATCGTAGTAGTTGATGCCGACGAATTCGAACTTCAGGTCGACGTCGCGGCTGAAGGTCCACGTGGTGTTACGGGCCAGCATGTCAATCTCGCCCGAAGCCAGCGCGGTGAAACGTGTTTTACCGGTGGTCGGGATGAACTCAACGGCGCTTGGGTCGTCCAGAACGGCGGCGGCTACCGCGCGGCATACGGCCACGTCAAAACCCTGCCACTCACCATTGGCATCGGGGCTGGCAAAGCCGGGTACGCCGGTTGCGACGCCGCAGTTCAGCTTGCCGCGGGCTTTCACGTCGTCAACGGTACCCGCTGCAGCTGCGCCAGCAGCCAGGCCGGCAATGGTTGCCACGCCCAAAATTACGGATTTTTTCATTTTTACCTCTTCCTGATTTTCCATCCCTGAATGGAACGGTTCGATCCGGCGCATAGGCGCCAGAAAGGTTACCCAAAAGGTGTCTCCCCTTTAGTGGCCCGAGTTTGGGCGTATTCATCAACAAACGTCAAGGGCTGGATCAGGGAAAACGATAGGTCTTTTCTGCCAGAATCGGACACAAATTCACGATTTGACGAGAATCCGTCTCAGAACGAGAGGTCAAAGAACTGCTTTGCGTGCAGAAAGGCGGCCCGTTTCACTTCGGCGGCGGCATGTGCCTCATCGTCGTGGCCCCATTGTTCGATCTGCCAAAGCTCGTCCAGTCGAGAAATGCGCCATATCTCGTCCGGTTTGCGCCAATTCTGGGCTGCCGCGAAACCAAGAATCAATGATCCCGACAGGCTGACGAGGTCATGAAACGCCGCCAGCTGGAACGCATTCAGTCCATGCACCCGGTCACGCAGGCCGTGCAGCACCTCGGCAGCTTGCGGTTGATGCACCACCCCTGCACGCGGGATCAACCGCGCGCCCAGCACGTCCGCAGCCCAATCCAATGCAGGATCCCAGGCCTCGGACTGCCGCTGCTGCAACGTTTCGGGATGGGTCGCCCGATAACACAACAGATCCGAGTCGCCGTAATCGGCCAGCATATCGGCAACCTCACCATGCTGGTGCCGCACCTTGTCGATCGCCGCATTGGCCGAACGGGTGAATGGCATCGTGGTCGGATCAATTTCCTTTTCCTGTGCATCCCATTCCCGGGCAACGGCCTCGGCCATAGGGCGCGTGGGCAGGTCCAGCGCAGCCTTGGCGGGCGTTTTGACCCGCCGACCATCCAGTTCAACCGTATAGCCCCCGTCGGTCTCAACGACCGTGCTTGTCGTCCAGAAGCGTTTGGGTTTCCAGTCGCTCATCTCTTTAGCCCCAGATCTTGGCCAGTGCGCCTGGCAATTCTTCGAATGTTTCGATCACATGTGTTGCGGTCGTCAGTGCCCGACGATCGTGATAACCCCAGCTAACACCGATCCCGGCAACTTGCGCGGCTGCGGCCATATCCATGTCAAAGCTGGTGTCGCCCACCATGACGGCTTGCGCAGCCGGCACGCCCGTTTCAGCCAAAGCTGTTTCTATCATCGACGGGTGCGGCTTGGACGGGTGGTGATCTGCAACCTGACGAGTAATAAAATGCTGCTGCAACCCATGCCCTTCAAGCAGCGCATCAAGCCCGCGCTGAGATTTGCCTGTGGCCACTCCCAAAAGAACCTCGGGCTGAGCGTGAAGAGCCTCAATCACTTGGCGCGCACCGGGATAAAGCGGCGAGCTTGCGGCGCCCTGCTCCAACCTTTGCGCGTGATAGGCCTGCTTATATCCGTCAACCAATGCGCTTTGTATCCGTTCGGACTGATCTGCTGCCAGACGCGCCATTGCATGGGGCAGAGATAAACCGACGATGGACAGGATGGCGTCACGATCCGGGACCGGCAGTGACTGCGCCTGAAAACAGGCGGTCATTGCCGAAACAATGGCACCCTGACTATCGACCAGAGTGCCATCCACATCAAACAGGACCAGCCGCAATGGAGCGTTCATCGCAACTCCTCAAACGGATCATCTGCAGCGAGGTCTTCGGTCCAGCCCAGCGTATCCCAGCTGTGTTTCATATGATCCGGTAAAGGCGCCGTAAGCGAGATGGGTTTGCGGGTCATCGGGTGTTCAAAGGACAGGCTGCGGGCGTGGAGGTGCAGCTTTTTGCTGATGATACCTCCCAACTGCGCGCCCCAGCCATCGCCGAGGTTTTCCTGCCCCGAGCCGCCATATTTCCCATCGCCAATGATCGGGTGGCCGATCGCCGCCATGTGCGCGCGCAGCTGATGGGTCCGCCCCGTCACCGGCTCCATCGCGACCCAGGCTGCCCGCCCTGCAACGCGATAGAGCGTTGCATAGAGCGTATGCGCGCGTTTCGCGCCGGGCGTATCGTTCACCTCGCTCGGATGAACAGCGATCATCTTCTCGCCTTCGCCATGCTTACCATGCCCCGGTGCCTTGACCAGCCCGGTCTTGATTTCGCCCAGGTACGGAGTTGGAACACCAGCTACCAGCGCCCAATAGATCTTTTGGGTGTTACGATGCCGGAACGCAGCGGTCAGCCCCTTGGCAGCCTCGCGCGTGCGGGCCAACAGCAGTACGCCCGAGGTGTCCTTATCCAAACGATGCACAAGGCGCGGGTTCTCGTCACACCCAAAACGCAACGCTTCGGACAGGCTGTCCACATGGCGGGTTTGACCGCTGCCACCCTGAACTGGCAAGCCATGCGGCTTGTTCAGCGCCAGCACGTGATCGTCTTTATAAATCACGCAAGACTGGATCATCTTTGCGTCAGCGTCCGAAACACGATGCTTTACGACAGCGGGCTTATGGTCGGCGTCTGGCAGCGGCGGCACGCGCACAGACTGCCCGGCCTCTAGCCGCGTCGAAGCTTTGACCCGACTGCCATCTACGCGCAGTTCACCCTTGCGGCACATCTTCTCGATCCGGCCCTGGCTGACATGAGGAAACAGGCGGCGCAGCCAACGATCCAGCCTCTGGTCGCCATCGCCCTCTGCTACGGTGATCACCTGTACGCCGCTCATGCCATTGCCCCTTGTTCCGCACGGCTGATCCGCCCGGATTGTGCTTGTTTCAGTGCCTTAGAAATCATGCGCGTCTGTCGCGCGCATCGGGTGCAGAGTCAAGTCTAGCCCTGATTGCGTTGCGTTCTCAGCTTGGCGAAGTATTCCAGCCGTTTTTTCAGCTCGCGCTCAAAACCACGCTCTACCGGCTGATAGAGAACCGGGCGCCTCATATCATCCGGGAAATAGTTCTGACCCGAGAACCCATCTTCGGCATCGTGGTCATAGGCATACCCTGCACCATATCCCTGATCCTTCATCAGCGATGTCGGAGCGTTCAGGATATGTTTGGGTGGCGGTTCACTGCCCGATTGCTTGGCCAGCCGCATCGCCGCCTTATACCCCACATAGGCCCCGTTCGATTTCGGAGCGAGAGCCAGATACACCAACGCCTGCGCCAGTGCCAACTCGCCCTCGGGCGAGCCCAGCCGTTCATAGGTTTCCCAACTGTGCAGGCAGATCGATTGCGCCTGAGGATCGGCCAAACCGATATCTTCAACCGCCATCCGCGTGATCCTCCGCGCCAGATAGCGCGGGTCTTCGCCGCCGGTCAGCATCCGCGCAAACCAATACAGCGCCGCGTCAGGGTCCGATCCACGCACCGATTTGTGCAGGGCTGAGATCAGATTATAATGCTCATCCCCCGATTTGTCGTATTTTGCGGCCCGCCGCATCAGGCGCGTCGACAATGCATCCGGGTCCAGATCGGCGTCCACTTTCCAAGCAGCTACCTGTTCAATCAGGTTCAGTAGTGCGCGACCGTCGCCATCCGCCATCTCCTGCAGCGCCTCGCGGGCGGCAGACGTTAGTGGCAAGGCGCGGTCAAGCTCTTTCTCGGCGCGTTGTGTCAAACGCTCAAGATCAGCAAGGCTAAGGCGTTCCAGAACCAACACCTGAGACCGGCTGAGTACCGCCGCGTTTAGCTCGAAGGAAGGGTTTTCGGTCGTCGCGCCAACCAGGAGGATCGTGCCGTCCTCCATATGCGGCAGAAACCCGTCCTGTTGCGCTTTATTGAAACGATGGATTTCGTCAACAAATAACAAGGTGCCCTGCCCGTTTTGACGACGGATTTTAGCAGCCTCAAATACCTTCTTCAGATCCGGCACACCGGTAAAAATCGCGCTGATCTGCACGAAATGCAGATCGGTCTCCTGCGCCAGCAACCGGGCGATGGTTGTCTTTCCCACACCCGGCGGGCCCCAGAAGATCAGGCTGGACAGACTACCTGACGCGAGCATCACCCCCAATGGCGCATCTGGTCCCAAAACCTGCTCTTGCCCGATCACCTCAGACAGGGATTGTGGGCGCAAGCGATCCGCAAGCGGCCTGTGCGGCGAAGCGGTTGGTTCCGCAGAACCGGTATCGAACAAATCACTCACGGATCACAACCGAAACCGCAATGAGATTAACCGGCTTCCCCGCTCAATCTCCATCTGTACCCGGCGACCTGGATCGGTCAGGGCCTGAACGATATCCTCCGGTGTCTCGGTTCTGGTTCCGTTGATACCTTTTACGACATCGCCCACACGCAATCCTGCGCGGCCGCCATAGCGGTTCGGATCAACCACTACGACGCCGGTCTGAGACAGCGACAAGCCAAGCTTTACGATCACCGCCGGATTTACGCCCGAAACGATCAGACCTGGCATGACCGTATCCTCGTCCAGCGTAGTCTCATCCGCCGCAGGCGTTTCAGGCGGTTTGATCAGCGCCACTTCAATATCCGAGCGGTCTTCGCCCCGCAGCCGAGTCAGGACCGACTTTCCACCTACCCCGGCAACAGCCATGCGAAATTTCATCTCGGCCGGAGAATTCACCTCGTCTCCGTCGACATGAGTGACAACGTCCCCGACCCGCAGACCCGCTTCTGCCAGCGGACTCAGTTCATGTAAGTCAGAAATCACCACACCGAGAGGGATGGCCATACCCAGAGACTCGGCAATATCTGCGCTCATGTGCTGACCGGCCATTCCTGCCCAAGGACTTACGAAGCTTTCGTTGCCAGACTGCGCCTGCCGCAGGAATTCGGCCACCAAATTGGCCGGAATGGCAAAGCCGATACCGTTCGACCCGCCCGAGCGGGTCAGGATTGAAGTATTGATACCAATCAGATCACCATTCACGTCGATCAGTGCGCCACCGGAATTGCCCGGGTTGATCGCCGCATCGGTTTGAATGAAGTACCCTCGTGCGTTTCCGGTTGCAGTTCCGGTGCGCGCCAAACCTGAAATAATACCTGACGAAACAGTTTGGCCGACGCCGAACGGATTGCCAATCGCCAGCGTCAGCTCTCCTACTTCAACCTGATCGGAATCGCGCATCTGCAGGAACGGCAGACCGTTTGCCTCTTCCAACCGCAAGATTGCGATGTCACTTTCTTTGTCGCCCAGGACGACTTCGGCGGTAAATTCACGACGGTCGGTGGTCACCACCTGAATTTCCGATGCCATCCCCACAACATGGTAGTTTGACACGACATATCCATCACCCGTGAGGATCACGCCAGAGCCCAGAGAATTCTGAACACGAGGGCGTGGTGTCCCAAACCCACGACCAAAGAAGTCCTGAAAGAACGGGTCAGAAAACAGCGGATTTGCCCGTCCTTCTCGCACGATCTTGGCGTAGATATTCACAACGGCCGGAGCGGCCTGCTTCACGACAGGCGCGAACCCGAGGCTGATTTCGGTCTGGCTTTTTGGTACTTGCGTCTCTGCAGCTGCCGGTGTCGCGCCCATCAGCAATACAAGGGAACACAATATTCTTAGCATAATTGGCCCTCCGGCAACTTCGCCAACCGGATATGCGGGGCCGATGCCGAGATTGCAAGCGACATAACCCGCTGCCTTCGACAATGCCGAGGACCTACCGCTTTCTTTTGAGCTATTCGCACAAATACACAGCTTCAGCATTATGGCTTCGCAAAGCGTTGCAAAAGTTTCACAGGGAGTTGTGTTATGTGTTGGACTTGGCGCTGAATCCAATCAGAGGGAACGACCATGCACAAAGACCGGGAATTGACCTTTGCAACGGCCCTTGCCTCTCATCATCAAAAAAAGAGCTTTGTGCGGGAAGAGCACGCCCACGAGTATTACCAGGCCTCACTACTGAGCGCCGTCATGCAGGGCGTCTATGACGGGACTGTTTGCATCGGTCAGCTGCTGGAACACGGAGATTTCGGTCTCGGCACGTTCAACGCCCTGGACGGAGAAATGGTGGTGCTGGATGGTGTCGCTTATCGCCTGGATGGGGAAGGCAAAGCGACAATTGCGGATAACGGCGCGCTGACACCATACGCAGCCGTCATTGACTTCAAACCAACGATTTCGCTTGCGTTGGATTCTCCGGTTAACAAATCCGATTTCGAGGAGGGTTTGGATGACATGGCCGATGCAAAGAACCTGTTTTATGCGGTTCGTTTCACCGGATTGATCAAACACATTAGGTATCGAAACGTTTTGAAACAGGAACGGCCATACAGACCTTTGCTGGAAGTCGTCAAAACGCAGGCCGAGTTTGAATTGGAAAACGTGGAGGGAACTATTCTCGGGTTCCGCTGCCCTGACTACGCAGTCGGGATCGGCGTACCGGGTTACCACTTGCATTTCATCTCTGACGACCGGACCACCGGTGGGCACGTACTTGATTATACATTGACCCGGGGAGAGATCGAAATCGATCACACCTCGTCTCTTCATCTGGAACTGCCAGAGACAGAGGATTTCTCTGACGCCAATTTGTCCGCGGGAGCGTCAGCGGATGGCATTCTGAAAGCCGAAAGCAATTAAATTTGGACCGCCTTGGATTGTCACACGGAGCAAAAGAAAACCCCCGCGTCTGCGACGCGGGGGCTGAAACTCAGATATAGCCAAGGCTTATTCTTCGTCTGCGGCCTCTTCAGCGGCAACACGAGCTTTGTCAGCTGCGCCTTTGGCGTCGATGT
The DNA here is from genome assembly GCF_056532525.1 of Ruegeria sp. I3. Classification (NCBI taxonomy): domain Bacteria; kingdom Pseudomonadati; phylum Pseudomonadota; class Alphaproteobacteria; order Rhodobacterales; family Roseobacteraceae; genus Ruegeria; species Ruegeria sp. I3. The sequence continues at coordinate 23,398 of NZ_JBQFNI010000001.1, read as the reverse complement.
CGCGGTCAACGAATTCGATGATCGCCATCGGTGCCATGTCGCCATAGCGGAAGCCTGCTTTTAGGATACGGACATAACCGCCCTGACGCTCGGCGTAACGAGGGCCCAGAACTTCGAACAGCTTGGCGACGTCTTTGTCTTCTTTCAGCTGTGCTGCGGCCTGACGGCGGGCGTGCAGGTCGCCGCGCTTGCCCAGAGTGATCAGTTTTTCAACGATCGGGCGCAGTTCTTTTGCCTTGGGCAGAGTTGTTTTGATTTGCTCATGCTCGATGAGCGAGCCAGCCATGTTTGCAAACAGAGCTTTGCGGTGCTCATGAGTACGGTTCAGGCGGCGATAACCACGTGCGTGACGCATTTTCTAGTTCCTTCTTTCGCGTTTTGCTTTGTCTGGCCGGCGATGCGTGTCACCGGCTCTCCTTGGGGCGGAAGTGCCCATATGGTCCCCGGCAGCCCGGGCATTTGTGAAGACGCGCTTAGAACGCGTCTTCGAATTTCTTGGCCAGATCTTCGATGTTGTCGGGCGGCCAGTCCTCGACATCCATGCCGAGGTGCAGACCCATGCCGGATAGCACTTCCTTGATCTCGTTCAGCGACTTGCGGCCGAAGTTCGGAGTGCGCAGCATCTCGGCTTCGGTCTTCTGGATCAGATCGCCGATGTAAACGATGTTGTCGTTCTTCAGGCAGTTTGCCGAACGGACCGACAGTTCCAGCTCGTCCACTTTCTTCAGCAGCAGCGGGTTGAACTCCAGACCATCGTCCTCGTCCTGGCGGCCAGCCGATTCCGGCTCGTCGAAGTTGACGAAGATTGACAGCTGATCCTGCAGGATGCGTGCGGCAAATGCCAGCGCGTCTTCCGGCGTGATCGAACCGTCGGTGTCGATCTTCAGGGTCAGCTTGTCATAGTCCAGAACCTGACCTTCACGGGTCGGCTGAACGTCATAGGCAACCTTTTTGACCGGCGAATAGATCGCGTCGATCGGGATCAGGCCGATGGGTGCGTCTTCGGGCTTGTTCTTCTCAGCCGAGACATAGCCCTTGCCGGTGTTGACGGTCAGCTCCATGAACAGGTCTGCGCCATCATCCAGGTGGCAGATGACGTGATCACGGTTCAGAACCTCGATGCCAGCGCTTTCGCTGATGTCGCCAGCGGTAACTACTGCGGGGCCTTTGGCATTGATCGACAGGCGCTTGGGGCCTTCGACTTCCATGCGCAGCGAAACGCCTTTGAGGTTCAGGATGATGTCGGTGACGTCTTCACGTACACCGGCAACCGAGCTGAACTCGTGCAGGACGTTGTCGATCTGAACGCTGGTGATGGCCGCGCCTTGCAGGCTGCTCATCAGAACGCGGCGCAGCGCGTTACCCAGAGTCAGACCAAAGCCACGCTCAAGCGGCTCGGCAACCAGGGTTGCCTGACGTGCCGGATCGTTGCCCGGCTTGCCGTCAAGCTGGGTCGGCTTGATCAATTCTGCCCAATTCTTATGGATCATGTAATCCCTCCATTCCTGTCCGCGCCCCATGACCAACAAGGTGCAGACGCCCGAGGTTCAAAATGACGTGCTGGGGCCGTGCAAAAACACAGCCCCAGCCTAATTCAAAATCGCTTAGACGCGACGACGCTTCGGCGGACGGCAGCCGTTATGAGCGATCGGGGTCACGTCGCGGATCGACGTGATGTTGAAGCCCACTGCAGCCAGCGCACGCAGAGCCGATTCACGACCCGAACCGGGGCCCTGAACTTCGACTTCCAGCGTCTTGACGCCATGTTCCTGCGCCTTTTTGCCTGCATCTTCTGCAGCCATCTGAGCGGCGTAGGGGGTCGATTTCCGCGATCCCTTGAAGCCCATGGTACCGGCAGACGACCACGAGATGGCGTTGCCCTGTACGTCCGAGATCAGGATCTTGGTGTTGTTGAAGGTCGAGTTCACATGGGCAACGCCCGATGCGATGTTCTTACGCTCTTTGCGCTTAACGCGAGTCTTGTCACGTGCCATCAGTCAGACCCTCCCCTATTTCTTCTTACCGGCAATGGCCTTTGCGGGGCCTTTGCGGGTACGAGCATTGGTGTGGGTACGCTGACCGCGAACCGGCAGGTTGCGGCGGTGACGCAGACCGCGATAGCAGCCCAGGTCCATCAGGCGCTTGACGTTCATCTGAACTTCACGACGCAGGTCACCTTCGACGGTGAAGTTTGCATCGATGTGCTCGCGTATGGCCAGAACTTCGGCGTCGGACAGTTCATTGACGCGACGGTGCGCTTCAATGCCTACGGCTTCGCAGATCGCTTTGGCCGAAGTGTTTCCGATACCGGTGATATATGTGAGGGCGATTGGTACCCGCTTTGCAGTCGGGATGTTTACGCCGGCAATACGTGCCACGTGTCACTTTCCTTTTTGTTGCGGTTCCGTAACTCCGGAACCTTTTTTCACAACACTTGACCGTGGCAGTGACGCCAGAGGGTCCAGTATTATTCGAGGTGGTCGGGGCAATTGGGACGAATCCCGCATGCGATCTTGATTCCCTTTAGGGATGGGGGTCGATATGGGCTTTTGGCGGTGCCGTCAAGCCCATATTGATATCAGCCTAGAACCGCCTTGATCGACGCGGTGACTTCCTTGATATCCGCCAGCCCGTTCACCGGACGCAGATCGCCTTTGGCGTAGTAATAGCCAATCAGCGGCGAGGTCTTCTTGTAGTATTCCATCAGGCGCGTACGAAGGCTGTCTTCGTTATCGTCGGCGCGACGGACGAAGTCATTCTCCTTGCCGCAATTGGTGCATTTGCCATCCGCAGGAATCGGCTTGGTGTTGTCGTTATAGACCTCACCACATCCGCCGCAGGTTGACCGCGCCGTGATCCGGTCCACCAGCGCGTCATCGTCCACACGCATCTCGATCACCGTATGCAGCGACTGGCCCAGCTTGGTCAGCAGAGCCGACAGCGCGTCTGCCTGTGCCAGCGTCCGGGGGAAGCCGTCAAAGATGAAACCGGCACCTTTTTCGGTGGTCAGTTTCTCTTCAATCAGGCCGATCACGATCTCATCGGTGACCAGCTTGCCCGCGTCCATGATCGCAGCAACCTTCTGGCCCATTTCCGTGCCCGAGGTTTTCGCCTCGCGCAGCATGTCTCCGGTGCTGAGTTGCACCATACCGCGGGTTTCAACCAGGTGACGCGCCTGCGTTCCTTTGCCTGCCCCCGGGGGGCCGAGAAGAATGATGTTCATCGACGAGCAGCTCCCTTTCTGCCGCGTTTCTTGCCTTTGCCGCGCAGCTGGGACTTTTCAATCAGCCCTTCGTATTGATGCGCCAGCAGGTGGCTCTGGACTTGTTGGATCGTGTCCATGGTCACAGAGACGATAATCAGAACCGAGGTACCACCGAAATAGAACGGGATAGCAAACTGGCCCCGCAGGATTTCAGGCAGCAGACAAACGGCCGCCAGATAGGCCGAACCCAGAACCAGCACGCGGTTGACGACGTATTCCAGATACTCGGCGGTTTTCTTGCCCGGACGGATACCCGGTACAAAACCGTTCTGCTTTTTCAGGTTGTCCGCCACATCGTCCGGCTTGAACGACACGTTGAACGTGTAGAAATAGGCGAAGAACACGATCATCGAAGCGAAGAACAGCAGATAAAGCGGCTGTCCGGGGCCGAAGTTGGCCAGCAGCCACGACATCACCGGGCCATTTGTGGCGCCCGACGAGAAGGTTGAGATCGTTACCGGCAGCAACAGCAGCGAGCTTGCAAAGATCGCAGGGATCACACCCGCCGGGTTCACTTTGACCGGCAGGTGGCTGGAGCCGCCTTCGTAGACTTTCATACCAGCCTGACGACGCGGGTATTGGATATGGATCTTGCGCAGGGCCCGCTCCATGAACACCACAAAGGTGATCACGGCGATGACCATGATGATCACACCCACGATCACAGCGGGGCTGATCGCACCGCTGCGGCCCGAAGCGAAGAACTGCGCCAGAGCTGCGGGAACCTCGGCGATGATGCCGACGAAGATGATCAGAGAGATACCGTTGCCGATGCCGCGTGCGGTGATCTGCTCGCCCAGCCACATCAAGAACATGGTGCCGCCGACCAAAGTGATCATGGTCGACATACGGAAGAACATGCCCGGATCGGTCGCAAGATCGCCCGATTCCAACGAAACCGCCAGACCATAAGCCTGAACGGTAGCCAGAGCCACGGTACCGAAACGGGTGTATTGGTTGATCTTCTTGCGCCCTTGCTCGCCCTCTTTCTTGAGCTGTTCGAGCGCGGGAACCATCGATGTCAGCAGCTGCACGATGATCGAGGCCGAGATATAGGGCATGATGCCGAGGGCAAAGATACCCATCCGCCCCAGCGCCCCGCCGGTGAACATCGAAACCATGCCGCCGATGCCCTGCCCCGCTTGCTCCATGAACTCACGCAGGGCTTGCCCGTCGATACCTGGGACCGGAATGAAGGTGCCCAGACGATAGACGATCAACAAACCCAGCGTGAACAGGATGCGGTTGCGCAGATCGGTGGCTTTGCCCAAAGCAGCCCAGCTTGTGTTGGCTGCCATTTGTTCTGCTGCTGATACCATAAATCGGTCTCTCTTATGAAAACACCGCCCGGAACCGTTTTCCGGCTCGGGCGGCGTCTTGGAAAACTCTGAGGTCTATGTAAGCGGGTCTTGGCCCGCTCACAAGCGCTTACTCTGCCGCAGCAGCTTTTGTGACCGTCAGTGAACCGCCCGCTTTCTCAACTGCCTCAACAGCAGATTTCGAAGCACCTGTGACTTCCAGGTTCACTTTGGCGGTGATTTCACCTTTGGCCAGAACGCGGACACCGTCCAGCTTGCGGCGGACCAGACCGGATGCAACCAGCGCGTCCTCGGTGATCGCAGCTTTGGCATCCAGCTTGCCGGCGTCGACAAATTTCTGGATCAGACCCAGATTGATAACGGCGAATGCCTTGCGGTTCGGCTTGTTGAAGCCACGCTTGGGCAGGCGCTGGTACAGCGGCATCTGGCCGCCTTCGTAGCCATTGATGGCCACACCCGAACGGGATTTCTGGCCTTTGATACCACGGCCACCCATTTTACCTTTGCCGGAACCGGGGCCACGGCCAACGCGGGTGCGTTTCGGTGCGGCGCCAGGATTGTCGCGCAATTCGTGCAGTTTCATATCGCTTCTCCTAAGCCGGATGTGACCCCCGAAGCGTGATGGGCCAACCACGGCGTTTCTTGGTTTTGATTCTCGTGGATAGAAATCCACCGGAGCGCTCTACAGCGTTGCGGCTTTGGTTGCAAGGTTTGTTGTGTCCTGGTTACAAAAACCAAAAGAGGCGCCGAAATGGTGCCTCTTCATCGGTGAGTGATGGGGGTGTTACGCGCAATATGCGTGGTCGCGTGCAATATCTGCGATATCACAACGGCGAACGCCGATATCGTCCAGCTCGCGGTTGCTCAGGCTTTGCAGTTCGCGATAGGTGCGGCTGTATTCTGCAGCCCGTGCGCGGTTTTCTTTTACGCGTTCAACAAAGCTCGCAATACGAGCGCTCAAGTTGAAACCGCCATGTGTCAGTGTAGCTGTATGTGCCATATCTAATTTCCTTTCTGTTCCGGGGCGTATTCCCCGGGCGTTTCCATTTGTTCCTTTGTGGACAAGGCTCAGATAGGAGTGTTCGATACCGCTAACAACGCGCGTTTTGGTCTAGCCGGTATGCGTTTGGTGAATGGCGGTGAAACCTCAGCAGCGCATTTTCAAACGCTTTCGAATGATGGTATTGATGTTTGATATTGGGGGATCGCCTTATGATACGCAGAGATTTTCTCGTTTTTGGCGGCGCAACCTGCCTGGCTCTTGGAGGCCAAACCGTATCTTCTCAAAGCTGGAGCGAACGGTATGGGCGTTCTCAGCCCATCGAAGTTACGAAAGTTGATCTAAACGGGCTGATTCCGGGGCAGCAATTGCTCATCAAGTTTCGGGACGGCCCGGTCACCGTCCGATATCGGACTCAAGAAGAAGTCGACGCGGCACGATCAACGCCCCTGACAGAGTTGCCTGACAGATTTGCACGAAATGCAAATCTTCGAGCGGATGCCCCAGCGACAGATGAAAATCGATCATTCGGAGAAGATGGGCGCTGGTTGGTATATCGTCCCATTTGCACGCACCTGAACGTAATCACCCTCCCAGCGATACAGCCCTCTGGATACGATCCATATTGGATAAACTGCCCATTACATGGAGGCAGATACGACTAGGCAGGGCGCGTCAGAGCCGGCCCAGCGCCTGAAAACCTATCAGTCCCTCCAGTGCGTTTTCTTCCCAATGGAGTCTTGGAAATCCGCTCTCGCGACAGCTTTAGTAACGAAAAAGCCGTACGCGAGTCGCATCCGTCTGATTGGTAGAAAAAACGCCCCCGACATCGTCGAGGGCGCTTCAATTACTTCAAAGAGTTCGCGCTTAGCCGCGCTCTTCGATGATCTCAACCAGATGCGGGATCTTGTTGACCATGCCGCGGACCGAAGGAGTGTCCTCCAGCTCGCGGGTGCGGTTCATCTTGTTCAGGCCCAGGCCGATCAGGGTTGCGCGCTGTTCGGCGGGGCGGCGGATCGGGGAGCCGATCTGCTTGACGACGATGGTTTTTGCCATTGTTCGCTCTCCTTACGCTTCTGCTTCGGCAGCAGCCGGTGCTTCGTCCCGCTTGGGCAGGATGTCCGCAACCTTTTTGCCACGACGTGCGGCAACCGAACGCGGGCTCTGCTCTTTCTGCAGGCCGTTGATGGTGGCGCGGATCATGTTGTACGGGTTCTGCGAGCCCAGCGACTTGGACACAACGTCCTTAACGCCCAGCATTTCGAACACAGCACGCATCGGACCACCGGCGATGATACCGGTACCTTCAGGTGCGGTGCGCATAACCACTTTACCAGCGCCGTGACGCCCCTCGATATCGTGGTGCAGAGTACGACCTTCGCGCAGTTGCACGCGGATCATCTGACGCTTGGCTTGTTCAGTCGCCTTACGGATGGCTTCAGGTACTTCTTTCGCTTTACCTTTGCCAAAGCCGACGCGGCCTTTCTGATCGCCGACAACCACCAGAGCGGCGAAGCCAAAGCGCTTACCACCTTTTACGGTTTTCGACACACGGTTGATTGCGACCAGACGATCTGCAAATTCCGGTGCTTCTTCACGGTCGCGGCCACGGCCCCGACGGTTTTCACGTTCTGCCATTTGGCATCCCTTTTCTCATGTGGCGCATGCGGCGCCGTTTAGTTCAATCCAAGTGAGCCCCGACTGTCGCCGAGGCCCCCGGATCATCGGGGCAGCCGCAAAGCTGCCCGCAAGTCTTAGATCTTCAGACCACCTTCACGCGCGGCGTCGGCCAGAGCCTTCACCTTGCCGTGGAACAGGAAGCCGCCACGATCGAAATAGGCCTCTTCGACGCCCGCCTTTTTGGCACGCTCGGCGATGGCCGCGCCCACTTTGGTGGCCGCTTCGACGTTGTTCTTGCCCACAACGCCCAGATCCTTTTCCAGGGTCGAGGCTGCGGCCAGGGTCACGCCACGTACGTCGTCGATCAGCTGAACAGAGATGTTCTTGTTCGAACGGTGTACTGACAGACGCGGACGACCCGCGTTGACCTTGCGAAGTTTGTTCCGAACGCGCAGGCGGCGCTTCAGAAACAGGGTTCTTTTGCTGTTTGCCATTGTCTGCGTCCTTACTTCTTCTTGCCTTCCTTGCGGAAGATGAACTCGCCCTTATAGCGGATGCCCTTGCCTTTGTACGGCTCGGGACGGCGCCATTCACGGATCTTGGCCGCGACTTCGCCCACCTGCTGCTGGTCGATACCTTCCACAACGATCTCGGTCTGCTTCGGCGCGGTGATGGTGACACCTTCCGGAGCAGTGAAATCAACATCGTGGCTGTAGCCTAGGTTCAGCTTCAGGGTATTGCCCTGCATCTGAGCCCGGTAACCAACACCCTGGATCTCCAGCTCTTTTTTGAAGCCGTTTGTTACGCCTTCAACAAGATTGGCGACCATGGTGCGGCTCATGCCCCACTGCTGTCGCGCACGCTTGGACATGCCACGGGGATCGATCTTGACCACGTTGTCTTCAACCGACAACGTAACGTCGTCGGTGGCGGTGAAGCTGCGGGTGCCTTTCGGACCTTTCACTTCGATGGTCTGACCCGACACAGAGGCGGTAACGCCGCTGGGCAGCTCGACCGGTTTTTTACCAATACGAGACATTGCAGACCTCCTTAGAAGACGGTGCAGAGCACTTCGCCGCCAACATTGTTGGAGCGAGCGTTTGCGTCCGACATCACACCTTTCGGAGTGCTGACAATCGACACGCCCAGACCCTGACGGACCTGCGGGATGTCATTGACGCCCATGTAGACGCGACGGCCAGGCTTGGAAACCCGCTTGAGTTCGCGAATAACAGGGGTGCCTTCGTAGTATTTCAGGCTGATTTCGATGGCCGGATGACCGTTTTCACCGGTCGTCGCTTCGTAGCCACGGATGTAACCTTCGTCCGCCAGCACGTCCAGAACCCAGCCGCGCAGCTTGGAAGCCGGGGTGGAAACGGTGGACTTGCCGCGCATTTGCGCGTTGCGGATACGGGTGAGCATATCGCCGATAGGATCATTCATATCTATGTCTCCCTTACCAGCTCGATTTCACCATGCCGGGGATCTGACCAGCAGAACCCAGCTCGCGCAGCGCGATACGGCTGACCTTCAGCTTACGGTAGTAAGCGTGGGGACGACCGGTCAGCTGACAACGGTTGTGCAGACGGGTAGCCGAGCTGTTGCGCGGCAGTTTCGCCAATTTAAGACGCGCTTTGAAGCGCTCTTCCATCGGCTTGCTCTCGTCATTCGCGATTTCTTTCAGCTCGGCACGCTTTGCGGCATATTTGGCCACCAGGCGTTCGCGCTTCTTCTCGCGTTCGATCATTGCTTTTTTAGCCATGTCTCAATCCTCCCGGCGCTTACGCGTTGAACGGCATGTTGAATGCTTTCAACAATGCCTTTGCTTCAGCGTCGGTTTTCGCTGTGGTGGCAATTACGATATCCAGGCCCCAGACCTCGTCGACCTTGTCGAAGTCGATTTCCGGGAACACGATGTGCTCTTTCATGCCCATGGCAAAGTTGCCACGACCATCGAAAGACGGCTTAACACCGCGGAAGTCACGAACGCGAGGCATCGCGATGGTGATCAGACGATCCAGGAATTCGTACATCCGGTCACCGCGCAGGGTCACTTTCGCACCCAGCGGCATGTCTTCACGGACGCGGAAACCCGCGATCGACTTCTTCGCCTTGGTTGCAACGGCCTTCTGGCCAGCAATCGCAGTCAGGTCCTCGACAGCAGCTTTCGCTTTCTTCGAGTCTTTGACAGCCTCAGCACCACAACCGATGTTCAGAACGATTTTTTCCAGCTTGGGCAGCTGCATGTCGTTCTTGTAGCCGAACTCTTCTTTCAGAGCGGCACGGATGGTTTCGGCGTACTGAGCTTTCAGACGCGGGGTATAGTTTGCGGTATCAAGCATCGATCACGTCCCCTGTGGTCTTAGCGAAGCGCACCTTCTTGTCGCCTTCCATACGGAAGCCAACGCGGGTTGCTTTGCCGTTTTTGTCCAGCAGTGCCAGGTTCGACAGCTCGATCGGGTTTGCCTGAGGCAGGCGACCACCTTGCGAGGTTTGCGACTGACGGGTGTGGCGGATGGCGATGTTGATGCCATCGACAACGGCTTTACCGGCTTTCGGGTCAACCGAGGTGATAGTTCCCTCTTTGCCCTTGTCCTTGCCGGCCAGCACGACGACCTTGTCGCCTTTGCGGAGTTTAGCAGCCATGATTACAGCACCTCCGGAGCCAGCGAGATGATTTTCATGAAGTTCTTGCCGCGCAGTTCACGAACAACGGGGCCAAAGATACGGGTACCTACGGGCTCGTTGTTGTTGTTCAGGATGACGGCGGCGTTGCGATCGAAACGGATCGCGGTGCCGTCTTCGCGACGGACTTCCTTGGCGGTGCGTACGACGACGGCCTTGCGGACGTCACCTTTCTTCACGCGGCCGCGCGGGATGGCTTCCTTCACCGAGACGACAATGATGTCGCCTACGGAGGCGTATTTACGCTTGGAACCACCCAGGACCTTGATGCACTGAACTCGGCGTGCGCCGGAGTTGTCAGCGACATCCAGATTGGTCTGCATCTGGATCATGTGGTTTCTCCCGACCTGTGGGGGCTGGTCTCGTTAAATCCCCCAGGGTTTCGACAAATGAAAAGTCCTGGGGGCTTACGCCTCCAGAACCTCCCAACGTTTCGTCTTCGATTTCGGCGCGCATTCGATGATGCGTACGGTGTCACCGACCTTGAAGGCGTTCTTTTCATCGTGAGCCCGGTATTTCTTGGACTTACGGATGGTTTTCTTCAGAACCGGATGCGTAAAGCGGCGCTCGACGGATACGGTTACGGTCTGTTCGTTGGCGTCGCTGGTCACGGTGCCTTGCAGGATACGCTTGGGCATCTGATTACTCCTCGGATGCCGCAGCAGCGGCCTTTTCGTTCAGAATGGTTTTGACACGGGCAGCATTGCGGCGGGCCGCTTTGATACCGGCTGTGTTTTCCAGCTGACCGGTTGCCTGTTGAAAGCGCAGGTTAAAGCTCTCTTTCTTCAGGTTGGCCAGTTCCTCGCGGAGCTGGTCCGGGGTCTTGTCACGCAGTTCTTGGGCGTTCATCGCCTTTTTCCTTTGCTCAAAACACCAGAAGGCCCCGTACACGGGTCACCTTTGACCTGGTGGATGAATGATAGACATACGAATCGCCCGACAACGCCGGGAGACCGCAGGATGCCGCCGTATAAGGGTTTGGGGGGTGGGTGGCAAGGGAAAGTTTCAAACCGTGTTCGGGCAGATGAAACTACCTGTTTCCAAATTACCGCCGCCCTCTGAAACCGGGCAGCAGATCACTACTGCGACCTTTCTGGATCCCGACAAACGCGGCCAAGTGCTCAGGCACCCTTCTCCTGCATTTTCCGAACCATTTTCAGGCGCGCGCGTCGCGGCAGCAACGGCATGACCCAACCCAGCACAAACGCGAGCGACTTATCGTTGATCACCGTGAGCTTGCCATCGATCATGGCGTCATAGCCGACTTTGGCCACGGCCTCAGCGGTTGCCCCTTTTTGGGCAACAAGCTTCGTGCCCTCAAGATTTGCCGCAGCAGCAAATTCGGTCACGACATAGCCCGGCTCCAGCGCCGTCACAGTGACGCCCTTACCTTTCAGCTCCTCCGCGAGCGCCTGACTGAAACTCGAAACATAGGCCTTGGTGGCAAAATAGGTCGCCTGCAATGGACCCGGCATATGCGCCGCAGTCGAACTGACATTCAGTATCTTTCCGCCACCGCCACTGATCATATCCGTGCCGAACAGATGGCACAAAGATACAAGGGCTTCGACGTTCAGCCGGATCATATCCAGATGGGCCGAAAGGCGGCGATCCAAAAAAGCCCCATGCCCTCCGAATCCAGCATTGTTGATCAGGTAATCGACCGTCAGGTCTTTGCACTTGACGGCCTCATAAAGTTTTTCCGCGCCTCCAACAGCACCCAGATCAAGCGGAATCGCAGTGACAGTAACATCGTGGGCTGCCTCAAGCTCTGATCTGAGGGCATCTAACGCATCTCCGCGTCGCGCACTGATGATCAGATTACCGCCTCGCGACGCATGATAACGTGCCAATTCCCGGCCAATTCCGGATGATGCGCCTGTGACGAGAGCTGTTTTGGTCATAGTATCCTCCGACGAAGTAACTGGAGCGCTTTCACCTTGACGCTTTAAGACGCTTCACTCCCATTTATAGTTGAAGCTAACAGAAATCCGCTCGTCCTCGGCCATATTCATCGGCACCTCGTGGCGCAGCCAGCTTTCCCACAGCAGGACGTCGCCCACCTGTGGCTTCATGTAGATGAAAGGCTGTAATTCCCGACGCCCGCCTTTCAGCCTCGTCGGGGCGGCCATCATACGGCCCGAACGCGGGTCTTCCAGTTTCAGTGCACTGGCCCCTTCCGGCATGGACACATAGGTCGTGCCCGAAATGACACTGTGAGGGTGCAGGTGACTGGCATGCATTCCGCCCTCGGGCAGGATATTGATCCACAGATCCTCAAGCTTCAACGCGCGGTCGTCCAGATCAAACTCCAAATCCTTGGCGAAAGCCGCGACGTGCTGATCCAGCACTTTGACAAGATCGGCAAATATCGGAAATCGCCAAGGCAAATCGGTCAGCGAAGCATAACTGGTGTAGCCGGGATACGCGTTCGCTTCACACCAGTCCTGCCCGGCCTCATCATCTTCAGCAATAACAAGGCATGAACTTTCCAATTCCTCCGCGTCGATCCTGGGATCGAATTCGGACAAGTTTGCGCGATAGAGACGGGTGACGAAGAGTGATTCAATCTGTGCCATGGGCTGGGCATACCCCAGCCCTCTCGGCAAGACCAGCCGCTTAGGTCTTGATGGGCCCTTTGCCACAGCGTGGTATCGGGCGACCTCCGTCGGCATAGGCGAGGCACAGCACGATCTCATCCGGTTTCGGCGCATCTGGGATGTTCAGCGTCATCGTGTCGAAATGATCGAACGACCACGGATTGTCCTTGTGCCCCAGCGGAAGATCAATCGCGCAACCCGGCGCGCCCAGCTTGGCGTTGGACGGTATCACCGCCTCACCTCCGCCCACCGCAGCGCGCATGGGCGCACCGAGTTTGGGGTGGATCACCGCCCCGCCCTGCTCAAGATCGCCGTTCATGCCGACAATCGCGGCTTTGCCGTACGAAACCGGCGGCCCATCAAGCTGAGAAACTGCCTCAGCGGCGAGTTCCGAACCCAGAATGGCGCCGATCTCGAACAACTCTGAAAGATCGTCCGAAAATTGCCCGGCCAGAGGGTTCTGCATCACCGCCAGCGCTGCAACCCGACTGATCGGATCACAAGGTTGGCCCAATTGGTCGGTGCTTATGACTTCCTTAATGAGCATCTTTTTGCGTAGCTGAACCATAGGACCCTCCCATTCCTGCAAGCTAGCCTAGGGGTGCGGCGGAGGGAGGTCGACGTTTTTCACGATCCACGATACACGGGCTGCCGAACCAAAAGAAAACCCCCGCCGGTTTCCCGACGAGGGTCATTCTTGTAACGAGTGGGGTCAAAGCCCCAATCGCTTACCAGTCTTCGCGGACCACAACGCGGGTCTTGATCGGCAGCTTCATCGCGGCCAAGCGCAGGGCCTCGCGGGCGATGTCGTCATTGACGCCGTCAATTTCGAACATCACACGACCGGGCTTTACTTTCGCTGCCCAGAAGTCAACGGAGCCTTTACCTTTACCCATACGGACTTCGGTTGGCTTCGAGGTCACGGGGGTATCCGGGAAGATCCGGATCCAGACGCGGCCCTGACGTTTCATGTGACGGGTCATTGCACGACGTGCAGCTTCGATCTGACGCGCGGTGACGCGCTCGGGCTGCAGTGCTTTCAGACCGTAGGTGCCAAAGTTCAGATCGGAACCGCCTTTGGCGAGCCCCTTGATCCGGCCTTTGTGCATCTTGCGGAATTTAGTACGCTTTGGTTGAAGCATATCTTTCCCTCCTTAGCGACGACCGCCACCAGCACCACGAGGTGCAGGGCCGTCCTGGAGTTCTTGTGCTTTACGGTCACGTGCCTGCGGATCGTGCTCCATGATCTCACCTTTGAAGATCCAGACCTTGATCCCGATGATCCCGTAGGGAGTCATCGCTTCGGCATGTGCGTAATCGATGTCGGCACGCAGGGTGTGCAGAGGCACGCGGCCTTCGCGGTACCACTCGGTCCGTGCGATTTCGGCGCCGCCCAGACGACCAGCGACGTTCACCCGGATACCCAGGGCGCCCATGCGCATGGCGTTCTGAACCGAGCGCTTCATGGCGCGACGGAACGAAACACGACGTTCCAGCTGCTGAGCGATGGACTCGGCAACCAGCTGCGCGTCAAGCTCGGGCTTGCGCACTTCGACGATGTTCAGGTGCAGTTCGCTGTCGGTCATACGAGCAAGCTTTTTGCGCAGAACTTCAATGTCTGCACCTTTCTTGCCGATGATGACACCGGGACGTGCAGTGTGGATCGTAACGCGGCACTTCTTGTGCGGACGTTCGATGATCACACGGGCAACACCGGCCTGCTTGCACTCTTTGTTGATGAACTCACGGATTTTGAGGTCTTCCAGCAGAAGATCACCGTAGTCTTTGGTGTCGGCGTACCAGCGGCTGTCCCAGGTGCGGTTGACCTGAAGGCGCATGCCGATCGGATTGACTTTATGTCCCATTAGGCTTGCTCCTCAACTTGACGCACCTTGATGGTGATCTCCGAGAACGGCTTCATGATCTTGCCGAAACGGCCACGGGCACGCGGACGACCGCGCTTCATGACCAGGTTCTTGCCAACCCAGGCTTCGGCGACGATCAGTTCGTCGACATCCAGGTTGTGGTTGTTCTCGGCGTTGGCGATTGCAGACTGCAGGCACTTCTTGACGTCCTGCGCGACACGCTTGTTCGAGAAAGTCAGGTCGGTCAGAGCCTTCTCAACTTTCTTGCCGCGGATCATCTGCGCAACCAGGTTCAGTTTCTGCGGGCTTGTACGGAGCATGCGCGTTTTCGCCATTGCTTCGTTTTCAGCCACGCGGCGGGGGTTCTTTTCCTTGCCCATGACTTACTTCCGCTTCGCTTTTTTGTCAGCGGCGTGACCGTAATAGGTACGAGTCGGCGAGTATTCACCGAACTTCTGACCGATCATGTCTTCCGAGACGTTGACGGGGATATGCTTATGGCCGTTGTACACACCAAAGGTCAGACCCACGAACTGGGGCAGAATGGTGGAACGACGCGACCAAATCTTGATGACTTCGTTGCGGCCCGACTCGCGCGCTGCTTCGGCTTTTTTCAGCACGTAAGCATCGACGAAAGGACCCTTCCAAACAGAGCGAGACATAGATTAACGTCCCTTCTTCTTGGCGTGCCGCGAGCGGATGATCAGCTTCTGGGACGCTTTGTTCTTGTTGCGGGTACGCTTACCCTTGGTGTCCTTACCCCACGGAGTAACCGGCGTACGGCCACCCGAGGTACGACCTTCACCACCACCGTGCGGGTGGTCGATCGGGTTCATTGCAACACCACGAACCGACGGACGAACGCCCTTGTGGCGCATACGACCGGCTTTACCGAGGTTTTGGTTGCTGTTGTCGGGGTTGGACACGGCACCAACGGTGGCCATGCATTCCTGACGGACCATGCGCAGCTCGCCCGAGCTCAGACGGATCTGAGCGTAGCCGCCATCGCGACCAACGAACTGAGCGTAAGTACCGGCCGCACGTGCGATCTGACCGCCTTTACCAGGCTTCATCTCGATGTTGTGGACGATGGTACCAATGGGCATGCCCGAGAAGGGCATTGCGTTGCCCGGCTTGATGTCGGCCTTGGCGGATGCCACGACTTTGTCACCAACAGCCAGACGCTGCGGAGCCAGGATATATGCCTGCTCGCCGTCTTCGTATTTTACCAGTGCGATGAATGCGGTCCGGTTCGGGTCATATTCGATCCGCTCGACGGTTGCCGCGACATCAAATTTGTTCCGTTTGAAGTCAACGATCCGGTAGAGACGCTTTGCGCCACCGCCGCGGCGGCGTGAAGTGATCCGTCCGGTGTTGTTCCGGCCGCCCGATTTGGTCAAACCCTCAGTGAGAGACTTGACCGGACGTCCTTTCCAAAGCTCCGAACGGTCGATCAGCACCAGCCCGCGCTGGCCCGGCGTCGTCGGCTTGTACGACTTGAGTGCCATGCTTTCTGTCTTCCGTTTAGCAAGTGCGGGGATTTTCCCGCTATGTGATAGGCCCCCGTAGGTGCCAAGGGTATAGGGCCCCGAAGGTCCCCGGTTACAAATATCAGAGGCCCCGGAACGAATCCGAGGCCGCAAGATTGGGAGCGTGTAACAGGGTTGGGGGTGGGTGTCTATAGGGTTCTTTAACGCTAATCCTCTTGACCCAACCTAAAACAGATACCTTTAGCAATAGTCACTTCTTGCTTGCCGCGTCTTCTGCAAACAATTCAGGTTCCTCAAGCTTCTGACCCGTCTGCTGTTCATAGTGTTCAAGTGTTTTTGCAAGAGCCGATTTCAAGAATTGCGCCGTCCTATGGGTAAGATGAATACCAACTAGTTCCAACGTTGTGTTGTCGATCTCCTCGACCCCCAAAATTACCTTCACGCCGTTGTCACTGAGTGCGATATTTATCGCATCACACGGGATATACCTGAAATCACCAGACCTTTTTACCACTTTAGCCTGAGACTGCTTCGTATCGTTCATAGTGTTGTTCCTCAGCCGAGCTTTTTATAGTGAAACTTAAGTTGCTACCGCTTCCTGCTTGAACTACTTCACTCGCTTGCCTGCGGCTACAGTTGATAACCATCGGCTCCCATTTAGCCGCTTCCATCGTTTCAGCCAGACATTGTGCTGGACCCCTGTTGGACTTACCGCGTGAAAGTTCATCCACACACCGGACTTCAAAAAAGTCTCCTTTAACCGCAAAAATTAATTCGCTTAAGGTGTCCAGAGTCAGATTTCCTGGCCCTGCGAGCCAACGTGTGATTTGCTCTGGCCGCTTGCCTAGCATTTGGGCCAATTCAGCTTTGCTCAGACCGCTTTCCTGGAAAAGCTCCAAAAGGAGACTGTGCGCTTTGTTTTTGTTGCGCCCGCGAACAAACCCTAAATCGTACTTATTTATCGCCTTCCCACGTTCGGGCTTAGACAACGAACGCCTTTTCAGAGATGAAGTCATGAATGTTGCCTCCTATTAATCTAGATTGCTCTGGAAAGAGCCGGTCCCATAGAACGATCGCATCTTCACGAGCTTGAGCCCATTGCCGGCTACCTCGCCCGCCTAAATCCATACGTCTTCGAGTAAGTAGCGCTACGAATATATCGCACTGAAAAAACGCCCCAAATACTCGAATTGCAGGTGACGGTGCCACACTTCGTATAGTCCAAATCCCGTACTCCTGAGGGTCTACGCGAGCCATGAATGCCATGTCATCTTTGTCATATGGCTGCATACCTATTGGAACAGTATCTCCCGTTACAAAACGATCAAAATCTGCTCCAAGAAACGCATATCTATGCGCTAGAGACTGATCATTCCAAGTTTCCTCATCAAACTCATCATTAATTTCGTCTGTTATGAACAAAGTTCGTTCACAAGAATCTCCGACTATCTGAGGCTCCCAAGGCAGCAGGCCGCCCTCAAGCACTCTTTCTTCCAAGATGGTGTGCATTGATTTTAAAGTCAATCCCCTTAACGATGTGATACCATACCGCACAAAATTGAATCTCAATCGGACTTTACCCCTTAAGTTGTGAGGCAACCACAAAAAACCCGCTTTCGCGGGGACATTTATCTCTCTCCAAAGACGGGTCCGATCAGAGATCGATGGACACGTCGATGGTGTTCCCCTCTTCCAGGGTTACATATGCTTTCTTGACGTCTTTCCGCCGGCCCATCTGGCCGATCACCCCAACGAACGCCTGCGGCACAGCGGCTCGGACTCCACCGCGACCCTCTGCTTGAGCTTGATATGCCCCAGCACCTCGCGAAAGGCACGGTGTTTGGGTTTGCCTTCCAGATAATCCGCCAGTTTGAGCAGGTTGATCGGGTGCTTCGCAATCAACGCCTCGATCCGCTGCACAGCCTCGTCCAGCTCAAAATGATCCACGTACTGACAGGCCACCTGCGTCGGCGTCAGCAGGCAGTAATCCTGCGGGCGTTTCTCAGTATAACGCGTGATGTCGAAGGGCGACGCGCCGAGGGCGTGGAACTTGGGGATGTGCACGCGCATATCGGCCTCGGCGTGCTCCAACACCGTACCCGAGGTCTGGCGAAACCCCAGCGGACCAAGCTTACCGACCACATGATTGCGCATCGCCGGAGAGATCATGTCCACATCCGCCCGGTCGTATTTCAGATCATCGAATACCGAGAGCAGCCCCAGATTCTCATCAGCGATCTGGAAATAGGGCTCAGCGCTGAACGCCCGCATCTGGTCCAGCACCTGCGCGCGCACAGTTTCAGGGTCTGAAACGAAATCGGCCCCGGCGGGTTGAACCGCCGGGGCCGTGAATAGTCGCAGTAAGCGTCGGATCAAAGACCGGTGCTCACGTCGATTGTGTTACCCTCTTCCAGGGTCACATATGCTTTTTTGACGTCTTTCCGACGGCCCAGCTGGCCGCGGAACCGCTTGACCTTGCCTTTGGTCACGGTGGTGTTCACCGCTTTGACCTTCACACCAAACAGAGCCTCAACGGCCTCTTTGATCTGCGGCTTGTTGCTGTCGATCGCCACTTCAAAGACAACCGCGCCGTTTTCGGACGCCATGGTCGACTTTTCGGTGATGACCGGCTTGCGGATCACGTCGTAGTGTTCTGCCTTCGCGCTCATTTCAGACGAGCCTCCAGTGCTTCGACAGCCGCTTTGGTGAGCACCAGGGTGTCACGCTTGAGGATGTCATAGACGTTTGCGCCCATCGACGGCAGGATATCCAGGCCTTCGATGTTCTTGGACGCTTTCAGGAACCCTTCGTTCACGGTCGCGCCGTCGATGACCAGAGCACGTTTCCAGCCCAGGTTTGCAACCTGTTTGGCCAGAGCGGCGGTCTTGCCTTCGGCTTCGGCGTTTTCGATCACAACCAGTTCACCGGCCTTGGCTTTCGCCGACAGAGCGTGGCGCAGGCCAAGCTTGCGGAACTTCTTGGGCAGGTCGTGGCCGTGCGAACGCACGACGGGGCCTTTGTAGATACCACCACCGCGGAAGATCGGCGCATTACGGTCACCATGGCGGGCGCCACCGGTGCCCTTCTGGCGATAGATCTTCTTGGTCGAGTAGCTGGTTTCCGAGCGGGTCTTGACCTTGTGGGTACCGGCCTGCGCGTTGTTACGCTGCCAACGGACCACACGGTGCAGGATGTCCGCACGCGGCTCGAGACCGAACAGATCGGCGTTCAGCTCGATGTCGCCGGCTTTGCCGCCGTCCAGTTTGATTACATCAAGTTTCATGCTTCACCACCTTCCGCGGGCGCTTCTTCCGCCGGTGCTTCGGTTGCGGCACCTTTTACGGCTGCCGGGAACGGCAGACCTTCGGGTGCTTTCTTCTTGACGGCGTCCTTGACGGTGACCCAGCCCGATTTCGGTCCGGGAACGGCGCCTTTGATGAAGACCAGGTTCCGGTCGGCGTCGGTTTTGACGACTTCCAGGTTCTGGGTGGTGACACGGGCAGCACCCATGTGACCGGCCATCTTCTTGCCTTTGAACACCTTGCCCGGGTCCTGACACTGACCGGTCGAACCGTGCGAACGGTGGCTGATCGACACACCGTGCGAGGCGCGCAGACCACCAAAGTTCCAACGCTTCATCGCACCGGCAAAGCCTTTACCGATCGAGGTGCCTGAAACGTCAACTTTCTGACCTTCCAGGAAGTGTTCTGCCGAAATCTCGGCGCCCACATCGATCAGGCCATCTTCGGAGACGCGGAACTCGGCCAGCTTACGCTTGGGCTCGACCTTGGCAGCGGCATAGTGACCGCGCATGGCCTTCGAGGTGCGTTTTGCTTTGGCAGCACCGGCGCCCAGCTGAACGGCAGTGTAGCCGTCTTTGTCAGCGGTGCGCTGTGCAACAACCTGCAGGTTGTCCAGGTGAAGAACGGTCACAGGGATCTGCTTGCCGTCTTCCATGAACAGGCGGGTCATGCCAACTTTTTTTGCGATAATACCAGAGCGCATAATCTATACCCTCCGATCTTACGACTGCAGCTTGATCTCGACATCCACACCAGCAGCGAGGTCGAGCTTCATCAGCGCGTCAACGGTCTGGGGGGTCGGATCAACGATGTCCAAGAGACGCTTGTGCGTGCGGATCTCGAACTGGTCGCGGGATTTCTTGTCAACGTGAGGGCCACGGAGAACCGTGAACTTCTCGATCTTGTTCGGCAGCGGGATCGGGCCGCGCACGTTCGCGCCGGTCCGCTTGGCAGTGTTGACGATCTCTTGCGTGCTGGCATCCAGAACGCGATAGTCAAATGCCTTCAGCCGAATACGGATGTTTTGGCTTTGCATAGATACAGCCTTTTATCAGGCGTTGAGGTTGAGAGGAGGACAGACGCGCATCGCCAACCCTCATCGAACCCAAAAGGCGGGAATCACCCCGCCTTGATGTTCTTGATGAGAACTCGCGCGTATTAGTGGGGTTG
This sequence comes from Ruegeria sp. I3, assembly GCF_056532525.1. Taxonomy (NCBI): domain Bacteria; kingdom Pseudomonadati; phylum Pseudomonadota; class Alphaproteobacteria; order Rhodobacterales; family Roseobacteraceae; genus Ruegeria; species Ruegeria sp. I3. The sequence goes on along the minus strand of NZ_JBQFNI010000001.1, from coordinate 3,082 downwards.
TTGGGGTTTGGCAAGTGTATTCGTAATTAAGTCGGTTTCGAGAAGAGATCTTTAGTTATTCTGTTTTTCCATCCATGTTTCGATCATCGCATCCCACTCTTCGACCGACATCGGCCTTTTGTTCTCAGATGGGTAATCTTGCTGGTACTCAAGAATTTCACTGGATCGTCTTGCCGCGATTGTTTGGGCGACAAACTCGGATGCGGCTCCTTCAAAAAAATCGCTGATTGGCGCGTTTACGTTCGCGCTATTGGTGAATATTGATGAGCGTTTGAAGATAGTTGCCGCGTAGTTGAAACTGTAACGACTTTTGCCCTCGGCGCCACCCAACGTTAAATTGACCAGAGTCTGGACATCAAATGTCGCGCTGATTGCACATATACCGCTTGAGGTGCGAAAACCAAATGCTGACAACGTCGTAACAACTGTTTCGAAGTTTAGAAACTTCGGTTCATAATCGGGCACGAAAATTTCGTTCGCTTCGTAAGTCAGGTAAACTCGCGAACGTATCGACGATGAATTTGTCCAGCAATTGTCCGTAACTTCATCAGCGACTTTCAGAGTGCTGTTTCTAATGAGACCAAGTTCTCCACCCCAATTGACAGACTTAGGAATGTCATCAAAATCCTCATTCTGTGCCGTTGCAACTGAACCACAAAGCAGCGTTATAGTCGTCGACATCAATAGTCGGCTAAACGGAATTTTCATCACAATGCTTTCGCCTAAAAAGTGAAATGGTCTAAACGTTTTTTCAGAGTGGTGCGAGCATGTCGAGGCAGACTTGATATTGACCGTAAAAAAGCTGCCCCGGTTTGGGACGGCCTGCTTTAGTCTTGTCGATGTGCCGGGCTGAACCCCGACCTACCGTGATTACTAGATGACTTTCGACACAACACCGGCGCCGACAGTGCGACCGCCTTCGCGGATCGCGAAGCGCAGACCGTCTTCCATCGCGATCGGCGCGATCAGCTCAACGGTGAAGCCAAAGCTGTCGCCGGATAAAACCAATTCGGTGACGTCTCAGTTCCCAAAACCCACAGGCTAGTTCCTAACAAGCCACGGGGCTTCAACCTTCATGCCTTGATAGACCGCGTGCATGAAAAGGTGTGCAATCACAGGGTCATTTGAAAATGGCGAGAATTGCAGATTTCCCTCTCTGACATCGCCTTCCGCTTCATAGACCACCTCGTCGCCTTTAATCGTTACACGCACTTCAAGCTCCGCCAGTGTTTCCGGATCGACGGCAGTAGGATCGTCCGACAAAATCACAAAGTCCGCGACTTTTCCAACTTCGATAGACCCCTTCTCGTCTTCTTCAAAATGCTGCCAGGCGGGCCAGATTGTCATGGCTTTCAAGGCGGTCATAACGTCGACTCTTTGATGGGGGCCCAAAATGTCACCAGACCGTGTGCGGCGGGTTACCGTCGCGGCGAGAACACGCATGCTGTTCGGAAAGGCGACCGGCGCATCGTGATGCGTGCCGAACATCATGCCACGCTCGTGCAGCCATCCTGTAGGCGAAATATTTTCCGCATTTATCGGCCCGACAGTATGATCCCGGTGCCAATCGCCCCAATAGAACGTATGCATCGGAAAGAGCGACGGAAACACACCAAGGCGCTTAAGGCTTGCGACTTGATCCTCGCGAAGAAACTGACCGTGAATCAGAACTGGGCGGTTGCCGGGATCGCCATACTTGATCTGTGCCTCTTCGAGTGCAGCAATCAGCATGTCAGATGCCCCTTCACCGTTGGAATGCACGAGGATTTGGAAATCGTTGTCGTAACACCAATTCACCGCGTCCTGGAGTTGCTCCATCGTGATGGCTGCGTATCCTGCGTAGCCGGCAGCATAGTTCCCAACCGGATCATAATAGGGTCGATCCCTTAAAGCGGTAAAACCTTGCGGCGAGCCATCAATTGTAAGTTTACAGCCCCCGACCCGAACCCTGTTTTCGTAGCTTTTCGAAGTGTTCGCACCAATAAACTCTTTCGACTCAAGAACATCCGGGAAGGCTACTACATCGATTGGAAGAGCTTCTTCCGCAGCAACTTTCCTGAGAACCTCGACAATCTGACCTGATGATCGGCCTTCTTGCCCGGTCGTATATCCAAACTTTGCCCAAAGGTCTGTTCCAGCTCGGGCAAATGCTGCCAGACCCTCTTCACCCAGATTTCCCAGCAAGGGAACGAGAACAGAAAAGAACGCGTACTCCTCCAGAACACCGTTTGGCTCTCCGGCCTCATCGCGTTGGATCACCCCGCCCGGAGGTGCTTCGGAAGCCGCCGTTATACCAGCCAATTCCAAAGCTTTCGAGTTTGCGACACCTATATGCCCAGACTGATGAATAATGACGACCGGCAAGTCCTCAGACACAATGTCCAGCTCTTGTCGTGTTGGGTGACGGAGTTCCTTTAATTGAGCATTGTCGTAACCAAAGCCGATGATCATTTTGACCTGCTCAACGGCTTGCGCATTCTCCTCGGCCCAGTCAGTCAGCGTGGATTGCAGACTGGCGATATCAATGACATCCCCGTCCGGTGGCGCAAGAAGGTTAGCGGACAGGGCTTGCAGGCCGCCCATGACGACATGTCCGTGGCTATCAACGAAACCCGGAAGCATCGCGCGCCCTTCCAGATCATAGGTTTCGGTTTCCTCACCCTGATGCACCGACAAGTCAGATAGCGACCCGACCGCAAGAATGCGCCCGTCTTTGACTGCGACAGCTTCGGCGGACGGAGCCGTATCGTTCATCGTTACAATTGGCCCGCCCAAATAGATCCGATCCGCAATCTGTTGTGAGGACGCAGAGGTAGATGAGAAAGCAACCGCTGCGACAAGACAAACTGAACGCGCCCAAAAGTGCATCTTATGACCTCTTTCTAATTGCAATGTCTCAATACGAAAGAAGTTAGCATTACTGTTGGCTTAGGCAAAAACGAAAAAGGGCGCCCCGAGGGACGCCCTTTCTTTGTATATTCGCTTACGCGAATTACTCGATGATTTTCGAGACGACGCCGGCGCCGACGGTGCGGCCGCCTTCGCGGATCGCAAAGCGCAGGCCGTCTTCCATCGCGATCGG